>JAGUXT010000041.1 GCA_020061705.1 Halothiobacillus sp. | reverse complement strand
TGATCTGTTCTTCGCTGAATCGCTTCTTCATGTCCAATCTCCTTCATGGGTGGGATTGGACTCTAAGTTCAGGTGCTACTCAAATTGGGGGGACGTCGCCCACATAGCAGAAGGCCGCCTGCAGGCGGCCTAACGGGCTTCACGCCAGCCTATCAGCCCCGCGTCAAGGTCAATGCTTCACCTGCAGCATCCACGTGAATCACATCCCCCGGTGCAAACTCGCCTTTCAGAATCGCCTGCGCCAGGCTGTTTTCCAGCTTGCTCTGGATGGCGCGCTTGAGCGGACGCGCGCCGTACACTGGATCGAACCCGGCTTCGCCCAACAGATCAAGGGCCGCTTCGCTCAGCTCCAGGCGCATATCGCGTTCCTGCAAGCGCTTGCGCAGATTGGCGGTTTGAATGCCCACAATGGCGCGGATTTGCGTGCGATCGAGCGGATGGAACACCACCGCCTCGTCGATGCGGTTGATGAATTCCGGGCGGAAATGCCCGCCGACCACTTCCATCACTTCCGCTTTCATCTGCTCGTAATTCGCTTCACCCGCCAGCTCCTGAATGCGATGCGAACCCAGGTTGGAAGTCATCACGATCACGGTGTTGCGGAAGTCCACCGTGCGCCCCTGGCCGTCGGTCAGGCGACCATCGTCCAGCACCTGCAACAGCACGTTGAACACGTCCGGGTGCGCTTTTTCCACCTCATCCATCAGCACCACCGAGTACGGCTTGCGGCGTACCGCCTCGGTCAGATAACCGCCTTCCTCATAGCCGACATAACCCGGAGGCGCACCGATCAAGCGTGCCACAGAATGTTTTTCCATGAACTCGGACATATCCATGCGCACAATGGCTTCTTCGGTGTCGAACAAAAAGCCCGCCAGCGCCTTGGCCAGCTCGGTCTTGCCCACGCCCGTTGGGCCAAGGAACAGGAAGGAACCATTGGGGCGATTGGGGTCGGACAAGCCCGCGCGTGAACGACGAATAGCATCGGAGACCGCCTTGACCGCCTCGCGTTGGCCAACCACGCGCTTGCCCAGTTCGTCTTCCATGCGCAGCAATTTGTCGCGCTCGCCTTCCAGCATCTTGCTGACCGGAATGCCCGTCCAGCGTGCCACCACTTCGGCGATTTCCTCTTCGCCCACCTCGGTGCGCAGCAGTTTGAAGGCGGTTTGATCGACGTTTTGCGCTTCAATCAGGCGCTTTTCCAGTTCGGGAATGCGCCCGTATTGCAATTCGGACATGCGCGCCAAATCGCCCGCACGCCGCGCGGCCTCAAACTCGACACGAATGCGATCCAGTTCTTCCTTGATCTTCGACGCGCCTTCCAGCGAAAACTTCTCGCGCTTCCATTCCTCATCCATGCCGTCAAACTCGGCCTGCAAACGCAGCACCTCGTCGTTCAAGGCGGCCAGACGCTTTTTGCTGGCTTCGTCGGTTTCCTTCTTCAGCGCTTCCTGTTCCATGCGCAACTGAATCAGACGACGCTCCAGTCGATCCATCGCCTCCGGCTTGGAATCGATCTCCATGCGAATGCGGCTGGCCGCTTCGTCGATCAGGTCAATCGCCTTGTCCGGCAACTGGCGACTGGTGATGTAGCGGTGCGACAGCGTGGCCGCAGCAATGATCGCCGGGTCGGTAATATCGACCTTGTGATGCACTTCGTAACGCTCTTTCAGGCCACGCAGAATGGCAATCGTGTCTTCAACGGACGGCTCATCCACGATCACCTGCTGGAAGCGGCGCTCCAGCGCGGCATCTTTTTCGATGTACTGGCGATATTCGTCCAGCGTGGTCGCGCCGATGCAATGCAGCTCGCCGCGCGCCAAGGCGGGCTTGAGCATATTGCCTGCATCCATCGCACCTTCACCCTTGCCCGCACCGACCATGGTGTGAATCTCGTCGATGAACAGGATGATCTGCCCTTCGGCCTTGGACACATCGTTTAGTACAGCCTTGAGGCGTTCCTCAAACTCGCCGCGAAACTTGGCACCGGCCAGCAACGAGCCCATATCCAGCGAAAGCACCCGCTTGCCTTTCAGTCCCTCCGGCACCTCGCCGTTCACCACGCGCTGCGCCAAGCCTTCGACAATGGCAGTTTTGCCCACGCCCGGCTCGCCGATCAGCACCGGGTTGTTCTTGGTACGACGTTGCAAAATCTGGATGCAGCGGCGGATTTCCTCATCACGCCCAATCACCGGGTCGAGCTTGCCGCTTTCGGCGCGCGCGGTCAGATCCATGGTGTACTTTTCCAAAGCCTGACGCGATTCTTCGGCATTGGCATCGTTGACGCTTTCGCCGCCGCGCAGCTTGTCGATGGCCTGTTCAATCATGCCCTTGGTAGCACCCGCCTTGCGCAGCAACTCGCCGGTCGCGCCTTTATCCTCCACCGCCGCCAACAGGAACAGCTCGCTGGAAATGTAGGCATCCTTGCGTTGCTGCGCCAGTTTGTCGGTCACGTTCAGCAGGCGACCGAGATCATTGGAAACATGCACATCGCCCGCCGCCCCGCCCGTCACCTTGGGCATGGCATCCAGCGCGCCATTCAGCGCAGTGCGCAATTGATTGACATTGACCTCGGCAAATTGCAGCAACGCGCGCGCCGAACCACCATCCTGATCAAGCAGGGCGGCCAGCAAATGTGCCGGTTCAATGAATGAATGATCGCGTCCAATGGCGAGCGATTGTGCGTCAGCCAGGGCTTGTTGAAACTTTGCAGTCAGTTTGTCCATTCGCATAAAAAATCTCCTGTGGAGTGTTGTTCGTTTATGCCCTAAGTATGGTGTGGTTTTACCCAATTCAAAGGGCAAAACGTGCAGAAATTCAGTCCGTCGTGATGTGCACTGCCAGCCAGATCGTCGCAGCTGTCGGATCGGTAGACTCAACCCGATGGCGCCGGCCTTTGGGAATGAGTACAAAGTCGCCAACATGCAGATTCACCTGCCAATATCGACCCGCCGGAGCATCCTCAAAGCCCAGTACCGCCTCGCCCGCCAACAGCAACACCCATTCCTCCCAGTCCTGTTCATACCAAAACCCTGGCGGGCTGATCTGGCCGTGCGACACGATGCGCTCGATGCGACAGCCGGGGCGGGTCAGCAGATCATCAAAGTGCTCTTCATGGGTGGCGTCGGGCATGGGGTCGAACACAGAGCGCGGCATATTGGGCATATCAACCAAGTCTCAGTAAGATGTCTGCACTCGATTCAATCTACCTGTATTCCTGTCATGCACAAAGCCCCCCTCTCGCGCCAACCTGTTGGCTTGCTTCTGGTTTGCTGCGCCGCAGCGTTTGTTTTGATGGCCTGCAAGGAAACCGCGCCAGTGGTGGAAGCAACCCGCCCCGCGCAGGTGTGGACGGTGGGCGCAGATGCCCAGCCATCCGTGCAGCGTTTCGCCGGGACGCTGAATGCGCGTTTCGAGGCTGATCTGGCCTTCCGCGTCGGCGGCAAGGTCATCGAGCGCAGTGTGGAGCTGGGGCAGAAAGTGCAGGCCGGGCAGGTGCTGGCGCGGCTGGATGCGGCGGATCTGGATTTGAGTGTGACAGCGGCGCGTGCCGAGCTGGCGGGTGCGGAAGCCGATCATCTGAATGCGCAACAGGAGCTGGTGCGCATCCGAGGCCTGTACGAGCAGAAGTTCCTCGGCAAGTCGGCTCTGGATGCTGCTGTGGCGGCACGGGATGCGGCCACGGCGCGGGTCAATGCCTTGCGTGCCCAGTCGAAACAAAGCGGCAA
This sequence comes from Halothiobacillus sp., assembly GCA_020061705.1. Lineage (GTDB taxonomy): Bacteria > Pseudomonadota > Gammaproteobacteria > Halothiobacillales > Halothiobacillaceae > Thiofaba. The sequence continues at coordinate 7,412 of JAGUXT010000041.1, read as the reverse complement.
TCAGGCGCAATACAGCGCCTTGCTGGCCAGCAAGCCGGGTGTGATCACAAAGGTGAATGTGGAGCTTGGGCAGGTGGTGGCCGCAGGTGAGCCGGTGCTGGGGATTGCCTATGACGGCGAGCGTGAAGTGCATCTGCGTGTCGGCGAGGCGAGCGCACAGGCGTTTGCACAGGCCATGCAGCAGAATCGGGATCTGAAAATCAGCTTCTGGTCGCGTCCGGATGAAACTCTGGATGGGCGGGTGCGTGAAATCGCGCCCATGACCGATGCGTCGCGCTCGCTGCTGGTGAAAGTCAGCGTGTTGCAGCTTCCGGATGACCTGCCGCTAGGCTTGAGCACCGAAGTCTCGTTGCCCACCCAAGCCGCTGCTGGCGAAACATGGCTGCCTGCATCGGCGCTGTTCCAGCAGGGCGATCAGCCTGCGGTGTGGGTATTGAATACCGATCATGTTGCCAAGCTTCAAGCCGTGTCAGTAGTGCGCTATGAGCGCGACGGCGTGGTGGTGCGCGGTTTGACGGCCGGGCAACAGGTGGTGGCGGCCGGGGTGCATACCCTGCATACCGGGCAGGTACTGCGTCCCGTGGCCTATGACGGAGCCGCCGTGCGGGGCGGCGTATGAGCGGCTTCAATCTCTCCGCATGGGCGCTGAATCATCGCGCCTTTGTGCGCTATCTGATGGTCCTGACCCTGGTGTTGGGCGTGTTCAGCTATGGCAAGCTCAGTCAGTCCGAGGACCCACCGTTTACCTTCAAGGTCATGCTGGTGCAGGCCCAGTGGCCGGGCGCGAGCGCACGCGAGATGGAGTTGCAGGTGGTCAACCGCATCGAGAAGGTGATTCTGGAAACGCCGCATGTGGATGTGGTGCGCAGTTTCACCCGCCCTGGCGAGGCCAATATCATTGTTATGGCCAAGGACAGCGCGCCCTCCAGCGCCATGGCGGGCATGTTTTACGACATTCGCAAGCGCGTCGGCGACATCAAGGGCAAGCTGCCGCAGGGCGTGCAAGGGCCGTTTTTCAATGACGAATTCGGCGAGACCTACGGCAATATCTTTGCCCTGACCGGCGATGGTTTCAGTTACGCGCAGTTGCGTGACGCGGCGGATCGTATCCGCAAGGAACTTTTGCGCATGCCGGATGTGGCCAAAATCCTCTTGCTCGGCGAGCAGGATGAGCGCGTATTTATCGAGTTTTCCAACAGCAAGCTGGCCAATCTGGGCTTCTCCGTGGCGCAGATGGTCGAGGTTTTGCAGGCGCAGAATGCCATCAGTGCCAGCGGCGTCTACAACACGCCGTTCGAGCGTATCGAAGTCCGCCCCGACGGGGTGTTTGAGGACATCGACACCCTGCGCAACCTGCCGATCAGGATTGGCGAGACCACGTTGCGCCTGGGCGAGGTGGCCGAAGTGCGCCGTGGCTACATCGACCCGCCGACCATGTTGTTCCGTTTTGAAGGGCAGGAGGCCATCGGCATTGGGGTGTCGATGCGTGCCGGAGGTGATGTCATCGCACTGGGCAAGCATCTGGATGACGGCTTGCAGCGCATTGAACAGCAACTGCCCGCAGGGATGAGCCTGCACCGGGTCAATGACCAGCCGCAGGCGGTGACGCGGGGGGTCAACGAATTCATGATCGCCGTGCTGGAGGCGCTGATTATTGTCATCGGCATCAGCTTCCTTAGTCTGGGGATGCGTGCCGGCGCGGTGGTGGCGCTGTCGATTCCACTGGTGATGGCGGCGACCTTTCTTTGCATGTATTTGTTCGGTGTCGGTCTGCACAAAATATCGCTCGGTGCGCTGATTCTTGCGCTTGGCTTGCTGGTGGATGACGCGATTATCGCGGTGGAGATGATGGCGGTAAAAATGCATCTGGGCATGGCGCGGCGCGAAGCGGCGACCTACACCTATGAGCACATGGCGCTGCCCATGTTGACCGGCACGCTGATTACCGTCGCAGGCTTTATTCCGTTGGCCATGGCGCAATCCTCGGTCGGCGAGTTCACACGCTCGATCTTTCAGGTGGTGGGCATTGCCCTGCTGCTGTCCTGGCTGGCGGCGGTGATTGTAATTCCCTACCTTGGCTATCTTTTGCTGACCGACCGCGAGCACGAAAAGCCGCGCAAAGGCATCAGCGCCTGGCTGCACCGCATGGCCGATGGCTTTTACGCCTGGTTCCGCCGTCTGGTTGCGCTGTGTGTGACCCATCCGCTCAAGGTGCTGCTGCTGACGCTGGCGGCCTTTATCGGCTCACTGGCCCTGTTTGGCAACGGCGTGCAAAAGCAGTTTTTCCCCGATGCCACCCGGCTGGAGTTGATCGTCGATCTGCGCCTGCCCGAAGGGGCATCCATTGAGGCCACGCGGCGCGAGGCCACCCGGCTGGAAGCGTTTTTGCACACGCAGGAGGCGCACATCAGCAATTACGCCACCTATATTGGCGAAGGCTCGCCGCGCTTTTACCTGCCGCTGGATCAGCAACTGCGCGCGGCCAATTTCAGTCAGTTCGTGATTACCACCAAGAGCCTGCAAGACCGTGAGGCGCTGCGCGACAAACTGCGAACCCTGCTGGATGAAAGCGGCGAGTTTGCCGCTGTGCGCGGGCGGGTGATCCGTCTGGAAAACGGCCCGCCGGTCGGCTATCCGGTGCAATTCCGCGTGTCGGGCGAGGGTGCATCCGAGGATGCTTTCATGATCTTGCGTCAACAAGCGGAAAAGCTGGCTGCGCTGATGCGGCAGAATCCGCATCTGGTGAATGTGCACCTGGATTGGAATGAGCTTTCCAAGGTCATCCGCCTGCAGATCGACACCCCACAAGCCATTGCGCTGGGCGTGAGCCAGCAAGCGCTGGCGCAGACGCTGCAAAGCGCCCTGCAAGGCCAGGCGATCAGCGAATTCCGCATCAACGACCAGACCATCCCGATCATGCTGCGCGGCGCGGAAGATGAGCGCAGCCTGCTATCACGCCTGGCCGACATCAGCGTGCCGACGGCCAGCGGGGCGACTGTGCCGCTGGCGCAACTGGCGCGCATCGACTACGCGCTGGAAGACGGCATTATCTGGCATCGCAATCGCACCCCAACCATCACCGTGCGCGGCGATATTTACGACGGCACGCAGGCGCCGACCGTGACCACGCAAATCGAGGCGCAACTTAGCGAGCTGCGCGCGCAGCTGCCGTTGGGCTATCGTCTGGAAACCGGCGGTGCGGTGGAAGAAAGCGCCAAGGGCAACGACTCGCTGGCCGCCAGTGCACCGCTGTTTTTCGTCGTCGTACTCACCTTGTTGATGATCCAGCTGCAAAGCTTCCAGCGCACCGTGCTGGTTCTGCTTACCGCGCCGTTTGGCATCATTGGCGTGGCGCTGTTTTTGTGGGGCTTCGACAAACCGTTCGGCTTCGTCGCCCTGCTGGGCACGATTGCACTGTCCGGCATGATTATGCGCAACTCGGTGATTCTGGTGGACCAGATCGAGCGCCATATTCATGAAGGCTTAAGCGCTCACCAGGCGATTATCGAATCCGCCGTGCTGCGCTTCCGCCCGATCATGCTCACCGCGCTGACCGCCATTCTGGCCATGATCCCACTGTCGAAAAGCGTGTTCTTCGGCCCGATGGCGGTGGCGATCATGGGCGGACTGCTGGTGGCCACGGCGCTGACTTTGCTGTCGCTGCCCGCGCTGTATGCGGTGTGGTTCAAGGTTACGCGGGGGAGCAGGGCTTTTGATGCTTCCAGCGAGCAGCTCAATTCGATGAATTGACAAGATATTGGCTAGAGGCGCACAGTCACAAAATTGACACATACTTACTAAGGTTTAAGTGTGCGGTCGCCAAATTTCTTGTCTCAAACATCAATCAGGAGCACTTTAAATCTATGCAAAATGACACCAGAAACATCCCCAACGCAGACGATCTGATGGACGATGATGTGTGCATGGCCGAGCCGGTCGAGTTCCGCAACCCAAAAGATTCACCAAACCCTGCCGCAGCCGCTGAAATTGAGGCCGTGAGTCACGCGCCGGTGGCAATGAGCGTCGCGTTTGCCCAGCGTGGCAGCAGCGAGGACAGCACCAGCGCCAAACTTCCAGCCAACTACCCCTACAAAACACGTATCCGCACGCCTGAATATGAGGCGCAAAAACGTCTTTTGCAGATTGAGTTGTTAAAAGTGCAGAAATGGGTGCGAGACAGCGGGCAAAAGGTGGCTATTCTGTTTGAAGGTCGCGATGCAGCGGGCAAAGGAGGCACCATCAAGCGCTTCATGGAGCATCTCAACTCACGTGGCGCTCGCGTGGTTGCACAGGAAAAGCCGACCGAGCAGGAGCGCGGCCAATGGTATTTTCAACGCTACGTCCAGCACCTGCCTACTGCCGGTGAAATGGTTTTCTTTGACCGCTCCTGGTACAACCGCGCCGGTGTCGAGCGTGTGATGGGTTTTTGCACTCCGCACGAATACCTTGAGTTTATGCGCCAAACGCCGCAGTTCGAGCGCATGATGGCCAACAGCGGGGTTCTGCTGTTCAAATACTGGTTCTCGGTCAGCCGCGAAGAGCAGTTACGCCGCTTTATCTCGCGCCGCGATGACCCGCTGAAGCATTGGAAGCTCTCCCCTATCGACATTAAATCGCTGGATCGTTGGGATGACTACACCGAGGCCAAAAAAGCGATGTTTTTCCACACCGATACGGCCGATGCACCTTGGACGGTCATCAAGTCCGACGACAAAAAGCGCGCACGCCTTAATTGCATGCGTCACTTCCTCAGCAGCCTGGACTATCCAGAAAAGGATGCGCGCGTTGCTCACGCCCCGGATGCTCGCCTCGTCGGCTCCGGTGCAGCCGTGCTGGAGATGGAAGAAAACATTATGACCAGCTTCTAAGGGTCTGCGCTTTTCAATAAAAAGCCCCGTCATTCGGGGCTTTCTTGTTTTGATGAATTGTATTTAAGGACGCGCCGTATAAAACTTCATCGGCACAATTTTAATCTCGCGCGCCCGCTGCTGTACCACATTGCGCTTGAGCTTGCCGACCACGTGCATCTCGCAGGGTTTGCAGTCGAAAACCAGTTTGAGCTTTTCGCTGCCGTTGATCAGCACCAGCGGTTCGGCCTTGATGGTGCCGTGTACGCCGGTCACGCCGCGCGTCTGTTTGGGGCACAGGCTCAATGAATAACGCACGCAATGCTTGGTAATCATCAGGCTCACTTCGCCTTCTTCCTCATACGCTTCAAACGCCGCTTCAATGATCTTCACGCCATGTCTGGCATAAAAATCGCGTGCCTTGTGATTGAACACGTTGGCAAGATAGCTCAGGGTTTCTGCCGGATAGGGCACGGGCGGATCGACCGGTACGGCACGCGGCAGGCGTTGCAGAGCGTTTTTGCGCACGGACTCCAGCGCCTCGATGCCCTCACGGCGCAGGGCATTGATGCTGGAGGCGGGTACAAACCACGGCTGCGACACATTCAGCGCAATCTCGATGGGTGCAAAAATCGTCGTACCGAGCTTGCCCAGGTTTTCGCGCAAACTGGCTTCGGCGCGCACGGCATCCTTGGCCGGCTCCTTGTTCAAGGGCATGCTCACGCGGGCGCAGTAACCGTCGCTATCGCTCAGGCTCAAGGCCAGGCCGTCGGCGGTTTCCGCCAAATTCAGCTTCACATCAATGCGTCGTTCAGCCGATTTTTTCTCCAGCCCGCGCACCCAGTCCATGTCGCGATTGCGGTTGATTTCCGTACCCGCTTTAAGGTGGCGCAGCCCGGCAATCGGGTCTTTCGGCACCACTTTCCAGCGCTTTGATGCCATTCGTTCGGCGGTGTTGATCGCCATGCCCACCAGCTCTTTGTGCAGATCGAAATAGCACAGGCCGTCGCCGTTGTGCAGGATCGTCTCGGCCTCATTTGTTTCCAGCTCAACCGAGTCCTTATTGACCTTGTGCACAAAACCGATCACCCGGCCGGGATTCTTCGGCGAATCAAACGCGCCGATGTCTTCCTTGCGCCCACTGACGAAATAATCGGTTGCATCGCGGTTGAAGTTTTGCGCCGGTTCGGGGGTGAAACTGAACGACGAATGCCCGCTGGAACTTCTTGCCAACTCCGGGTGCCCGGCCAAAATCTCATCCAGCAACAGGCGGTAGTGCGCGGTGATGTTTTTCACATACGCCATGTCCTTGTAGCGCCCTTCGATCTTGAAGCTGCGAATGCCCGCATCAATCAGCGCGGCCAGATTGGCGCTCTGGTCGTTGTCCTTGAGTGAAAGCACATGTTTATCGTGTGCAATGATGCGGCCTTGGTCATCGGTCACTTCATACGGCAGACGACAGGCCTGGTTGCACTCGCCGCGATTGGCGCTGCGCCCGGTATGCGCCGCCGAAATAAAGCACTGACCGGAATAGGCCACGCACAGCGCGCCGTGGATGAAAAACTCCAATGGAACATGGGTGGCGGCGCGGATGGCCTTGATCTGCGCCAGATCAAGCTCACGCGCCAACACCAGTTGCGACAGCCCCGCATCCTGCAAAAAACGCGCTTTTTCCGGCGTGCGGATGTCGCATTGCGTGCTGGCGTGCAGCTGAATCGGTGGTAAATCCAGCTCCAGCAGCCCCATGTCCTGAATAATCAGCGAATCCACGCCCGCATCGTAAAGCTGATAGACCAGCTTGCGTGCCGGTTCCAGCTCGTCGTCACGCAGGATGGTATTGAGCGTGACATGGATGCGCGCATGGAAGCGGTGGGCGTATTCAACCAGCCGCGCAATGTCGGCCACGTCATTGTCCGCGCTCTTGCGCGCGCCGAAGCCGGGGCCGCCGATGTAAACCGCGTCGGAACCGTGGTTGATAGCCTCAATGCCAATGTCGGCATCACGCGCCGGGGCGAGGAGTTCGAGTTGATGGTCAAGCATGGTGCAATTTTCTTGTGTTATCCGCAGAGTCAATACTGAAGCGTCATTAATCAACGGCAGGCTTGAGATGGATACCTTCGATGTTTTGCACAATGCTCTTTGCATCAGCGCAATTCACCGTGGCAACCAGCTTTTGCTTCACCTCGACATTCACGCCAGCCTCAATCGCTCGGTTCTCGCTGAGTTTATCCAGGCTCCAGAACACGCTATAAACCGTGTTGCCGTTCGGAATCGACACCGAGTAGCTGATGTAGCGCCCGATGCCCTGCCATTGGAAGGTTGAGGCCTCGCCTCTTGGCGCGCGCACCACAATCTCCGGCGCAAGCTCCGGTTTGCCAAAAGTGTAGTCGATGGTCTTTCCGCTATCACAGACCTGAATCACCTTGCCCTTGGCCGTCTGGCAGGAAAATACCGTCTTGCTGCCAGGCTCGCACGCAGCCTCGGCCAGCGTCGAAAATACCGTGACGCACCCTAACGTCATCGCCAAAATCAGTCGTGTACTCATGAGCCCTACCTCACGTAATA
>JAGUXT010000019.1 GCA_020061705.1 Halothiobacillus sp. | reverse complement strand
GGGCTGAACAGCGCCAACAAAGCCTGCCCCCTGGACACCGCCTGCCCGCTGGCCGCTTCGACACGCACCACCCGCCCGGCCAGAGGAGCCACCACCTGCTCAAACCCCTGCGGCGGCACACTCACCATGCCCGACCAGAGCGAACCCTGCGCCGAATCTACCGCCTGCGGCGCTTCAAAACGCACGCCCAGCGAGTCCAGCTGTGCTGGTGTCAGGCTCAAGACATCTTCGGCATAAACCAAACCCGGCAATACCAAAACTCCCGCCAATATCAAGGCATAAACCAAACGACTCATATCACTCCCTCCGCCTGATTCACCCGCGATACCGCGCGTTCCACCTCCAAACGCCCCAATGCCGCTGCCAGCTCGGCCTCACGCACCCGGCGCAACACCGTGACAAAATCCAGCACATCCAACTGTCCCTCGTCCATCTGACGCTGCGCCAGATGCAAAGCCGCGTGCTCAAGCTTCGCCCGCTCATCGGCCAACACGGCCTGCCTGCGCGCACCGTCCAAGGCCACGCGCGCCGCCGCACGCGCCGCATTCAAGCTGCGCAACTGTTTTGCATAGGCCACCTCGGCTTCCAGCTCGGCATAACGCAAAGGCGCTTCCGCTGCCCCTCGTGCCGTCTCCCAGGGCAAGGGCACGGACAGGGTGACAACCACGGCATTCAGCGTCTCCGAACCCGGTGTGCGATCCTGCTTGGCACCGATTCCCAACACCGGGGCGCCTTCCGCAGCCAGCACGCCCGCCTGACGCTCACTGCCCGCCCGTTGCCAGGCCGCCCGTGCCGCCAACGCTTGCGGGTGCCGTTCCATTAGCGATTCGATGGGACGCTCATCGACCAAAGCCTCGCGCCATACTCCGGGCAGCGTGTTCTGTCGGCTCAGTACCCGCCACACCGCCACGGCCTGTTCATACGCAAGCTGCGCCGCTGCCACCTGTAGCTCCACATCGGCCACTTCAGCCGCCAGAGTCAATGCATCCACCCGCGCCCGCTCACCCAGTGCCACCGCGCGCTGCACCCGCTTTTCGGCAGCAGGCAGACCGGCAAGGCTGCGCTGCATCCCCTCCATCCGTGCCTGCGCCAGAAGCACATCCCAACCCGCCTCGCGCAGCAAACCGGCCAATTCCAGGCGCAAGGCGGCACGTTCCGCATCCGCCAGATCCTGCATGCCCGCCGCCAAACGCCGCAAAACCTCAGCCTGCCCCGGTCGCCACAGCGGCAATTCCACCCCGGCGACCCATTCGCTGTAGGTTCCCGAAGGCTCGTTCGGGCTGTACGCCCCGCCCTGCGCCGACAGCGCCAGACTCGGTGCCTGCGGTAACAGCGCATCCGCATGACGCTGCAAAGCCTGCGCCTGCGCCTCCCGCCCCGAAGCCAGCGCGCGTTCCGGTGCATCACTCAAGGCGGCATCCAAAGCTTGCGACAAAACAATCCCCGTTCCGGGCGAGGCCGCGCTCACCGCGCCGCACCAGCCCAAAACAAGCCCCAACATGCCGACAAAAAGGAAATTTTTATTCATGGGTGGAATGAAACCATCCTGGCGCTTAAACCAAGCTGAATGGCAGGGAGAGATTGACGCCAGGACTTTGCAGGGCTATCTCGGGCGAATCCCTCCTTAACTACGCGACTGACAGAAAATCCACCCGACCTATAACCACCCGCTACGCTTTAACCAACGGTGCAAGCCATAACTGCCCAAAAGCGTGACCACAAGGGTCAGCGGATAGCCCCACGCCCAGTGTAGCTCCGGCATATTGTCGAAGTTCATGCCATACATGCTGAACACCATGGTCGGCACGGCCAGAATCGCACCCCAACCTGCCAGTTTGCGTACCACGATGCCCTGCCGATTGGCGCCAAGGGCGATATGCAGATTCAGCACGCCCATCTGCGCTTCACGCAAAAATTCCAGCCCGGCCAGCAGCTGCACAACATGGTCGTGCACGTCGCGAAAATAGGGGCGCATCAATTTGGGCACATTTTGCCGATGCGCCCCGGCTATCAGCGACAAGGTCATCTCCTCGACCGGAATCAAGGCATGACGCAAGCGCAAAATCGTGCGCTTGAGTGCGTACAACTCGGTCAAAACGCCCTGCTCACGCACACTATCTGAAATGACTTGCCGCTCCAGGGCATCCAGACGCTCTTCAAACACGCCATGCCAGGGTATGTAGTCGTCCACCACTTCATCCAGCACCGCATGCAACGCATTGCTCATGCCGCGCCCAAGGCGCAGCGGCGCGCGTTCAAATCGCCCCAAAGCATCGAAGTCGCGCGCATAACGCCCCAAATGCAGCAGCAGTATGACGCGTGAATCCAAAAACACATGCAGCTCGCCCAAGGCAAAATCGCTAGCCCCACCATGAGCCGCACCGCGCGTCACCACGGGAGTCAGCACCATGAAAAAGCTTTCGCGCTCGGTCTCGCCCACCACCGGCTCGTAGACCTCGAACTTGGGGTGCTGCTCGGCAAGGTGCGCATCCTCGATCGCCAGCTCATGCACATCAAACAAGCTTTGTACACGCTCCAGTACCAGCGGGCTGGGTTGACGCAACTCCAACCACAGGAAACCTTCGGGCTGAGCCAAAATTTCGGGAATCTGAGACGCTGTGCATTCCATGCGCCTGCCGTCCTGTGACCAGGCCACGCAGTTGACAATGGCATCGTCAAAATCACCCAGAGCATCGCCCATCAAATGCATGTTCCAACCTCCTCTCCCGCCAGCGCATCCACCAACAATGCCTGCGCCAATGCAGCATCCAGTACGTGCAGACGCTCACCGACGCGTACCATCAACGCGCCGCTGGTAGGCGCGCGCTCTTCAATGCTGACACGTGCCCCCGGCACCAGGCCGCGCTCAGCCAGATAGCGTAACTCCTCGGGCAAACGCTCGGACAAACGCGCCAGACGCAACCCCACATGCAGCGGCGCATCACTCAGGGCACACAGACTGCGGGCATCATGCAGATCTTCATCCGGCGGCGGAATCGGCGAACCATGCGGGTCACTGAGTGGCCGCCCCAAAACCTCCCACATGCGATTGACCACGCGACTGGACACGCAATGCTCCAGAATCTCCGCCTCGGCATCCACTTCATCCCAGGTCAAGCCCAGCACCTGCACCAGAAACTGCTCCACAACCCGATGTTTGCGGATGGTTTCCACCGCCACCCGCCGCCCTTCGTCAGTCAGCGTCACACCCTGATAAGGCACATGCTCGATCAAGCCTTCGGCAGCCAGTTTTTTCATCATGCCTGATACCGAAGGCGCGGCAACACCCAAGCGATCAGCGAGTGCCGATGTGGATACCGCTTGAGTCGAATCACCGGCCAGTTTGTATATGGTCTTCAGGTAATCCTGAAGTGCGCGCGTGCTCATAACTGCTCCAGACCTCATAGCGACAGGGTATGAAAGCTATCACTATTTTGCATTTGACCGCATGACAATACTTGAGCTAGATTGCACTAACTTAAAATTTAGTCTTACCTAAAATGAACGCTGTGTTACTGAACAAGCCCCCATCCGACACCTCCCGCCCCTTGCGCCGCCCGTTCTGGTTCTTTCTCGGCCCCGCCTTTCTGGTCTCGGTCGGCTATATGGATCCCGGCAACTGGGCGACCTCGCTCGAAGCAGGCAGCCGTTATGGCTATGCCCTGCTCTGGGTGGTCACCATGGCCAGCGGCATTGCCATTCTGATGCAGCTTTTGGCCGCCCGCCTCGGTGTTGCCACCGAAAAAGACCTAGCTCAGCTTATTGCCGAACGCTACTCGGGCTGGCGCGCCAAGGGGCTGCTGTCCACGGCTGCCCTGGCCATGATGGCCACCGACCTGGCCGAATTTCTCGGCGTGGCGATTGCGCTCAATCTGTTGTTCAGCATTCCCTTGCCGGTCGCCATTATCCTCACCGTGTTCGATGTGCTGCTGATTCTGTGGCTGGAGCGCTTTGGCTTTCGCTGGGTGGAAATGACCATCATCGCCTTTGTTGCCACCATTGGGCTGGGCTATGTGATTCAGATGTTCATCATCCAGCCCGACATCGTGGCGATTGCCAGCAATGCCTTCATGCCTAATCTGACCATTACCGACACCACCGCACTGTTCATTGCCCTCGGCATCATTGGCGCGACGGTGATGCCGCACAATATCTACCTACACACCTCGCAGGTACTCACCCGCATTCAGGATCTCAACCACGACAAAGCACGCGCCTACCGCCTACTGAAATGGGACACCCTCGGTGCATTATTCGTCGCATGGATGGTCAACTCGGCCATTCTGATTACTGCCGCTGCCGCCTTCCATGCCAAGGGTCTGATGATTACCGACATCGACCAGGCCTATCACACCCTCGGCCCACTGTTTGGCGGTGCGGCGGCGCTGACCTTCGCCCTGGCTCTGCTTGCAGCAGGCATTGCCAGCTCGACCACCGCCACCATGGCCGGACAGATCGTGTTCGAGCCTCTACTCGGGCGCAAGGTCAACATGGCACGTGTGCGCCTTGGCCTGCGTCTTTTGACCATGATTCCGGCTGTCATCGCCATATTGCTGGCCGCCAAGCCCCTGAGCCTGCTGGTGCTTTCGCAGGTCATCCTGTCGATGCAGCTTCCCTTTACCCTGATTCCGCTGATTCTGCTGGTGTCCAATCGCGCTTTGATGGGTGATTTGGTTGCACCACGCTGGATGCTCGTCATCGCCTGGGCATGCGCCTTGCTTATCATCGCTCTCAATCTATGGTTTCTATTGAGCGATTTCCTGACATGACCTTCGGCCGTTCTTTTGCTCTATTCATCCCTGCCCTGCTGTGCATGAACACGCCCTGCGCCGCCGCAGAAGAAACCGACACGGCACCGACCGCCGCCAGCCGACCGCCAGCACTGGATGACAGCCAGAACTTTGCGCTCTATGGCCATATCGACACTGACTTTGTGAGCAATCTTCAAGGGGGGATTCGGACCGGTCACGGCGTGGACAGCGTAGCCGTAGGCGGCATCACCGTGAGCGGTAATGCATTGGGTCTGCAAGGCAGCACCTTTAATCTCTCCGCCATGGCGATATATGCCGATGACGTTAACGGGCGCTACGTCGGAGCGATCACCAACCCAAGCAATATCGAAGGCAACGTCACCCGCGTCGTGCTCGACACCGCGTACTGGCAGCAAGCTTGGCTCAAGCACGCCGACCTGGGCTTTACCACGCGCCTTGGCATGTTTGACCTGAACTCCGAGTTCATCAGCACCGAAAGCGCGGCGCAGCTTATCAACAGTTCGTTTGGCATGGATCCGTGCATGACCGAAAACTTCACGGTATCCACTTTCCCCAAAAACGGCAGTGGTCTGGTGGCTACTCTCGGCACGAGCGCTGACACGGACAATGCGCCACTGGCGCTGAAAGTCGCCCTGTTTCAAGGGGATGTGGACACGCAGACCCACCCGTTTTCGCAGGGCCTGCTCAGTATGGCCGAAGCGCGTTGGAGTCCCGTTGAATACAGTGCGCTCAAGCTCGGCGTGTGGGAAAAGCACGGCAATGACCTGCCAAGCGTACATGGCGCCTACCTGAGCGCCGAAGGACGCCTTTGGCAGCATGAGAACAGCGCGCTTGATGGCTTCGTGCGCGCCAGTTATGCAGATAACAAACAAGAAACGGATGGCGATATTCGTCCGAAAAACTACTGGGCGGCGGGCCTAAGCTGGGATGCGCCGCTGACAGGCCGCCCGAATGACATCTTCACTCTGGGCTTTGGCGACCTGCAGCTTGAGGGCGGCGGTACCGCCAACAGTGGACGCGAGCGCTTTGTTGAAATCAGCTACGTCGCCCAAATCAGTGAGCACGTTTACATCCAGCCTGACCTGCAATACATCCAAAGCCCGAGTGGCGAGTACCCCAATGCCTGGGTTGGGATTGTGCGGTTGCATATTGAGTAAGTGTCTCGACGCGCGAGGCACTGCATCAAGTATCCGGTGGCAATTTCTTTTGCGAGTGCCAACGTTGGTCAGCCTCCGCCGACGGCACGGATTTGGATTTGGATTTCGGTTCCCCCCGTTTGGGGTCGCCGTGAACGGAGTGCTGGAGGCATGGTAAACAGGCCATGGATGGCCTGTTTAGTCCCGTCGCAACATGGATGTTGCGTCGGGACGGCCTTGCCATAGGCGCTTTGTTCACGGCTTGCCCGCAGGGCGACCCCTTGGGGCGTGTTCTTTTGGTTACTTTGCTTGCACGAGCAAGAAAAGTGACTCGCCCGTAGCCACGTTCATTAGCAACGGAGCCTTCACGTTAAGACGGGCGAAATAGCCCACTAGCCGTTCGAGTGCGGTGGCATTGTTTCGCCCGTCTCTACGGTGCGGCTTCGCACAAAGCATGATTGATACGGGCGAGTAACTTTCTTTGCTTGCACAAAGAAAGTCACCAAAGAAATGCACCCCACTGATGCCGCCCTGCGGGCAAGCCGTGGACTGACCTGTTCCAGCCGGGTCGTCTCAACGCGACATCCTGTCGCGGAGAGACTAAATGCGCCATCCATGGCGCTTTTACCCGGCTTACACAGGCCAGCCCACGGCGGCATCAAAAGGGGAAGTGAAAGCCTGAAATCCAAATCCGCGCCTTTGGCGCAAGTGTCAAACAAACCTCCGGTTTGTAACCACCTTCTGCACACGCGGACTCATCCACAGCGTACGAATTTGTCGCACCACCATTTTCGTACTTTGCTCACAAAAATCAGCCAAAGAAAACATGAAAACACCAAGGTCAGCCAAGAATTTTTGATGCCGACCTGAGCGTTCGGCTGGGTTAAACTCTCGTCAAATAATCCACACAGATGCTTACGGAGAAACCATGCCCAACTGCATCCATGCACTGCGTTCGCGACCAAGCCTTGGCTTCCTGCTGTTTTTCATAAGTTTTTCCAACGCTTACGCCAATGCTCCCGCCGCCGGAGCGGGCGCGCCGCCTCCGCCCAAAGTCAGCGTGATTGAAGTGCAAACACAAACCCTGCGTTCAAGCGTGGTCTATCCTGCGCAAATCCAGGCGGTGCAGCGCGTCGAAGTACGCCCGCAAATCAGCGGCATGCTAGCCAGCGTCAACTTCAATGATGGTGACCGGGTGGAGAAAGGCCAGTTGCTCTATACCATCGACCGCCGCCCGTTTGCCGCCGAGGTCGCCGCTGCCGAAGCTGCTGTTGCCCAGGCCGAGGCCTCCTTACGACTTGCTACCAAGGAGCAGGAACGCGGCAATGCCCTTGCACCAAGTCAAACCCTCTCGCGTGAGGCCATCGAGCAACGCAACACCGCCAAGCAAGTGGCCGATGCCAATCTGCGCGCTGCGCAAGCTCGCCTCACATCGGCACGCATCAACCTTGATTACACTCAAATCCATGCGCCCATCAGCGGTTACGTTGACCGCACCCAAATGACCGCTGGCAACCTTGTTACTTCACCGCTCGGCAGCGGCACCACCTTGCTCACCACCATTACGCCCACCGACACGCTCTACGTTTACTTCCAAATTGATGAAGCCACACAGAACGGTTTTTCTGCTCTAAGCGCAAGCGCACCACTGGGCGAAAATGTTCTGGTTACCCTGCAAGGCGACAATACAACCCAAGACCAGGCCAAAATCGACTACCTCGCCCCAACATTCAATGCCAAAACAGGCACGCGCCAAGCGCGCGTTTTGCTCGACAACCGCGCGCACCGCTTCGCCCCCGGCCAATTTGCCCGTGTGCGCATGAACACCGCGCAAGTATTCAATAATCCGGCCATTCCCGCCGCCGCCGTGAGCATGAATCAAAGCAAGCATTTCGTCATGGTGGTGGATGCGGAAAACAGCGTACACATGCGCCCGGTCAAACTCGGCCCGGAAATCAACGGCATGCGCCCGGTCATTGAAGGCCTCAAACCCGGCGAACACATCATCATCGAAGGTCTACAGCGTGCCCGCCCCGGAACCAAGGTCACACCCGAACTGATTGCCGCCAAGCCGCAAAAGGATGAATGCAAGGCCGACAATGCCCAAGCCGTGCCTAGCGCACCGCTGCAAAGCTGCTTTTCGGCCAATAAGAACTAAGCAACGCTGGAGCTTCTAAACATGCAGATGGAACAACTTCGAGCCCATAAAGCCAGTATTTTGGCGCTGGGTGAACAATTCGGCGCCCGGCATTTTCGCGTATTCGGCTCCGTGGCCAGAGGAGAGGAACGCGCCGACAGTGACATCGATTTTCTAGTGGAATTTCCACGCGGATATGACCTTTTTGCCCAGCGCCTACCCCTCGCAGAAAAACTCGCCGATTTACTGCAATGCCGCATTGATCTGATACCCGAACATGAACTCAATCGACACATTCGTGAGCACGTTCTCAATGAGGCCGTGGCGCTATGAGCAAGTCCTGGCAGGTATATGCGCAACATATTCTTGATGCCATTGCCAAAATTCGACGTATTCAGACACGCGGCGATGTGACGAAGGATGAGGTGTTGTACGACGCAGCCTTGCGTAATCTGCAAACCCTGTCCGAGGCGACCCAGTTAGTACCCGATGCACAAAAAGCGCTGTGCCCTGCCATACCTTGGCGGGAAATCAGCGGCTTTCGTAATATCCTCGTGCACAACTACTTGGGCGACATTGACCCAAACACCATCGCTACGGTGATAGATAAGCATCTTCCTCCGCTCGAAGCATGTGTCCTTTCCATGCTTTCCATGACCAATGCCCCCCGCCAGGACACTTAATCAATGCGTTTTGCCAGTTTTTTCGTTGACCGCCCGATTTTCGCCATCGTCCTCTCGGCACTGGTTTTAATTGGCGGCTGGGTCTCGCTCAAAAGTTTACCGATCGAGCAATACCCCGAGGTCGTGCCGCCCACCATCCAGGTCAGCACCCGCTACCCCGGTGCCAGCCCGCAAACGCTATCCGAAACCGTGGCTGCGCCGATTGAGCAGGAACTGGTGGGCATTGAGCACCTGCTGTACATGTCCTCGCAGTCCACCGCCGACGGCTCGATGAGCCTGACCCTGACGTTTGAAATCGGCACCGACCTCGACATTGCGCAGATGCAGGTGCAGGCCAAGGTGCAAAACGCCGAACCGCGCCTGCCCGAAGAGGTGCGCCGCCAGGGCATTGTGACGCGCAAGCAATCGCCGGACTTGATGCTGGTCATCCACCTAATTTCCCCCGATCAACGCTACGACTCGCTGTTCCTTGGCAACTACGCCGTGCTCAATATCCGCGACCAGCTCAAGCGCGTGGATGGCGTGGGTGACACGCGTGTGTTCGGCTCGGACGAATACGCCATGCGCGTCTGGCTCAATCCCGATCAACTCGCCGCCCGTAGCCTGACTGCCAGCGATGTCGCCGCCGCCATTCGCGCGCAAAATGCCCAGGTCGCCGCCGGCTCGGTCGGTCAACCTCCCGGTACCGCCGGTAGCGCATTCCAGCTCACCGTGACCTCGCAAGGCCGCCTGCGTTCAGTTGACGAGTTCAACAACATCATCGTCAAAACCGACACTGATGGCCAGATGGTGCGCCTCAGCGACGTGGCACGGCTTGAGCTTGGTGCAGCAACCTATGCCCTGCGCTCAACGCTCGACAATCAGCCCGCCGTCGCCATCCCGATTTTTCTACGACCCGGTGCCAATGCGTTAGCGACCTCCGAGGCGGTGAAAAAGACCATCGAACGCCTCAAGCAAAACTTTCCGGCGGGTGTGGATTACCGCATCGTGTACGACACCACCCAGTTTGTGCAGCAGTCGATTGACGCGGTTATCCTGACCTTTTTCGAGGCACTGCTGCTCGTCATCATCGTGGTGATGCTCTTCCTGCAAACCTGGCGTGCGGCAATCATTCCGTTGATTGCCGTGCCGGTGTCGATCATCGGTACCTTTATCCTGTTGAATGCACTTGGTTTTTCCATCAACACCCTGACCCTGTTCGGTCTGGTACTTGCCATCGGTATCGTGGTGGACGATGCCATCGTGGTGATCGAAAACGTCGAACGCCATATCAGCGAAGGTATGGAGCCCAAGGCCGCAGCACGCATGGCGATGCAGGAAGTGACCGGGCCAATTATCGCCATCTCGCTCGTTCTGGCTGCCGTGTTCATTCCGTCCTCATTCATTAGCGGCATCAACGGCGAGTTCTACCGCCAGTTTGGTCTGACTATTGCGGCAGCTACGCTGATTTCCGCCTTCAACTCCCTGACCCTGAGCCCTGCACTTGCGGGTATGCTGCTCAAAGCCCACGACGCCAAGCCCGACCTGGTGACCCGCTTCATCAACCTGCTGTTTGGCTGGTTTTTCAAGCTATTCAATATCGCCTTCAACGCGGCCAGCAACGGCTATGTGTTCATAGTTAAACGCCTGATGCGTATCAGTCTGATTGTGCTGGTTGTTTTCGGTGGGCTGTTGTACCTGACTGGGCAAACGCTGATGAGCATTCCCGGTGGATTTATCCCGCCCGGCGACCGTGGCTATTTAATTGGCGTGATCCAGCTACCGCCCGCATCCTCGCTCGAACGCACCACCGCTGTCACGCGCGAAGCCACCCAGCGCATCCTTGAAACCCCTGGCGTGGCTCATGCCGTGTCCTTCCCCGGCTTGTCGATTGTCAGCTTCGGGCCGACATCCAACGCCGCCACCATTTTTGTACCCCTCAAACCGTTTAGCGAGCGCGTCCCGCTGGGTCAAAGTGCCAATGCCGTCGCCATGGAGATGCGTAAACGCCTTGGCGGTATTGAAGAAGCCTTCGTTGCCGTGTTCCCGCCGCCGCCGATTCGCGGCCTGGGTTCACTCGGCGGTTTCAAGTTACAAGTGCAGGATCGCAGCGGCGTGGGATTGGATGCGCTGGATGCTGCCGCCAAGCAAGTCATGGCCGCAGGCAACGCCATGAGCAAGCAAACCCCCGGTGTGACCGCATTGTTCAGCAGTTTTCAGAACAACGTGCCGCAGTTGCACACCGAAATTGATACCGAACGCGCCTTGGTGAGCGGCATCCCCTTGCAGAACATCTACGACACGCTGCAAATCAACCTTGGCTCGCTCTATGTCAACGACTTCAACCTGTTCGGCCGTACCTACCAGGTGATTGCCCAGGCCGATGGCGACTACCGCCTCGGCGCGCGGAGCATCGGACAACTGCAAACGCGCAACATTGAAGGCAATATGGTGCCGCTCTCCGGCCTCGTGGACATCACCGAACTCACCGGTCCGGATCGCGTGGTGCGTTACAACACCTACCCTGCGATTGAAATCAACGGCTCGGCCACACCGGGCACCAGTTCCGGTGAGGTCATCAACGTGATGGAAAAACTCATGACCGAAACCCTGCCACCCGGCGTGGGTTATGAATGGACCGAACTAACCTATTTGCAGATCATCGCCGGCAATACCACCCTGCAAATCTTTGCCATCTCGGTGCTGGTGGTGTTCCTGGTGCTGGCGGCGATGTATGAAAGCTGGTCACTACCGTTTGCCATCATTCTCATCATGCCGATGGTGATCCTGTTCGCCATGCTGGGTGTGAAAATGACCGGCGGCGACAACAACATCCTCACCCAGGTGGCGCTATTGGTCTTGATCGGGCTTGCGAGTAAAAACGCCATTCTGCTGGTCGAGTTTGCCAAGATTCGTGAAGATCACGGCCTGAGCGCCATGGAGTCGGCACTGGAAGCCTGCCGCCTGCGCCTGCGCCCGATCATCATGACATCCATCGCCTTCATTGCCGGGGTCGTGCCGCTGGTACTCGCCAGCGGTGCCGGCGCGGAAATGCGTCATGCCATCGGCACACCGGTCTTCTTCGGTATGCTTGGCGTAACCTTCTTTGGATTACTGCTGACCCCTGTGTTTTATTTACTGATACGCGGCCTGGTCAAACGCAACGGAAAGTCGTTTGGCACTGCCACATAACAACCTCAAAGCATGAAAACAACACCTCACACAAGGCCCAATTACTACCTTATTTCCGTGCACATCAACGGAACAAAACACAACCTGTCCAACGAGCGGACATTCAGCCACTCGACCTACTCATGGAGTCCGGTCGAGGAACATCTGGGGCATGCACTAGGTGCCGATATTTTTCTTACACCCACTCCAGCGCGCGACATGTTCAAGCGTGTCATGCGCCACATTGTGAAAAAGGAGCCGCCCTTTTTCACGCACAACCTCGACCCGGACAGCCTGTATCTTGAAGGGGTTTACATCCAGCACCGCAACCTTGACCCCGAGCACCTGGAAACCTCGGACGAACGCAAGGATCGCTTGATCGCCCTGCTCGCCAAAGGCGCGACTATCAGCCCCTCGGATGCCGAATTCCTCAAGAAGCTGCTTGGGTAGTTGCTCAGACCGAACGCTTACTTGGCCGCCTTTTCAATCGCCTTGCCACCGCTTTGAATGTCCTTGCCGACACCTTCCACGGTATTACACGCGGCAAGCAGCATGCTGACGCTCAAAACGACCACGACTGGAATAAATTTCATGCTATTTCTCCTTTTAGAACGCGGTTTGCATGTTTAAAGCTGAAGGGCACTTCTATAAACTTGATCAAGGCGATGATGACAAGCCAAAATACGGCGAAAAAGCTCAGCATATACGCAATTTGTGAGCATTTTGAGTCGGATTTTGGCGCACTCAGCGCGGCTTCAGCGAGTTTATAGAAGTGCCCTGAAAATATCGAAGCAGGAATTTAGCGCTTGTGTGGAGCAACAACAAGAACATAAGGCTCAACACCAACCAAGCCACCCCAATCACGGCAAACAGATTGGGCGCCTGCATCAAGCTGCTCATCAACGAATCCTGATAATAAAAAAACCACGCATGATCGGCGGGGAATATCCATCTGTGGAGTGCGTAAAACACCGATTCAAAACCAAAGGCTGAAAGCACTGCGGCCAGCACGACCAATACGCCCGCACTCCCCAGCAATAACACGCTCAGCGACGGTAAATGCCACCCCTGTTTTGCCATTGGCACAAGCCAGGCCAGCCACAACAACGTCGCCACCGCACCCACGGCCATGCCGCCAGTGACCAGACGCGCTACATCCTGCAAATGCAGCACTTCATCGCGCGTCAGTAACAGCCCCAAAACCTTGCCTTGAGCATCGTGATAACTCAGTTGCGCCAAGCCTGCCCCTTGAAAATGAATCGCATGACTGATCGCCGCGAAGTGCTGCATGTGCTGCGCCATATCGCTCACGGGATAATCCTGTTTGCCAAAACGGTTTTGCGGCACATACGTCTGCAAGGTTGTACCGATATCCAGCCAGCCATAGGCCAGTGGATAAAGAAATTCGACCGCTGCTAGCGCCAGCCAAGCCAGCCACAGAGCGACAACCCATAGCAGCACGCCGTATACACCACCTGCCAGGCAACGCGGCATCATGGCTCGTAAGGCGCATTCATCAAGGCGCTGGCACGATGCCGCGCCGCCAATTCGGCATAGTACGTGGCTGAATAGCCAAGATAATCCAGCTCTTCGTCCGTCAATGCCCGCACTTTGCGCGCCGGTGCCCCCAGCCATAAAAAGCCGCTCTCCAGCACCTTTTTCGGCGGCACCACACTGCCTGCGCCGAGAATCACATTCGACTGCACCACCGCTTCATCCAGCACCAGAGAGCCCATGCCGATCAGGCTACGCGACTCGATGGTGCAAGCGTGCAGCACCACGCGATGCCCAATCGTCACATCATCGCCCACCCACACCGGCGCCCCTTGCCTGTGAAAACGGCTGGAGTGAGTGACGTGGATAACCGAGCCGTCCTGCACATTGGTGCGCGCACCGATCTCAATGCAGTTAATATCGCCGCGCAAAACGGACGTCGGCCAGATCGAACTGCCCTCTCCCAGCACCACTTGCCCGATCACCTCGGCGGAGTCATCGACCCAAGCGCCCAGAGCAAGCTGCGGTGTAAAATTCTCAAAAGCTCGAATCGTCATGCGCGTATATCATCCAAAATTCGCAAAACATGGATGATACAGTCATCTTTCCCATAAAAACCTCACTCATGCTGCAACGCCTTAAACTCTACGCCCAACTCACCCGTCTGGACAAACCCGTCGGCACCCTGCTTTTGCTGTGGCCGACCCTGTGGGCGCTATGGCTTGCCGCCGCACCGGAGACACCCAGCCTGCTCAATCTTGGCGTATTTATCGCTGGAGTCGTGCTCATGCGCTCGGCAGGTTGCGCCATCAACGACTACGCCGATCGCCATATCGACCCGCATGTCGCGCGCACCTGCAACCGCCCTCTGGCCGCCGGACTGATTCGTCCGTGGGAAGCCCTCGCCGTGTTTGCGGTTTTAAGCCTGCTGGCCTTCGCTCTGGTGTTTTTGCTCAACCCGCTCACCCAACAACTCGCCGTCGTCGGCCTGCTGCTCGCCGCCAGTTACCCGTTCATGAAACGCATCCACGCCCTGCCGCAACTGCACCTGGGCATCGCCTTCGCCTGGGCTGTGCCCATGGCCTATGCCGCGCAAAGCGGGCAATTCAACCTCAGCGCGCTGCTGCTGTTTCTCGCCACCGTCACCTGGACCATCGCTTACGACACCATGTACGCCCTCGCCGACCGCGAAGACGATCTGAAAATCGGCGTGAAATCCACCGCCATTCTTTTCGGCAAACACGACCGCCTTATCATTGGCCTGTTCCAAATGACCACCCTGCTGATCCTGGCGCTCGTGGGCTGGATACACGACCTGGGCATGATCTTTGGCCTCGGCCTGCTCGTTGCGACGGCTTTAAGCCTGTGGCAACAGTGGCTGATCCGTGACTACGACCCCGCCGCCTGCATCCGCGCCTTCAAGAATAATCAATGGTTCGGCGCGGTCGTTTTTATAGGCATTATTCTCTAGGGAAGCGCTGATTTATTCAGTGCTTCCCGTTTGGGGCAGGATGCCCCAACACGAACAAAGACGTACGTCTTTGATTCGTGAGAGCCATCGCGGGCGTGTACCGCGATGAGCGAGCTGATTTATTCCAGGGATGGAATAAATCAGCATTTACCTAGTCCCGCCCTCAATCTCCCCGGCAACTTCGAGCAAAATATCAGCCAGCAGACGAATCGCCGGTCCGCTGTGTTCTGTCTGCACAAAAATCAGGAACAGCGGAGCGCGGCTGAATCGCCCCTCGCGCAAGGGCAGGATGCGCAGACTGTCTTCGGCCAGCTGCTCGCGAATCAAATGTGCCGGCAACCAGGCAAACCCCAGTCCGGCGGACACCATACGCAGCGCGGTGTCCATACTGGTGACCGTCCAGCGTAGCGGCGCGCCGACCCAACCACCATCGCGCGGGCTCGCTCGCCCCGAATCGCGCACGGCAATTTGCTGAGCCTGCATCAAGTCATCCGCCGTCAATTCACGCCCAAGGCGATGCAGTGCGTGCTGGGGGTGCGCAACGGCAATAAACTCCACCTCCATCAGCCGATCACCCAGCCATCCGGGCGGAACCGACGTGCCAATCACCAGATCGGCCGCGCGTTGCACACAGACTTCGTCGGTGCCGGACAACACCTCCTCGCGCAGCTGCACCCGAGTCTGCGGCGCGCGCTCGGCAAAACGCGCCAGTACCTGCAACAACACATCTGTCGGAAAAGCGGCATCCACGGCCAGCCCCACCTCCGGCTCCCAGCCCTGATGCAAAGTGGACGCAAGCACTTCCAGCGCACGCGCCTTCGCCATCACTTCACGCGAGCGTTCGAGCAAGGCACACCCCGCTTCAGTCAGACGCGCCTTGCGCCCGTCGATCACCAGCAGCTCGAGCCCCAGACTGTCTTGCAGGCGAGCAAGCGCATAGCTGACCGAGGACTGGCTGCGGTGCAATTTTTCTGCGGCCTGCGCGTAACCGCCGTGCTCGATCACAGCCTGCAAGACGCGCCATTGCTCCAGTGTGGTTTTTGGATGTGTCATTAATCTAATACTTCGATGAATTAGGCCAAATAATTGCGCTTTTTAATCAAATTGTCGATCTATAGACTCAATTCACCATCAAAATATTACAGAGAGCCTAAGCATGAGCACCCTACTTCAGATCAACACCAGCGCCCGCGCAGCGGGTCAGGCCAATCGTCTGGCTGACGACTTTGTTCAGGCCTGGCACAACCAGCATCCGCAGGATCGCATCATACTGCGCGACCTGACCCGCCACCCCGTCCCGCATCTGGACGAACGTACCCTGAATGCATTTTTCACTCCGCCGGAACAGCGCGACGCCGATTTACAGGCTGCCGTGCGCCTGTCGGATGAACTGATCGCCGAGTTGCAAGCTGCAGACGTGGTCGCGATAGGCGTGCCGATGTACAACTTTGGCATTCCATCCACCCTCAAAGCCTATTTCGACCACATTGCCCGTGCGGGCATCACCTTCCGCTACACATCCAACGGCCCGGAAGGTCTGCTCAAAGGCAAGCGTGCCATCATCCTCGCCGCGCGCGGCGGCATCTACAGCGGCACACTCATGGATACGCAGAGCGCCTATTTGCGCGATTTCCTCGCCTTCGTCGGCATTACCGAGGTGGAGTTTGTTTATGCCGAAGGCTTGGCAAAAGGTGATGAGGCAGCAAGCAAGGCCAGACTGCACGCCGCAGCCCGTATCGCCGAGCTCAGTGCAATTTAATCAGCAGCGACAATTGGAGGTTTTTCCATGATTTCCCTCAGACCGTCTGGAGATCGAGGCCATGTGCGGGCGGGTTGGCTCGACAGTCGCCACACGTTTTCCTTTGGACACTACCAAGACCCCAACGAAATGGGCTGGGGTGTACTCCGCGTCATCAATGACGACATGGTGGAGTCCAATGCAGGCTTCAGCCCGCATGGACACCGTGACATGGAAATCCTCAGCTATGTCCTTTGAGGGTGCACTGGCGCACAAAGATTCCACCGGCGGCGGCTCCGTGCTGCGCCCCGGCGAAGTGCAGTTGATGAGCGCTGGCCGGGGCATCACGCATAGCGAATTCAATCCATCGTCCACTGAACGCACGCATTTCTTGCAGATCTGGGTGACCCCCAACCAGAGTGGAATCGAACCCAACTACCAGCAACAAGCGATTCCTGGCGGGCTCGTTGTGGGTGAGCTCAAACTTTTAACCTCCCCTGACGGTCGCGACGGCTCGCTTAGAATGGTTCAGGATGCCCTGATTTACTCCGGGCTGCTCAATGGCGGGCAGCGCATTCGTTACCCGATGGATGCGCAGCGTCGAGCCTATGTGCATCTTGTACGCGGCACGCTAAACCTGAACGGGATAACGATGCAGGCAGGCGACGGTGCGAAGATCATGCAGGAGGCCATGCTGGAATTCAGCCAAGGCCACAAACAGGGGCAGGACGAGAGCCGGGAAGTGAGCAAGGACGCGGAGTTCCTGCTATTCGATCTGCCCTGAAGCTTGGTGCCTGTTCAAAATTCGGCGTAAAAGCGCCGCATACATGCAGTATGTAAGCATTGTGAGTCGGCTTTTGGCGCAGACATGACGGTTTCAGCGAATGTATGGAAGCGCCCTACATAAGCTTTTGAAAAACAAGTGGAACATTGACCGCCCCATCTGAAACCCATACATCGCCATCCTGAATGGTGAACGACAAGCGCATGGTGCGCGCAGCCAAGGCCTCCAGCGCCTCGACCGAGGCATCATCCACCACGAACACGCTTAAATTATTCAGCTTGGAAAAATCCTTGGCCGACTTGTCCCACCAAATCGCCGCCGCACGCGCCGAATAGTTATACACAACCACCTGCCGCGCCCGCCCGCAGGCCTTGCGCAAGCGGCGCTCATCCGGCTGACCAACCTCAATCCACAGTTCAATGTCACCGGTCAAATCCTTCTGCCACAAATCCGGCTCGTCTTCTGCACACAGCCCGCGCGTAAAGCTCAAAGCCTCGTTGGCATGCAGGGCAAACGCCAACAAGCGCAACATCAAGCGCGTTTCATTTTCCGACGGATGCATGGCGAGGGTGAGCGCATGATTGGCGTAGTAGTGCCGATCCATATCGGAAATATCGAGATCGGCTTTGTAAATCGTGGAGCTAAGCGCCATGGCGAGAATCCTTTAGGGTACTTCTATAAATTCGATCAAGGCGACCAGTCTATCAATTTGGGACAAGCCAAAATACGACGAAAAGGCGCAGCATATACGCAATATGTGAGCATTTTGAGTCGTATTTTGTCGCAGTCAGATTCGAGCGCCTTTCCTGCGCAGCAGGCCTTGGGCAAGGATGCCCAAGGGGTGCGAGAACAGGACGCGCGGCTTCAGCGAGTTTATAGAAGTGCCCTTTATTCAGTGACTTTGCCGCGCAAAGCCTTGGTTTGGCCGTGCTTGGTTTTGCTATCCATGCGCCGGGTTTTGGATGCGCGCGTGGGCTTGGTGGGTTTGCGCAGTTTGATCGGGCGGGTCAGGCTGGCGATCAATGCATGCAGGCGTTCGATGGCATCGGCGCGGTTTTTTTCCAGGCTGTTGTGCCGCTGTGCCTTGATGATAATCACCCCGTCACGGCTGATGCGTGAGTCGTGCGCCGCCAGCACGCGCTCTTTCATCTCCTCCGGCAGCGACGAAGCGCGTACATCAAAGCGCAGATGCACCGCCGTCGAGACCTTGTTCACATTCTGCCCGCCCGGCCCGCTGGCGCGGATGGCAGTGAATTCGATTTCAGACTCGGGGATGGTGGTGGCATCACTCATATCAGGCAAGCCTTCACATACGGCACATTCATGGCTTGTCGCCATAGGGTTTGACCGGCTCCTGAACACATTGAGCTGCCACCTCCGCCTTGGGATTGATCTGTTCGATCACCCCAAGGTGACTCACCACGATGGCCGTGCCCGTTTGCACGGCCAGCTCTCGCGCGCGCTGCGCCGCACGCTGCAAAGCCTGTTGGGAGAGACGCAGATCGGCATCACGCGCCATTTCGATCGGTTGCTTATTCATGGTTTTTCGCTCCAGTCCAGCAGCACGGGCTGTGTGCCCGCGTTGTCATACAGCGCCCATGCGTCGACTTGCGGCGCATAAAGCCGTGTGAAGTTCTCCCGCCCGGCGACAAAGCGTCGCCGAATAGTGGCTTCGGGAATAGAGTGACCGCCTTGACGAACGCGCTGTGCCACGCGAGCAATGGCTTCTTCAGCGCTGTCGAGTTGCAGAAAGATCAGCTTGACGCGGTAATCTGCCGCCTGCCACTGGCGGATGTGGTGCAAATAAGCGCGCCCGGAAAGTGTCGTTTCAAAAGCAAAGCTCCGGCGCGATGCACAATGACGCGCCAACTCCTGCAACATCACGCGCCCGGCCGTAACAGCGGCAGTTTCCGGCGCGAAAGGAGCCAACCCGGCGGCGATCAAGTCAGCGTTCACAAACACCGGGCAGCTCGCCTCATGAGGCAAAAATTCACGCGCAAACGTGGTTTTACCCGCACCGTTGGGGCCAGCAATGATGATGACCTTTAACTCATCGTTCACAGCGCGCCAATCTTCACATGCTGCGCCTGCAACTGCTCCAGTGCTGAGCTGTAGTCGCGCTCGCGCTGGCGTTCTTGTTCGACCACCGCGGGCGGGGCTTTATCGGTATAGGCGGCGTTGCCGAGCTTGGCGCGACATTTGTCCAGTTCCTTGCTCAAACGCTCGATTTCCTTCGCCAAGCGCGCCAGTTCAGCGTCCTTGTCGATCAAACCCGCCAGCGGGATCATCACTTTCATTTCGCCAACCAGCGCCACGGCAGACTCCGGCGCGGCGGACTCATCATCCAATACGCTGATGCTTTCCACCCGCGCCAGCGAGGTGATGAAGCTGGCGTTGGCGTCCAGCAAGCGACGGTCATTCTGTGTTGCCTTACCCAACAACACCGGCAGCGGCTTGCCCGGCGCAATGTCCATGTCCGCACGAATCTTGCGCACGCCGAGCACGAAGGTCTTGAGCCATTCAATATCCGCCAATGCGCCCTCGTCGATACGGCTGGCATCCGGCTGCGGGAAGGCTTGCAGCATGATGGTTGCACCTTGTTTGCCCGCCAGCGGCGCAACCCGCTGCCAAATTTCTTCGGTAATGAACGGCATGATCGGATGCAGCAGGCGCAACAGGGTTTCCAGGACTCGTACCAAGGTACGGCGTGTTCCGCGCTGGGTCTGTTCATCACCCGTGCGCAAGGCAGGCTTGGTCAGTTCCAGATACCAATCGCAATACTCGTTCCAAGTGAATTCGTACAGCGCCTGCGCCGCCAAATCGAAGCGGTAAGCCTCGAACTGGCGAATCACCTCGGTTTCGAGCTGTTGTAAGCGGCTGATAATCCAGCGGTCGGCCAAGGTGAGCGACACATCGCCTTCCAGCCCGGTGTCATGTTCTTCGCACTGCATCAACACAAAGCGGCTGGCGTTCCACAGCTTGTTGCAGAAATTGCGATAACCCTCCACACGCTGCAAATCAAAGCGAATATCGCGCCCGTTGGAGGCCAGCGCAGCGAAGGTAAAGCGCATCGCGTCGGTTCCCAGCGCGGGAATGCCTTCCGGGAACTCCTTGCGCGTGTCTTTCTCGATTTTTTTCGCCATCTGCGGCTGCATCAGGCCACTAGTGCGCTTCTGCACCAGGCTTTCCAGGTCGATGCCGTCGATCAGGTCAATCGGGTCGAGCACGTTGCCCTTGGACTTGGACATTTTCTGCCCCTGCGCGTCGCGCACCAGACCGTGGACGTAGACCTCGCGGAACGGCACCTCGCCCATGAAGTAGTTACCCATCATCACCATGCGTGCGACCCAGAAAAAGATAATGTCGAAGCCGGTGACCAGCACGCTGGTGGGGTAGAAGGTCGCAAGCTCCGGGGTTTTTTCGGGCCAGCCGAGGGTAGAGAACGGCCACAGGGCGGAGGAGAACCAGGTGTCCAGCACATCGTTATCCTGATTCAGCGCGGTCGCGGCAGGCAGGTTGTACTTGCTGCGCGCCTCAGCCTCGTCGCGGGCGACATACACATTGCCGCCTGCGTCATACCAGGCCGGAATGCGGTGACCCCACCAGATCTGGCGGCTGATGCACCAGTCCTGGATATTGTTCAGCCATTGGAAATAGGTGTTTTCCCAGTTCTGCGGCACGAACTTGACGCGACCATCATGCACGCAGGCCAGCGCCGGGTCAGTGATGGCGGTCTTGCCGCCGGGGCGACCATCGGGCTGCACTTCACGGGTCAGATCAACAAACCACTGGTCGGTCAGCATCGGCTCGATCACCGCGCCGGTGCGGTCGCCACGCGGCACCATCAGCTTGTGCGGCTTGATCTCGCCGAGCAGATCAAGCTCCTTCAAGTCGTGCACGATCACATCACGCGCCTCAAAGCGGTCAAGGCCACGGTATTTCTCCGGGCTGTTGTCGTTGATGCGCGCATCGTTGGTCAGCACACAAATCATCGGCAGGTTATGCCGCTGTCCAATGGCATAGTCATTGAAATCATGCGCCGGGGTGATTTTCACGCAGCCGGTGCCAAACGCCATATCGACGTAATCATCCGCAATGATCGGAATCTCGCGCCCGACCAGCGGCAGGGTAATCGTCTTGCCAATCATATGCTTATAGCGTTCATCCTCAGGGTTCACCGCCACGGCGGTGTCGCCGAGCATGGTTTCCGGGCGGGTGGTGGCGACGGTTAAATGTCCACTGCCATCGCTTAACGTATAGTGAAAATGCCACATCGAGCCATTTTCTTCTTCGCTGATAACTTCCAGATCCGACACCGCCGTGTGCAGCACCGGGTCCCAGTTGACCAGACGCTTGCCGCGATAGATCAGGCCATCGTCATACAGACGCACGAAGGTTTCCTTCACCGCATCCGACAGCCCTTCATCCATGGTGAAACGCTCGCGCGACCAGTCCGGCGAAGCGCCCAGACGGCGCATCTGGCGGGTAATCGTATCGCCCGACTCGCCCTTCCACTCCCAAACCTTGTCAATAAACGCCTCGCGCCCCACATCGTGACGGCTCAAGCCCTGCGCGGCCAGGCGACGCTCCACCACCATCTGGGTTGCAATCCCGGCATGATCCGTACCCGGCTGCCACAGCGTCGGCTCGCCCTTCATGCGGTGATAGCGGGTCAGCGCATCCATGATGGTGTCCTGAAACGCATGCCCCATGTGCAGGCTGCCGGTCACATTCGGCGGCGGCAGCATAATGCAGTAGGCAGGCGCAGCAGCGTTTTCCCTGGGTGCAAAGTACCCCGCCTGCTCCCAGGCTGCATACCAACGGGCTTCAATGGCGTGGGGTTCGTAGGTTTTTTCCATGATGTAAGAGTTCGGTGCGGTGTTAAAGATGGGGCATTATAGCGGCATGAAGAACACATCGACTTGTACTGAGCGAGGAACAGATCAATGACATGGGCGGAAATGATTCAGGAACAGGCTAAAACCCTGCCGATTGAGCAAGCGCGTGAAGTACTGGATTTCATTGGCTATCTCAAGACACGACAGGAAAATCAGGAATGGCAAAATCTGGTGCAGGCTCAAAGCAATGCTCTCGAACACGTCTGGGACAATCCAGACGATGAGGTTTGGAATCATGTTTAAGCCCGGCGCCCTACTTCTAGTGCCATTCCCATTCACGGATCTATCATCCAGCAAGCGCCGCCCTGTGCTTGCGCTAACCACGCCGGATGGTTACGGCGATTTTATTGCCTTGGCGGTGACCTCACGCTCGCATCATGAGCTTGCCATCCCACTCGGCATTGAGGATCTTGATGCAGGCGCTTTGCCCGTAGCGAGCTGGATTCGTATTGACCGTGTGGTCACACTGAATGTCAGCTTGGTTATCAAATCGTTTGCCATCGTCAGCAAAGATGCGCTGTCTGCCGCACAAGATGCACTTTGCCAATTTATTGGGCAGCAGCACCCCAAATAACATGTCGATTCGCACCTTACTGCCCTATCTGCTGGTTCTCCTCCTAGCCCTAGTCATCGAATGGGCATTTGGCTGGGCGCGTTTGCTTGCGCCCTGGACAAGCATTTCATTGGGCGGCCTGGCCTTGGCGATTGGCTTGATGCTGACAAGTTATGTTCTGCGCGCCTGGCGGGTGGCCGATCATTTCGAAATTCGCGGGGCTTTTGGCGCGGTTTTGTCACTCAATTTGCAGCACAACCTGTGGAACAATCTGTTGCCGATGCGCGCCGGGGAATTGAGTTTTCCACTACTGATGCGGCAAAACTTCGGCACCGATCCGGCGTATGCCCTGGCGGGGTTATTCTGGATTCGCCTGGTGGATGCGCAGGTATTGGCGGCTTTGGCGCTGGGCAGTCTGTTGTGGCTGGCGAAAATAGAAGCCTTGGCGCTGGGGCTGGTGCTGCTCGCCTTGATCGCACCGTTTGTGCTTTGGGCGTTGCGTGGGTGGCTGGGTGCTCGGGTTGCCCGGCTCAACGCAGGCAAGTTGCGTGGTCTGTTCGAGAAGCTGCTCGCCGGGCTGCCGCATGATGCGGCGCATTTTGCACGTGGTGTGCTGCTCACATGGGCCAACTGGCTGGTCAAGCTGGCCGCACTGGCCTGGGTGCTGCGCCAGTTTGTGCCGATCTCCTGGACGGGCGCAGGTCTTGGCGTGCTGGGCGGTGAAGTGACCTCGGTGTTGCCGATTCATGCGCCGGGCGGGTTTGGCACCTATGAGGCGGGAATGCTGGCTGCCCTGCTGCCCCAGGGGCTGGAACTTGCGTCAGCAACCACGGCGGCGATCAACACTCATCTGTTCTTGCTGGGCACAAGTCTGGTCTTTGGCCTGCTTGCCATGCTGATTGCGGGCAAATCGGCTACCATGCCTCCACCTCATAAAACCACGAACCCAGAATGACTACAACGACCGACCACCGCTTATCCCTCGTCATCCCCATGTACAACGAACAGGACAATGTCATGCCCATGCTGGCGCGTGTACATGAAGTTCTGGGCAGCTACCCCATGCCCTGGGAAGTATTGCTGGTCAACGATGGTAGCTCGGATGCCACCCTGGCCACCATGCGCGAAGGGCAGGCACAATACGGCGAGCATGTACGCGTGGTCGAGCTACGACGTAATTTCGGCCAGACCGCCGCCATGCAGGCAGGCATTGATCTGGCGCGCGGCGATGTGATTGCCACCCTGGATGGCGATCTGCAGAACGACCCCATCGACATTCCGCGCATGGTCAATCGCCTGCTTGATGAAGACTTGGACTTAGTCTCCGGCTGGCGCAAGAACCGCCAGGATGCGGTGATTATGCGCAAAATTCCTTCGCGCATTGCCAATAAATTGATTCGCAAAATTACCGGGGTGCATCTGCATGACTATGGTTGCAGCCTGAAGGTCTTCCGTGCCGAAGTGGTGAAAAGCATTCGTTTATATGGCGAAATGCACCGCTTCATTCCAGCTTGGCTTGCAACCTATACCGCGCCCAACCGCATTGCCGAAGAAGTCGTCTCGCACCATGCGCGTACGCATGGCGTGTCCAAATACGGTATTTCGCGCACCTTCCGCGTCATTATCGACTTGCTGGTAGTGTTCTTCTTCATGCGCTTTTCGGCGCGTCCGGGGCATTTTTTCGGCATGGTAGGCCTGGGTCTGGGGGGCTTGGGCGGCGTGTTGATGAGTTACATGCTGGTACTGAAGCTTTTTGGCGAGAGCATCGGTACACGTCCGCTGTTTTTTACCTCGATCCTGCTGATTCTTGTCGGCGTGCAAATGCTCACCACCGGGGTTTTGGCCGAAATGGTATCGCGGGTATATTTCGAATCGCAGGAGCGCAAGAGTTACATCGTGCGCAACAAGGATGCCTCCCCTGAAAACGATGACGTAGCATGGAAAAACGCTTAAATCCTGTGGCGGAGTCGATCTTTGTCGATGCCGCCGCGCGTCGGGCCTACTGGGCAATGACCGCATTGTTTGCCGTTTTGCTGGCTTTGGCCTGGCCGCAGGGCAACAACGTCAATGCCTTCTTTTTTATCAACTCGCTAGGTGCCGGGCTTGGCCTGGACAAAGCGTTGCTGTGGATCAGCTTCTGGGCAGGCATGAGCCTTTTGGCCGATACCTTGCCCGCCGTGGTCTTGCTGCTGCCCCTGGTGTGGCGAAAGCCTGAACTGGTATGGGTCGCAGTGCTGGCGGGCATTGTGGCCACCCTGATCGTGCACGACATCAAACCCGCCATGAACCAGGTGCGCCCTGCCGGCGTGTATCCGGAACACCTGTTGCACATCATCGGCCACAGCCTGCACAGCAAGGCCTTTCCCTCCGGTCACGCCACCACCGCGCTAGTCACAGCCGGGGTGTTCGCCCTCGCCTTGCGCCTGCCCTGGCAGGGCGTCCTGCTCGCCGCAGGGCTGGCGCTGATTCCGGCCTTGTCGCGCATCATTGTCGGGGCTCACTGGCCACAGGATATTCTGGCCGGTGCCCTGATCGGCTGGCTGGCGGCCGGACTGGGAATGCGCCTGGTGCGCTGTTTCCCGCTGAATGTGCGCTGGGGGCGTCCCATTCTGGCCATCATTCTGATCGGCGCAGCGCTTGCCGTCATACCGTTTGACGGTGGCTACCCCGAGGGACGCTGGATCGTGATTCCGTTGTTGATATGGGCAGTGGGCGGCTCGGCCTGGGTGTTGTGGGGCATGTGGCGCGGGCGGCGTGCCACTTAACAGGCGTTTGCCCGATAAAGGCTCAGTTAACCCGCCGCTGATCCAGCGCATTCTTCAAGGCGATCAACAACGCCAACGCAATAAACGCGCCCGGCGGCAGGATAGCCAGCAAAAAGCCGTAATTCTCGGGCATGACCTGCACGGTCAAACCGCGACCCCATTCGCCGAACATCAAGTGTGCATTGGCAAACAAGGTTCCCTGCCCCAGAACTTCGCGCACCATTCCCAGCGCAACGAGTACCAGGGCAAACCCCGCACCCATCATCAGGCCATCAAAGGCCGCGCGCCCTACATCATGTCTGGCTGCAAAACCTTCTGCACGCGCGATAATGATGCAATTGGTCACGATCAGCGGCAAAAAGATGCCCAATACGAGGTATAGGCCATGCAACCAGGCGTTCATCGCCAACTCGATCGCCGTCACCACCGCCGCAATCACCAGCACAAACACCGGCAAACGTATCTCAGGGCGCACCCAGTGGCGAATCACTGACACCAGCGTATTGCTCACCAGCAAGGTTAAAAGTGTGGCCAGACCAAGACCCAGCGCATTGACCGTGGTATTGGAAATCGCCAGCAACGGACACAAGCCCAAAACCTGTACCAGCGCCGGGTTATTGCGCCACAGGCCATCCAACGCCAACTGGCGGTAGCTTGGCCCGCTGGGTACTGGCTTGACGCTTAGCTCTGGGGCATCCCCCGGCATTGCCTCGACCTGACTGGTCATGGTTGCATCTCCATTAGCTCGGTTTTGTGCTGCTCAACGTACAACAAGGCACGCTGCACCGCCTGCACCACGGCACGCGGCGTAATGGTGGCGCCAGTGAACTGGTCGAACACACCGCCGTCCTTTTTCACACCCCAGCCCTTGCCGGATGGATCGTGCAGCGATTTGCCTTGAAAAGCATGAATCCAGTCCGATTTTGCTTCCTCTATCGGATCGCCCAGACCGGGGGTTTCCTTGTGTTCGACCACGCGCACGCCCACCACCCGTCCTTGCGTATCGACTCCGATCAGCAGATGAATCGCGCCACTGTATCCATTCGGCGCGATCACCCGCAGCGCCCATCCAATCACCGCCCCGCCCTTGCGTGCGGTGTAAAGTATCGGCTTGCCCTTGCCGCCAAGCAGGGCATTATGGGCTAAAGGTCGCGCTGTGGCCGCCGGGTCATTGTCAAAACCTGCGGGCAATACGGCCGCCAATTGTCGATTCAAAGCGGCTTCGGTTTGCTTTTGGATCAAAGGCTCGGTTTGCTGGTGCATAAACGCCACAATGCCCACACCAAGCACGCTAAACGCTGCCAACACCAGACCGGTCAGCATAATTTGCAGCTTGTTCATGGTTTGTGCCGCCCGAAGGGTTTGGCCGGGGTGTAGTGGTCGATCAGCGGCGCGGCGATATTCATCAACAACACCGCAAACGCCACGCCATCCGGAAAACCCGCAAAGCCGCGAATCACGAACACCAGCACGCCGATACCCGCGCCAAAGATCAACTGCCC
This sequence comes from Halothiobacillus sp., assembly GCA_020061705.1. Lineage (GTDB taxonomy): Bacteria > Pseudomonadota > Gammaproteobacteria > Halothiobacillales > Halothiobacillaceae > Thiofaba. Next base: position 36,018 of record JAGUXT010000019.1, on the reverse strand, counting down.
GCGCGCGGTGGTCGCGGCGCTGACCGGATCGGTGGCGATAAAGAACGCACCCAACATCAAACCGCCACTGAGCAGATGAAACAGCGGTGGGGCGAAGTGTACCGGGTCGTAAAGGTGAAAACCCAGACTCAACACGGTGAATGTGAAAAGAATCGACACGGGAATCCGCCAGGTAATGACCTTTTGCCACAACAGCCACAGCCCACCGAGCAGCCAGGCCAGCGCCATCCACTGCCAGCCGATGCCCCCCCATGGGGTAAACATCGCGGCCTGGGTCATGGCGTCCCAGCTTAGACCTTGCCCCAGCTCGGTTTTGTACAGATTCAGCGGGGTCGCACCGCTCAGGCCATCCCAGGCCACGCCGGGCGGCAGCGCCCCGCCAAACACCAGGGCCAGGCTCTCGCCCAGACCAAGCGGATGTTCCGCCAGGCTGTGCGGCAGCCCCCATTGCGTCATCTCCTTGGGGAATGACACCAGCAAAACCGCATAACCCACCATGGCCGGGTTGAACAGGTTGTAACCCAGCCCGCCATACAAGTGTTTGGCAAACACGACGGCAAAACTGATGCCGACCACGGGCAACCACCATGGCGCAAGCGGCGGCAGACACACTGCCAGCAACCATGCCGAAACAATCACGCTGCCATCACTGAGGAAAGGCTTGAGCGGACGCCCGCGCAGCGCCAGCATCAAGGCTTCGCTGAGCAAACCTGCGGCCACGCTCAACAGAATATTGATCAGCACACCCCAGCCGAAGAAATAAATAGCCGCCATACTGCCCGGAATCAACGCCAGCAGTACCTGACGCATGAGCTGGCTAAGCGCGTTGGCTGGCGCAACATGTGGGGAGGTTGTGGTGGGAAATCGCATGAGTTTAGTCTCGTTGAGGACGCTCTAAGCGCTCTAATCTGGCCGCTGCTTCGCCTGCGCGGCGCACGATATCCGCACACACCTGACGGTCACTGAGCATCCAGCGATGCAGCAATACGCGCGTTTCCATTTCAGTGTCCGCCCGCGCCCAGCGGCAATGGCTGGCGGGAATAATGACCAGATCCAGCGATGTCCAGTAATTGTGAATCTGCATACCGTCAAGAGTCGATTCGCTTGCCTTAAGCTGCGCCAATTGCGCGCTTCCCGGACGCATGTCCCGTGCGCCCTGGCCAAAATACAGATAAGTAGCCAGCGAGCCTGCATGGGGGCAGGAAATGGAGAAAAAAACCGGCACACGCTCGCACCCACCCAAAACCTGCAGATATTGGCGCGACACGATGCCACCCATGCTGAAGCCGACCAGCAGGAAAGGCGCATTTTGCGGCAGATGCTCAGCAATATAGCGCTCGACCGAACACGCAAGATGGTGAATGCCATGCCGCCCATCCGCGGGCTGCATGGATGGCGCATGACAAACATGCCCTTCGGCCTCGAGGGCGCGCACCAGCTTGTCGAAAATGCGTCCGCTGTCGAAGATGCCATGCAGCAAAACAATATTCATGACAAGCCCTGCCCACTTGAATGAGTCGACACTGAGCAAGCAGCCAGTCGGGCTTTAGGAGAATCGGCTGCAAATCCGTCTGGGCGGTGCATATTTTGCCGCTTTTTTGGGTAATAGAACCCACTATTGCCCTGCAAAAGTGGCAAAATCTGCCCTCGCCCAGCCAGATTTTCGCTACGTTTCCTAAAGTCCGACAGGCTGCCGGGTTTTAAAATCAATCGCATCAAACCGTCTCCTTGGACTGAGTCGCCAAAAAACGGCGATAGCGCACGACTTGCCAGAGGTACGACAACAAGGTGCCTAACAGCGTCCATTGCAGATACGCGGCGACTATCATCAGCCACATGGCAACATCCAAACGATGTTTAGACTCCACCAAGCCCATGAGCGGTGTGTAGATAACGCGCTCCAGCAAAGATGCCAGCGGTATCCCGGAAAAAATCAGCGGCATGACCAGCGGGCCGCGAATCAACACCAAAACCAGCGCAAAGGCCACCAGCATCAACAAGGCCATGCGCCAAAGAGCATCGACAAAACGCGGCTTGCTCACGCTGATGTGCCCTCATCCTGCGATGGAGCGGCCTGCTTTTCAGCCTGAGCAGCTTCCTTGCGCGCCTTGGCACGCGCCATGGCCTCTGCAATCGCGCGCTGTTTGTCATCCGGGGCGGCTCCGCTGACCGATACTCCACCGGCCGATACCCCACTGGCAGGCGACTCGCTGACCTTTTGCGCTGCAAGCTGGGCGCGCTTTTGTGCCAGCATGGCTTCACGTTCCTGTTTATCGCGTTCGATTCGTGTATTGCGGAACTCGAAACGCTCGCGGGCAAGGGAGGATTTTTCATGCTCACGCTCGCGCTGCCAAATCTCGGTTTTGGCATAACGAAAATACTGCACCAGCGGGATATGCGACGGGCACACTGCCGAACATATCCCGCACTCGATACACTCGAACAGGCTGTCCTGCTTTTCTGCCCGCTCGAAATCACCTGCACGCGCATCCCATAGCATTTGCTGCGGCTGCAACTCGACAGGACAGCCCTCGGCGCATTTGCCGCAACGGATACAGGGCATGGGCAAAGGTTCGACCGGCGCATCCTTGGCGGCCAGCGCCAACAGGCAATTCGCCGCCTTGGTCACAGGAACCTCGTCCGTGGCCAGCGCAAAACCACCCATCGGCCCGCCAAACACCAGCCGCGCCACATCGGGCTGATAGCCCCCGGCCTGAGCGATCAAATCACTCGCCAACATTCCCAGCGGCACATCCCAATTGCCGGGAGCCTGCACACCGCTACCGGTCAGGGTCACCACCCGGCGCGTCACCGGTTCACCCAAGACCACGGCACGGTAAATCGCCGCCGCAGTCGCCACGTTGTGCCCCAGAAAACCCCGCTCGGTCACTCGCCTTTCCCGGCTGATTTTTTCGCCGGTCAGGATGTAGATTAGCTGCTTCTCCGCACCGGAGGGATACAGCGTCGGAATCGGTACAATCTCGAAACGCGCGTCACCGAGCGCCATCAAAGCCGCACGCAACGCGGCAATCGCTTCCGGCTTGTTGTCCTCCACCCCGACCAGACAGGTTTGCGCACCCAATACATGCAAAAGAATCTGCCCGCCACGCAGCACCTCATCGGCACGTTCGCGCATCAGACGATCGTCGCAGGTGATATACGGTTCGCATTCGGCACCATTGAGCAATACGGTGTGAATCGGCGTGCCGGGCGTTCCCGCCAGTTTCACCGCACTCGGAAACACCGCCCCGCCCAAACCCACCACGCCCGCATCACGTACCCGCTCACGCAACAACAAGGGTGAAACCGAGCCAAAATCCGCCCACGGCTCAAACGCCTGCATGGCCTCGTCCAGACCATCGGGACTCAACACGATGCACGGTGCATACAGGCCGGAAGGATGCGGCACAGCTCGCTCTTCAATCGCCGTGACCACCCCGGACGTCGGCGTATGCAGTGGCGCACTGACATAACCATCAGCCTTGGCCAAACGCTGATTGCGCAGCACGCGCTCACCGACCTTAACCATCACCTCCGCAGTCGCGCCGATATGCTGCTTTAGCGGAATGACCAATTGCGCAGGCATACCCGCCATGCGTATCGGCGTGGCATTCGATTCGCTCTTATGCTGCTCAGGATGAAATCCGCCGGGGAAACGGTGCAGGATGCGTTCAGTCATAACGTCTCACCCACGCGACCCGTTTCCGCAATCTCCAAACGCTCCTCTGGGCTTGGCCAACGCCACTGCTCCAACGCAGGCACCAGCGGCAGCATATAAATGCAATCGACCGGACAGGGCGCAACACACAACTCACAGCCCGTGCATTCATCAACAATCACCGTATGCATCAACTTGGGTGCGCCCAAGATTGCATCCACCGGGCAGGCCTGAATGCACAGCGTGCACCCGATGCACACCTGCTCATCAATCCAGGCCACGCTTTTCGGTTTTTCAACCCCGTGCTCGGCGCTGAGCGGCTTGGCTTCAACCCCCAGCAAGTCGGCCAAGGCCTTGATTGTGGCCTCGCCGCCGGGCGGACATTGGTTGATGTCGGCCTCGCCGCGCGCAATCGCCTCCGCATACGGGCGGCAACCGGGATAGCTGCACTGCCCACACTGCGTTTGCGGCAGCAGCGCGTCGATTTTGTCTGCCAGCGGATCTCCCTCGACCTTGAACGCCTGCCCGGCATAACCGAGCAGCAGCCCCAACACCAGGGCCAGGAGGGTAAAAACCAGAAGTGCGCTAAGCATCAGACTTTGACCAACCCGGCAAAGCCCATGAATGCCAAGGCCATCAAGCCCGCAGTCACCAGACCGATCGGTGTGCCCACAAACGGCTTGGGCACATCCGCAGCCGCCAGCCGCTCACGCATCGCGGCAAACAACACCAGCACCAGCGAAAACCCCACCGCCGCGCCAAAGCCATACACGGCAGCCTGCGCCAGATTGTGTTCTTCCTGCACGTTCAACAGCGCCACCCCCAAGACCGCGCAGTTGGTGGTAATCAGCGGCAGATAAATACCCAATACGTTGTGCAACACCGGACTGGCTTTTTTCAGCGCCATTTCAGTGAAATTCACCACCGCCGCAATCAAAACAATAAAGGCGATGGTGCGCAGATACTCCAGCCCGAACGGCTCCAGCAGGTAGTTTTGCGCCAGATGGCTCAATACCGAGGAAAGCGTGAGCACAAAGGTGGTAGCCAAACCCATGCCCATGGCCGTTTCCAGCTTGCGCGAAACGCCCATAAACGGACACAGGCCAAGAAACTTCACCAACAGGAAGTTATTGACCAGCACCGTACTGATGAAAATAAGCAGGAATTCGGTCATAAAACCACGCGCAACGACCTTGAAAACCAAACATGGCAAGGGATTTTACGCCAAAAGCACAATAACCGATGCTGTCGTGACGATAACCGTACAAAGCCTGTTTTATCAGGATGCGGAGAAACTCATCCATGGGTTTCTCAGCCCTACCCAATCCGGTACACGCCCGGATTAGGTAGCGACAAATCAAATCGCAGGCAGTAAAAGTAAAACTCCATCAATCCCCGCCACCACGGCCTGAGCACGGATTGCTTCACGATCACCATCAAACACGAAGCGTCGTGCCCTGGCCTGCTCTCCTCGCCGCGCCCAAGCCAACCATACCGTGCCGACAGGTTTGCCGGGTGTTGCCCCACCCGGACCGGCAATGCCACTGATCGCCACGCTGATATCTGCCAGGCTGTGCTCCAGCGCCCCCTCTGCCATGGCCAAAATACTCGCCTCACTCACTGCCCCATGGCTGCGCAATACAGCTTCCGCTACGCCCAGCATGTCCTGCTTGGCCTGATTACTGTAGGTCACGAATCCACGGTCAAACCATGCAGAACTGCCCGCAATATCCGTCACCGCCTTGGACAGCCAACCACCCGTGCAGGACTCTGCCACTGCCAGCATCAGGCCTCGCGCCGCCAATGTCTGACCCAACTCAAACGCCATAAGGTTGATCGCATCGTCGTAACGCATACACTCGCATCCCTCGCCCGCTGAGGCTCCATAAATTTTGCTCATAAAAAAGCCGGCAAAGCCGGCCTTTCAAATCTCACACGCTACGCAGCTTATTGCCCGCCGGACAGCTCATGCACGTACACGGTCAACATCTTGATCTCCACTGGAGTCAGGCGATTGGTAAAACCGGGCATTTGACGCTGAATACCCTTGGACACCACGCCCTCGATCATCTTGCGCTTGGCATCCACCGTAGGCGCTCCCACGACATCAATGTTTGACCAAGCCATGTCGGTCAGGTTTGGAGCACCAAGCATCGGATTACCTTTCCCCTCTGCGCCATGGCAGGCTGCACACATGGCAAACCCAGCCTTGCCACGCATGGCCGAAGCTGCATCGGTTTCAACACCAGACATACTCAGTACATAGTTGGCCAGATCGGTCAACGCCGCGCCTTGAATGGTCGGAAAGGCGGGCATATTGCCCTTCAAGCCTTTCTGGATATCGGTGCTGATGGTGGCGAACGAACCGCCCCACAGCCAGTCGTTATCCGCTAGGCTAGGATAGCCGGGAAGATTTCCCTGACCGCCTTGACCATGGCAGGCGGCGCAGTTGTCGCCGAACAGCCCCGCACCCATGGAGCGTGCAAAAGCCATCATGCTTGGATCAGCCACAATCTGCTCAAAGCTCGCATTGCTTACTTTTTCGACAAACTCACGCTGACGTACCGCCGAGGGACTGACCTGCATTTCCTGAATAAACAGGTTGCGCGAGTTCCAGGGCACTTCCACCATCTTTCCATCCTTCTCGATGGTTAGCGTGGAAAGACCTGGGGTAAAGGTCTTAAATACTGGCCATGCGGGATACATGATCCAGTACACAACCGCAAACACAATGGTGGCGTAAAACGTCCACAACCACCAACGCGGCAGCGGATTATTGTATTCACGCAAATCGCCATCCCACACATGCCCGGTGGTTTCAACCTGTGCGGGCTTCTTATCGCTTGAGAGCGCCATGATTAGTTATCTCCCTTATTTGATCCGGCGGAGGAGCCTGGAATCTTGTCGTGATCGTCAACAAATGGAATGTCTTTGTAAGATTCAAGCCTGACCTTGCGTTTTTTGCCGCTGTAGACGTAGAGCACGATCACGACGAAACTCGTGAAAAAGATCAGCAATGCCGTGACTTTACTGTTGGTCAAGTTTCCCAACCACATCCATAGATCAGACATTTACATTCACCTTTGACATGCGCTGAAGCCTACTCAAGCTCACAAACAACCGCATACGGCCATTAGCGGAAACTTGCAAAATAACCCTGGTCATACTTTTTGAAGTCAACCAACGTACCCAGCATTTGCAGGTAAGCCACCATCGCATCCATTTCAGTAATACGCTCTTTGTCACCATCCCAATTGCGCCCTTTGGCTTCCGCTTCAAGCGTGGCTTTGCCGTTTGGAATGTGCAACTTATCGGCCATCGGCTGACCAAAGTTGGTCACGTTGGCTTGATACTCTTCTGCGGTCAGGGAGTAAGGCACGCCGGTAGCCTTGAGCGCCTTCATGCGATTTTCGATGTCGGTATACATCAGCTCGTTTTTCAGCAACCACGGGTAGGGAGGCATAATCGACTCCGGCACCAATGCCTGCGGCTTCACCAAGTGCTGGGTTTGCCACTGGTCGGAATATTTTTCACCCAAACGTGCGATATCCGGACCGGTACGCTTGGAGCCCCACTGGAAGGGGTGGTCGTACTTGGATTCCGCCGCCAATGAATAGTGACCATAGCGCAGGTACTCATCACGGAAGGGGCGGATCATCTGCGAGTGACAGGCGTAGCAACCTTCACGAATGTAAAGATCACGTCCACGCAACTCCAAGGGGGTGTAGGGGCGCACGCCTTTCACTTCTTCCACGGTGTCCTTGATGTGGAACAGCGGAACGATCTCAACCAACCCACCGATACTGATGACCACCAGGGTCAGAACAATCAGTAACCCGGCATTAATTTCAACGCTTTCATGCTTCATTCGATTCTCTCCAATCAGCGAGCGACAGCGGCAGAGCGCGCGGTCACATCAACTTCAACACTGCGCTTGGCACCGGCAATCGTCATGTACACGTTGTAAACCATGAGGATGATGCCGGCGAGGAAGAACATGCCACCAATTGCACGCACCACATAAGGCAGGTGCATGAAGGTCACGGTTTCAATGAAGGTGTAACCCAGGTTGCCGTATTCATCGAAGGCACGCAGCATCAAGCCCTGGCCGATACCTGCGACCCACAAGGAAGAGATGTAAAGCACGATGCCGATGGTCGCCAGCCAGAAGTGGACGTAGATCAGCTTGGTGCTATGCATGCCCTTGGCCACGCCCCACAGACGCGGGATCAGGTGATAGAACGAACCAAAAGTAATCATTGCTACCCAGCCAAGAGCACCCGAGTGCACGTGACCCACGGTCCAGTCGGTGTAGTGCGACAGGGCGTTCACGCTTTTAAGTGACATCAGCGGGCCTTCAAAGGTAGACATACCGTAGAAGGACAGCGAAGTAATCATGAAGAGAATGATCGGATCGGTGCGCAGCTTGTCCCACGCGCCGGACAGCGTCATCACACCGTTAATCATGCCGCCCCAGGAAGGCAACAACAGCAGGATGGAGAAGGTTGCCGCCAGAGTTGAAGTCCAGTCAGGAATGGCCGTCCAGTGCAGGTGGTGCGTACCGACCCACATGTAGAGGAACGACAGTGCCCAGAAGTGAACGATGGACAGGCGATAGGAGTAGATCGGGCGACCGGCCTGCTTGGGCACGAAGTAGTACATCATGCCGAGGAAGGCTGCGGTAAGGAAGAAACCTACCGCGTTGTGACCGTACCACCACTGGGTCATTGCATCCTGTACGCCTGAGAACAGGCTATAGGACTCAAGGCTGGTGAACGACACAGGTACAGCGAGGTTGTTGAAGATATGCAACAACGCCGTCGCCAGGATGAAGGCCATGAAGAACCAGTTCGCCACATAAATATGTGGCTGCGAACGCTTCACGAGAGTCATGGTGAACACGAGGAAGTAGGCAACCCACACCACTGTAATGGCAATGTCGAGCGGCCAGACGAATTCAGCGTACTCGCGGCCTTGAGTAAAGCCCATCATGTACAGAAGCACGCCCGCACCCACACCAACCTGCCAGCCCCAGAAGGTGAACTCAGCCAGCCAGCGACCGCCCCACAGGCGCGCCTGGCAGGTGCGTTGCACAATGTAATAGGACGTTGCAAACAGCGCACTACCGCCAAAACCGAAAATCACCAGCGTGGTGTGCACCGGACGCAGACGCCCGAAGGTAATTTCCGCCACATCAAAGTTCAAAAACGGCCATGCCAGCTCACTGGCAATCCACACACCAGCAAACATCCCCAAAACGCCCCAAACGAGGGACATGATGGCGAATTTTTTAACGATGTCGTAGTTGTACTGCTCCACCGCAGCGGCTTTGCCTGTCACCGGGTTGGCTTGAGCGCCCGCCACCGTGCCGGCTGTTGTACTCATTGTCATTGCATGACCCTCCGAATTGTTAGCCTGATTGGATACTGCACAAGAAAAAATCAATTTTTCAGCTTTACCCGCTGCGCGCATGGTACTTCAACGTTAGTAAACGCTAAAGTTGATTTCTTTTCCGGGCAAAAATCTAGGAGATTGGTGTAATACCATGTTTTACATGGTCTTTTCAAACATAAGCCGAATAAAACGACACCCTACATAAAAAAGTTTGATTACTTTTTCGTGCGCCCAAGCAGTGCGTGCAACGGAACTTTCACCTCGCCGGCGGCATCCGCGTAAAAACGCCCGGCCTCGCCACCCCAGGCTAGACCGTGCACCACCTCGTAAGTCACGGGTAATAAACCATCCCCGCCGCGCCATTCCTCATACGCTTCGCACACGCGCAGCAACCGTGTCCTGGTCGTTAAACCGCGTGCACGCCCCTGAGTACTATTCTGCGCACCGATACCTTTCAGACTGCGCATGATCGCGTCAACATCGGCGTAACGCAGCGTCATGCGCTCGACATCCATCACCGGATCACGCAGTCCGACCCGCAACAGCGCATCGCCCACATCGTGCATATCCAGAAACATATTCACATGCGCATGCTGACCGCCATCTGCACTGCGCCACGCTGCGCGCAACTCTTTCAAGGTGTCCGGCCCCAGCGTGGAAAACATGAATACCCCACCCGGCTTGAGCACTCGCCTAGCCTCACTGAACGTCGCCGCAAGATCGTTGCCCCATTGCACGCTCAGACTGGAAAACAGCAGATCGACACTCGCATCGCGCAAGGGCAGGCGCTCCATATCGCCACACAGCCACATGGGCTTGCGCACCCAAGGTCGCCAGCGGCTAGCCTCCTGCAACATGCCACTGGAAAAATCCAACCCCACTACCCGCGCACGCGGATAACGCTGTCGCAACACCCGCACCGCCTCCCCCGATCCGCAGCCCATATCCACCACCGTATGCGGCTCGATCTTCAACCCATGCAAACGCATCAACATTTCATCACGCACCAAGGCTTGCAGCCGCGCGTGCTGCGCATACGTCCTGGCCGCCCGATCAAACGCCCGCCGCACCCGCAGCTTGTCCACCTGAAACTCATTCACGCCTAATCTCCCTTAGCATCGGATCCTGTAGCGCTCGCAGCCTCGACAATAAGTCCTGCACACTCTCTCCACCACAATATAAAAAAGGAGCATGACCGGCGCGCGCATGGGTCAAAATCCTCGCCCCCGGCTGCACATCCCGATACACCTCGGCCATACACGGCGGCACAATGCGATCCAACCCACCCAACATTACCGCTAGCGGCATTTTCAACTCAGCCAACGCCTGCCGCAGATCGGCCTGACGCAACACCTCCAATCCTGCCTTCAAGGCACGCACATCCGCCGAAGCCGCATCCAGCGCCGCCGCATTAAGAAGAGTGCGCACCTGCTTGGCATCGTCCGCCCCCACCGACTGCAAAGCCAGAAAACGGCGCAAGGTCAAGGCATGATCCTGCACCAGCCCCGCCTCAAACTGCGCAAAAGTCTCCGCACTCATTGCACACGGCCAATCCTCGCGCACCGTAAAACACGGACTGCTGGCCAGCAAACACAAACCCGCCACCCGCTCCGGCGCAAGACGCGCCACCTCCAGCGCAAGCAAACCACCCAACGACCAACCCACCCAGATCGCCTGTTGCGGCGCACGCGCAAGCAACCACAAAGCCCAGCGCGTAATATCCGACCCCAGCGCCTCATCCCAGGCTTCATTATTGGCCTGACCATTGGCCTCGCCGCCATGCCCCGGCAAGGCCAGGGCATGGGAATCAAAGCGAGCAAACTCCGGCACCGCCTGCCAAATCGCCGGACTCATGCCCCAACCATGCAACCACACCACAGGCCGCCCAGCCAAATCCTCGCCACGATCTACCAAGGTACATACCCACCAACATGCAAAAACCCATGGATGCTACACGAGAACACACTGCTCAATCATCCAAAAAGAAGCTAAACTCAGCGGGCGACTGCTAGCGACGATGGGTGTGATAACCCAAGTCATGAAAGCAGGCGCTTGAGATTTGGAAAAAACTTAATTTCTGACTAATCAGCTAAGAATGACCCTTTTGATCTCTCCAAACATAGCGAGATGGTATGAATCGAAGCCCGAAACGCTATAAGTCAAGGCGTATCGAAAGAAAAATCATCACCAAGCGTCACATGCGATCAATCCGCTTTCGACGTAAAAAAGCTCTTCGCAAGACCCACTCGATACACCCAAGCCGAATTATCATGCCTGAAAAAATCGGTCTTGAAGAAGGAAAGGGACGCACAGAAACACTGAACGCGGTAGAGCAAATCATTGCTCAGACGGTGCTACAACGCACCAAGATCGTGCTGGATTTCAGCAAAACAACATACCCCGATTCAATGGGAATGATCTATCTACTAGCTCTTGCCGACCTTATTCGCGCCAAGGCTCCATCAATCAGCATCAAAGCCGTTAACGTACGCTCTGACCGTGTACGGCAAGTTTTGCAGCAAATTGGCCTAGCTGAAAAACTGGGCTTTCATCACACCATCCCCATCACCCGTGACGATGTGCGACTGTGGCGCTGCATATCTGGCGCAAGTGTCGATGCAAGCGACGTCGGTGCGGACTTCGAATCGTTGTGTAATGAAACACAGATGAGCGAGGAGTCACGTAATGTATTGTTTAACGCCATGACCGAAGCCATCGACAATGCCTACAGCCACGCCTATGACCAAGATATTATGCGCGGACACAATGCTATATTTCCTGATGATCGTCGTTGGTGGATGTTTTTCGGCGTGGTTGATCAGCGCATGGTCATTGTCATATGTGACCTCGGTCTTGGCATTCCGTCCACCGTGCAACGTAAAGGTTGGTGGGAAAACGTTAGACAGAGCATAAGCAACGATGATGGAAGCATCATTCAAGCCACAATTGAACACGCGCGTTCACGCACACATGAGCGACATCGCGGCAAGGGCATGGCTAAGCTCAGACAAGCCGCAGAAGAAAATGGAGGCGGCCTGATGGTATGCAGTGATCGTGGCCGGTATGTTTTCAAAAGCGGCCAACAGGACTATCATAAAAGCCATCGCGACGCCATACAGGGAACGGTCATCGGATGGATGATCCCATTACAAACGAGACCTACATGATTCAAGACATGTCTACCGCCATTATCAATATTGCCAAGCAATTCTCCCGCTTTCCGGCAGGGCGTTTCCTTGAAGATGGTCCCAATACTGGTGCACGTTTTCGTGATGAGCTGCTGCGCCCCGCTCTCGAAAAGTATGATCGCGTCATTGTCGAAATGGACGGTGTGGTAGGGTATGGCTCATCCTTCCTCGAAGAAGCCTTTGGCGGTCTGGTGCGTATGGGCGCATTCAGCAAGGAAGAAATGCACCAGAAAATCGAACTGCGCTCACGCCTGAAAAGCCCTGTGCGTGACGCATGGGATTATATCGATAGCGCCGATGCAGCATCATGAACTGGACTGAGATCGTCAATATTGTAATAACAGCCGCCCTGACTTTGGGCGGTTTTTATTTTGGCAAACATATCGAGGCGAAGAGGGAATTAAGGCAAGCGGTGCGCTCTATTACTGACAAAGCCCTAGAGTACTGGGCATCTGCCGAAAACGAGGATTCAAACGCCCAATCATTTATCATCGTTTCCCACTTGGAGGAGCTTGAGCTAACGCTTAATGGCAAGGCAGAAAACGAGCTTTTCAATTTTCGCCGAGCCATTACCGATGGTGATTTTCAATCCATACAGCGCCGGATTGCATTGCCAGGAAGCCACCGTGTCAAGCGCATCAATCAGTCAAGCGCCGCGCTGAATCAATCTTTGCAATAACACTGCAAAATCAATCGCGGACCACGGTTTAAGGAATCAATGGGGTCAGACTCGATTGATTTCCTATCCCCTAGCCATTACCCTACGCTTCCCACACTTCGATAAGCCCATCCCATGGCACGTCTCCCGCGTTTTGTCCTGCCCGGCCATCCACAACATGTGATTGTGCGCGGCAATAATCGCGATCCCATTTTCAACGCCGACGAAGACTACCGTTTTTACCTCGACAAATTGCAGGATGCCGCCAAGAAGCACTCATGCGACATCCACGCCTATGTATTGATGACGAATCATGTCCATCTACTGGTTTCGCCGCATACGGAGGATGGCATTTCCAAAATGATCCAGATGCTGGGGCGTTATTACGTCCAGTATTTCAATTCCACTTACCGCCGCAGCGGAACACTGTGGGAAGGGCGCTACAAGGCCAGCCTGATCGATAGCGATACCTACGCGCTGACGTGCTATCGGTATATCGAGCTTAACCCGGTGCGAGCCAATATGGTTGCGCATCCGGCGGAGTATCCATGGTCAAGCTACCGGGGCAATGCGCTGGGCGAGAATGATGGATCAATGGGGTCAGACTCGATTGATTTCCTATCCCCTAGCCGTTACCCTAATCAATGCAAATCAATGGGGTCAGACTCGATTGATTTCCCGCCCCTTAGCCGTTACTCCACGCTTCCCTAACTTCAATCATCCCACCCCATGGCACGTCTCCCGCGTTTTGTCCTGCCTGGTCATCCCCAGCATGTGATTGTGCGTGGCAATAACCGCGATCCAATTTTCAACTTTGATGAGGACTACCGTTTTTACCTCGACAAATTGCAGGATGCGGCCAGGAAGCACTCATGCGACGTCCACGCCTATGTGTTGATGACGAATCATGTCCATCTGCTGGTTACGCCGCATTCGGTGGATGGTATTTCCAAGATGATCCAGATGCTGGGGCGCTATTACGTCCAGTATTTCAACTCCACTTACCGCCGCAGCGGTACGCTTTGGGAAGGGCGCTACAAGGCCAGCCTGATTGATAGCGATGCCTATGCGCTGACATGCTACCGCTATATCGAGCTTAATCCGGTGCGAGCCAATATGGTTGCGCATCCGGCGGAGTATCCATGGTCAAGCTACCGGGGCAATGCGCTGGGCGAGAATGACGTACGGCTGACACCTCACCCGCTTTTTCTCGCATTGGGCGGCTCAGACGATGAGCGACAAGCCGCTTACCAGGCCTTGTTCGCGGCGGCATTGGACGAAAAAACGCTGGAGGACGTCAGATCATCCATCAACAAGGCATGGGTGCTGGGGAGCGAGCACTTCAAAAGCAGGATCGAAGCACAGCTCAACCGCCGCGCCAGCCCACTTCCCAAAGGCGGCGACAGGAAATCAGGTCAACGGGACGAATCAGGACAAAACCACCGAGTCTGACCCACTGATCCCCGTTCATGCGCTCGGAAATTTGAAGTTACAGATTCGGTTCATGGAGAAAGGAGGTCAGTGATGAAATCGCTTGGTAAGTCGGCAATGCTCCCTCACAAACTAGCCTCGTGTTTGGCGTTTCTGTCCATCGCCTTTTTTGCCTGCGCTGCCACAGCGCAACAGCGCCCTGAGCGGAATCTGTTTTTATCGGCGGATATCTACGGGGTCACCCATATCAATCCGGCCAAGCAGAACAGCATTCCTTACCGGATTCCGCTCAAGACGCAGCACATCGATCTGGAATCCCTGGTTCCCGTTTGGGGCGGCCCGGTTAACAATGCCACCTATGCTTCGGCGACTCCCGGTTATTTCTGGTCTGTCTCCACGGATCGCGTAGCCCTGATTGATGCGCGGGGAAAGCGTTGGAACAAGGTTGCGGATATTGATCTTCCCGGCGCACAGCGCAGGTCACTGGATGCACTGAACAAGATTGTCGCTTACCAGTACCGCGACATGAAGAGTGCCGAGGAACACCTCAAGAAGATTCTCGGAGATTCGCCGGGCAGTATCATGCCTGCTGGTATTTATGCGTTGGTGTCCAACCAGGACGTTGTTTATGCAAACGCGGGAACGATTGTTTCAGCCATTGGACGGAAAGACCCCAAAGATATTTCCAAGGGTCTGGAGGTCAAAGCTCAGTTCGATACGGCAACCATCATCCCCCCAACCAGTGTTTTCGGCGAGAAGCCAAGAGTGGGTCTGGTCGGCATGAACATGACATACGATGGGCATGTCGTTTTAGGCGCACTGAATGGCATCGCGGTTATTGATACCGCTCTCACGAAGGGGCTGTTCTATCGCTTTGACGATGACAATCAGATGGCCACAAACTCTCTGGCCGTTGACAAGGACGGCGGTATCTACGTCGCTACCGGTTCGAAAAAGCCACGCATACCTGGAGTGATGCATAAGCTGGTCTGGACAGGCAGCAAGATTTCGGATGACCCAAAAGATGGCGCATGGAAGGCACAGTACGAAGGTGGCGACTGGCCACCGGCCATCAAGGCAGGCACCGGAACCGGTTCCACACCCACGCTCATGGGGTTCGGGGAGGATGAGGACAAGCTGGTGCTTATCACTGATGGCGCAAACCGCATGCGACTGGTGGCATTCTGGCGTAATGACATTCCCGCTGACGCACGCAAGGTTGAAGGTGCGCTGTCGCCTCGAATCGCCGACCAAAAGCCGGTTACCGCCGGCATATCCGAACAACGTCCCTGGCTTCAATCGGAGCAAACAGTCATTGCTTTGGGGTATGGGGCGTTCGTCGTAAACAACCTGATTGAAGAAGGGCATCCTGACAGAGTGATCGATGTCATGACGGTCGGCCCCGTGCATCGCCCGCCGCGCGGTGTGGAGAAGATGGTGTGGAACGAAAAGAACAACCGCTTCTATTCCGCATGGGCACGCGGGGATGTTGTCTCTGTGAGCATGGTTCCGCTGGCAAGCTCTGGCGCGAGCGCGGTTTTCGTAAACGGATATAGCGAAAAGGATGGGTGGGAAGTGACCGGACTCGACTGGGAAACCGGCACCACTGTGTCCAGAACCATTTTCGGCCACAACAACAAAGGCAACGGTGCCTACGCCATCCTGCAGTTTCTTGAAGACGGCGATATGCTTTTCAATTCCGTCATAGGCCCCTATCGCATTCAACTGGAGTAATGCCCGCAACGCGTGACATCTATCCTTTTGCAGCTACGGGCTTGAAGATCATCAACCCGTGGAACGTCGAGCCATGACAGCGGCGAACGCAGCATGACTGGCCGCTGCAAAAGAACCAGGACTTACGCAAAAATTCCCCGGCAAGGCAAAGCGACGAAGACAGTACACTTGGTACGGCGAGTCGCTCTAACGCCGACGCCACTGGGGTGTTTTTGCGTAAGTCCCAAGAATGATCGCTAACAGCTTCTGCCTGATTTATGGTTAAACTTGGCGTATCCACCCACGAGGAAAGAAAACAATGCATCACGCAACACGAAACTGGTTCAAGGGTCTCTTCGCTCTGAGCTTTTTACTGCTTTCCGCGATGGCTTACGCCGCTCCGGCCAAAGTGGTTTATCACGTTGATTTTAATGATGTCACGCGCTATTCGGCCACGCTGACCTCAATCAACAACATTATCAACGCCTATGAAAGCGAACTGCGTGATTACGAAGTGTCCGTGGTCTTTGTCGGTCACGGGATACGCTTTGTGACAGATGACGCGCTCAAGGGCACGCCGTATGTGGCCGACAAGGCTTTGCTGGATCGTCGCGCCGAACTCAAGGGGCGACTGGATACCCTGGTCAAGATCAAGGGCGTCAAGGCGCTGTTGTGTGACAAGACACGCGACGAAATCGCGCTGGACAAGGGCAAGGTTTACCCCGGCATCAGTCTGACGCCTTCAGGTGTCGCCACAATTGCCGACCTGCAAATGCAGGGCGCGGCCTACCTGAAAATCCAATAGGCCGCATTTCCGCCTCAACATCTTTCGAGTCATTTTATTCTGATGAACTGGATCAATTTTGCCTTGCCGATAGGCGCATACCTGCTTGGCTCGATTGCCACCGCCGTGGTGGTCAGCCGCCTTTTTGGGCTGCCTGACCCGCGCACCATCGGCTCGGGCAACCCCGGAGCGACCAACGTCCTGCGCACCGGCAACAAGCTCGCCGCACTGGCCACCCTGATCGGCGACTTGCTCAAGGGTCTGATCCCCGTGGTTGTCGCCCGCGCGCTGGATGCCAGCGAGCTTGTCATCGCATTGACAGCGCTTGCGGCCTTTATCGGCCATATCTTCCCCGTGTTTTTCCAGTTCAAGGGCGGCAAGGGTGTGGCCACGGCTTTGGGCGTACTGCTTGGGCTTTCGCCGTGGCTGGGCTTGGGCACGCTGGCCGTGTGGCTGGCGATGGCGTTTGGCTTGCGCTACTCATCTCTCGCCGCGCTGACCGCTGCACTGGCCGCCCCGCTCATTGCCTGGCTTTTGCATCTTGGTGACCCGGTTCTGCTCGCCATCGTCATCATGAGCGTACTGCTGATCTGGCGTCATGCCGGTAATATCCAGCGTTTGCTGCAAGGCCAGGAAACCCGCATTGGCGAGAAAAAAGCCGCTGCGGAATCAACTGTCGCTCAAGTCAGCTCCACTCAAGCCAACGGCGACAACTGATCCAGAGGCCAGCGCGCGCGTGCCGCAAAACTGCTGACCAAAGCCCCCTGCCCTGCGTTCAGGCGTAACCAGCCCGCATAGGCGATCATGGCGGCGTTATCCGTGCAAAAAGCCTGACGCGGGAAATAGGCGCGCCCACCGCGCTGCTCCAAAGTCGCGCTCAAACGTTCGCGCAAATACAGATTGGCACCCACGCCGCCCGCCACAACGACATTGCGCATTCCCACCTGCTCCAAAGCGCGCACGCATTTGATGACCAGGGTATCGACCATCGCTTCCTGCAAGGCGCGCGCCACATCGGCGCGCCCCTGTTCAGGGCTCTCACCCGCCTCGACCTGACGCAAAATCTGCATCGCGCGCGTTTTCAGGCCGCTGAAGCTGAACTCCAGTCCAGGTCGATCCGTCATCGGACGCGGAAAAGGCGGTACACCGGCCTGTGCACCCGCGTGAGTAGGCGCGCGCCCCGATTCCGCCAGCTTGGCCAAGGCTGCGCCACCGGGATAGCCCAAACCCATTTGCTTGGCCACCTTGTCAAACACCTCGCCCACTGCATCATCCAGGCTCTCGCCCAACACCTCGTAACGCCCGATTTCAGGCACGGCCACCAGCATGGTATGCCCGCCCGACACCAGCAAGGCCACAAACGGCGGCTTGATGCTCGCATCATCCAGCATCGGCGCAAGCACATGACCTTCCATGTGATGCACTTCAATCGCCGACACGCCCAGTGCAAACGCCAAACCTGCGCCAAACGCCGACCCCACCAGCAACGCCCCCAAAAGGCCGGGGCCTGCGGTATAAGCCACGCCACCAATGTCCTCTCGCGCCACACCCGAGTCACGTAACAATCCATCCACCATTGGGAGTAAATGCCGCACATGGTCGCGCGAGGCCAACTCAGGCACCACCCCGCCATATTCAGCATGAATCGCCTGCGTCAGCACCCGATCACCGATCAAACCTCGCTCAGACGAATACAGCGCGCAGGCGGTTTCATCACACGATGTTTCAATCCCAAGCACAATCATTTCAATCACTCTAGTTAGCTGCCCGGCGGAAAAAGGGGCGCTATTGTTGCATTAACGGGCATAGGACGTATAATTCCGCGCCTAACAATTTTGTCCTGTCAATCAGACACTCACCGCATCATTCAATCCTGCATCTTGTCGGCTTGAGTTTTACACCACTATTTGGAGCCTTCATGCCTTCCGTCCGCATCAAAGAAAACGAGCCTTTTGAAGTTGCCATTCGTCGTTTCAAGCGCACCGTAGAAAAAGCCGGCGTTATCACCGACCTGCGCGCACGCGAGTTCTACGAAAAGCCAACCACCGAACGCAAGCGCAAGCTTGGTTCAGCGGTCAAGCGCAACGAAAAGCGCCTGCAAAAAGAAGCTGCACGCCGCACTCGCCTGTTCTGAGTGCTTGTAGCAAGGCTGGTTTACCCAGCCTTTATTTTCTTGGCTTTGTTTTCTTGGCTTTGCCATCAAGAGTCCTCCGCAGCTCTGTTCACACATATATAAAGTGAGGTTTCGGCATGACCGACTCAATTTCTACCCAAACTGAACGCAGCCTCAAAGAGCGCCTCAGCGATGAAATGAAAGTCGCGATGAAATCCGGCGATAAAACGCGCTTGGCCGTCATCCGCCTGATTCAGTCTGCACTCAAGCAGAAAGAAGTGGACGAGCGTGTGGTTCTGACCGATGCCGATGTGCTGGCAATTCTCGACAAAATGGCCAAACAACGCCGCGAGTCGATTGAACAATTCAAAACCGCCGGGCGTGACGATCTTGAACAACAAGAAGCCTTCGAGCTCGGCGTAATTCAAAGCTACCTCCCAACGCCGCTGAGCGATGCCGAGATTGATACCTTGATCGCCCAAGCCGTCCAGTCCACGGGCGCGAGCAGTGTGCGCGAAATGGGTGCGGTCATGGCGCAACTTAGGCCACAACTGCAGGGCCGTGCCGACATGAGCCTTGTTAGCGCACGCATCAAAGCAGCTCTCGGTGCCTAAAATTCAGACATCAAACATCCTTGGCATGGTGGATGCTGACGTTCACCTGAGCTAAACGGACGAATCCGGGCAGGTACGATTTTTTATTCGGTGCAGATCACAGCGAGCCGCCAGCATGGGTAATGCCAGATGAGTAATGTATTCCAATTCATTGATGTTCCTCGCCAAGACCCCAGCAAGGTCAAGGCTGAAGTGCGCGTACACATTTACAAGGAAATCTACGGGCAGTTCGACCCGCAGACGGCAGCACAGCAGGCGGATCGTTGCCTTGGCTGCGGCAATCCGTACTGCGAATGGAAATGCCCTGTTCACAATTTCATTCCCAACTGGCTCAAGCTTGTCGCCGAAGGCAATTTGTTCGAAGCCGCAGAAATGTCGCACAAGACGAACTCCCTGCCTGAGGTCTGTGGTCGAGTTTGCCCGCAGGATCGCCTCTGCGAAGGCGCGTGCACGCTCAACAGCGACAGCTTCGGCGCAGGCGAAGGCTTCGGTGCGGTCACCATCGGCTCGATTGAAAAATACATCACTGACGAAGCCATAAAGCAAGGCTGGCGCCCCGACATGAGCGGTGTCGTGCCCACGGGTAAGCGCGTCGCCATTATCGGCGCGGGTCCTGCAGGGCTGGGTTGCGCCGATATTCTGGCGCGCAATGGCGTACAGGCCGTTGTGTTCGACCGCTACGCCCAGATTGGAGGCCTGCTCACCTTCGGTATTCCGCCCTTCAAGCTGGAAAAGGATGTCATGCAAACCCGGCGTGAGCTGATGGAAGGCATGGGTATCGAGTTCCGCCTGAACACCGAGATTGGCAAGGATATCAGCTTCCAAAGCCTGCTCGACGACTACGATGCCGTGTTTATGGGCATGGGAACCTACACTTACATGAAAGGCGGCTTCCCCGGCGAAGACCTGCCCGGCGTCCATGATGCCCTGCCCTTTTTGATCTCCAATATCAATCGCTTGCTCGGCCACGAACAAAACACAGCCGATTTTATCGACATGCAGGGCAAGCGGGTTATCGTGCTCGGCGGTGGCGATACGGCGATGGACTGCACCCGCACTTCGCTGCGCCAAGGCGGGCAAAAAGTCACCTGCGCCTATCGTCGTGACGAAGAAAACATGCCTGGCTCCAAGCGCGAAGTCGCCAATGCCAAGGAAGAAGGCGCACATTTCCTGTTTAACCGCCAGCCGGTGGAAATCGTCGGCAACGGTAAGGTCGAAGGTGTGAAATTCGTCGAAACACGCCTTGGTGAGCCCGACAAACGCGGTCGCCGCAGCCCGGAAGTTATTCCCGGCTCGGAAGAAATCGTTCCTGCTGACGCAGTGCTGATTGCTTTTGGCTTCCGCCCGTCCCCTGCGCCGTGGATGGCTGATTTTGGCATTGACCTCCATCCCGATGGCCGCGTCATTGCTCCGGCGCACAGCAAACTTCCCCACCAAACCACCAACCCCAAGGTCTTTGCCGGTGGTGACATGGTGCGCGGCTCCGATCTTGTGGTTACCGCCGTGTTTGAAGGCCGCGAAGCCGCCAAGGGCATTCTTGATTACTTGGGCGTTTGAAGGCTTTTTTAGCCACAGAGAACACAGAGGATGCAGAGGGGAAAACATGTGAAGTGTTTTCTCAGTGCCCTTTGTGTTCTCTGTGGCTAACTATTTCAACTCCTCCGCATCGCTTTTTTTTCGACGCAACACCGAAACACCCCCATGACCGAACTCAAAAACGACCGTTTCCTGCGCGCCCTCATGCGTCAGCCCGTAGACCGCACCCCGCTGTGGATCATGCGCCAAGCTGGTCGCTACCTGCCCGAATATCGCGCCACCCGCGCCAAAGCGGGCAGTTTCATGCAGCTGTGCCAAAATGCGGAACTAGCCTGCGAAGTCACGCTGCAGCCACTGGCACGCTTTGAGCTGGATGCGGCGATTCTGTTTTCCGACATTCTCACCGTGCCGGATGCCATGGGACTGGGACTGGGTTTTTATGAAGGTGAAGGCCCGCGTTTTTCCAATCCGGTACGCACTGCCGCCGACATTGACCGTCTCCCCATCCCCGACCCGGAAGGCGAACTGCGCTATGTGATGGATGCCGTGCGCACCATTCGCCACGAACTGCATGGCCGCGTGCCGCTGATCGGCTTCTCGGGCAGCCCGTGGACACTGGCCGCCTACATGGTCGAAGGTGAAGGCAGCCGCGACTTTTCCAAAGCCAAAGCCATGATGTTCGATCGCCCCGACCTGATGGAGCGCTTGCTGGACAAGCTCATCGACTCGGTTGCCGCCTACCTCAACGGCCAAATTGCTGCCGGCGCACAAGCTGTCATGCTGTTCGATACCTGGGGCGGAATGCTCTCGCCGCGTGACTACCTGCGTTTTTCCCTGGAACCGATGCAAAAGATCATTGCCAAGCTCACCCGCGAAGCCGATGGCCGTCGCGTGCCCGTGGTGGTCTTCACCAAGGGCGGCGGCCAATGGCTGGAAAGCATGGCAGACTGCGGCGCGGATGCACTCGGCATCGACTGGACGACCGACCTCGGTTCGGCACGCCAGCGCGTCGGCCACAAAGTCGCCCTGCAGGGCAATATGGATCCCAACGTGCTCTACGCTTCACCCGAACGTATTCGTGAAGAAGTCGCCAGCGTGCTTGCTGCCTACGGCTCCGGCGAGGGGCATGTTTTCAACCTCGGCCATGGCATTCACCCCGGCATCAACCCCGACCACGTTTCCGCCTTGGTCAGCGCGCTGCATGAGCTCAGCCCGGCGTATCACACAAGCTCAAACTGATGTCACTCCCTGACGCAGCCACAACGCTGCCCACGACCTCGGCCACAAAGCAGGTCTCGCACCGCCTGTGCGTAGCCCCGATGCTGGACTGGACGGATACGCATGCGCGCTTTTTCCTGCGCCTACTGTCTGTCCACACGCGCCTGTACACCGAAATGGTCACTACCGGGGCGATTTTTCACGGTAAACGCGAACGCCTGCTCTCATTTGATCCCTCAGAGCATCCGCTCGCCCTGCAACTCGGCGGCAGCGATCCGCAGGAGCTCGCCACCTGTGCGCGCATTGGCGAAGACTACGGCTATGACGAAATCAACCTCAACGTCGGCTGCCCATCCGATCGCGTGCAAAACGGGCGTTTTGGTGCCTGTTTAATGGCCGAGCCACAGCACGTGGCAGACTGCATCGCTGCCATGTCGGATGCCGTCAGCATCCCCGTGACGGTCAAATCGCGTATCGGTATCGACCACCAGGAAGGTTATGAGCCGCTCGCCCTGTTTGTGCAAACCATTGCCGCCACGGGCTGTGACACATTTATCGTGCACGCACGCAAAGCCTGGCTGCAAGGACTCTCGCCGAAAGAAAACCGTGAAATCCCCCCCTTGCGCTACGAGTTTGTACATCAGCTCAAACAGGACTTTCCGCAGCTCAATATCGTCATCAACGGCGGCATTCGCACACTGAATGAAAGTCTGGAGCAACTCGAAAAGGTCGATGGAGTTATGATCGGACGCGCTGCTTACGACAATCCATTTTTGTTACTCGAAGCCGACCGCCTGATTTTTGGAAGCACTCAAGCCGACCCGACTCCAGAAGATGTGATGCGTCAGTTTTTGGACTACGTTGAGTTCCAGCTGAAAAAAGGCATTGAGTTGCACGCCATGACGCGTCATATCCTTGGCGCATTCCGTGGCGCATCCGGAGCGCGCGCCTTCCGCCGCCACCTGAGCGAATACGCCACCCAGCCTGATTTACACAAGGAAAACAGCGCTGATGTACTGCGTGAAGCGCTGTATTACGTGGGAATTAAACTGGGCTGGTAAGCTTGCTTTCCTTTGCCCACTGCCACAGATCAATCTGCGCCTGAGCACTCATCGCATCAACGCGTGCGCGCTCACGGTCTTCCAGCAGGAAATTCTCCCGCATACGCTGATGAGCATCCGCCAGACTAATACGCGCATGTTCGATGTCTATTTCTTCGGCGGACAAGGCATCTTCCGCCAGAATCGTGACATGCTGCGGCTGGACTTCCAGGACACCGCCGCTGATAAAGACCCGCTGTACCATTTCAACCGTGCCCATGGGCTGCACAGGCCAAACCTGCACCACACAGGGCAAAAGCAAGGCCATCAGGGGCATGTGGCCGGCCAAAATAGCCAACTCGCCGTCAAAGCTACGCACCACCACCTGACGAATGGGCATGCTTAACACTGGACGCGGCATGGTGACGATATCGAGTATCAGCGCGGTGGACAAAGCCTGATTCATGCTGCCCCCGTGTTCAAGCCCATGGCACGCATGGCACCAACCAACCCCAGATGCACGTTGCTTAAATCCTTGAAGTGATCGGTATTCAGTGTGAGATCAAACTGGCGCGCATCAAGATTATCCACCCCCACCAAGGCACGCAAATACCCCAGACGCTGTTGATTGATTTTACGCAGCTTGTTGAGCGCCAGCTCGTAATCGATCCCTTCGCGCTGCGCCACGCGTCGAGCGCATACCGCTTCAGAACCCACAATACGCAGGCGAAACACAGGGCGGTCACGCAAAATTACATGCGCACCACGATCTACGATTACCCCACCCTCGTGCTCGGCAAAATGCAGCAAAACATGCACTAATTCGCGGCGGTAAGTATGCAATGTATCTGGATTGCCTCCAAGGTAGTCCAGCAGGCCGCGTTGCTGCGATGTACCATGCGCAGCCTCAAGACGTTTGAGAATCAGCGCTTCAAGATGATGCTTATCGTCGTGACGGTGAGTCACATCGTCGCCAATAAATTCAACGTGCAGCGCACGCGCCAAAGCCCGACCAATCGCCTCGGCACCCGACCCATAATCATGGGTCAACGTCACCAATGGCGGCACGACCTGCTTTTCCGGGCGGTTCTCACGCGATTGAAGATGCTTGTGTTCATCAAAAATCAACTGCACCAAGCGATCAATTGGCGGTATCGACGACATCATTAGTCCTCACATTTGAGTTTTGCATTGCGCTACTTACGCGTCAGTTAACCACTAACCTCGCAGATGTTCCACGACACACAGTTCTTCCAGGCGATAGGCTTTGCCAAACCCGGCGACAAATCGCCCGTGCCTGGGTGCAAGGATAAACACATGAAAATCATTCAAGCCGCGTAATAGCGGCACAATCGAGCCAAAACGCGCTTGCATGAGTTCAAAAATCACGTCGCTACGCTCATCCTCACGCGCAAGTCGCGTCACGTCGCAATGTACACTCATACGCAAGCGCGCATAGGGCTGGCGCGTTTCAACTTCATCTTCCAACAACATTACTTGTGCACGCGGCTCGCGCTCCAGATGACGCGTATGCGCGGCAAGGCCGCTTAACAGCACGGCCAACGCGCCGTCCACATGCACAAAAGAGGCAACGCCCATTTCGCACTCACCTTGCGCAGCATGTGTTGCCAAAACAAGTGATTGCCGTGCTGCAATGAAGCTTTCAAGCTGGTTTTGTACGGCTGAGAAATCCTTATCTCGCTCAGTTTGATCCACTATATTGTCCATGTAGATCCAAAACCCGCGCTACGTACTCCGTCGTTTCGTTATACGGCGGAACACCACCATATTTCATCACTGCGCCCTCGCCTGCGTTGTAACCCGCCGCTGCAAGACGCACGTCACCATCGAATTTATCCAACAAGAAGCGCAAATACGTCACCCCGCCACGGATATTTTCCTGTGGATCAAACGCATTCCCCACGCCAAAGCGCGCTGCTGTCCCCGGCATCAACTGCATCAACCCCATGGCTCCGGTACGCGACACCGCCGTCGGATTAAAGCTGCTTTCCGCATGAATCACTGCGCGCACCAGCGCCGGATCCACAGCTTTCTCATTCGCCATCGCCAAAATCGTATCGTTGTAGGCTTCGCGGTTGAGCTTCCAGTTGGCAGTTTTAAA
Organism: Halothiobacillus sp.; assembly: GCA_020061705.1. GTDB lineage: Bacteria > Pseudomonadota > Gammaproteobacteria > Halothiobacillales > Halothiobacillaceae > Thiofaba. Next base: position 10,549 of record JAGUXT010000019.1, on the reverse strand, counting down.
GAGGCTACCCGTCCATCCCTTATCAAATGACTGATAGACCGCGGTGGATACCAAAGTCAGCGAGCGTTGAGGGACATTGGTTAACAGCGCTGCGCCATTCTTCTGCTTGTAGCGGTAGACATAGGTTGTCCTGGCTTGTCCTGATGTAGCTGCGGGTGCAGCTGGTGTCGGCACGGCTTGCGCCACCAGCGGCGCTGCACTCACTTGCGGCGCCGCTGCTACTGGCTTTTCCGTAATCGCCTTCTCGGCAAGCTTTTGAACTTGTGCCACAGGCTTTGGCGTTGCTTTCGCAGGCTTGCCAACATAAATATTGGTGCAGTTGGTGACGCCCTTGTTATCCACAAAACAGCGGATTTTTGTATCACCCGCAAACGCAAGACCAGGCAAGCTCATGAGCGCGCTCAGCAGCAGTAGCGGTGTTTTTGGATAAGGTTTCATAGCGCGAATGATAGCCCTACCTGAGGCGGGTGCAAGCAGGCATATCATTGATACAACACTTGGCCCGAATGCTTCATAAATTCGCGCGATGATCGCGCAGGATATTGTTCGAACGAGGGATTTTCCGAAAGAGCACCATGTCGGGCTATACGGTCGACTGAGGAAAATTCCTTGTACGGACAAGAGGCTGTCACCCCAACCCAGGAAACAACTCCAATAATCCGCCCGCCATCATTTCCACGGCAAGCGCCGCGAGAATCATACCCATCAAGCGGGTGACGAGATTCACACCGGTGGTGCCCAAGCGACTGGCGATCAATCCCGCCGAACGGAACACCAAAAACACGGTCAGCGCTACCACCACAATCGCTAAAGCCAAGGCAAGATAAACATCGACGCCGCCGCCGTATTGATGCGATTGCACGATGACATTACCCATCGCCCCCGGCCCCGCCAACAAGGGCACACCAAGTGGCACTACCGCGACGGCATTGCGTTCCATGGCTTCTTCGGCCTCCTCTGGAGTTTGATGCATTCCCTTTTCATTTGCACTCAACATCGACAGGGCCAGCACTAACAAAATCAAGCCGCCTCCGACCGAGAATGAGGCCAGACTAATGCCAAAAACACTCAACAAGCCTTCACCAAGCAACAGCGAAACCATCAATACCACAAACACCGTTAGCGCCGCCGCCCGAGCCGCTGCATGAGTACGCTCTCTAGTCCAGCCGTGAGTCACGCTGAGGAAAAAAGGCACAATGCCGATCGGCTCGACAATGGCAAACAGGCTCACCGTCATTTTCAAAAACTCATTCACTTGGATCATGTTACGTCTCGGTGATGGTTCAAAATTTCCTTAGCATTCAAATAGACCACATCAAACATTCACGCACAAAAAAGCCGGAGTTCATAATCTCCGGCTGGTTTAAGCTCAGCACAACGACAAGCAGCCTGTCGGACTTGAGCGGCTGAAGCGAAAAAGTTGCCGACCGAGGACAGGTTTTGCCGATTTTTTCGGCAATAGCAGGGACTATTGGCTAAAAAATCGGTGAAATATGGACTGGTCAGCGGCTTTTGCAGCCAGATCGGCTCAAGTCCGACAGGCTGCTGCTAGGCTCAGGCGTTCCTCAACTCCTTCACCCAGGCTTCCATCGCTGTGGTCGCAACCGGCATCGGTGGCTCCATGAAATTAACCACAAATTTGTCACCCAAATCGGCCACGCCAATGGAGCGCGGGCGCACGGCCATGACGTGCGGATTGGGCAGCGCCGAGCCAAAACAGAACACGATCAGCTTGGCATCCACAATTTCAGGGGCAATTTTGCCTTCCGGCAACGCCTTGGTATGGGCAAAATGATCGAACGTGCCGATGTAAGCTGCGATAGGATGCGCTTCGATCTTGGCATGCAGAAACGCGATAATCTCATCCACGCTCTGCAAACGGGTTTCAACCTTGGGAAGCTCCATCTCAAAAACCGGATAACGCTCCATCAAAATGCTTTGCTTCATGACTACTTCCTTACGTTAATTAACTAAAAACATACCCAAATAAACGCATTTGATTATCACCCAATGAAACCGCACATGTCCAATCCTGACTCACACGCTAGGTTGTTACGCCTGGCCACCCAAGCCAGCCTCGGTGTAGCCCTGGTGCTAATTCTAGTCAAAATCAGCGGTTGGTGGCTGACTGAGTCCGTGAGCCTGCTGGCATCATTGCTGGATTCTTCGGCTGACCTGATCGCTTCGATGCTCACCTTTTTGGCGGTGCGCTGGGCGCTAATCCCCCCCGACCATGACCATCGCTTCGGTCACGGCAAGGCCGAAGCCCTCGCTGCTCTGGCACAATCCATGTTTATTCTTGGTTCCGCTGTAATGCTCACCCTGCAGGCTATTGGACGTTTGACCAATCCGCAACCGATTGCCAACACCGACCTTGGCATTGCAGTCATGCTGTTCTCCATCGTTTTAACCGCGCTTTTAGTGGTGTTTCAGTACTCGGTGGTGCGGCGCACTGGCTCGACCGCGATTCAAGCCGATGCATTGCACTATGCGACAGACTTATTAAGCAATCTTGCGGTCATTATTGCTCTACTGTTAAGCGCGTGGGGCATGGCGCGGGCCGATGCGCTGTTTGGCCTGCTGATTGCCGCCTATGTTGCGTGGAGCGCGGTGCAAATCACCCGCGTGGCGCTCAATCAACTTATGGATCGTGAACTTCCTGATGACATTGCGCAGCATGCCCGCGAATTGGCCTTGAATGTACCTGGTGTCCAGCACATTGCCAGCCTGCGCACCCGTCAATCCGGCAATGTGTACTTCTTTGAGCTCTACATCGTGCTCGACGACCGCCTACCGCTGCGCGCCGCGCATGACATTGGTGACCAAGTGAAAGCTGTCCTTTGCACCGCGTATCCCACTGCCGACATTATGATTCACGAAGAGCCCGCCAGCGTGGCGCAAGCCAGCCTGCCAGCCTGAAACAGCGCCACTATTAGCCAAAGAGAAGAATGCGTTGTTTTTGTCTGTGTTCGCTATGGCAAAAATATTTAGGGCTTACGCAAAAGCGCCCCGGCAAGGCAAAGCGACGAAGACAGTACAGCTACGCTGGGGTGTTTTTGCGTAAGTCCTGATAGTGATATTTCACATCACGCAGTCAACAATCTTGGGTAAAGCTGCACACTGCGGCACAATGGCTGCCTTTATTTTCAAGCTACTTCCACCGCATGACCACGCCCATTCTGCCCAAGCCTTCCGACATTCTTCTTTTCCACCTCAGCCACATCGACCTTGATGGCTACGGCGCGCAATACATGACCCGTGCGGCAGGCTACCGCGCACGTTATTACAATGCTGATTACCGCGATATTCCCTACGCGCTGGATCAAATTTTTGATGATATGTCCAAGGCCAAAGAGCCGTGCATGTTGTTGATTACCGACCTGAATTTAACGCTCGAGCAATCCGACATGGTAGCGCAGCGGATTCAGAATTTAGGCAAAGGCAGTCCCTCAAGCAGCAAAAAAACGGGCAAAGCGCCTGCCAAAACCAGCCTGCTTTCTCCCGAAATGGCGGCCATGCTCAAGGGCGCACTCACCGCCAGCAGCGACGAACCGGAAGCCGAACCAATCAAACCGCTGTTGCAACTGCTCGACCATCACGCCACGGGAGAAGACTCCGCCAAAAAATACGACTGGTACTACCTCGACACTGAACGCTGTGCCACGCGCCTTGCGTTCGAGGCGATAGCGCCCTATCTGGGCGACGACCAGCGCGCGCTGTATGCCAGCCGTGCAGAATTCGTCGATGTCGGCGACCGCTGGCTGAAAGACGATCCGCGCTTCAATCGGGCGATTTACCTGATTGGACTGATTATGGAGGACGACCAACTCGCCCCACCTCTGGTTGAACTCAAGCGTGACTACCGTTTTCACATGATGGAATCTTTTTTCCAACTTATGGAGCAAGGTGCCACGCTTGAAGAGTTGGAGCGCGGTGTATACGACTACCGCAAGGCTTTTTTGCGCGAGCGTATTGCCAGCGATTTATGTGAAAACCCGGAAAATACCCTCAAGGAAAAATTTCACCGTCTCGCGGCTGATGCTGTCCTGCCCGAAGATATCCCCATGCTACGCATCGACAGCTACCGCACGGGTATTTTCTTCAACTGGCCGCACGATGTGTTTCGTGGCGTGGCCATGGTACTAATGGAGCAGCGCAAACAAATGGATATCGCGATTCGCGTTGGCGGCAACGGGCGTATGTCACTGCGTGCCAATGAGAACGTGGATGTCGGCATTATCTCCGGCATGTACTTTGAGGGCGGCGGTCATCCCGGTGCAGCCGGTGGCGTATTGCGCGACAACCGCCTGAAAGATGTCGATCAAGCCATGCGTGCGATTAGCATGGCCGTCACCGAAAAAAAAGGCTTGGTACAAACGTGCCAGATGCAACCACCGGAGCAGATCGAAGTCGAGCCGGTGGAAAAGGCCTGAATTTTTAGCCACAGAGGCCACGGAGATAAATCCCAAAGACATATATTTCTCGGTGAACTCAGTGTTCTCTGCGGCTAAATATAGGATTTTTCTTTCATGAGCACCTCGAAGTACATAACCCCCGAAGGGCACGCCCGCCTCACGGACGAGCTGAACGACCTATGGCGCGTGCAGCGCCCCAAAGTCGTGCAGGCCGTATCCGAAGCCGCCGCCATGGGCGACCGTTCGGAAAATGCCGAATATATTTACGGCAAGAAAATGCTGCGTGAAATCGACCGCCGAGTGCGCTTCTTGCGCAAACGGTTGGAGGGCATGACGGTGGTCAACGCCACACCTTCAGACACTTCTCGTATCTTTTTTGGCGCATGGGTGCAACTTGAAGATGACGACGGCCTGGTAATCGAGCTACGCATCGTCGGCCCCGATGAATTTGACCCCAAACGCAACTGGATCAGCCTTGATTCACCGATGGCACGGGCCTTGTTGCGCCGCTGCGAGGGGGATGAGGTGCGTGTTCTCCTGCCTTCGGGTGAGCGGGTGTATGTGATTCTTGCGGTGAGTTATGGCGGGTTTTGAGCTTAATTTGCGCGAAGTGACGGATTTGGATTTATCGTCCCCTTTTGATGCTGCCGTGGACTGGCCTGTGGAGGCCGGGTAAAAGCTCCATGGATGGCGCATTTAGTCTCTCCGCGACAGGATGTCGCGTTGAGACGACCCGGCTGGAGCAGGTCAGTTCACGGCTTGCCCGCAGGGCGGCACCATCGGGGTGCATTTCTTTGGTGACTTTCTTTGTGCAAGCAAAGAAAGTTACTCGCCCGTATCAATCATGTTTTGTGCAAAGTCGCACCGTGGAGACGGGCGAAACAATGCCACCGGCCTTGAACGGTTAGTGGTTTTTTTCGCCCGTATTGACGTAGCGACTCCGTTGCCAGTTAACGTGGCCACGGGCGAGTCACTTTTCTTGTTGCTGAAGGCATCCGTGCCTTCAGCCCTTCGGGTGATGCTGCGCATCCCAGCGCCGCTCCAGGCGGCGCTTGTCGTGCAAGCAAAGTAACCAAAAGAACACGCCCCAAGGGGTCGCCCTGCGGGCAAGCCGTGAACGCAATGCCTACGGCAAGGCCGTCCCGACGCAACATCCATGTTGCGTCGGGACTGAATAGGCCATCCATGGCCTATTCAGTCCGCCTACGGCACTCCGTTCACGGCGACCCCACACGGGGAGGGAAATCCAAATCCACGCCTGCGGCGGAGTTGTCCACATAACCTTCGTTATACAAACACCGGCATCAACAAAAAACTCAATCCTCATCCACACCAACCACCCACGCCTTACGGTGCGCTGGGGCGCTGCGCATCAGCCGATAATCAAAGCGCGCCGGGTGCAGCGCGTGGATTAAATCGCGCGGCAAGGGCGATGCCTCACCACTAATCATGCAAGCCAGCGCTTCACCAAGCAGCCCCGCCCAAACCAGACCACGCGCGCCGTGCCCAACATTCAGCCACAGTCCGGGCAGCACATCCGCCGTCGCATAACGCTGCATCGTGCCGCCCAAATGCAGGCGCGCAAAACGCTCGCGAAAGCTTGGCGCATCATGCAGCGGCCCCAGCATGGGCAACCGATCTGGTGTAGCGCAACGGTAACTCACCCGCCCACCAAGCTGCGCCATATTCAATGCGGTGACCTGCGGAAAAATGGCTTGCAAACGTTCGATATTACCTTGGTGCTCAGCCTCGGATGGCTCGCGCCCTTGCGCATGGTGGGTAAAACTCGCCCCAAAACAGACCTGCCCATCACGCGCAGGAATCACATAACCTTCACGACAGGCCACCGCGTGCAACCGCGTCCAATCCTGAGCACCTTCCGTCATGCGAGCCAAACTGATTTGCCCGCGTATCGCCGCCAGCGGCAAGGATTTGGCATATGCGTCGGGCAACAAATTCAACGCCGCATCCGCATTGGCTAACACCACAGTTTCACAGTGCGCCAGAACAGCCCCCTGTGCATCCGCAAGTACCCACGCATTCGCCTCGCGGCGCAGAAACCTCACCTCAACCCCTGTGTGCAAACGAATACCCTCATGCTGCAAAAGCGCATGAACCAAGGCGGGAGGACACACCGAACCACCACCCGCAAACCACCAGCCTGGTTGCTCCACAAACACGCCCACCAAAGCTGAACCTTCAGCGGCATCCACCCAACGCGCAAAGTCAGCCGGGAAGGCGCTTTGCGCCGCAATGATTTCCTGCTGTGCCGCGTGGCGCGGATTACGCGCCAAACGCAACACGCCGCTCTGTTGCCAATCAATACGCGTATCGTGCTGCATCAATGTGCTCATCCGCTGCTGCGCATGGCGCATACCAAGCTGGGTCAAGTGGCTTAAAGCATTGCCCGTGCGGCTTAATACCGGCAACACAATTCCCGCCGGATTGCCCGAAGCCTCTTGCGCGACCAATGCATGGCGTTCCAGTACCTGCACCGTAAAGCCGCGCTCAGCCAGACTACGTGCCACACTCGCCCCGGCAATGCCTGCGCCAATCACCAGTGCATGGCGCGTTTGTGCTACCTGCCCCTCAGCGAACCACGGTGTCACTGTCGGGCACCTGTCATGGTATACACAGAAACAAAATCAAGACTCGCCAACGCTGGACGGATCTGGACTCTGCGCTTGATCGGCCTTGATCTGTGCAAAAACTTGACTCATAAATTCCGGTTTGGACAAAGCATAACCCTGCACATAGTCCACCCCAATCGCCTGCAGTGCAGCCACATGCTCGACACTGGTCGCATACTCAGCAATGGTCTTCATACCCATAACCTTGCCGATATGCTGAATGGATTCCACCAAGGTTCGATCCAGCGGATCGTTCAACATATCGCGCACAAATGCGCCATCAATCTTCAGACACTGTACCGGTAGAGTTTTGAGATAACCAAATGACGACATGCCACTGCCAAAATCATCCAGCGCGAATTGACAACCCAACGACTGGAGTTGCCGCATAAATTCCACGCCTTGACTTAAATAACTAATGGCCGATGTTTCGGTAACTTCAAAACAAACCACATGCGGGTCAATATTATTCGACAACATTTCCAAACGAATATATTCCGGCATCAATGGATCAATAATCGATAAACCTGAAAGATTGATGGCCAAATGCACGTGGCCACTGGCGCACACCTGCGCCGCTTGATGTAGCGTATGGCGTATCACCCAACGATCAATATGCGGCATCACGCCATAGCGCTCGGCAGCGGGAATAAAACTATCCGCCGGCATGATTTCGCCATTTTGATTGCGCATACGCAACAACACTTCAAAATGGCGCCTATTCAGGCTCTTTGCCTCGACACTTACCGGGTGAATCTCCTGCACCATAAGTACAAAGCGGTCTTCACGCAATACTTCGCGCAGACTTGAGGCCACCAACATTTCTGCACGCCGATTCAAAATGGCAGCATCATCAGCCCTGTAAACATGTACGCGATTACGTCCTTCCTCCTTGGCCGAGTAACAAGCCACATCCGCCGAGCTCAATACCTCTGTGGTGGAATGCATATCGCGTGTGAGCATAACCAAACCGATCGACACACCAATTTGAAATACCTTATCTCGCCAGACAAAACGGAAATCATGAATCGCCTCACGCAAGGCATTACCAATACCAAGGGCATGCTCCTCAGGGCAATTGGGTAGCAATACTCCAAACTCATCCCCACCCAAACGGGCAAAGACATCACTTTTGCGCAAGGTTTGCTGCATTAAAAACGTTACCTGACGCAGCAACTCATCCCCAGCCATATGTCCACTGGTGTCATTCACGATTTTGAATTGATCCAAATCGATGTACATCAAAGCATGATCGGCTTGTGTTTCGCTGTCGTACTTTTCCATGTTCATCAACTGAGCCAACTGCGCCTCAAAACTGCGCCGATTCATCAAACCGGTCAGGCTGTCATGATTGGCCTGCCAGTGCATTTCTTCCAACATCTCACGTTTCGCACTTACATCCTGAAGAGCCAGAACCACGCCACTTAATTCGCCTCTGACATTACGAATAGGCGCGACCGTATCCGACACAAACAAACGCCGTCCGTCACGCGTGATAAGCAACGCATGCGCCTCCATGCGCGCCAAAGTGTGTTCACGCAAGCAGCGCTCAACCGGATTTTCTATAAGCTCCTCGGTCTGCGCATGAACCAGTTTAAGCACCTCGTCTGCGCGTCGCCCAAGCGCATCGCTCAATGTCCAGCCTGTCAACGCCTCGGCAGCCGGATTCATGAAAACCACATGACCATCATGATCAAAGCTCATCACACCATCTCCAATTGAGCTCAGCGTGACATGCAACAATTCCTTTTCATGTATGAGCAAGGCATGCGTACCCTCGATATCCAACATGCGCTGCTGCAAGACCTGCGCCATCGCATTAAATGCCGCGCCCATACGTCCCACATCGTCCGAACCCTCGCTCAGTGGCTTAAAAATGAATTCGCCTCGAGCAATATGTTCACTGGCTTCCGTGAGTCGCGAAAATTTTCGTGTGAGCAACCGCCCCACAAGGCTCAGCGAAAGAACGGTAAAAAAAACTGCCAAAAATGCGAGAAAGCCCGCCTGCCATAGAAGGGCATTACGTGCTTGCACGATATGCTGAAGGCTAAGGCCAATATGCAGGTGACCCAAGTTTTGATCATCAATACGCAGAGGAATAATCGCATCCATGCGCTCATCCATCGTATCCAGCGACTGGATAACATTTTGATTTGGCTCAGGGAAAGGCTTCGACACAGGCCAACCGACTGAAGCTAACAGATCACCCGAGGAGCTTTCCACGCCCAGATAAACAATCCCAGGAGCCCTTCCAGCAAGATTCAACACGCTTTGAATTGTGGCAATGTCTTCCTGCAACAAGGGGGCAATCAAGGCTGCCTCAAGCGCGGGAGTTAGACGACCCACGCAGGATTTTGATTGTGCGACCAACCCCTCTTCATAAATAGAAACCGTGCGACCAATCAAGACCGCCAGCATCACCACTTGCACCACGATGGCCATCCACAACAAGCGAGCATGTACAGTTTTAGGCAGAAACTTACTTGGCATCATTCGGTACATACTCCGTGCGTTTTACCTTGCCTTCGTCGTTTAATTGCTCGCGCAGGGCATGCGCATAAGGCTCCATCGCTTCTAAATCAGCGGGCTGAACATCGCGGTAACCCAAAAGTTTGCTGCGCTGAAAATACTCCTGCGCCGCATCGGTGAGTGCAAATGCATCAAGCGCCTGCCGCAGGCTTGAGTATTCATCTACAAAGCGTGGATTCAACATATACACCCGCCCCACGAACGACGGGCTACGCTCAAAAACCTGGAGTTGCCTGCTTACATTGACATTCAATTGATCGACACCCACCTGCGTCAGCACCGCCGCCGACGCCCCCCCGGCAAGAATTATTTCAGCCACGCTATCCGAGGCACTTACAAAGCCTACTGTTGCAGGCACAACACCACGCTCAACCAGATCTTGCCGCCCCCATAACCACGCAAGCGAGCTTATCCCCAAGCTCAAAACCTTGCGCCCGTTTAAGTCTTCAAGCCGCATGACAGCCGGGTTATTGGCAGCCTTGACCCACACCACCCTAAAGTCGGCTTGATAGGCCACCAGCGGCAAAAAACCCGCATCAGTTTGCAACGCACGCGCCTGATGTCCGGCCGTTATCGCAAGGTCATAACTCCCCTTTAGAGCACGGCGCATAAACTCTTCAAAATTTGGCGCAGTAACAATGCGCACATCACGCTGCAAGTGCTTCTGCAAAAATAGGCGCAGGGGCTGGTAGCTGGCAAACAAGGCGCGGGCACTATTAACCGGCACAACGCCAATCACAAAAGTATTTCCATTTCCCGATTTTGGCTCTGCCGCTTTTACACCAGAGGACACGAGGAGGCCAAAGCAAAAAGCAACACAGACCCAAAGTGCAAAAACTCCTGGACGCGTTCCCGGCTCCAAAAGAGCCACTCCAGGCTTAAGAGTCATGTTCGCCCGCCTTTGCTGCACACATTGGATACTCCGCAACCTTTAGTCATGAATAACGCGAACTACTTTGACACACGCCCATGAAT
>JAGUXT010000053.1 GCA_020061705.1 Halothiobacillus sp. | reverse complement strand
CCTGCACCCAACCCGTACTCTCCAGCGTCTGCACCACCATGCGCAGGCCGGATGTCGTCATGGCCAGCCAAAACACCAGCGCCGCCAGCGTCCACAGCAACAGCCCGCCCACCCCCGCGAGCACGCCCAGCAAGGCAAAAATCAGACGCAGGACCAGCGCAATCAAAACTCGGCCCCCAAGGAAAAATGCAGGCGGAAGCTCTCGTCCTCGTTCTCGAAGCCATGCGCCAGATACAGCCCGACCATACCTACCGGCGAGCGCCACAAGGCACCCAGCCCCGCGCCGGTTTTAAGCTGAATGTCCGTGCCATTGAAGGCATTGCCCGTATCCACAAACGCCGCCATACCGAACGGATTTTTGAACATCCACTGATACTCCGCGCTCATCACCACGAGATGCTCGCCGCCGACCACATTGCCCTGTGCATCGGTCGCCCCCAGCGACTTGAAGCCATAGCCGCGCACGCTTTGGTCGCCGCCGGTGAAATAGCGCAGCGAAATCGGCACCTTGTCAAAATCCCCCGACACGCTACTGCCCAGCGTACCGCGCAGCACCCACTGATCGAACTCGCGCACAGGGATGGTCAAGCCGCCGTTCAGGCGCAACTGGGTCAGGGACGTGCTGGACACCAGCGTACCCAGGGTGGTTTGCACATCCGCATCCCAGGTCCAGAGCGTGCGCCGCCCCCACACCTTCGGCCGATAGAACAGCGACATCCCCGGCATGAACATATGCCCGTAAAGATTGGGCTCGTTACTGATCTCATCCTGTTCATACATCATCACCAGACGTGCCTGCCGCCGCCATGCACCCTTGGTGTCATTGGCCGACAGACGCAGCGAGAGCGTGTTGGTGTCCACATCGTCCAGTTGCTCCAGCCGACTGCGCAAGGCCACGGAGAAAAAATCCGTGCGCGGCGTGCCGCCAATCTCGAAACCCTCAATACCCAATAACCGATCCGTGCCGCCCAGCGGAGCAATCCACGGGCGACGCAACTCCAGATCAGCCTGCACATCGCGCTCCGAGAGCGTGAGCTTGCCTTGGAAACGGTCACCACGTGCATTCAGAAAGCGCCGCTCCATTTCCGCCGAAGCACGTGCGCCAGTATCGGTGCCGTAGCCCACACCAAAGGCATAGCGCGTCTGCTTGCGCGTGCTCAAACCCGCTGTCACGTCCACCGTGTGCGTCTCGCGGTTGGGCTTGGGCGAAACCTCCATGCGCTCGAAGAACTGGGTATCCGACAGGGTGCGCTGAAACTCCAGCAGGCGTGACACGCGGTAGGGCTCGCCCTCTGTCCATGGCACATAGCCATCCAGCAACACCTGCTCGAAAATCATCGGCCCGGCCTGATCGAACTGCGTGCGGCCAAAGCGGTAGCGCGTGCCGCTATCCAGTGTCAAAAACACCTGCGCGGTATCGGTTTCAGGATCGACCAGAATCTCGTGGCGGGCATAAACCGCATCCAGAAAACCCACATCCTGTGCCAGTTGCAGCCACTGCTGCTTGAAGTTCTCATACGGCGCATGCACCAGCGGCGCGTTCACCACCAGAGGAAAGGTTTTGCCGAACTTCACCACCCGTTGCTGTTCCAGTGCGCCTCCAAGCAGCACCACCTCCACCTTGGCAATACGCACAATCGGCCCGGGCGTGAAATTAAGCGTCAAACGCCAGCCGGTAGGCGTGCCTTCGAGATCGGCCCGTACCTTGGCACGGTAAAAGCCGGACGCCTCCATGGCCTCGGCAGCCTCCACCTCGGCACGCTGCGCCAGATTGCCGACCAGCAAATCATCCAGATACGGGCTTTTGCGCTGGCGCTGCACCGTCAGGGACGCCAGCACATCGGCCTGCAAATACTCCGGCAAACCCACCAGCACGACATCGACCACGCGTGTGCCGGATGGCTCGACGTCGCCTTCGGCAGGTTTCGCAGTCTCTGCTGACGGCGGGTTTGTGGGGGTCGACTCAGGCACGGAGGGTTCAGTGGCACCCGGTTCCAGCCACCATTCATTTTCCAGCGGAATCTGCACCCCAAAACCGGAAGCATCCTGCGCATATCCAGGCATCGGCATTGCGCCCAGCCCCATCGACAGCATCAGCAGCACGCCCAACCGGCAGACCCATCGATTCATACACCCAAGCCCTCCAGCAAGGCATTCACCCTTGCCAGCGACACCGGCATGGCGGTCTTCAATTCCTGCGCAAACAACTGCACCCGCCACTCCTCCAGCATCATGTTCAATTCATCCGGCACGCTTTTGAGTTTGGCCACCCGCGCCAACACCGGCTCCAGTTGCGCCCGCGCCTGGCGCTCGCGTTCCGGATTCTGCTTCAGCCGCTCCAAACGCTTGCTCGCCGCCTGCACATACACCGGCAAACGCTGCCACAGCGCCATCGGCGTGGCGCGGATAAAATGCCGCGCAAACAAGCTCGCCAGCTGCGCCTGCATATCCTTGACCGCCACCTCATGCGCACTCGCCGCCTGTTGCAGCTCGCCCTGCAAAGTCTGCACCGCCTGCAACACGGTACGCAAACGGCGCAAGGCCTCCATCCCCTCCGCATACAAACGCGGGCGACACACCGCAACACGCGCGCTAAACGCGTCCGGCTCGCGTGGCCAATCGGCAGGCGCGGTCTCGCCAACAAACACCGCCTGCGCCACGCGCCACACCACCTCGTCCTGCATATCGGCGCACGGCTTATCCACCCCCTTGAGCGCAGGCAAGGACGAGT
>JAGUXT010000046.1 GCA_020061705.1 Halothiobacillus sp. | reverse complement strand
GTGGCGTGGCGTGCGCCTGCAGCCTATGTGGCGCATGCGCTTGATGCCGATGGCGTGAACGTGCGCTATGCAAGCGATGCTGGCGAGCAGACGCTGCGGGCACGGGTGCTGGTGGCGGCCGATGGCGCGGGTTCAGCAGTGCGGGCGGCGTTGGGCGCTGCGGTGCAAGGTCGGGATTACGGCCAGACGGCGATTCTGGCGCGGGTCGAGGTCGAGCGGGCGGAAGCTTGCACGGCCTTTGAGCGCTTTACCGAGGAAGGGCCGACTGCCTTGCTGCCGATGGGTGGGGCGCGCTATTCGCTGGTGTGGGTTACGGCGACAAGGGATGTGGCGTCGCGTCTGGCGCTGAGCGATGCGGAATTCCTGGCGCAGCTTGGCGCACGTTTTGGCACGCGCCTCGGGCGCTTTGTGTCGGTCGGCGCACGCCATGCCTATGAGCTTCGCGCCACGACTGCCGAGCAGATCACCGCACCGCGCGTGGTGGTGATGGGCAATGCGGCGCACGCGCTGCATCCGGTGGCCGGACAGGGTTTGAACCTGTGCTTGCGAGATATTCGTGCGCTGCTGGGCGAGTTGAGCCAAGCGCAACAGGAAGGGCGCGATATTGGCGGCGCGGATGTTTTGGCGGCGTATGCAGCCTCGCGCGCGCCGGATTATGCCAAGAGTTATCCGGTGATGGATGTGCTGGCGCGTGGATTTACCGATGCGGTACCCGTGCCCAAGCTGTTCAAGGGCTTGGCTTTGGTGGCCCTGGATGCGCTGCCGCCGTTGCGCAAGCGCTTTGTGCGCCAGATGATGGGATTAAATGGATAAGGCTATGACACAACACGCAGACATCCTGATTATCGGCGGCGGCATGGTGGGCATGGCTTTGGCCTGCGTGCTGGCCAAAGCGGGCTTTGAAGTGCATGTGGTGGAAGAAAAACCACCCACGCCATTCGCCCCGGAGCAGGCGCTGGATTTGCGTGTCTCGGCGGTGAGCCTGGCTTCGGAAAACCTGCTCGACGCGGCGGGGGCATGGATGCATGTGCTGAACCTGCGCGCAACTCCGTTCCGGCGGATGCGGGTCTGGGATGCGGCGGGTTTTGGCGATACGCGCTTCGACAGTCGCGAGATCGGCGAACCGTTTCTTGGGCATATTGTGGAAAATCGCCTGCTGCAACTGGCACTGTGGCAGGCCGCCGCAGGCTTGGACGATGTGCATCTGCATTGCCCGGTGCATCTGGAAAGCCTGGACATTTCCAGCTCCCATGTTCGGGCGCGCCTGAGCGACGGGCAGACCGTGCAGGCGCGGCTGTTGGTGGGCGCGGATGGCGCACGTTCCCGTGTGCGTGAGTTAGCCAACATCGGCCTGACCAGCTGGGATTACGATGTGGAAGCGCTGGTGGCCACGGTCAAAACCCATGCGCCACAACAGGACATCACCTGGCAACGCTTCACCCCCGCAGGGCCGCAAGCCCTGTTGCCGCTGCCGGGGCAGCACGCCTCGCTGGTGTGGTATCAATCGCCGGATGAAACCGCGAGCCTGCTGGCGCTGGATGAAGTGACCTTTCTGGCGGAGCTTTGCCGCGCCTTTCCATCCGAACTGGGCAAGATCGAAGCGCTGCAAGGGCGTGGCAGCTTCAAACTCACTCGTCGCCATGCGCAGGTTTACGCCAAACCGCGCCTAGTGTTAGCGGGTGACGCCGCACACACCATCCACCCGCTGGCCGGACAGGGCGTGAACCTCGGCTTTATGGACGTGGCGGCGCTGGCGGAAACCCTGATTGCCGCACGCGTACGCAATCAGGACATCGGCGCGTTGCATGTGCTGCAAAGTTACGAGCGTAAGCGACGCGGTGAAAACCTGCTGATGCAAACCGGCATGGATGTATTTCATCACCTGTTCAAACCCTCACGCGGCTCGCTGCCTCTGCTGCGCAGCGCGGCACTGGCACTGGCGCAAAACGTGCCGCCGCTCAAGCGCATGTTGACCCGCCGGGCGACAGGGCGGGAGGGGGATGTGCCGCGTATTGCGCGGGGTGGGCGGTTGTCATGAATTGCGTTCGCCGCGCAAGCGGGCGAAATCGTATATTAAAAACCCAACGAGCTTGAGTGTACATGGACGCCCAGTATAAAGAGTTCCTCTCCAATATCGCGGAAGTCGATCTCCTTTCGCGTCAAGTTAAAAGCACCACTGAGAGGGAGCTCGAGTTAATGTT
Source organism: Halothiobacillus sp. (assembly GCA_020061705.1). Taxonomy (GTDB): domain Bacteria; phylum Pseudomonadota; class Gammaproteobacteria; order Halothiobacillales; family Halothiobacillaceae; genus Thiofaba. Next base: position 2,070 of record JAGUXT010000046.1, on the reverse strand, counting down.
CAAAAGCCATCAATCTTTAGTTGAAAAAGGCATGGAACGCCACTCATGCGCGCATCACAATATGTTTTATCCCTCACTCGTTAGCGGAGAAGCAGTTTTTTATGATCACATGTACTTGGATTTTGATCGGCTAGTTAAAAACCTATTTAACCACCGCAATAAACATTATCTCTGGCTGCTTGCCGAAGCATTCGAATATTTTGAGGATCTTGTCGAGCTAATATATGCCCACATTGGACACAAAGAGCCAAATTTTTGGTCGCTTAAGGAAACCAAGGGAGAAACCCCAGAATCATTGGTCACAAAACCTTTTGACTGGTATCTTCAAAAGTCACAATCCAATAAGAATTTGCATGCGAAGCTTGATTGCATAAGAAAACGCTTCCCAGTATTAGCAGCCACTGAAAAATCAAATTATTTTGGAATCGACCTGCGCTTTACAATTTGCTTAATCGAGATGTTGCGTCACATTGTCGTACATAACAACGGTCGTATAATGGATATTTCGAAGTTCGTGGCGCGCACATTTGAGCGAGCCGGAATGGCAAATAACGGAAATTATGACTCATTAAAGTTGCAACAGATTAACGATTTTGTCTCATCCGATGGGAAGGGCTATCGCATTGTTATGCTAGAAATTCACCAGTCCGGTACTCCTTTTCACTTTAGTCGGATTGGCGCTATTTTAAATTGGATTCTTGCATATGCTGATTATATTTATGGGTCGCTCATTCGCCCCACATACTTTTCAAAAGACTAACCTAAGCTGGTGTAGTCAATTTTCGAGATCGATCCCACACTGGAGGCTGGGGATGATCAAACAATCGATGGTTTTTAAGTGGCTTAGGGCTATCCGATTTCAAAGCATCTAGGAATGACGCACCGCGCTTAACCTTGCCCAGCCGTCCTTGAGTGCGGGCGGGTCGAACACAAAATCATCGGCATACGCGGCCATCACACCTTCGGCCTGTTCGGCCAATAAGCCTGATAGCACCAGTTGACCGCCGGGTTTCACATGCTGGGTCAGGGTGGGGGCGAGTTCGATCAAGGGCCCCATGAGGATATTGGCCAGCAGAACGTCGAAGGTTTCACTGGCAGGCAAGGCGGCGGGCAAGCCCGTGGGCAGTTGGCTGCTTTCGATGCCATTGCGTGCCGCATTGTCGCGGGTGGCGGTGAGCGCCTGCGGGTCGATGTCGATGCCCCAGGCCATGCTTGCGCCGAGTTTGAGCGCGGCAATCGCCAGAATGCCGGAGCCGCAGCCGTAGTCGAGCACGCGCTGGTCGCGCATGTCGGCGCCATCCAGCCATTCCATGCACAGGGCGGTGGTGGCGTGGGTACCGGTGCCGAAGGCCATGCCGGGATCGAGCAGGATATTCACCGCCTGCGGGTCGGGCGCGTCCAGCCAGCTTGGCACGATCCACAGGCGTGCGCCAAATTGCAGGGGGTGGAATTGATCCATCCAGGCGCGTTCCCAGTCCTGGTCTTCGATATACGTCCATGCTCCGGAGACACAATCCTGTGCGGCAAGTTGTACATCAATCAGGTCGGTGTCGGTGTCGTGTTCAAACAGTCCGACCACGTTGACCTCCGGCCAGAGCGGGGTTTCGCCGGGCAGCGGTTCGAGCACGGGCACATCGGCGGCATCTTGCATGGTGACCGAGACGGCACCGAGTTCGAGCAGGGTGTCTTCAAGGGTATCGGCTTGGTTGCTGGGCGTGGTGAGGGTGATTTGGTGCCAGGGCATAGGGTGTGTCTCGATTTGGGTGATTTTGTGCGGAGTGATTGTTTTCTCTTCCCCTTTTGATGCCGCCGTGGGCGGGCCTGTGTAAGCCGGGTAAAAGCGCCATGGATGGCGCTTTTAGTCTCTCCGCGACAGGATGTCGCGTTGAGACGACCCGGCTGGAGCAGGTCGGTTCACGGCTTGCCCGCAGGGCGACGGAATCCATCCATGGATTCCGCCCTTACGGGGGACGCTGCGCGTCCTAACGCTGTTCCCGACAGCGTTTTTGCATCAACGGGGTGCATTTCTTTGGTGACTTTCTTTGTGCAAGCAAAGAAAGTTACTCGCCC
>JAGUXT010000033.1 GCA_020061705.1 Halothiobacillus sp. | reverse complement strand
GGGCTGATCTTGGCCAGGTAGTTGGTGAACATGGCAGTGGTGCCAGAACCGTCAGAGCGACGAACTACGGTGATCAACTTTTCTGGCAGAGTCACGCCTGGATTCAGGGCAGCGATTTTTGGATCATTCCACTTGGTGATTTTGCCCAGGTAGATGTCAGCCAAGGTAGCTTGATCCAGCTTCATTTGGTTAGCAGAAATGCCAGCGATGTTTACAACTGGAACAACCGCACCCAAAACTGCAGGGAACTGAGCCATGCCCAATTCTTCCAACTTCTCGGGCTTCAACGCATCGTCAGAGGCACCGAAGTCAACAGTCTTGGCAGTGATTTGCTTCACGCCACCACCAGAACCGATGGATTGGTAGTTCAGCTTAACGCCAGTGGCCTTGTTGTAAGCCTCGGCCCACTTGGAGTAGATCGGGTATGGGAAGGTCGCACCCGCGCCGCTGATGGTAGTCACGTCAGCAGCTTGAGCAACACCAGCAACCAACATGGCACCGGCAATAAGAGACATACGGAAAGTCGTCATCGATTCATCCTCTAGTTAAAAATCGGAGAAAGCCCAGCTCCAATTGAGCCAAGCATAAACGTTGCTTATTAGCAGGCTAGGTAAGTTTTAACGTTCCAAGTGTCTTCTTTATTACTTTTATATGAAGAATTGATGACAACGAGAGCGGTCACAATGAGTAGAGATGTCAATTACTGAGGAAAAACACACCTAAAAACACTGCCTTGCCCCAAAACGCTTTCAATCTCCAATCGCCCGTGATGTCGCAGCATCACGTGCTTCACAATTGCTAGACCGAGTCCTGTGCCACCCATCGTGCGTGAGCGCCCCACGTCCACCCGATAAAATCGTTCCGTCAAGCGCGGGATATGCTGAGGTGCAATACCGATACCCGTATCCTGCACTTCAAATACTAGGCCGCGCGCGTCCTTGAACCAACGAATAGTCACTGTACCGCCGGATTGAGTGTACTTAACTGCGTTAAACACCAGATTGGAGAACAGACTATCCAGCTCCCGCGTTACGCCACGCATACGCAGTTCGGGCGTAACTTCACGCACAATGTGATGCGCACCTTCTCCGCTGAGGTGTTCGGCATACTCGGCTATTGCGTTCAACAGCATGGGAACATGCACAAGCTCAATTTGCTCTTCATTCGGCGAGGTGGTTTCCAGGCGCGACAGCAAAAGCAGATCTTCAACAATGCGCCGCATCCGATCCGACTGAAGGTGCATGTGGTTCAGAATTCGCACCAAATCCTGCGGTAAAGCCTGAGCCTCATCTTCGTCACTATCCAACAAGGTTTCGATGTAGCCGGAAAGCACGGTCAACGGCGTGCGCAATTCATGCGACACATTGGCCACAAAGTCCTGGCGCATGGCCTGAAGACGCTGCAAGCGTGTCACATCGCGCGCAATCAGCAACAAACGACCCTGCACATAAGGCACCATGTGCACGCTCAACACCTGCCCTGCCACATAGTCACTGGGCACATCGACATCGCGTGACCAATCCGCAGCGCGCAAGTAGCCGATAAAATCAGGCTGGCGCAACAAATGCTCCACCGGCAAGCCAAGGTCACGCTGGCGCAAGCCGAGCAGCTGCCGTGCCGCCGGGTTGAAACCAAGAATACGATGATGCTGATCCATCGCCACGATTGCATCCGGTAGCGCATCCGCCGCCCTGCGATACTCACGAATCAAACGCAACCAACGTCGATCACGCCGCCGCTGCGCCAAGTGCGCGCGGCGCAAGCGCTGTCCAAGGTGCCCCAACCAGCCTGCTGCGTAGCGCCCGGCAATGGGGCTGCGCGGATGTTCCAACCAAAGCGCAAGGCGCATGACCACCCAAAATAGCCGTAGCACCACCAAGGCGAGGCCAATACTCAAACCTATCCAGAAAATGCCCAGCCATGCGCCCACCGTCACACCAAGCAGGATCAGTGCGCCAATCAGCAGGATCTCCGCCCAAAGACCGCGTGACAAATCAGACCCGACTCGACAATCGGTAACCCGCGCCGCGCACGGTCTGTATCATCGACTCATATCCTGACGGAGAAAGCGCCTTGCGCAGACGCAGAATATGTACATCCACAGTGCGTTCTTCGACAAAACTATTGCGCCCCCAGACACGATCGAGCAATTGCTCACGGCTGTACACGCGCTCGGGGTGAGTCATAAAAAACTCAAGCAGACGAAACTCGGTCGGCCCCATCTCCACAGGGGTTTGATTCGCTGAGACACGATGACTTTCAGTATCCAGCTCCAACCCCTCAATACGCACGAGACCGGATTCATCTTCACTCGAACTGCGGCGCAACACGGCACGAATACGCGCTTGCAACTCACGCGGAGAAAATGGCTTGGTAATATAATCATCGGCGCCTGCTTCCAAGCCGGTTACTTTATCTTCTTCTTCACCACGCGCCGTCAACATGATAATGGGTACGTCGCGTGTCAGTTCATCGCGCTTGAGGCGTCGCGCAAGCTCCAGGCCACTCGCTCCTGGCAACATCCAATCAAGTAGAATCAGATCAGGCAATTGATGTGCGAGGCACTCAAACGCCTCCGAAATATCGCCTGCCTCAGTCACCGTAAATCCGGCACGCCCCAAGGAAAAGCCCACCATCTCACGAATGGGTTTCTCATCTTCAACAATTAAAATATTCTTGCCGCTCATCATCCTTCCCCGGAAAAATGCAATCATTCAGGCCTGAGTCAGCATGATGATGCACAAGTTGTCGCACAGATTATTCTTATTTACGACAATCAAGTGACGCTTGGATGACAGATGGCAAGATTTTATTGGTTTTTGTCATAAATCATCCTTCATATTCAAGAGAGCACCTCGCCATGCACCATCCATCCCACGCGTCGATTGCCCAGAATGTCGCTTTTGCGCTCGCCGAAGACATAGGTACTGGTGACGTTTCGGCCATGCTGATCGACGCAAGCACCCAAGCCCATGCGCAGGTTATTACCCGTGAGCCCATGATACTGGCGGGTCTCGCCTGGTTTAACGAAGTGTTTGCCCAACTTGATCCGCAGATTCAGATTGAGTGGACAGCCAACGATGGTGATCACCTTGCCCCAGGTGCTTTGCTGTGTGCCTTGCGTGGTTCGGCGCGCAGCATTTTGACCGGCGAACGTAGCGCATTGAATTTCTTACAAACGTTATCGGCCACCGCCACCAGGACGAATCATTTTGTGCGCCTGATTAACGGCACGAACGCACGAATTCTGGACACGCGCAAAACCCTCCCCGGCCTGCGCTTGGCGCAAAAATATGCCGTGACTTGCGGCGGCGGCTGGAATCATCGCATGGGTCTGTACGATGCGATTTTGATTAAAGAAAATCACATTGCGGCTGCTGGCGGGATTACCGCGGCGATTGTGCATGCGCGCCATCTTTACCCGGATTTGCCACTGGAGGTCGAGGTTGAAAACCTCACCCAACTTGAAGAAGCCCTCATGGCAGGCGCACCGCGCATTTTGCTGGATAACTTTGATTTAGGTGGTCTGCGCCAAGCTGTTCAGCTCACCCGTGGACAAGCACAGCTGGAAGCCTCCGGCGGGGTCAACGAAAACACGGTGCGTGCCATTGCCGAAACCGGCGTAGATTTTATTTCCATTGGCACGCTGACCAAGGACATTCAGGCGATTGATTTGTCGATGCGTTTTACGACGGCGTGATTTTTCGTCGCTGAGTTGTTTGAAATTCTTCGTATACCGCGCGGATTTGGACTTACCGTCCCCTTTTGATGCCGCCGTGAACTGACCTGTGGAGGCCGGGTAAAAGTGCCATGGATGGCGCTTTTAGTCTCTCCGCGACAGGATGTCGCGTTGAGACGACCCGGCTGGAGCAGGTCAGTTC
>JAGUXT010000035.1 GCA_020061705.1 Halothiobacillus sp. | reverse complement strand
GTGTCCACTCACACTGGCTTCGTTGTGCAGGGCATGGCGTAACACATTGAGTTCGATCAGTTTTTGGCGCGCAAAGGCCAGCCAGGATTTCAGCTCAGGCGTAAGCAGGCTTTCCTGATCAAGGTCGATGGGTACATGCAGCAGCGAGCAACTCGGCGCCAGCCACAGGTTCGCTCCGCGTTGTTCAGCCAGCGGCTGAAGTGTGGCGAGAGCAGCATCCAGATCCGTGCGCCAGATATTGCGCCCGTCGATAATGCCGATGGAGAGCACCTTGTGCGCGGGTAGCCAGTCGTTGACGGTGGTGACTTCGTTCGGAGCACGCACCGCGTCGATGTGCAAGCCATCCACCGGAAGCTGGCAGGCCAGACGCAAGTTGTCGGCCAGCGGGCTGAAATAGGTGGTGAGCAGCAGCTTCGGGCGGTTGTGCGCCAGACGGTGGTAGGCCAGTGCAAACGCATTTTGCCAGGCGGCGGGCAGGTCGAGGCCAAGAATCGGTTCGTCGATCTGCACCCAGCTCACGCCCTGCGTCTTCAGGCGAGCCAGAATCTCGCCATAAACCGGCAGCAGACGTTCGAGCAAGTCGAGTTTGTCATACCCGGTGCCCTTTTCCTTGCCCAGCCAGAGGAAGGTCAGCGGGCCGATCAGCACGGCCTTGGGGCTGTGGCCGAGGGTTTGCGCTTCTTCGATTTCATTGAACAGACGGTTCGAGTTCAGTTTGAACGTGGTCTCGGCAGTGAACTCCGGCACGAGGTAGTGGTAGTTGGTGTCAAACCATTTGGTCATTTCCAGCGCGTAGACGCTAGAGTTGGCGCTGGCATCGCTGGCGGTCGGTGTTGTGCCGCAGCAAGTGGCCTCCTGATTGCGCCGACCACGTGCCTGGATGAAATAGCGCGTCAGTTCGTCTTCGTCACTGAACTGGAAGCGCGCTGCTTCGCAGCCGAGCAGCTGGATATGGTTGAGCACATGGTCGTACAGGGCGAAATCGCCGACGCTGACAACATCCAGCCCGGCATCCCGTTGAACCTGCCAGTGACGGGCGCGCAGCTCCTTGGCGGTCGATTCAAGACGGGTAGCATCAATGTCGCCGCGCCAGAAAGCTTCAAGGGCGAATTTCAGCTCACGTTGCAGGCCTATGCGCGGAAAGCCAGGAGTGTGCAGAGTGGTATGTTTTGATTTCATGATGATTTGCTCGATATGAATAGGTGAGTAGCATCATGCGTGGATGATTGTTATGATTCAAACAAATGATTTTCATTGTTTGATGAATTAAATTCACATGACTGGGCTGGTTCCAGCGTGCTCGCGCCATAACGGAGCCGCCACGCGCCAGACGTTTTCCAGAATAATCGGCTGCGCGGCGGCATTGGGGTGCAGGCCATCGTATTGCATCAGACTCGGCTCGCTGGCCACGCCATCAAGCAGAAACGGCACCAGCGGCAGGCGGTATTCCTCGGCGAGCTGCTGGTACATGGTGGTAAACGGCGTGGTGTAGGTGAAGCCGTAGTTGGGCGGCAGCATCATGCCGATCAGCAACACCTTCGCGCCGCGTTGCTGGCTCAGTTCAATCATGCGTTGCAGGTTTTGGCGCATGATTTTCAGCGGCAGACCACGCAGGCCATCATTCGCGCCCAGCTCGATCAACACCCATTGCGGTTGATGGGCGGCAAGCAGCGCGGGCAAGCGGCTCAGCCCGCCGGAGGTGGTTTCACCGCTGATCGACACGTTGATGACTTTCCAGGGCGGCGATTGCTGCGCCAGGCGTTGCGCCATCAGCGTCACCCAGCCCTGGTTTTGCGCGATACCGTGCGCGGCGGACAGCGAATCCCCCAGCACCAGAATGGTTTGCGGGTTGGGCGCAGCGGGGGATAGTGCTTGTGCAAAGGCCGGGCTTGCGTTCAAGCTAAACAGCAAAACGACGAGGCGAAAGAGCATCACAATGTCCTTGAATACGATGAATGCGCCCATTTTACGGGCAAGCGCAGTAAGTAAGACGGTCAGCGCGCCGAATGATTCAGGTGCGTTGACGATTCTGCACGCAGCCAGTCTGGAGGTTTTTGCTGGCGAGGCGGTGGCCTTGGTCGGCGCCTCGGGGGCGGGCAAATCCACCCTGCTGGCCTTGCTGGCCGGGCTGGATCGCCCCAGCAGCGGTGACATCGAGCTGGCGGGCTTTCGTCTGAATGACCTGTCGGAAGATGAATGCGCGGCGGTGCGCGGAGGGCGGGTGGGCTTTGTGTTCCAGTCGTTTCAATTGATCGACGGCCTGACCGCGCTGGAAAACGTGGCGCTGCCACTGGAGTTGCAGGGCATCCATGACGCAGAAGCCCGCGCGCGGGTGGCGCTGGATGAAGTCGGGCTGGCACATCGCCTGCGCCATTTCCCCAAAGTGCTCTCCGGCGGTGAACAGCAGCGCGTGGCACTGGCGCGCGCCTTTGCCGGCACGCCCGCCATCCTGTTCGCCGATGAACCGACCGGGTCGCTGGACACCGCCACCGGCGCGCGGGTGATGGATTTGATGTTCGCCCTGCGTGACCGCCACAATACCGCGCTGGTGCTGGTGACCCACGACCCGGCACTGGCGGCGCGCTGTGACCGGGGCTATGAAATCAAGGCCGGGGTGGTGCAGGCGTGGGGGTGAGCAACAGATTCAAGCCAGTCAGACACTTCCCGCGCACAATCTCAGCTCACTGGGCTACACGCGGCAGAATACTTAGCCCAAGGCGCGGAGCACGGCTTGCGGTTCTTTGGCGACAACATTCAGAAGCGCCAAAGCAGGCCCATGCGGTGTTCGATCACCGCGTTCCCAATGCCGTAGCGTTCCAATACTGATACAAAACTTGGCGGCAAATTCCATTTGTGTCAGCCCAAGGTTCTTGCGCAATTCCACAACATTCACAGGCTGAGGCTGGTGAGTGCGGGCTTCGACACCCGGATCACCTTGAGTGAGTGCGATAGCTTCGTGAAGTCCTTGGGCGATACTGTCAAAGGCCTTACCCATGATTTTTCTCCAGTGCGGTTGCGACAAGCCGATCAACCAAGTTAGCCAGGGTGTTGCGTTCAGCCTGCGAAAGGTTGGCTTGCTCATTTTTTCCAAAAACAGTTAACAAAATTAAGCCCGCTAAAACGTCCTGCGTGGGCTATTGGGTCGCGGGGTTAGGCTTCGCCTGACAGGAGATGGTTGAGCATGCGCTCATGGCGATTCAGGAAGTCTCGCGTAACCGTATAGTGCTCCGTTTCGGTGTAAGCAACCTCTCGGAGCCCACCTTCGTCGATCAGCATGATCTTCGCATCAGGGTAGCTCATCAGAATCGGGGAATGGGTAGCGATGATGAATTGAGATTCGGCCTGGACTAGACGATGGATCTCGACGAGTGCAGACATCTGGCGCATGGGAGAGAGTGCAGCCTCGGGTTCGTCGAGTATGTAGAAGCCATGACCCCGTAGTTTCTTGGCCAGAACCGCCATAAACGCCTCACCGTGCGATTGCTCATGGAGCGACCTGCCTCCATAGCCCTGCAAAGATGGGTGGACGATGGCATCCATATACGACGCGACGTTATAAAAGCTCTCGGCGCGTAGGAAATACCAATCCTTGGGGCGCATGAAGCTCTTCACTGGCCTCAAGAAGCGCCAAAGCTCGGAATGGGTGGCTTCGGTACGGAACTGGGTATTTCTATTCCCGCCTTCGGAATTTAGACCCATCACCATAGCCAAGGCTTCGATCAAGGTCGACTTCCCCGAGCCGTTCTCACCGATCAAAAATGTGACCTTCGGGTGAAATGTGAGTGAACTCAAGTTTGCAACTACGGGCAGGGAAAAAGGGTACTCAAGACCGACAGCCGATTCTGGCGGCTTGAAGATGACTTGCTGAAGGTAGGGGAGTGCGTGCATTTACTGGGATGCCTTAACGTTTAGCTTTACCGGCGGGCGGCATTTTGCCCGTCCGCGTTGTAGCGCCAGTTAGGCATGGTAGCAGGAGAGGAAACATTGAATTGCCCCTTAAAAACAGCAAAACCGTGGCCTGTCTCCTTTACTCCCCTTCAAAACTCCCCTTGGTTCTAATAGAAAGCTCTGGTGAATTGTAGTCGACAGCCATCAAGTATCCAGTTCGATATTTATTTGTTAAGTTCTCAAGAATTGGGTTAATAAAATTAAATATCTTTTGTAACTCAGGAAGCGTACGCTCAATATCGGGATCCGGTATGTATGCCAAACCTTTACGTTCCAACTCAAATGGATCCACCACACAGTTACCAAATGGCTCAATAAATGCAGATTTCCTTAGAGATTCATAGGCAGCGCTATATGGGTTTAAGCACAACTCGACACCTGCGTCCATACCAAGAATGTAAAACACTATCGCAGCATCAATGGATCTTCTTCGATAAAAATCCGAGTTTCGATAGAAGTAACAAATTTTTTCAGTGTTTCCTTCAATTATTGTTGTGCTCCCATAAATGGTATCTATGAACTGACGTTTTTTGGTCTTAACATTTGAACCGGTGCATATAAATAAAACAATCCTAAAGCTGTGGTGTTTATCGGCTGAAGATTTAAGCTGTTGGTCCGCCTTTCTAATTATCCCTGAGAAAGTCTCGTTGCGTCCATGCCTGCCTTCGACGATAGCCGCTTCGCCCTTAGCAAGTTTTTCTTCATTTTCTTTAGAAATTTTAGGATTGTCTTCTTTTAACTTGGATTCAACGATTGCGGTATGACCCTTGTAACTTACGAGGAAATCAGCCTCCTTTTTTTGATTGTGGTCAGATGTCGGAATAGACTCAACATGAAAGCCAAGGTTTTTTAATAAGTTATATGCAATATCATCTGATTTCATAGCTTCCATGAACCCTAAAATTATCGCGCAAAAATCTAACCCCGCAATATGGGGCAACATAAGCCATAGCTTAACTTAGCTTAGCTCGTGCGATTACTTTGTTAGCACTAGAATGGAATATCTTCATCGAAATTACCCACAGGCTTAGGCGGCTTTGGTTGAATATATTCCTCATTTTTCAATAGCTCATCTACACCCAATTCAGTGATTGAATACACATAAAAATCATAGCCGTCCTGATGATCAGTCTCTATGGACTTACTTATTAGTCCCATACGTTCGAGCTTAATAAGAGAGATGTGCAGAATTGCTTCATTTACGCCACGAAAATTATTCGATATTCTATGAAACGGCAAGCCGACAGGGTTAGCAACGTGGCTTTGTAGGCAAGTCGCCAAGAACCTGTAGTCTTGTTCTTTTAGCTTATAGCTTGCTGGATTAGCAATGATTGTTTTGGATTCTGAAAGACTAGCATGGTTTATGAGCCCTAATCGCGCTACCTCTGATTTAATCAAAGAGCATGCTCTGTTAGTTGCTGAAACCAAATCGCCATCAGAACGGTTTGTGTCAAAATCCGCAGGAGTTACCCCTAGAAGATCTGTAGGCAAGTGCATTTCCACATCGCGCGGCTTCAAAACAAAGGATCGAGACTTTCCAATTGCCCCGACAAACAAACCCATTTCGAATATTACGTTATCTCTAACAACATGCTCATTTATATTTCTAATTGTAGTGATGTCATCAGGCGCGAAAATAAACAATGCAAAATCTACGGCTGATGATTTTTCCACTAGGTCTTCGACCGTTGAAGAGGAAAGTCTGAATGTCCCATTCTTCCAAATTGTAACTTCAAAATCGTGATCCAAATTGACATTTACGGCTTCAGCGATTGGAAGACTCTCAGCCGAGGACGCGATAAATAAACGGGGTTTTCTCAACTCATGGTCTCCAAACTTGATTGAATGCTAACGAGCAAGCTAAGGGGCGCGAAACCAACTTGTCGGCGAAGGTGTCCCGCTCGAACGGAAAGTTAAAAACCACTTTTCTTCCACCTTCGTTGGAATACTCATCCCACGGAGTAAACCTAAGCATGGGTTCATATCCAAAATTAAACACACTTGCATGTCATCCGCCCAAGCCGCTTGACCAAGTGCGTGAGCGCTTCCGACCTGAGCATTGCAGCATCGGCACAGTTACACAAGGGTATTTAGATAAATTCTCCCAGCTCAACTCTTGAGCAAGCAGCAGCCCAATCAAATCAACGAACTAGACTCCCGCATCCACGGGAGTGGTGAAATTAATGATGGTTTTTGAGATCGTTCCCACGCTCCAGCGTGGAAACGCACGGCTTGCCGCTCAAGCGGCGCGTTGAGCATGTCGGTGCGACCCTGGAGCGTCTGGGGCTGCATTCCCACGCCGGAGCGTGGGAACGATAGACAATCTATTGCGTCCATGTTTAATGCTCATCAACAGGCACTAACGGAGTTCTGGCTATGGCATTGAATCGCGTGGGATTACTTCTGCTTGCTTGGCGCGGGTTGTGGCGCGAGCTAAAGAATGGTGCGCTGACGGCCATGCTGCTGGCGTTGGTGGTTGCGGTGGCGGCGGTGACGGCGGTGGGGTTTTTTACCGACCGGGTTGATGCGGGAATGCGGGCGCAGGCGGCGGAGTTTTTGGCGGCGGATGGGCGGATTGATGCGCCGCAGCCGTTGCAAACCCAGCTCGAACAGGCGCGGGCTTTGGGGTTGCGCACGGCGCAGACGCTGGAGTTTCCGACGGTGCTGCTGGCGGGGGACAACGCGCAACTGGTCAGTTTGAAGGCGGTGGGGGAGGGCTATCCCTTGCGCGGTGAGCTGAGCATCCAGATGGCGGCGGATGCGCCACCGACCACGCTGGCGCAAGGCCCCAGCCCCGGGACGCTGTGGCTGGCGGAGCGGGTGATGGCCTTGCTTGATCTGAAGGTGGGCGATGCGGTGCAGATCGGGCAGGCGCATTTCACGGTGGCGGCGGTGTTGCTGCGGGAGCCGGATGTGGGCAATTTCTTTGCCCAGGCCGCGCCGCGTGCCATGTTGAATATGCAGGATATTGTCCCCACGGGCTTGGTTACGCCGCAAAGCCGGGTGAAGCATCATCTGTTGCTGGCGGCGGATGCGGCGCAGCGGGAGCAGTTGTTTGCTCAACTGGGCGAGCAGCTTGCTGCCGGTCTGTCCATCGAGCGCCCGGAAAACAGCCAGCCAGCCTTCAAAACTGCGTTTGAGCGTGCCGCGCGTTTTCTGGGGTTGGCAGCGATGGTGGCGGTGTTGCTGGCCGGGGCGGCCTTGTTGCTGGCGGCGCAGCAATACAATCGCGTGCAGCAAGACCCGGCGGCTTTGATGCGCGCGTTTGGTGCGTCGCGGCGCACGATTTTCTGGCTGTACACCTTGCGGCTGGGGATGTTGGCGCTGTTGGCGGCGGTGCCGGGCATTATCTTCGGCGCGCTGGCGCAGTCGGGCTTGGCCGCTTTGCTGGACGCGGTGCTGGATTTTGTCTTGCCGCCGCCTTCGTTGGCACCGATTGGGCTGGGGGTGGCGATTGCGCTGTTGGCTTTGCTGGGGTTTGCGCTGCCCGCGCTGGTGCGTTTGCAGGATACGCCGCCCTTGCGGGTGTTGAATCAGCAACTTGCCGCGCCGCCACCTGCCGCGAGCCTGCTGTTTGCGGCGGGGCTGCTGGCGATGGGGCTGTTGGTGTGGATGCAGGCGCGGGACGGGCTGCTGACCGCGTATGTGCTGGGCGGATTGCTGCTGAGTCTGGCGGTGTTCATGGGCGTGGTGTGGTTGCTGTTGCAAGGCTTGCGTCGCTTGCCGACACGCGGCATGGCGCGTTTTGGACTGGCACGGTTGGCGCGTTCACCCTGGGCGAGTGCGGCGCAGGTGTCGGCCTTGAGTCTGGGGTTGACCGCCTTGCTGTTGTTGGGCGTGGTGCGCGGCGATTTGCTGGATGCCTGGCGCGATCAGGCACCGGCGGATGCGCCGAATGTGTTTGCCATCAATATCCAGCCGCATGAGGTTGCGCCGCTGGAATCGGCCTTGCGTGCGCAAAACATTCATGGCGCAGGCGTGTATCCCATGCACAGCGCGAGGCTTGCGGCGGTGAACGGCGTGGCGTTTGACCCGGCTTCCGTGCAGGGGCGCGCCAAGTCGCTGATCGACCGCCAACTGAATCTGTCGGTGATGCCGCCGACGCTGGCGGTGGATAACCAACTGCTCAAGGGGCAGTGGCGTTTCGACACGCCCGGCTGGTCGGTGGAGCAAGATATGGTGAAACAAATGGGCTGGAAGCTGGGCGATGTGTTGAGCTTTAGCGTGGAAGGGCAGGAGGTCAGCGCGCCGATTACCAGCATCCGCAAGGTGAACTGGGATTCGATGCGCCCGAATTTTTTCATCATCGGCACGCCGGAATTATTGGCGCACAGCGCGGCGCAGTATGTCACCAGCTTTCACCTGCCCGAGCCGAATATCGCGCAGCAAAAGGCCTTATTGCAGCAGTTTCCCACCGTCACCCTGTTTGACCTGAGGCGGATTCTGGGCGAGGTGCGCAAACTGATTGAACGCGCCAGTCAGGCGGTGCAATACGTGTTTGTGTTCACCCTGCTGGCGGGATGGGTGGTGCTGCTGGCCGCATTTCACGCCAGCGAAGCCGCCCGCCTGCGCGAAACGGCGATTTTGCGTGTGTTGGGCGCACGTTCGGCGCAGATCTGGCACAGTCTGTGGGTCGAGTTCGCCGTTCTGGGTGTACTGACCGGCCTGATGGCGGCGCTGGCGGCGGGGTTGCTGGGCGCACTGTTGGGCTGGAAGCTGTTCAACCTGCCGATGATGTTAGATTCGCATATATGGTTGTATGGCGTGGCAGCGGGCGTGTTGTTAGTGGCGGTTTTAGTCCCCATGCTGGGGCGGCGGGTGTTGGCGTCGACACCGGTGGCGATATTACGAGGTTGAAAATGTGATTGAACTCCGTCATCTACGCATGATTCAGGCTTTGGCCGAGACCGGTTCGGTGTCGGCGGCGGCGGAGCGGGTGCATCTGACCCAATCGGCGTTGTCGCATCAGCTGGGCGCGCTGGAGCGTTATCTTGGTGTGCCCTTGTTGGATCGCTCCAAGCGGCCTTTGCGTTTGACTGCGGCGGGTGAGCGGCTGTTGACGGCGGCAAGGCGGGTACTGCCGGAAGTTGAAGCCGCGCGCGCCGAAGTGTTGCGTCTGTCGAACCAACATGCTCCGGAGCAGTTGCGCATTGCGGTGGAGTGTCACTCGTGTTTCGACTGGCTGATGCCGGCGATGGATGCCTACCGCGCCGAACACCCGGAGGCCGAGCTGGATTTGGTAAGCGGATTTTTGCCCGAGCCGCTGGATTTGCTGCTTGATGGGCGGGCGGATTTGGCCGTGGTGTCGGAAATGCGTGACTGGCCGGGGGTGAGTTATCTGCCGCTGTTTCGCTATGAAATCGTGGCTCTGCTGGCGCCGGGGCATGGGTTGGCGGATAAGCCCTGGCTTGCGGCAACGGATTTTGCCGGGCAGACGCTCATTACCTATCCTGTGCCGGATCAGGCTTTGGATGTGGTGCAGCGGGTGTTGAAACCTGCTGGCATAAGCTTGGAGCGGCGTACAGCGGAGTTGACGGTAGCGATTTTGCAGCTTGTGGCTTCGCGGCGCGGGCTGGCCGCCTTGCCGCGCTGGGCGGCGCAAGCGCAGATTGAACGCGGTTATGTTCTGGCGCGGCCTATTGGAGAGCAAGGGCTATGGAGCGGGCTGTTTGCCGCGTTTCGTAGCGATGATATTCAACTGCGTCGAGGTTTTGTCGAGGTGCTTCGGCGTAGTGCCTTTCAAACGCTGAGTGGTTTGCTGCCGGTGGAGGACGCGGGCTGATTTCCTTAGGATGTGCGCGTGATCTAGCGTTTTGTCATATGGGATGGCTAGATTCATGCCTGCCAAAGGCGTAGATTCTGCACGGCTTGGGGAGATTGCTCGCTGACTGCGCCAATCGCCGCGTCATAGACCCGCCCCAGATTGTTGAACCCCTGATGTTACCAAGGAGAAACCCATGGCTCTTGTACTTCCTGATTTGACCTATGCTTATGATTCGCTTGAGAAATCCATCGATGCGCGCACCATGGAAATTCACCATACCAAGCACCACGGCGCCTATGTGACCAACTGCAACAACGCCATCGCGGGTACGGAGTGGGAAGATAAATCCATCGAAGACATGATGGCGAATATTTCCAAGCTGCCGGTTGCCGTGCGCAACAACGGTGGCGGACACTACAACCACAGCCTGTTCTGGACGGTGCTGTCTCCGAACGGTGGCGGTCAGCCGACCGGCGCATTGTTGGCGGATATTGAAGCTACGTTTGGTGATTTCACCACGTTCCGCGAGAAGTTCGCGACGGCTGGTGCAACCCGTTTTGGCTCCGGCTGGGCGTGGTTGTCGGTCGATGCTGAGGGCAAGCTGGTGGTGTCATCCACCCCGAACCAGGACAATCCGATCATGGATATTGCCGAAGTGAAGGGCACGCCGATTTTGGGTATGGACGTGTGGGAACACGCGTACTACTTGCGCTACCAGAACCGCCGTCCGGATTACATCAACGCCTTCTGGGATGTGGTGAACTGGGACGAGGTGAGCAAGCGTTACGCTGCACTCAAGGCTTGAGTTTGGCTTGATTTTCAGGCGGTTTTAATCGCGTCATGACACTTCACAAGTGCTTGTGGCGCGGTTAAACTCCAACTAACCAGACCCCTTTTGGGGTCTTTACTATTTGTGAATTCCGCTTTTTTGAATTCCGGGTTTCCCCAAGAGGAATACGAGCATGGCTACACATCACTTAATGAACACCTATAACCGTCAGCCTGTCACCTTTGTGCGTGGCGAAGGCGCTTTCCTGTGGGACACCGAGGGCAAGCGCTATCTGGATGCGATTATGGGCGTGGCCGTATGTGGGCTGGGTCATGCTCAGGCGGATATTGCCGAGGCAATGTGCGATCAGGCGCGCACTCTGATCCACACTTCGAACATTTACGGCATTGCTTGGCAAGAGAGTCTGGCTGATCGTTTGACGGCGATTTCCGGCATGGACAAGGTGTTTTTCTGCAACTCCGGCGCGGAAGCCAACGAGGCTGCCATCAAGCTGGCGCGTCTTCACGGCCATCGCAAGGGTTTGTCCGACCCGCATATCGTGGTGATGGAGTCGAGTTTTCATGGTCGTACCCTGGCGACCCTTTCGGCCACCGGCAACCGCAAGGTTCAGGCTGGCTTTGAGCCTCTGGTGAGCGGTTTTGTGCGCGTACCCTATGGCGATTTGGAAAAACTGCGCCAAGTGGCGGCGCATGATCGCAACATCGTGGCGATTCTGGTGGAGCCGGTGCAGGGCGAGGGTGGGATTCGCGTGCCTCCTGCGAGTTTTTTGCAGGGCATTCGTGAAATTTGCGACGCACATGGCTGGTTGATGATGGTCGATGAAGTGCAGACAGGCATCGGGCGTACCGGGGCATGGTTTGGTTTCCAACATGCCGGGATTACGCCTGATGTTATGAGTTTGGCCAAGGGTTTGGGCAATGGCGTGCCTATTGGCGCGTGCCTGGCAGCGGGTGCGGCGGCCGAGCTGTTTGGACCGGGTAATCATGGTTCGACCTTTGGCGGCAATCCCTTGATGTGTCGCGTGGCGCACACCGTGCTGGAGGTGATTGAGCGCGATGGCTTGGTGATGCGCGCCGCCGAGCTTGGACAGCGCATTCAGGACGGCTTGAGAGCGCGCCTGCAAAACGTGCCGGGTGTGCTTGAAGTGCGCGGCTTGGGCTTGATGATTGGCATTCAATTGGATCGTCCGTGTAATGCTTTGGTCGGGCAGGCTTTGCAGCACGGTTTGCTGATTAACGTCACTGCTGATTCGGTGGTGCGTTTGCTGCCGGCTTTGGTCATGACGGATGAACAGACTGAAACCCTGATTGCCACGCTGGCTGAATTGATTACAGCGTTCTTGGCAGACGGGAGTCATGTATGAATGTGCGCCATTTTTTAACGCTTGACGATTTAAGCCATGACGAGCTGCGTCAGGTTTTGGCGCGCGCACGTCGTTTGAAGGATGCTCGCGCCCGTTCCGAACCGGTGCTTACTTTGCAAAACCGTGTGTTGGGGATGATTTTCGAGAAGTCTTCAACACGTACACGCGTGTCGTTTGAGGCGGGTATGGCGCAGCTTGGCGGTCATGCCATTTTTCTGTCGCATCGAGATACCCAGCTCGGGCGTGGCGAGCCCATTGCGGATAGCGCAAGGGTGCTCTCGCGCATGGTGGATGTGATTATGATTCGGGCACATCGCCATGCCGATATTGAGGAGTTTGCGCGCTATTCGCGGGTTCCGGTGATTAATGCGCTGACCGAAAAATTTCACCCTTGTCAGCTTTTGGCCGATGTCATGACCTATGAAGAGCATCGCGGTTCGATTCAGGGCAAGACGGTGGCTTGGGTGGGTGATGGCTTCAATATGTGCAACACCTTTATCAATGCGGCACAGGTATTTGATTTTAAGCTGAATATTGCTTCACCCATGGGCTATGTGCCGGATGTCGAGATGCTTGCAGCCGCAGCTGATCGCGTCATGTTTTCGCATGATCCGGTGCAAGCCTGCACCGATGCCGATCTGGTGGTGACCGATGTGTGGACGAGCATGGGTCAGGAAGAGGAAAACGAGCGCCGCCTGCGTGATTTTTCTGGATTCAATGTCACTGAGGAGCTGATGTCGCGTGCGCGCGCTGATGCCTTGTTTATGCACTGCCTGCCCGCGCATCGCGGTGAGGAAGTCGAAGCGGGCGTGATCGACGGGCGTTGGAGTGTGGTGTGGGACGAGGCGGAAAATCGCCTGCACACGCAAAAAGCCTTGTTGGAGTTTTTGCTGGATGTTCCCTTTTAAGCGAGGTCGCCATGAGCGCTCCTGAAATTTCTCAGATGGCGCAGTGGCTGCGCGACGCTTCCCCGTATATCGACGCACACCAGGATCGTGTGTTCGTGCTGGCTTTCGCTGGCGAGGCTCTTGTTGATCGCGATCAGAGCAATGTGGACGCGCTGATTTCCGATATTGCCTTGTTGACGTCCCTGGATGTGCGGCTGGTGCTGGTGCCGGGGTCGCGTCCGCAGATCGAGGCCGAATTGCTGGATGATGGCGTGAGCACGCAGCATCATCTTGGGATGCGTGTGACCAGCGAACAAGCCCTGCCTTCAATCAAGCGCGCCGTGGCGGTGCAGATGCTGGACATGACAGCACGTCTGTCGATGGGGTTGCCAAATACGCCGCTTGAGGGCGCGCGCCTGTCGGTGGTGAGCAGCAATGCCGTGGTGGCGCGGCCAATGGGGGTGCGCGAGGGGGTTGATCTTGGCTGGACGGGTGAGGTGCGCAAGGTTGAAACCGGTCGATTGCGTTCCTTGCTGGATGCCGGGCATACCGTGCTTCAGTCCTGTCTGGCAGCATCGCCAACTGGTGAGGTATTCAATTTGCGTGCTGAAGATGTGGCGGTCGATATTGCGGCGTACCTTCAGGCTGACAAACTGATTTTTTTGACAGAGTCCTCGCTCGAACTACCTGCTCAAATGACCGTGACTGAAGCGCAGCCGCTGCTGGATGATGCCGGGCTGAGCAAGGAGATGGCCTTGCACCTGGAAAGTGCCTGCAAGGCCGTGCGTCGAGGTGTGCAGCGTGTGCATCTGGTGGATCGTTGTACCCCGGGGGCGTTGATTCAGGAGTTGTACAGTCGCTCGGGCTGCGGAACCTTGCTCACTGCCGAGTCGCTGGAAAAAATGCGCCGCGCCAGCATTGACGATGTGGCGGGTATTCTGGAACTTATTCGTCCTCTGGAAGAGGAGGGCGTGCTGGTGCGTCGTCCGCGCGAGCAGCTTGAATTGGAAATTGACCGTTACTGGGTAGTCGAGTTGGACGGGCAGATCATCGCTACCGCTGCGCTGCATTTCTTTATCGAAGCCAGGGTGGCTGAGTTGGCTTGCCTGGCCGTGAATGCGCAATATCGACGTGGCGGGCGTGCGGCGCGTTTGCTGGCACGCATGGAAAATGAAGCCAGACAGCGGGGGATGCAGACCTTATTTGTATTGACCACGCATACTGCGCATTGGTTTGTCGAACATGGTTTTGCTGCTGCACATGTGAACGACCTACCTGTCGAGCGTCAGGCTATTTACAACGCACAGCGCAAGTCTAAGGTTTTTACCAAGGTTTTGAATGCTCCGCATGGTGTGGATGCGCGCTAGTTATTGCATGACTTCCTTCCTAGACCCACATGCAACACGTATCTTCATTCAAGATCCACAGGTATTGGCCGAGGCCGAGACATTGGCAACGCAACTTGGCTCACAGGTCATGGATACGCGGCCAAGTTCGGGCTTGGTGTTGTCTTTGGACATGCATGGGCTGAGCTTGCTGGATTGCGATGCTCCACGGGATGAACCGTTGCGTGTAGATTTTAGTGGCGGCGCACTGGGTTTCAGGCAGCGTGCAGGGTTTCGGCGTGATGAGTTGCTGGCGCGTGCCGCGGCTGTCAAGGGTAATCCCTTGCCACGTGTGCTGGATGCGACGGCAGGCTTGGGGCGCGATGCGTTCATGCTCGCCAGTCTGGGTTGCGAGGTGACACTGTGTGAGCGTCACCCGGTGGTGCATGCCCTGCTGGCCGATGGATTACGGCGCGCGGCTGAGCAAGGGCTTGCGGCCGTGTCGCGTATGCATTTGTGTGCCGAAGATGCCACCGGACATTTAAACGACCCTGCGAGCCTGGGTGCGTATGACGTGGTCGTGCTTGACCCCATGTTTCCGGAGCGAAATAAATCAGCCTTGGTGAAAAAGCCAATGCGCCTGTTTCATGCTTTGGTGGGAGAGGATGAGGATGCAGGGGCATTGCTCGATTGCGCCTTGACCCGCGCCCTGCGCCGCGTGGTGGTAAAGCGACCTCTACACGCTGAATACCTTGCCGGGCGCGTGCCGACTCTCGATTATCGGGGTAAGGCGGTGCGCTTTGATGTTTTCGTCACCAAACCACCTAAGGTCTAGCAGCCTGTCGGACTTGAGGCGAACTGGCTGCAAAATCTGCCCTCGGTCGGCGACTTTTTCGCTTCAGCTGCTCAAGTCCGATAGGCTACTAACTTTTCCCCTTGCTAACGGCAAGCGCGGCTTCTGGACTACGTTCGGTCAGCCAAATCAATAACTCGTAATAACTGCGTATGCTGTCCACGTAATGTAGCGCCAGATTTCGGCGTTGGCGGGTAAAGGTGCTGCCCTGATTTTCCAGCAGCAACGAATCCTTGAAATCCTGCCAGTAGAGAGTGTCTTTGGGATGTTTGCGTTGATGAATGCGTACCGCATTAAGCACTGTGCCGATGCCAATATTGTAGGCAGCAAGCGCAAACCATGGACGCTCATTTTGTGGGATGTTGTGCGGGAGTTGCTGGTCAAGCAATTTAAGATAACGCGCCGCCCCGTCGATGCTTGAGCGTGGGTCATGCGGGTTAATGCCCATTTTCTGTGCAGTGCTGGCCGTAAATTGCATCATGCCGCGCACGCCAGAGCCTGAAACCGCTTCAGGATCCCACTTGGACTCCTGATAGCCCGTTGCCGCCAGAAGACGCCAGTCGATCGTATGGCGCTGACCTGCCTGGACAAAATGTGTGCGATACGCAGGTAGTTGGTAGCGCACAGCGCGCAAAAATTGGCGTGAACCATCGGGATCCAGGGTATCCAGATAATCAAAATAGCCGTCAATAATCCGCTGAAGCTCGCCACTTTGCTTGAGCGCGATCATGAAATCCTCGGCAGCCTGCACCAAGGTATCGTTGTCGTGTCCTTTGCAGTGGCTGGTTTGCGGCATTTGCGCACACATGCTGGTTGAAGTGGAGAATATCCACGCATAGTCTTTGGGCTCACCAATATCGAGAGCCAATTTGACTTCGGGAAAGCGTATTTGCGCCCAACGAGCCATGGATGAATCAATCAGCACATAGTCCAGCTCCTTACGCGCCAGTTTGGCGACCAGCTCCATGCCCGAGGCGGCATTCAGTGGCTGGGGAACGATGTCTGGATGCCGTTCGCTGATGGCGCGTGCAGTTTCAGTATGTCCACTTCCCGTCACAACGCTGATAAATGCATTGTCTATATCATCCAGTTTCCTGGGTTTTTCGCCGTCCTCACGCATCAGAAGCTGTTGGCGTAATTGCAAATAGCTCGTTCCAAAACGAAACTCGGGAAATTGCGAGGGGCTGCGAATTAGCCCTGCAGCGGCCATGTCCACTTGACCTGTACGCAGAAGCTCATGGATTTCGGGAATGGATTCGGCAAGCACAAATTCGAGCTTAACTCCCAAGCTTGCCGCAAACAGGCTGCAAAGATCGGCCTCCAGCCCGCTGATATCCCCTTCTTCATTTTTGAAATAGGTCAAAGGCCCTTGGCGAGTGGCGACCCGCAAAATGCCCGTTTCAAGGATGGTTTCAAGTTGTGACGCGGCAACAGAAGGTTTGTCTTCGGGCAGAACCAGCGGCGGGCGATTAAAGCTGAAGATGAGCCAGATCAAGGGCAACACAAATAAAACCAAAATCCCCACAGGCGCAAAAGTGCAGGAAGAAGGCGTAATTATTTTGTTTGTTTTGGCAATCAATAGGATGTCCGAGAGTCCGGTGAATTTCAGAGGTTCATAACGTTTACTGTGATCTGTCTCATGATAAACAAGTTCCGTTAGAGCCATTAGCCAGGTTTAAGGCTCCAATTCAAGAGGAGGCTTAAAGCTGACCAATAAAAAAGGGCACCATAAGGTGCCCTAGTTAGCTTCGAAGTTGCTACCTGGGAAGGTATTACTTAGAAGAAACGCCTACAGTGATCACTGCACGACGGTTTGGTGCCAAGCACTTGATCAGAGCTGGAGTGGCCTTGGTGCCTTTGCACTCCTTGACCGGCTGGGTCAGACCAACACCGCTAGACTTGATCTTGCTGGCAGGTACGCCCTTCGAAACAAGGTACTGAGCTACAGTGTTAGCGCGGCGCTCAGACAGTTTCTGGTTGTATTCCTTGCTGCCGATGCGGTCGGTGTGACCTACAACAGTGATGTACTCAACCTGCTCAATCTTCATGTCCTTGACCAGTGCGTCAAGTGACTTCTTGCCTTCTGGCTTCAGGTTGTACTTGTCGAAGTCGAAGAATGCGTCAGCGTTCAGGGTGATCGCCTTGGCAGAAACAGTAGGAGCAACAGGTGCTTCAACAGCAGCGTCCTTGAAGAACTCTGGGTTGCATTCCTTGATGGCAGAAGATGCTTCCAAAGGAATGTGACCGTTCAGGACGCACTTCTTCATGACATCATCACGGACAACCTTGCCCATGCTGTCGTAAACGTAAGCGGTGCACTTGTCAGTGTCAGACTTGAGGCAGCCAGGGTAGCCTTCGCCAGCGGCGAAAGCAGGTGAGGCCATAATTGCAGCAGCCAACAGGCCGGTGCTCAGAGCAGTGAAGTTCTTCATGTGGTTCTTCCTATCTCGTAGGTGTGTTTGCAAGGGGGCAAATCGTGTTTTGGCACGACTTGTTCTGCTTGATAATACGCATTCAAGGCCAGAAAATCTAAGGGGTCGTTGTTTTTTTGCACAGTTGCAGTGCACTAAGGGACGCTGAAATACGTATTTCAGCATCCCTTAGTGCACGCCAAGGATTGCTTGACTTCTAATCAATCGCTTGCGGTGATTGATTTGGATAATGACCTGAGCAGACATGTGTTGCGAGGAGCGAGCTGAAAAAAAACCAAGGAAGCAATTTTTTGCATCCGTTTACGCAAGATTATACGAGATCGAATTTTTTGAGGCGATAGAGCAGGGTGTCGCGCGTAATGCCAAGCAGGCGAGCAGCGCGGCTCTTGTTGCCGCGCGAGCGCTCAAGAGCCTGGCGAATCATGTCGGACTCCAGCCACTCAAGATCAATACCCTCTTCGGGCAAGCTAAAGCCTCGTCCCTGGTTGAACGAAAGACCCAAGGCATTGGGCGCGCTTCGCGTTATTTCGGCAGGTAAATTACCTAATTCAACCGAACGCCCATGAAACAAGACGACAAGGCGCTCGCATAGGTTACGCAGTTCGCGCACATTGCCAGGCCAGCCGTGACGGCGCAGTGCAGTCCGAGCTTCTTGAGATAGCTTGGGCAGAGGTAGCTGATGCTCGCCGGCAAAGTGCAGCAGGAAGTGATTGAGCAGCATGTCAATGTCGCCGCTGCGCTCACGCAGGCTAGGCATGTCCATGGGGACGACTTGCAGTCGATAGAGCAGGTCTTCACGGAAACGCGATTCGCGCACCAGTTGGCTTAAGTCCTGATGGGTGGCGGCGATGACGCGGGCATCGACTTTGATGGGGTGGCTTTCGCCAACAGGTATGATGTCCCCAGACTCCAGAAAACGCAGGAGCTTGGCTTGGGCAGCGAGTGGGAGCTCGCCAATTTCGTCGAGAAACAAGGTGCCACCGTGGGCGCTGCGAATATGCCCCTGACGATCTTCAATCGCGCCGGTAAAGGCTCCGCGTTTGTGTCCAAACAGCTCGGATTCGACCAGGGTTTCAGGCAGGGCGGCACAATTGATGGCGATAAACGGGTGTTGCGCACGCGGGCTGGCATGGTGGATAGCTTGAGCCATGAGGTCTTTGCCTGTGCCGGTTTCGCCGGTGAGCATGACGCTGACATCGGTGCGTGCCACGATTTGAGCTGAGCGAATGACCGTTTCCAGCAAGGGGGATTGGGTCATAAGTTGAGAAAAGTGGTGCATAGTCTTGCCTCGTTTATGCATCTGCGCTCAGCTCTATGATCAAGCTGATTCGATAAACTATTTTGCGGATTATGCCACGCATTTTGAGGGTTTTGTGTGAAGACATATTTGGTGGGTGGCGCGGTGCGTGATGCCTTATTGGGGCTGCCGGTGCATGAGCGTGATTACGTGGTGGTGGGTTCCTGCGTTGATGAGATGTTGGCACAGGGATTTCAGCAGGTGGGGAAGGATTTTCCGGTGTTTTTGCACCCGCAAACACGCGAGGAATATGCGCTGGCACGTACTGAGCGCAAATCTGCGCCCGGCTATCATGGTTTTGTGATGCATGCCTCGCCCGAGGTGACCTTGGAGAATGATCTGGCTCGGCGGGACTTGACCATCAATGCAATCGCGCAGGCCGAGGATGGCTGCCTGGTTGATCCCTATGGCGGGCAGGCGGATATTGAAGCGCGGGTGTTGCGCCATGTGTCGCCAGCTTTTGTTGAAGACCCGGTACGTATTTTGCGCGTCGCGCGGTTTGCGGCACGTTTTACCGGTTTGGGTTTTGGCGTGGCCGATGAAACGCTGGATTTGATGCGCACGATGGTCGAGAACGGCGAGGTGGATGCGCTGGTGCCGGAGCGGGTATGGCAGGAGATGCTGAAGGCATTATCTACCGAGCATCCGGCGCGTTTTTTTGAGGTGCTGCGCGAGGTTGGCGCGCTCAAACGCCTGCTGCCGGAGTTGGATGCGTTGTTTGGCGTGCCGCAACCAGCTGTGTACCACCCGGAAATTGATAGTGGCGTACATAGTCTGATGGTGTTGCAGCAGGCGGTGCGCCTGGGCGCGGATGTGCCGACACGTTGGGCGGCGTTATTGCATGATTTGGGCAAGGGAACGACCCCGCCGGAGGAGTGGCCGCATCATTATGGACATGAGGAGCGTGGTGCGCGTTTGATTGAGCCGCTGGCTGAACGTTTGCGCTTGCCGCATGAGTTTCGTGAGCTGGCAGTGATGAGTGCGCGCTGGCATGGGCATGTGCACAAGGTGATGGAGCTGCGCCCTGCCACGCTGTTGAAGGTGCTGGAGGCGGTGGACGCTTTGCGCCGCCCACAGCGTTTTGAGCAGTTTTTGCTGGTGTGCGAGGCCGATGCACGCGGACGTTTAGGCTTTGAGGATTGCGCTTACCCACAGGCTGATGTGATGCGGCGGGCGTTTGCGGCGATTAAAGCGGTGTCGGTACAGCCACTCCTGGCAAAAGGTTTGAGCGGCGCGGCTTTGGGGCGGGCTTTGGCTCGGGAGCGTTTGCTCGCCCTGTCTTCAGGCGGCTTTAAGACGCAAGCTTAAGCAGCGAGTTTGAGTAAAATTGCGCCAGATACTATTAAAAACACCCCAAAATAACGCATCAGACTTGCGGGTTCGTTAAAGAAATACACGCCGACTAGAAATGTGCCCGCCGCTCCGATACCCGTCCAAACCGCGTAGGCTGTGCCAATCGGGATGTCGCGCTGAGCAAGCCAGAGGAAAATGGCGCTAAGAGTTAATGAGGCGAGCGCAATAATCCAGCCTGTCCAGCGCATGCCAGGTAGTGCGGTGAGTTTGTAACCGACAGGCCAGCCGATTTCAAAAACTCCGGCAATAAGCAGATAAAACCAAGCCATGCCTGTTTCTCGTTGAGTGGGGTTGGCGCATGATTGCGCGTCCAAGGGCGGGTGTCTATGCTTCAAAGATATCTAAGAGGACGTTCAGCATGATGCAGGAAATTCAGCCACCTCCGGTGGTGTTAGTGTTTGCGGGACTCGACCCAACAGGTGGTGCGGGATTATCGGCGGATATCGAGGCCATTGTGAGCCAGGGTTGCCATGCCGCGCCGATTGCCACGGTGTTGACGGTGCAAAATACACGCAATCTTTTGGGTGTGCGCACAGTAGATCCACTTTGGGTGATTGAACAGGCGCGTGCATTGATTGAAGACATGCCGATTGCCGCCATCAAAATCGGCATGTTGGGCAGCGTGGGGATGGTCGAGGCGATTCATACGCTGTTGCGCGATTTACCGCAGATTCCCGTGGTGCTTGACCCGGTCTTGCGTGCGGGTGGTGGCATGGATGTGGCTGATGATGAATTGATTGCCGCCATGCGTGAATTACTTGTGCCGCAAACCACCATCCTGACGCCCAATAGCCAGGAAGCGCGTCGCTTGGCTTTGGGGGCGGACAATCTTCATGCGTGCGCCTTGTCCTTATTGGAAATGGGCAGTGATTATGTGCTGATTACCGGCACCCATGAGCCGACCGACGAGGTGGAAAATATGCTCTTCGGCGGGCATCGCCTGCTCGAAACCTATTCATGGCCGCGCTTGGCAGAAAGCTATCACGGCTCGGGCTGTACCCTGGCTTCAGCCATTGCCGGGCTGATGGCGCATGGCAATGAACCACTCACCGCAATTGAGCAAGCACAGGATTACACGTGGCAAACCCTGGAACAGGCCTACCGACTGGGTCGTGGGCAAATGATGCCGAACCGCCTGTTTTGGGGGAACAGCGAGGACGACGATATGCAGGACGATGGAGATGTGAACTATGCCAGGCTCCACTGAAGTGCAGGCCTTGTTGGCGCAGCTTGAGATGATCGAGCTCGAATTGCGCCGCATGGGTTTGTGGTCACTACAGCCACCATCCGTCGAAGCCTTGGCCAGTGACACACCGTTTGCCTGCGATGCCATGCCACTGGAGATGTGGCTGCAATGGGTTTTTATACCAAGAATGCGTGAAACCGTGCGCGTAGGGCTACGCCCGCCGGCTGCGTGCCATATTCATGCTTACGCAGCGCATTGTTTTGTGCCTCACGGTGTCGCCGCACGCCCAGTGGTGCAGGCGATTCGCGGGTTTGATGAGCGGTTTGCAGAGTGGGTGGAGGGGCTGGGTTGAGAGAGGCTGTCCTGCTTCGCAGGAATGCAAGTTCACATTTCAGTCTGCGGGCGTGGTGCACAAGTGCCGCGCTTGTCAGCTGATGGTGCCGTGATAACAGCGTGACTATTATGAAAAACAAGGAGTTACCATGTCGAACACATTGTTAGATGGCAACTTTTTATTGGGTTATACGGCGATAACGCTGTATAAAACACGATAGATTAATCAAGGAGGTTCTGTGGCCGCCCCTCATGAATCAAACTCTTCGCTTGCTGTCTTAATTGATGCCGACAATGCCAACCCGTCTATCATAGAAGGTTTATTGGCGGAAATTGCGAAACTCGGCGTCGCAAGTGTTAAGCGCATTTATGGTGATTGGACAACACCAAATCTAGGCCAATGGAAGCAGGTTCTTCTCGAACACTCCATTCAGCCAATACAGCAGTTCCGGTATACAACAGGCAAGAATGCAACAGATAGCGCAATGATTATTGACGCCATGGATCTTCTTTATGCTGGTCACGCATCTGGATTTTGTCTTGTCTCAAGTGATAGTGATTTCACAAAACTTGCCACTCGAATCCGAGAGTCTGGACGCCGCGTCTTTGGATTTGGCGAAATGAAAACACCAAAGCCATTTGTTTCTGCCTGCGACAGGTTTATTTACACCGAAGTTTTCGCAAAGAAACAAGAAGATCAACAAGAGTCCACCATTAAACCTCGAACTACAAAAGAGTTACGAGGTGATACCACTCTCACGAATTTAATCAGATCTTCAATTGACGCCTGTTCCGACGAAGCCGGGTGGTCGCAACTTGGCCCAATGGGAAGCTTCATTAGCAAGACTGCGAATGACTTCGACCCTCGCAATTATGGATTTTCAAAACTGAGCGAGCTAGTCACGGCTATAGGTCTTTTCGAAGTTGAAAGAAAAGAAAACCGAGTCTACGTGCGAAATGCTAAGAGAAAGTCAATTGTTTAATCTGACCTGTCGTTCAACAGGACAGCTAAAGCTGCGCAAATCGCCGTGCATGCGCTTCGCGCATCTTCGCAAGGTGCCTTGCTCCGCTTTGCTGCCTGTTAACTCTGCTTTATGCACACCTGACGATGAAAACACCAGTTACACATTGAACAAGAAGTTCAACACATCCCCATCCTTGACCACGTAATCCTTGCCTTCCGCGCGCATCTTGCCCGCTTCCTTGGCACCCTGTTCGCCCTTGTACTGAATGAAGTCTTCATAGGCGATGGTCTGGGCGCGGATAAAGCCGCGTTCGAAGTCGGTGTGGATCACGCCGGCGGCCTGTGGGGCGGTGTCGCCTTTGTGGATGGTCCATGCGCGCACTTCCTTCACGCCAGCGGTGAAGTAGGTTTGCAGGCCGAGCAGGTCGTAACCGGCTCGAATGACGCGGTTGAGGCCGGGTTCTTCCAAGCCCATGCTTTCGAGGAATTCGGCCTTGTCAGCATCATCGAGTTCGGAAATATCCGCTTCGATCACCGCGCAGACGGGGACGACAATCGCGCCTTCGGTTTTGGCATGTTCGCGCACGCGGTCAAGATACGGGTTGTTTTCGAAGCCGTCTTCGTTGACGTTGGCGATGTACATGATCGGCTTGATGGTGAGTAAGTGCAGATCGCGCAGCGCGAGCTTTTCTTCATCGGTCATGTCCAGGCTGCGGGCGCTTTTGACTTCATTTAGGTGTGCCGCCATGCGCTCCAATACGTCTTTTTTAACCAGTGCGTCCTTGTTGCCGGATTTGGAGGCTTTGATGGCGCGCTCAAGATTGCGTTCGACGGTGTCCATGTCGGCCAGGATCAATTCGGTATTGATGACTTCAATGTCGTCCAGCGGATCGACGCGCCCGGCCACGTGAATCACATCGTCATTGTCGAAGCAGCGCACGACCTGGGCGATGGCATCGGTTTCGCGGATGGTGGCGAGGAATTTGTTGCCCAAGCCTTCGCCTTTGGAAGCACCCTTGACCAGGCCAGCAATGTCCACAAATTCCATGGTGGTGGGCAGGATGCGTTCCGGTTTGACGATGGCAGCGAGTGCGTCAAGGCGTGGGTCGGGCATTGGAACCATGCCGACGTTGGGTTCAATGGTGCAGAACGGGTAGTTGGCGGCCTGAATATTGGCTTTGGTGAGCGCATTGAACAGGGTGGATTTGCCCACGTTGGGCAGGCCGACGATACCGCATTTGAAACCCATGACCGACTCCTTGATTGATTGGCTATTTAAGACTGTGTAGGTGATTCATTACCGCAGCGGCCTCGCCGCGTAGCAGGGCGGGAAGTTGACGACACGCTTCGTCGATGATGCTGTCGATTTTGCTGCGATCCACCTTGGATGGTGCGTGCAGTACGTAGTCTACAACGAGGTCTTTGTTGCCGGGGTGATCGACACCGAGGCGCAAACGCCAGTAATTTGGCGTGCCCAAGTGGGCATGACAATCGCGCAGGCCGTTGTGTCCGCCGTGGCCGCCCGCGTATTTGAGCTTGATCTGTCCCACCGGCAAGTCAATTTCATCGTGAGCGACAAGGATTTGCTCGGGGGCTATTTTGTAAAAACGGGCGAGGGCGGCGGTCGCCTGGCCGCTGCGATTCATAAATGTGGTCGGCTGTAACAGCCAGAGTTCATGCCCTTCGAGCATGACGCGGGCTGCCAAGCCATGAAAACGGGGTTCGGGACGAAGGGTCGCGCCCGTGATACGGGCGACTTCGTCCACAAACCAAAATCCCGCATTGTGGCGGGTGTCCTGGTACTGCGTCCCCGGATTACCGAGACCGACGATGAGTCGAATATCGGCTTGGGGCGCGGCATGAATGGACATTGAGCGATTCGCTTAAATCGAACTGACGATTAAGCCTCAGCGGTTTCGGCAGCTACACCCTTGGGCATGTGGATAACCACGATGCCAAGGTTGTTGTCGTGCGCGCTCAGCTCAAGGAAGCTCACGCCCTTGGGAGCAACCAGATCGGCCAGGTGCAGGGTGTGATCCAGATCAAGCTTGGCCAGATCAACTTCAATGAATTCCGGCAAGTCGGCGGGCAAGCAGGTGATTTCCACTTCGGTGGCAAGGTGGCTGATCATGCCGCCCTTTTTCGCACCAATGCTGGTCGCTTCGTTAATGAAGTGTAGCGGCACGCT
The DNA here is from genome assembly GCA_020061705.1 of Halothiobacillus sp. Taxonomy (GTDB): domain Bacteria; phylum Pseudomonadota; class Gammaproteobacteria; order Halothiobacillales; family Halothiobacillaceae; genus Thiofaba. Next base: position 43,738 of record JAGUXT010000035.1, on the reverse strand, counting down.
GGCGTGCATGACTTCATCGGCAGAAACGCGCTGGAAGTCAGCGTGCATGACAATGGACTTGTACGGGTGACGTTGCAGGTCACGCAACACAACCTTTTCCACCTTGCCGTCGATTTCGAGGTCGAGGATGTGGGAGTAAAAGGCTTCGTTCTCAAGGCTGTGCCACAAATCCTTGTGCAGGAGGGTGAGGGAAACAGGCTCGGCATGGCCGCCGTAAACAACGGCAGGCACTTGGCCAGCGTGACGCAGGCGGCGGCTCGCACCTTTCCCCAGATCGTCACGACGGGTGGCCTTCACGGTGAAGGAAATACTCATGGTTAAAACTCCAATCTAATCAAACAAAAACCCGCCTTGCGGCGGGGAGGGGCGACCGGGACGCGACCAACCCGGTCGTTTTGTTGCTCGTCGGGAGAATATCCGGCGAGCAACGAAAATTTAATCCTGATACAGCGAGCTGACCGATTCATCCGTGTGAATACGGCGTATGGTTTCGGCCAACATGCCTGCGACGGACAGTACACGGATACGTGAACAGGCTTTGGCGGAGGCGCTGAGCGGGATGCTGTCGGTGACAACGACTTCATCAATCTCTGAACCGTTGATGTTTTCAATGGCCTTGCCGGAAAGTACAGCGTGGGTGGCGTAGGCAATCACTTTGCTGGCACCGTGCTTTTTGAGCGCTTCGGCTGCTTTGCACAGCGTTCCGGCGGTGTCCACGATATCGTCAATAATCACGCAGCTGCGGTCTTTGACTTCGCCGATAATGTGCATGACTTCAGCAACGTTGGCCTTGGGACGGCGTTTGTCGATGATGGCCAAATCCACGTCATCAAGGCGCTTGGCCATGGCTCGGGCGCGTACAACTCCGCCAACATCAGGGGAAACGATGGTGAGATTTTTGTCGGCTTGGCGCCAGATATCACCAAGCTGAATTGGCGAGGCATAGATGTTGTCCACGGGGATATCGAAAAAGCCTTGCACTTGTTCGGCGTGCAGATCAATGGTCAATACACGGTCAAAACCCACTCCTTGAAGCATATTCGCCACCACTTTGGCGGTGATCGGCACGCGTGCAGAGCGCACGCGGCGATCTTGGCGCGAGTAACCGTAGTAAGGGATGACGGCGGTGATGCGACCGGCAGATGCACGGCGCAGCGCATCAGCCATGACCATCAATTCCATGAGGTTGTCATTGCAGGGATGGCTGGTGGGCTGGATGATGAAAACATCGCGTCCGCGCACGTTTTCCAAAATCTCAACGTAAGTTTCACCATCGCTGAAGCGGGTGACGGTAGCCTGACCCAAGGGAAGGTCAAGGTTTTCGGCGACGCGCTGGGCGAGCTCTGGGTTGGCGTTTCCCGCGAAGACCATCAGCATGGGGCGGTTCCACTTCGAGAGTTTTCAGAAAAGAATTTTGGCTGGGCCGCTAGGGATCGAACCTAGGAATGCCGGAATCAAAATCCGGTGCCTTACCACTTGGCGACGGCCCAATTGAGGTTGCGCATTATAGGGATTGAGCGGCGTTGTGCAAGTTTTTTTACTGAAAAGATGCTTGATCCAGCGCCGCGCCTGCCAGCATAGCGTGTAGCGGAGAGCAGTTAAGTCCTTGAGCTATAAAGTGCGATAGGTTTTTGGGTAGGGCGCGAGCTGCGATTTCGAGTGCCGGGTCATCGGGGGCAAAAGCACAAAAGACAGCAGCCCCTGATCCGGTGAGCTGCGGTGTGGCGTAGGGGGCGAGCAGCCTAAACAGTGCGTCAATCTCGGTGCTGCGCGCACGCGCCACGGGGGTGAAGGCATTGCTGCGCTCGCCGTGCTGAAAATCCTCAAAAGTGACAGGCGGCTGGTCACGCACGAGCAAAGGGTCGGCGAACATGCTGGCGGTACTGAGGTGAACTGGAGGGCAGACCACGAGGTAGCGCGTGGCGGGCAGGGTCATGGGCGTGAGTTGATCGCCCACGCCTTCTGCCCAGGCGCTGTGTCCGCGTACAAAGACGGGCACATCGGCACCAAGGTGCGTGCCAAGCTCGGCGAGTGCATCAATGGAAAGGTGGCAACCCCAAAGTCGGTTGAGCACGAGCAGGGTGGTCGCGGCATCGGAACTGCCACCCCCCAGGCCGCCGCCCAGTGGAATGTGCTTTTCAAGATAAATATCCACACCCAAGCATGTGTGGCAGGTTTGCTGCAATAATTGAGCTGCGCGTGTCGATAGGCCGTCGCTTGCGGCAACACCATGCAGCGGAGTGTGTTTTACGATCTGCCCATCGTCGCGCAGTTCAAACGCCAGTCGGTCGCCGTAATCAAGCAGTTGAAACACGGTCTGCAGCTGATGATAGCCATCGGCACGTTGCCCGGTGATGCGTAGCATGAGGTTGAGTTTCGCGGGCGCAGGCCACCAGGTTTTTGGGGTGGTCAGAACGTCCATCGGTCAATCACCAAGCGCAGGCTCATCTCACTGCGGCGCAGCTCAAACTTGCTCGGCAGGCTCAAGCTCATGCCTTGCCCGATGATCTCGCTGTAGCGTTTGTATTCAATCGTCCAGCCTTGACTGTCGATGGTGAGCAAACGGCCTTGAGGATCAAGGGTGTAGCTGTCTTCACGTGTGGCTGGCAAGCCCAGTAGCCACGCACGCAGAGATTCAAGCGGTACACTCCAGCCAAGCGCCTCCCTGAGCATGGCTTCGCCATTTTCACCCTGGATAACCTGACCGTCATGGTCGATCAGGGTTGCTCCACTGGGGTTGACAGTGAGTTGCATGGCATTTTGTCCGAGCGGTGTTTTGATACTTAACACCTGGTCTTTGGGGCTGTGCTGCCAGTCGAAACTGATTTGCCCCCCGCCGTTTTGCGCGATGATTGCGGCGCGACCTTCACAGCGCCACGTGTTGAGTTTTTGCACAGCGTGCTGCCGCGCGAGCCATAGATCAAGACGTTGTACGTCGCGATCTAGTGCGCCTTCGGTGCTGGGCAGTGTGCCGCTATCGGGGGCTTCAGGTAGCGACGCGCAGCCGCCTAACGCCAACAGGCTGAGCAATACGAGTGCGCGGGTAAGTAAGGTCATGGGGCTCACGGTTGCAAAGGTGTTTCTGCGCGCAAGCGAGCATCAAGCTTGAGCAGGTATTTGTCTTGTGGGTCACGCTTGAGAGCATCGTCCAGAAGTTTGCGTGCTTCATCACGGCGTTGTTGCGCCACAAGAACCTCAGCCAAATGACCTGCAATTTCTGCATCCTGATTCAGGGCAAAGGCTTGACGCAAATAGTTCTCGGCCTCGATCAGTTTGCCTTGTCGAAATAGCACCCAGCCCATGCTGTCCATCGTCGCGGCACTTTTTGGGTCAAGCTGCAACGATGTACTAATCAGCGTATAGGCTTCATCAAGCTTGGTATTGCGTTCAGCAAGGGTGAAACCCAGCGCATTGAGTGCTTCGGGGTTTTTCGGATCCTGGGCAAGAATGGCGCGCAAATCAGCTTCCGATTGCTCAAAAAGGCCGAGCTGTTCACCCAACAGGGCGCGAGAATAGAGCAGATCAGGTTCGCCGGGTACTTCATTGAGCGCTTGTTGGATTATGTTGTAAGCGTCCTGGACGCGTTCGGACTGACGGAGAAGTTGCGTTTCGATGAGGTAAAAACGTACGCGCTCTTCATCGGTGGGACTTAGGCTACGTGCTTGTGCGAGGTGATTCTGGGCTTCCTGCGTGCGGCCAGCGCTCATCTCGATGTGTGCCATGCGCAGCAGGGCTTCGGTTGCAAATTCGCCATTGTGGGTGCCATTTTTCGCACCACCCAGGGTTTGGCGGTACCAGCGTAAGGCAGCATCGATTTGGCCACGTTGTTCACTCAGGCGGCCAAGGTAGTAGGCTGCGGTTGTGGCGCGCTCCTTGTTGCGATGCAGGATTTTTAACTCGCGTTCGGCGGTGCTGAAGTCGCCACTTTCCAAAGCCATGAGCGCCACGGCATAGCGCAAATCCTGATCATTGGGAGATTTTTGCAGCATATTGCTCAGCAGGTCGCGCGCTTCCTGAGTGCGCCCTGCTTCGTGCAGCGCTCGCGCATAAGTCATACGCAGGCGTTGGTCTTTGGGAAATTGCTGCACCATATCGCGCAGAACATCGACACCGGCGGCGGTGTCTTTCTGACTGAAATAGCTATCCGCCAGCAACAAATAGGCATCCTTGCGTGTCGGTTCCAGATGGATGGTTTTGCGCAAGGCTGCGCGCGCCGTGTCCCATTCCTTGAAGTTGATGGCGGCTTGCGCCAGCGCGAACCATGCCTCTGCATCTTGGGTGTGTGTTTGCGCAACTTGATGCAGTAGCGGCAGGATGCTTGAGCCCTCATGAATCAAGAGCGTAAGCAGTTGTTGATAGCCTTCCTTGCGCGCCGGAGTTTGGGGAGGCAGGTTCTGCGTGATGATTTTAAGGGCGAGAGCGTCATTTTGTTGACGTACTGCGGCCAGCACTTCCATCGGCCAGCGTGCGGAGTTCTGCGGTTCTAGCTTGACCCACAAGGCCAATGCCTGGTTGCTGGTTGTCGTGTCGTGGGCGAGCAGGGCGATTTTAACGGCGCGCTCGGCGGTTTGCGGGTCTCGACTCAGCTCGGCAGCGCGCAGATAGAGTTTTCCCGCCTCAGCCACCTTGCCACGTTGCCCTGCCAGTTCTGCTTGCATCAGCAGATAAAACGCCTGCGCACGTTGATCGCTGGCGCTGCCCGCACTTTGGGATGCAGGAATGATAGTCAGCGATTCATGAGCACCATAGCCCTGCGCTGCAGGTGTTTCACTTTCACTGGACGCATCGCCTGCCGGATTGTTTGCACAGGCAACGAGGCCAAGGCTTGCACCGCCAACAAGTAGGACAAGCAGTGACAGCGATATAACACTAGATTTGGGCATGGATATTCCTCATGAGGCTGGCGCATTCTAGCAGGATGTATGCGCGCGGTTCCGCAGATCAAGGATTGTGAGCTGTATTTCCGTGTCGGAACCATGGTCGTTTGCTTGTCAATACGCTTCGAATGCTTGAAAATCGCCAGTCCTTTAAATTCGCATCACGCACGGGCTGGCACTATTACTTCCATGTCCATCATTGCCTTGGGTCTTAATCATCGCACCGCGCCGCTTTCGGTGCGCGAGCGTGTGGCCTTTACTACGGAACGGATGCAGCAGGCTTTAGGCGAAATGCTGCGCCTGCCCCAAGTGCGTGAGGGCGCGATTGTTTCCACCTGCAACCGTACCGAGGTGTATGCCGCCGTAGGCGAAGCCGGCGAGCAGGAGGTTCTGCGCTGGTTCCCTGAAACCCACGGCTTGCGTGAAGACGAGGTTCGACCTTTTCTTTACGTCCATCACGAAACAGAAGCGATTCGTCATCTTTTGCGTGTTTCATCGGGTCTGGATTCGCTGGTGTTGGGGGAACCCCAGATTTTGGGGCAAATCAAAACCGCCTATGCCCAAGCGGGTGAAATGCGCGCCGTGGGGCCGTTGCTCAATCGTCTGTTTCAACACGCTTTTTCAGTGGCCAAGCAGGTGCGCACCGATACGGCGATTGGTGCCAGTCCGGTGTCAGTGGCGTTTGCCGCTGTGAGCCTGGCCAAGCAGATTTTTGGTGATTTCAACCGTAAAACCGCGTTGTTGATTGGCGCTGGGGAGACCATCGAATTGGCAGCGCGTCATTTGCACAGTCACGGCATTGGACGCATGGTGATTGCCAATCGCACCATTGAGCGCGCCCACGCCCTGGCCGAGCCGCTGGGCGCGTATGCCATTGCCCTGAGTGAGCTGGGCGAGCATCTGCATGAAGCTGATATCGTGATTACCGCCACTGCGAGCACCCTGCCGATTCTGGGCAAGGGTGCGGTGGAAAGTGCATTGAAACGCCGCAAGCGTCGCCCCATTTTCATGGTGGACATCGCCGTGCCACGCGACATCGAGCCGGAAGTAGGTGCACTGGAAGATGTGTATCTCTACACGGTTGATGATCTTGAGCAGGTGATCGACGAGGGGCGACGCTCTCGTCAGGAGGCGGCGCTACAGGCGGAAGAGATTATCGATACCCAGGTCGGTCACTTCATTGACTGGTGGCGTGTGCAGGGTGGTGTGGCGGTCATCCGCGAGTTACGCGGCCATGCCGAGCAGGTGCGTGATGAGGTGCTGGAGCGTGCGCTGCGCGAACTGGCACATGGGCATTCAGCGGAGGATACCTTGCGCCATTTGGCACATGCGTTGACCAACAAGCTAATGCACGAGCCGACCGTCGCCTTGCGGGAGGCTAGTCAGGATGGGCGGCATGAGTTGGCGTTGGCTACGCGGCGGTTGTTTGATTTGCATCACGATTAACAGGGTGGGCACTTTCGCCATGCGAGGATTTTGTTTTGGATTTCCCGTCCCCTTTTGATGCCGCCGTGGACTGGCCTGTGTAGGCCGGGTAAAAGCGCCATGGATGGCGCTTTTAGTCTCTCCGCGACAGGATGTCGCGTTGAGACGCCCCGGCTGGAGCGGGTCAGTTCACGGCTTGCCCGCAGGGCGGCATCAACGGGGTGTGTTCTTTTGGTTACTTTTCTTGCACAAGCAAGAAAAGTGACTCGCCCGTTGCCACGTAAGTCTGCTACGGAGTGGTTCCGTCAAGACGGGCGAAATAATCCACTAACCGTTCAAGGCCGGTGGCATTGTTTCGCCCGTTTCAAGGTGCGCACTTCGTACAGAGCATCATTGACTCGGGCGAGTAACTTTCTTTGCTCGCACAAAGAAAGTCACCAAAGAAATGCGCCCCAACGATGCTGCCCTACGGGCAAGCCGCGAACCAAGTTGTAAAAGCGAGGTCGCCCCGACGCGACATCCATGTCGCGACGAGGCTCAATGCGCCATCCATGGCGCTTTTACCTCACTTTTGCAACTTGGTTCGCGGCAGCATCGCAAAGGGGACGTGAAATCCAAAACCGAAATCCAAATCCACGCCGTTTGCGCAAACGGTCACACATCGACTCACAACAACAATAACGAACCCATTGAATGCAAGATTTTATTTTTGAACGCTTACAGCGTTTGGCCGAGCGTTTTGAAGAAATGAGCGCGCTGCTCTCCAGCCCGGAAATCATCAACGATCAGACGCGCTTTCGTGATCTATCTCGCGAATACGCCCAGCTTGAGCCGGTGGTGGCCAGCTTGCGTGCTTATGATGCGACGCAGGCCGACTTGCAGGCGGCGCGCGAAATGGCGGCGGGGGGTGATGCCGAATTGCGTGAGATGGCCGAAGAAGAAATTGGGCTGTTGCAGACGCAACTCGAAACCTACGAAAAGGAATTGCAAACCCATTTGCTGCCCAAGGATCCATTTGATAGCCACAATATCTTTTTGGAAATCCGCGCTGGAACGGGCGGTGATGAAGCTGCAATTTTTGCGGGTGATCTGATGCGCATGTACGCCCGCTATGCCGAGCGCCAGCGCTGGCCAGTCGAGATTCTGAGCGAAAGCCCTGGCGAACATGGCGGCTACAAGGAAGTCATTGCACGCATTCAAGGGCAGGGCGCGTATTCGCAACTTAAATTTGAATCGGGAGCGCATCGGGTGCAGCGTGTGCCGGAAACCGAGTCGCAGGGGCGGGTGCATACTTCGGCGGCCACGGTGGCGATTTTGCCGGAGCTTGATGAGGCAGAAGAAATCGACATCAACCCGGCCGAGCTGAAAGTGGATACTTTCCGCTCCTCCGGCGCGGGTGGACAGCACGTCAACAAGACCGAGTCGGCGATTCGTATCACGCATTTGCCTACGGGGATTGTGGTCGAATGCCAAGAGGAGCGTTCGCAGCACAAGAATCGTGCGCGGGCCATGGGGTGGCTGAAAGCCAAACTGGTCGATATTGAACGCAGTGAACGTCAAAGCGCACAGGCGGCAGAGCGCAAAAAGCTGGTTGGCTCGGGGGACCGCTCCGAGCGTATCCGTACCTATAATTTCCCGCAGGGGCGGGTGACCGATCATCGCATCAACCTGACGCTCTACCGGCTGGATGAGTTGATGCAAGGCGCGCTGGAACAAGTGATTGAGCCGCTGAACCAGGCCTATCAGGCGGAATTGCTGGAAGAATTGGGCCAGGCGAGCGGCGGGTTGTAACAGGCTGCTGAAATATTCATGTCAGCAGCCTGTTACTGTGGGACATGGATGTCCCACACGCTAATCAATCACGCATGTGATTGATTTGTCGCTATCGAACCCGGGCGTGAACGCGGACTTCGTCAGCTTCGCGTTAAGCTGGCGCAAGCCCACCGGATTCGGTAGGGCTGAAAAACTCATGGTTGAGTTTTTCAGCCTCCTGGTAAGTCAAAACTACCTGGTATCCGCAGGCTTGACGCTCAATCCATCCGCTTGGCTGACCCAGCCGCCGCCCATGGCCTTGTAAGCGTTGATAACTTGGCCGTAGCTCGCGCTTTGCGCATCGACGTTGTTGAGCTGGGCATTGAACAGGTCGTCTTCGGAACTCAGAACTTCCAGATAGCTGGTCAGGCCGTTGTCAAAGCGTAGGCGGGCGAAGTAAGCGGTTTCCTTGAGTGCGGCGACGCGCTTGTTTTGCGCACTAAGCGCAGCGCGGCTTTTTTCAATTCCGGTGAGTGCATCATTGACCTCGCGCAACGCTTGCTGTGCGCTTTGCTGATAACGGATGCTTTGTTGTGCATACACGGCTTCGGCGGACTTCACTTGCCCCTCGATATTACCGAAGGTCGCCAGCGGCATGGCGAGGTTTGCCCCCAAACCCCAGGCCGTAGCCGAACCGCTGAACAGGCTGGAGAGCGAGTTGCTGGCCGAGCCATAGGCTCCGGTGAGCGAGAGCGTGGGGAAATACAGCGAGCGTGCCACGCCCACTTGTGCGTTGGCGGCCATAAGATCGGCTTCGGCGCGCAGCATGTCCGGACGACGTTCCAGCAGGGAGGAGGGCAGGCCCTCGGGAATGGGCGGAAAGCCGAGCTGCGCAAGCGGTTTGCCGCGCGGTATGGTGCCCGGGTTGCGACCAAGTAGGGTGGACAGCAGATTTTCCTGCGCGGCAATCTGTTGTTCGATGCTTGGAATGGTGGCAAGGGCGAGCTGGTATTGCGACTGCACCTGCGCCAGCTCAAGTTGCGAAATGACTCCACCAGCAAAACGCAATTCAAATATACGCAGGGTTTCGGCGTAGTTTTTGAGTGTCGCCTGGGCAATTTCCAGTTTGCGGTCACTGGCGCGCAGGGCGATATAGCTGGAGGCAACACCGCTTACGACACTTAACAGCACGGCACGGCGGTCTTCTTCGCTGGAGAGTACCTGAGCTTGTGCGGCTTCGGTGGCGCGCCGGGTGCGGCCAAACAGGTCGATTTCCCAGGCCAGGTTGAATTGTGCATTGTAAAGACTGGATGGATTGGCAACCCCGGCAGGAAAGGGCGAAGCTCCGGCCTCGGTACTGCGCGAGCGGTTGGCATCGGCAGCGGCACCCAGTTGCGGAAACGAGGCCGAGCGGGTGGTTTGCAATGCGCCGAGGTATTGATCGACCCGCGCCGCCGCCAGGCGAATATCCTTGTTTTCCAGCAGGGCATCGGCAATAAGCTGGTTCAAAACAGGATCGTCAAAACCTTGCCACCATAGAAGATCAGTGTTGCTCAGGCTGGTTGATGCCGCTGTTTCAGCGGCGGGTGTGCGCCATTGTTCGGGCATGTCCGGTTTTGGACGCACATAATCCGGGCCGACGGTGCAGGCGCTCAGAGTCATCAGACTTGCCAGAGCCAGGATATGAGCCTGATTTTTGCTTGCGTGTTTAAACATCAGCGGCCTCCTTGGGCTGACTGGGCTTGGCCGACAGCTCTTCGAGGGTGACAAAAAACAGTGGTACGAAAAAGGTGGCCACCAAGGTTGAAGCCAGCATACCGCCGATCACGCCGGTGCCGATGGCGTGCAGGCTGTTGGCACCGGGGCCCGTGGCAATCGCCAGTGGAATGGTGCCGAGGATAAAGGCGAACGAGGTCATGACAATGGCGCGCAGGCGCAAGCCTGCCGCTTCGACGGCCGCGTCATAGACCGTCATGCCCTTCCGTACGCGCTCGATGGCGAACTCGACGATCAGGATGGCATTTTTGGCCGCCAGGCCGACCAGAACCACCAGCCCGACCTGGAAATACACATCATTCTGCAAGCCTAAAGCCCAGGTGAGCAGGAGCGCGCCCAAAATGGCAAACGGCACGGATAGCACCACTGCCAGTGGCAGCGTCCATTTTTCAAACATGGCGGCCAACAGCAGGAACACCACGATCAGGCCAAATACAAAGGCGGTGGTCGAGGTGCTACCCGAGCTTTTTTCCTGCAAGGCCTGCCCCGCCCAGGAATAGGAAAAATTGCTAGGCAAAACTTCACGCGCCACGTCTTCCATGGCGTTGAGCGCTTGCCCGGAACTGAAGCCATCCGCCGCATTACCAGTGATCTTGACGCTGGGGAAGCCATTGAAGCGGGTCAGTATTTTCGGCGCGGCGATGTAGCGAGTGGTAATCAGTGCGGAAAGCGGAACCATCGTGCCCTGACGCGATTTGATATACACGTCCTTGAAATCATCCGGCTCGGCGCGGTATTCGGCATCCGCCTGCATCACCACCCACCAGATGCGGCTGAACTGACTGAACTGACCGACAATCTGCGAGCCGAACAGCGATTGCATGGCCTGGAAAACATCGGCTACCGGAACATCCAGAATCTCGGCTTTGCTACGGTCGAGATCGACAAACATCTGCTGGGTATAAGCCTTGAAGGTACTGTTCACACCTTGCAGTTCGGGGCGCTGGCGAGCCTTCTGCAGGAATTCGTTCAACACCTGCTGCGTGGTTTGGGTATCGCCTGTCCCCCGGTTTTGCAGATAAAACTCAAAGCCGCCGGTGCTGCCCAAGCCTGGAATCGAGGGTGGATTGATGGCGAATACCTGACCGCCCTTGAGGCCATAAAACTGGCGATTGAGTTGTGGCAGGACATTAAATACCGACAGGGAAGGGTCGTTGCGTTCGGCAAACGGTTTGAGCAGCACGAAAATCAAGGCCGCATTGTTTTTGACTTGCCCGTCCAGCAGGCTGTAGCCATTGACTGTGCCGATATCCTGAATGGCAGGATTGTTACGCAGGATATTTTCAACCTCGGTCGAGAGCTGACCGATGACCTTGGCGCTGGCTGTGTCGGGGGCTTCCATCACCACAAAGAAATAACCCTGATCTTCATCCGGCACGAAGCTGGACGGCACCACACTAAACATAAACACGATGCTGGCCAAAACACCGATAAACAGCGTGAAACCGATGGCTCTGTGGTGCAGCATCCAGCGCACGCCATTAAGATAACCCTGCCGAACATGTTCAAAACCTTGCTCGAACCAGAGGAAAAAGCCCTTTTTCTCCTTATGCTGGTTTTTTAGCACCAGGGCGGCCAGTGCTGGCGAGAGTGTGAGCGCCACAATGCCCGATATCACGATCGACAAGGCCACGGTGACGGCAAATTGCTGATACAGCGTTCCCGTGACGCCGCCGAGGAACATGGTGGGAATGAATACCGCCAGCAAAACCATGACGATGGAGATCAGTGCGCCAGCAATCTCGCTCATTGCGCGTTTTGCGGCTTCAAATGGTGACAAGCCATGACTTGCCATGTTTTCTTCCACGGCTTCAACCACCACGATGGCATCGTCCACCACCAGACCAATGGCCAGAATCATGCCGAACAGGGTGAGCATATTGATGCTGTAGCCCAAAAGGTGCATACCAATAAACGTACCGATAATCGAAATTGGCACGGCCAGGATAGGGATGATGGTGGCGCGCAGGGATTGCAGGAACACGAACACAACCAGCACCACCAATACCACCGCCTCGAAAAAGGTGTGTTCGACCTTGTTGATGGACTCCTGGGTGAACTCGCTGGTGTCGATAACGATCTTGTAGTCCAGACCGGCGGGAAATTGCTGCTTAAGTTCGCTCAAACGCTCGCGTACCAGTCGCGAGGTTTCAATCGCATTGGCACCGGGCTGTTGGTAGACGGCAATGGTAGTGGCGATTTTGCCGTTCATGCGGCTGCCGATGGAGTAATCCAGCTTGGCTAGTTCGACCCGCCCCACGTCGCGCAAACGCAGGATGGCCGCGCCGTTCTGGTCGGTGCGGATAATGATGTCTTCAAACTCTTCCGGCGTGCTCAGCATCCCTTGAGCAGTGACTACAAAGCTTTGCTGCACCGAGGGCAGGGCAGGCGAGCTACCGAGCTGACCAATGCCAAAGGCCTGATTCTGGCTTTGAATGGCATTGGCGACTTCCTGGGTGGTGACACCAAGTTGCGCCAGCCGGTCGGGACGCAGCCACACGCGCATGGCAATGTCCGGCAGACCGAGCACCGAGGCGCGGTTGGCGCCGGGTATGCGCTTGAGCTCGTCAAGCACATACAGATTGGAATAGTTGTCGATGTAGGTCGAATCAAAGCGGCCGTCGGGCGAGAACACCGAGACCACCATCATGAAGGCGCTGGATTGGGTCTGCACGGTTACGCCTTGCTGCACCACGGTTTGCGGCAGTTGCGACATGGCCTGGCTAACGCGGTTCTGTACATTCACCTGGTTGATGTCCGGGTCGCTGCCCGGCGTGAATAGCACGTTGATGCTGACATTGCCGCTGGAGGCGCTGGTGGAATAAAAGTACAACAGGTTGTCGATGCCATTGATTTGCGCCTCAATCGGCGCGGCCACGGTTTTGGCAATCACATCGGCGGTCGCGCCTGGATAGCTGGCGCTGATACTGACCTGCGGCGGTGCCATGTCCGGGTATTGCTCAATGGGCGTGACCAGCATGGCCATCGCACCAGCCAGCAGGATCAGAATCGAGATGACGGCAGAGAGAATCGGGCGTGCAATAAAGTAGTGAGTGAACATGCCTATGCCTAAAATATGTGCTCGGATTGCCGATTGAATGGCTGATTATTGGGCCGATGGTTGTGTGGGCGAGGCCTTGGCCGTGGCGGCCTGTGGTTCGCTTACGCTGACAGGTTTGCCGGGCTGGACTTTCAACATGCCATTCACTACCACGCGATCACCTGCGAGCAGGCCGTTCAGAATCAGAATGCCAGCTTCACCGTAATAATCACCGACTAAGACCGGGCGCACTTCGGCGGTGTTGTCGCTTTTGATGACATACACGAAGTGGCCTTTTTCACCCTGCATCACCGCGAGCTGGGGAATCACAATCGCGTTCGGGCGCAGCGCGCCCTTGACCTTGGCGGTGACGAACATACCAGGGCGCAGCGTATGGTCTGGGTTGGGAATCACGGCGCGTACCAGCGCGGTTCCGGTGCTTTGACTGTAGGACGGATCGGAAAAGTCGATCACGCCTTCGTGTGCGTATACCTTGTTGTCGGAGAGCAGTAACTCCACGCTGAGTTTTTTACCATTGTTCAGCGTGATAATGCCTTGCTCAATCAGCTCGCTCAGGCGGGTATCCATGTTCTGCGACACGCTGAAATTGACCCAGATCGGATCCAGTGCGGCCACATAGGTGAGCTTGGAGTCGGTGGACATGGCGTTGATATACGCGCCCTGACGCTGCATGGACTGGCTGGCAATACCGCTTAACGGCGCATGAATGCGGGTGTAGCCCAGATCAAGTTCGGCTTGCTTGACATCGGCTTCGGCAGCATAGACCGCTGCGCTGGCAGAATCGCGGTCGCCGGTGGCGCGATCAAGGTCGCTTTGCGAGACGGCATTCAGCTTGGCGAGCGGTTTGATGCGTTTGTAAGTGGCTTCGGCGGTGCGCAGGCGTGCCTGCTGCATTCTGAGTTGACCCTGCGCGGCTTCGAGTTGCGCCTGAAAAGGCTTGGGGTCGAGTTGGAACATCAACTCACCTTCTTTCACCTTTCCACCTTCCTTGTAGTTGATGCTGTCCAGAAAGCCGGATACCCGCGCCATGATTTCCACGCGCTGCGAGCTTTCGGTTTGTGCAACAAAGCGCAGGTCGGCGGGCAGGGTTTGCGGCACGATGGTGAGTAACTCAACCGCTGGCGACGGGCGCTGGGCTGGCGCTGGCGTGTCCTTGCCACAAGCAGTCAACAGCGTTACGCAAAGCAGGCCAAGGCCCAGGGGTGATAAATATCGGTCAAATGAAAACATGCCATCTCCAACATGCGTAGTTAAGGCAAAACGATGCAAGAAGATAGGCTGGTTTTATTATCTTGACCATACTGGTGTGGTTTTACTGCCTACAATCGCGCTGAACGGTGCATTGCGAGAATTAAATCGGTCTTCAAATGCCCATGCCGGGGAGGGTATAGAGGGGGTTTATCTTAGGGCAAAAAAGGCGCAACCTAGTCATTAGGAGAATTGATTTATTCTCGGACGGGAAGTTGTTCAACATATTGAAAATTAAGAATATTCATGGAGGTTGACTTGAGTTATTTCAGTCGTCTGAAGTGGGTGATTGTGCTGATTAGCGCTCTGTGTCTTGCGTCGGTGGCAAGGGGAGTGTTTGCGCAGGCTGAAACTCAGGATGTTCAGGCGCAAAGCTCGACCCAATCGGCGAAACAAAACCTGGTTTTGGGGGTTTTTAATTACCTCGGGGATGAAGTGACCCGGAGGCAGTACACCCCGATTGTGGAATATCTGAATCAACGTCTGACCCACGAGTGCATCCAGCTTGAGGTGCTGTCGCAAGAAGCTATCAAGGCGCGCATGGAGGCGGGTACGCTGGATTTTGTGACCACCAATCCGACTCAGTTTTTGAGCCTGCGTCAAAGCGACAAGGTGGCGGGAGTGATGGCTTCTTTGATCGAAAGTCATCAAGGCCGTCCCGCGCCATGTATTGCCGGTGTAATTTTTACCCGCGCCAACCGCCATGACATCCAAAAGCTGGCTGACGTGAGTGGGCGCATCGTCGCTGCACCGGGGATGGATAATTTTGGTGCTTTTCGTACCCAGCAATATGAGCTGTTAAAAGCCGGGATTCATCTTCCGCAGGATGTGCGCGCTATCCGCGAGTTGAAAACGCATGAGGCGGTGGTACAGGCGGTGCTGGAATATGTTGCGGATGTTGGGTTCGTGCGCGCAGGAACCCTGGAAAATATGGAAGCTGCTGGGCGCATTCCGATGGGTGCGTTAAAAGTTATTGCTGCTAAAACCCATCCGCGCTGTCTTTACACACATACCACGCCAACCTATCCGGGCTGGCCGTTGTTTGCCTTGTCGCACGTGAACGAACGTCATGTCGGGCATGTGGCGGCGGCTTTGTTTGCGCTGGAGGCGAATGATCCAACGGCCATTAAGGCTGGAGTTTATGGTTATTCAGTGCCCAGAGATTATACCCGTGTTGAGGAACTGGCACGTGGCTTGCGTTTGCCACCTTATGATCATGCGCCGGAATTCACAGTATGGGATGTGCTGTTGCGCTGGAAGGAGCTATTGCTTGCAGGTTTGCTTTCGGTCGTTGTGATTATTTTCTTGAGTTTAAGTGTGTTTGTGGTATGGCGGCGTGAACACCAGGCGCGGCAATTCAGTCAGCTCATTCTCACGTCCCTGGGGCAGGGTGTGTATCACGTGGATACCAAGGGGCGATGCCGCTTTATCAATCCCAGTGCGTTAAGACTCTTGCATACCTCCGAGCAAGCGGTGTTGGGGCACTCGCCACATGCGCTGTTTCATCATCATTATGTTGATGGTCGAATTTACTCCCATGAGGATTGCCCAACATGGAAAACCCTGCAGGATGGACAGGTGCGCAAAAGTGAAGAGTGGTTTTGGCGTGAAAATGGTGAAGGCTTTCCGGCAGAAGTTTTGGTGACACCGATGATCAACAACCAAGTGATGGATGGTGCAGTGGTGATTTTTACCGATATCAGCGAGCGCAAGCGCATGGAGGCGCAACTGGTAGAGTTGGCGACCACGGATGCGTTAACAGGGCTGCATAATCGACGCTATTTCCTGAGTCGTTTGGTTGAGGGCATAGCGCGCGTCAAGCGTTTTGGTGAAAATGCCTGTGTGATCATGCTGGATTGCGATCATTTCAAAATTGTCAACGATACATACGGTCATGCCGTGGGTGATGAGGTTTTGCGAGGATTAGCGGAAATCTTGCGGCAAAACGCGCGTCAGACGGATGTGGTTGGACGCGTGGGTGGGGAGGAATTTGCGGTTCTTCTGAATGACACCACCTTTGAATTCGCGCTTGATTGGGCGGAGCGGGTGAGGCATATGGTTGCAGGGCATGTTTACAACGTCGGGGGTGAGGGTTTTTTTGTAACAATTAGCCTCGGATGTGCCGCGCTAAATGCGGACGATAGTGAAAACAGTGTCCTGTTACGTGCCGACCAAGCCCTTTATCAAGCCAAGTTAAATGGACGCAATCGGGTGGAGTGGCGATGAAGCGTCTTTAGAAGCTGCCCTTGCGTCATGGAGTTGTAACTCAAGTCCACTAGCCTCCGTTGACTTAAAACTATTTGGAGTGCTTTTGTGATGAAGTTCAAGCCTGTCTTTGCTTTGGCGGCGCTGCCGTTGGCTGTGTTGGTTGGGTGTGGTGGCGATGATGCAACCATCTTGCCTGCGCCGGTTGTCCCGCCATTGACTGTGACTATTGCCCACATCAATGACCACCACTCCAACCTCGCCGCGCTGTCGCAAAGCCTCAAGTTCAACGGCAAGGACACCACCGCCGAGATCGGGGGTTTCGCGCGCGTTAAAACAGCCTACGATCAGATGGCTGGCAAACCCAACCTTCTCAAGCTGCACGCGGGCGATGCGCTTTCAGGAACACTTTACTACACCCTGTTCAAGGGCGAAGCCGATGCGGCCATGATGAACACCGTATGCTTCGATGCCATGGCGGTTGGCAATCATGAATTTGACGAGGGCGACGAGCGCCTTAAAAGCTTCATCACCATGCTGCAGGCCGGTTCATGCAAGACACCGGTGCTCTCTGCCAACGTGACCCCGAAAGTGGGCACTCCACTGGCACCGACCAAGAGCGACGATTTCATCAAGCCCTATACCATCAAGGACTTCGGCGGCCAAAAGGTCGGTATCGTTGGCCTGACCATCAAGGGCAAGACCCAGGGCTCCTCCAGCCCGCTGCCGACTACCGCGTTTGAAGACGAAGCAACCGCCGCGCAAAAGGCCATCGACGCGCTCAAGGCACAGGGCGTGCAGCGCATCGTGCTGCTCAGCCACATCGGTTACAGCATGGATAAGAGCATTGCCGCCAAGCTGACCGATGTGGACGTCATCGTCGGCGGCGATTCGCACACCTTGCTGGGTGATTTTTCTGCTTACGGTATCACCTCGTCCTCTGGCAGCTATGCAACCATGGCCAAGAACAAGGACGGCGACAATGTCTGTATCGTGCAGGCTTGGGAATATGCCAAGGCCATGGGCGAGCTGACCGTCAACTTCAATGCCAAGCAAAGCGTGGACAGCTGCTCGGGCAAGGAACACTTGCTGCTGGGTGAGACCTTCAAGCGCAAGGGTGCCGACGGCAAGGACTACACCTTGAGTGGTGCCGAGCTGGATGAGGTCAAGGGCATTATCGCGAAGGATGCACAGCTCTGGTCGCTCAAGCCGAATGCCAATGCCGAGGCTGTTCTAAAAGTCTATTCAGATAAGGTAGACGTACTGAAGAAGGAAGTGATCGGAACAGCGACCGAGTTGCTCTGCCTTGAGCGTATTCCGGGTATGGGTTATTCCAAAACGCCTGGTTGTAAGGAAGCTACCAATGCGCATGGCGGCGACATTTCCAACCTGGTGGCCTATGCCTTCCGCGACATGAGCATCACCTCGCAGATTGCCATCCAGAACGCGGGTGGCGTGCGCATTGACGTTCCGGCGGGCGACATCACCATCGGCACGGCCTATACCCTGTTGCCCTTCGCCAACACCTTGACCGAGCTGGACATGACCGGTACGGAAATCAAGGCGGTGCTGGAAGAAGCGGTTGAATACGCCGTCAAGACTGGCGGTTCGACCGGTGCCTATCCGTATGCCGCCGGCCTGCGCTGGACGGTGGATCTGTCCAAGCCCGCCGGTTCACGTTTCAGCAACCTGGAATACAAGGGTAAGAAGGACAGCGCCTGGAGTGCCTTGAACATGAGCACCAGCTACAAGGTCGTGACCAACAACTTCCTTGCTCAGGGCAGCGATGGTTATGCCACCTTCAAGAAAGTTGCCGACAGCGGTCGCTTCCTGGACACCTACCTTGATTATGCGCAGTCTTTCGTGGACTACACCAAGAAGGTCAAGACCCTGAGCCGCCTGCCGGTCAGTGAATACTCGACCCAGGCGATCTATGACAAGAACGGCTTGCTGCAACAGTAATCCGTAACCGTTCTACTCAAGAGATAACCCGGGGTGCCCACCCCGGGTTTTTTATTGCCTGTCGTTTAATGGATACTGGCCATGTTCAGGCAATGCAAAGCGGCGGAGGGACAACATGCAATTGACGGCCTTGCGCGGTGTGGGCGAGGCGACCCTGGCGCGTCTGCACAGTTTGGGGTTGCGCAGTGTGAGTGATGTGCTGCTCCATGCACCCCTGCGCTATGAAAACCGCACCCGCCTGAGCATGATCGATCGTTTGCAGCATGGTGAAGATGCGCTGGTGGAAGGGGTGGTCCAAAGCGTGGACAAAGGCCAGAAGAATCGGGCTGGACAGACCACTTGGCGTGCGAGTCTGGCGGATGACAGCGGCGTGTTGAATCTGTGGTTCTTCAATCCGCCGCCGGGTGTGTTGGCGGCGCTACAGCCGGGGCAGGCGGTGCGCGTGTTTGGTTCGGTGAAGGGTGGCTTGGTGGGTTTTGATATGGCGCACCCGGAGCTGATTCGCCTGCCCGCGCCGTTGGCCACGGCGTTGACGCCGGTGTATCCGTCGGTGGCGGGGTTGTCGCAAACGCTGTTGCGCCGTGTGGTGAGCGAGGCCTTGAGCCTGTGGGCGCGTGATGCGCAATTATTGGCGGAGCACCTGCCCGACGAGCTGCGGGCGGCGCACGGCATGGGCAGCTTGCGCGAGGCGGTGTTGCGCTTGCATCAGCCGTCGCCGCATGAGACTGGCGCGGAGGCGGCGCGGCAGCGTCTGGTGTTCGAGGAATTGTTGGCGCAGCAATTGGCGATGCGGCGCTGGAAAAGTGGTGCCGAAAACCATCAAGCCAGCCCCTTGCCGCAGCAGGCGGCGCTGGCGCAGCGTTTGTGCGCGAGCTTGCCCTATGCGCTGACCGGGGCGCAGGCGCGGGTGTTGCATGAGATTGCCGAAGACATGGCGAGGCCGCGCCCGATGCGCCGATTGGTGCAGGGCGATGTGGGCGCGGGCAAGACGGTGGTGGCGGCTTTGGCGGCCTGTGCCGCATTGGAAGCCGGGCAGCAGGTGGCCTTGATGGCCCCGACCGAGCTGTTGGCCGAACAGCATCAGCGCAATCTTGCGGCATGGTTCGAGCCTTTGGGTGTGGCGGTGGTGGCCTTGACCGGCAGCCTGAAGGGTGTGGCGCGGCGCAAGGCGATGGAGGCGGTGGCGCAAGGTTATGCCAGGGTGGTCACTGGAACGCATGCCCTGTTTCAGGAAGGCGTGGTTTTTCACAAGCTTGGGTTGATCGTGATCGACGAGCAGCACCGATTCGGCGTGCAGCAACGGCTGGCGTTGAGTGAAAAAGGTTGTCAGGGCGAGCGTCACCCGCATCAACTGGTGATGACTGCCACACCGATTCCGCGCACGCTGGCGATGACCGCGTATGCCGATCTGGATGTGTCGGTGCTGGACGAGCTGCCGCCGGGGCGCACGCCGGTGCAGACTGCCGCCGTGCCGGATGGCCGACGCGATGAGGTGATGGCGCGTCTGGGTGCAGCCTGCCGTGCCGGGCGGCAGGCGTATTGGGTGTGTACGCTGGTGGAGGAAAGTGAAAAATTGGAGGCCAAGGCCGCCGAGGAAGCGCATACAACCTTGTGCGCGGCGCTGCCTGATCTGCGCGTGGGGCTGGTGCATGGGCGCATGAAACCACGTGACAAAGAGGCGGTGATGCGTGCCTTCAAACAGGGCGAGCTGGATATTCTGGTGGCCACCACGGTGATTGAGGTCGGCGTGGATGTGCCGAATGCGTCGCTGATGGTGATTGAAAACGCCGAGCGGCTGGGCTTGGCGCAGTTGCACCAGTTGCGCGGTCGGGTGGGGCGCGGCGCAGTTGAATCAAGTTGCGTACTGCTGTTCAGCCCGCCGTTGTCAGCGACTGCCAAGGAGAGGTTGGCGGTGATGCGCGAGAGTAATGACGGCTTTCTGATCGCGGAAAGGGATCTGGAGCTGCGTGGGCCGGGCGAGTTTCTGGGTACGCAGCAGACCGGGCTGGCGCGGATGCGCTTTGCCGATCTGGCGCGTGATGGTGCGCTGATTCCCCAAGTGCGTGAGGCGGCCGATCGGGTGCTGCGCGACTACCCGCAAGTGGTCGAACCGCTTATTCAGCGCTGGATTGGTGCTGGAATCGAGCTTGCAAAGGTTTGATCAGGGTTTGAGCAAGGGCACGTAGTCCGAAAGGAAGGTGCCACCCTGCGCATAGGGCAGTTCTTCATCAATCAGGGTCGGTGTAATGCCCATGCCATAGGTGAACTCACCCACAGTGGTATTGATGGGGCGGTCGGTAATGACATCACCGAGCTGGTAGGGCTTGCCGTCCTGATGGGCAAAGCCAACATCGGCCGTGCGCAGATAGCGCAGGGTGAATGGAGTTTCGGGGAACACGTCCTTGCCAAAATCATAACGCTGGGTCACTACAACCTGGCGATATCGTCCTGCACCTGCCAGGGCGTTCTGGCGGGTGGGCAGGAAAAGCTCGGGACGAATGCGGCCAGCGCTATCCAGATGTTCATTGCGCGCGGTGAAGTCGCGCATGAGTTGCAAACGCAAGGCTTGGGCTTGCTTGATACCGTCTGCGTCCTTGTTGGCGATGAGGGGTTCCAGACCAGGCCAGTCGGCCGGGTAGCCATTCTTTTTGCTGATTTGCGCAGCAAGATAGGTTTCAACGGTTTTCGGCATGTCGCCGTACAGGGAGGCACCGACGACATAATCCAGGAATACGCGGAACTCACCTTTATTCAGGAAGCGATTTTGCGGCTCTTTTTCGGTCATGAACCCTGGGGTTTCATCCATCAGGGCTTGTGCCTTGGCGGTGTAGCCGAGGTAATTCATTTCTTTCCAGCCAGCGTCGCCGGAGAATTTGCGCGGTAATGCCCAAGTGGAATCAATGGTGTTGCCGACGCCAGAGGTGTAGGTGGCATTTTGCCCAATTTCCGCCTGGCGCACATTGCCGGAGTGGCAGCCTACGCATTGAGTGAGTTCAGAGGGCGTTTGCGGGCGCAGGGCACCCTTGGCATCTTCAATCCAGCCAGCAAGAATCCAGCCGACGCCGTTTTCAATCCAGCCCTGTTCACGATTGGCATACACCGGAGCGCCCTCATCCTTGAGCGCCATACCAAATTCTTCCGGGTACCACGGCTGGGCTTTGTACATGTAACGAATTTCTTTAACCCGCTGGGCGCGTGTGCCGGGGAATGCGCTCACGCCTGGAATGCTGCCATCGGCTTCAACATCAACATAGTGCAGCGGGTGGGCAAACTCCGTGCCCAGGGGATATTGACCACGAACGATACTTATCGCTTTAGCTGCACCAACATAGTTTGTTTCACCGCTGAGTCGATCCTGGATATTGCGCTCGACAAGGTCAAGGTTGGTTTTATAGGTGGCGAGATCGAAGTTTCCATCCTCGCGCTGCATTAACACGGAGGGCAGGCGGATATAAATGCCGGAAACACTGCCCGCCATGGGGGTGAAAATTCCGTAGGGCATGAAGTTGACGGCGCGCCAGCCGGTATTCCAGCTCTTGCCATCGCCCTGGCCCTGGCCATCGTTGAAGAATCCGCGCGCTTCAGAACTGCTTCGCACAAATCCATCAGCTTGCGCGGGTAGATCCTCGGGCGCTAGGCCGGGAAACAAACGAAAGGCTGAATTGATTTTTGGATCCCAGTCCTTGACTGAGCCAGGGCGTTGCTCAAAGGCCGCTTTCCAGTTGTCCTGGCGAATATAGGCCTGCATATCCCAATCTTCAGGCTTGTAGCCCTGGGCATCCACGGCTTTACGCAGCTCTTCGGGTTTCAGGGTATTGATCCATGGGGTGATGCTTGAATTGACCACATAGGGGTAATTAACCACGCCAAACGCATATTCGGCCTGAAGATTGCCCACATTGGGGTTGGCTCCCGCCATGGGGTTGTTGTTGCCGAGTTTCAGATTCGATACGCCGTCGGTATGACAAAACATGCAGGCATTTTGTGCGCCATGACTGGTTTCGATATAGCACTGCGCAGGGATGTGGGCGTGAGGGTTGGGAAACGTGCTTCGGTCAATAGCAAGTCCAATGAGAGCAGAGGAAATGATCGGAGGTGGTGTGGGTGTTTCGGGTGTCGGAATTGGCGTGCCAGGTAATGGAGCAGTATCGGATGAGCCTCCTCCTCCACACGACATCATTGCTGCTCCGATGGCAATAAACGCAATAATTGTGGCGGGTGCAATAAAAATCAGTCGATTGATATTCATGATGTATTCCAAGCTTAGAGGCTTTGTTGATAAATGCCTGAGTTAAATGTTTCAAGTAGCTATCAACAAAGCAGGGCTGGAGAATGATCCCCAGCCCTGAAGTTAAAACTTAAACCCTTATCAGGTCAGTTTATTTGATGGCTGGCATACCGCCGATATAACCAACATGTGCGGTCAAACGGTAGTTAGAGGTGCCACGGTTATTCACGCCGTAGGTGCTCTTGGCAAGGGTGTCAAGACGGGCAGTCAAGTCCTTGTTCTGGGTTTTAATCCAGTCACCCTGATGCTGGTTGTTGGCCATGATGTAGGCATAGCCGTTCATGTCATCAACCACTTGCAGGCCGGTGGCTTCGGCACCTGCTGCGACGCTCAAAATGCGGCTCAGCTTCTTGGTATCGACGTTGTAAGCCCAGATGAAGTTGTTGACGTGGGTGCCGGAGTCTTCACCAATGAACAGGGTGCGCATTTTTTCGGAGTAATGCACGTTGTCGGTGTTGGCGATGGTGTTTACGTCAGCGATGTTGCCGTTGGCATCGGCAGTAATCGGCTTGCCGAGCAACATGGGCTCAACATAGGCCTTGGTCGCTACATAAGCTGAGTTGATGGCTGCGCCCTTGGTGTCCTTCTGGCCACTGGCCAGATCAAAGGTGTAGGTCGCGCCAGCGTTGTTGCCCTTCAAGCGGATATGGTCAACCGGGCCGCCATCCTTAGCCAGCATCGAGCTTTGGGTGTAGCTGATGGCGTAGTACATCTTCTTGTCTTTTTCGTTGAATGCTACGCCTTCACCCTTGGTGAACTCGGTGGTTGCACCAAGATAGGCGGCGTAACGACGGGTTTCCAGGAAGGCCGCTGCCTTTTCCATGCCGGGCTTGAGCTTCAACCAGATGGTTTCGGCTGAACCGGCGCGGGTTGGAATATATCCAGCGACTTCAGTCATGGATGTTTCAAAGATGTCGCCAATGGTCGTGCCGTTGTCGATGATCTTTTTGATTTCATCATAGTTGGCTGAACCAAGCTTGACCCATGTAATGTCAGCGGTGCCGCCATCAGTACCGTCGGCAGAGGTTTGATTCCACTTGGCGGCGTACAGGCTGCCACCGGCTTTCGGATCGTTCTGCTTGTCACCGACAAACATGAACAGACCGGAGTAGGCGCCGTCATCACCGAAGATGGCGGTGCGGCCATCGGCGGCAAAGCGCGCCATCTCCCATGTGCCACGACCCATTTCATAGTGCTTGGTCACAGCGTAGCTGCCATCTTCCTTCACAGCCACTTCAGTAGCGTAGCCATAGTGGTATGGGTTGGCGGTTTTAGTGCCGTTGAAGTAGACCTCGGTCATGGCCTTCAGGCCCGCTGCGGTGGTGGTGTAGGACTTCTCGCCAGGCACGAAGTACAGGTCATAGTCTTCTTCGCCACCAAGGTGGGTGTTCCATGGTGTTGGGCCACCAAAGCAGAAAATCCAGCCGCCGTTAACGGATTTAAAATCAACCGCCTTTTGGCTGGTTACGCTCAGTTTGCCGGTTGCGGAGTCTTGCGCGATGCTGGACAGGTTCATTTCCATCGGCATACGGCTGTACCAGTTGGCAACCTTGTAGGCGGATTGGCCATCGGCGAGGACATCGTCGTATTCCCAATGGTTGACCAGGAACAGCTTGCTGCCTACTTTGAGCAGGCTGTTGGAGTCGGCGGTTTCAGCAATCACTGCGTCACCGTTCGGGTCTTTCAGCGGGCTCATGTTTACGTCAAAGAGCTGAGCCGCTGCGTATTTCTTGCCGTTGACTTCACTGATGACGTCAGTGTTTTTGAACAGGGTGTTGTAGCTCAGCGGATAGGTCTTCTTGCTGCCGTCGGTCATGGTGACGGTGGCAACGGAAGTGGAGTAGGTTTTCAGCATGTCGGCATCCGTGGTAGGAGCCGGCATGCTGCTGAATTCGATCTTTTCAAAGGTGGCTGGAACGAATTCGGCATCATCACCACCGCAGCCGGTAAGGGCAACACCAACGGCAAGCGCAACAGCGCTTACTGGGAACAGGGCAAGCAAACGTGGGTTCATGGATCAATCTCCGTACTGTGGTTTATCAAGCTGGTTGTTTTATGCAAAGCTCGCACTTTATGGATTAGTTTTGTTTATTCTTGATGACAAAGCGTTAGTCTTAATGCGCTTCGGTGTAGGCTTTGTTGTATTGAACGGTTAGTTTGGTGGGGTTTGGTATGTTGAAACAACGCGCGCCGCGTGCGTGGTTGGTTGCGCCGGGATCGTTGACAAAGCAGCTGCGTCGAGTGTGTTTGGGGACGTTGTGCGTCGACGTGCTGGCGGAGGGTTGGGTGCGTGTCGAGCGTGTTGAGGCGCGGGCTTTGGGTGTGCGGTGTGGTATGTGGGTGTGGCGGCGTGAGGTGGTTTTGCGCTGCGAAGGACAGCCCTATGTTCATGCGGTGAGCTTTGCGGAACGGGCGGGTGTGCTGCGTTTGGGATTGCGGCGGTTGGGGCAGCGGCCTTTGGGCGAGGTGTTGTTTAAGCGTGGTTCGCGCTGCGAGGGGCGGGGTGTGGTGCGAACATTTGGACTGCGCTCACCGGAATTGCCCTGGCGTCGTTGGAGTGTGTTCAAGGTGCATGGGCATCGGGTGCTGTTATATGAGGATTTTATGGCGGCTGTGCCGCCGTTTCGTGCTTGATGCGGTGTCATGCAGGTGCAGCTTGGGCGCGGTAACTTTTACATCAACGCCATTATCAGGGTGTTGAAATACACCCTGATAATGGCGAGGCATGGATGCCACGCACGCAAATCAAATACGCAAGTATCTGATTTGTCGTAGCCACGCACGGACGTGTGCCGAACGTGGCGCTTTAAAAAGGGCAGTAAAGCCCTTTTTAAACATCCTTAGGACTTACGCAAAAGCGCCCGGGCAAGGCAAAGCGACGAAGACAGTACACCTAGTACGGCGACGCGCTTTAACGCCGCTGGGGTGTTTTTGCGTAAGTCCTGATCCTGTTAGGGAGGAGACCAAGATGCTAAGGCTGGATGAACTTGCTCGACCGGTGTCGGAACGCTGTGCGCATGTGCTGCGCCTGCGTTTGCATGAATTTGTGGTGCGTGGACAGGCGCTATTGGACGCGCCGCAAGCCGATGAGGCGCTGCATGATGCGCGGGTGGCGATTCGGCGTGCGCGAGTGTGGTTGAAGCTGGCGGAGGATGTGGTGGCGGTTGGGCAGAAGGATCGTCATGCCTTGCGTGCGTTTGCGCGCGAGAGTTCACCTGTGCGAGATATGGAGGTGCAGTTGGCCTGGCTGGCGGGTTTGCAGCTCGAAGAATCTGAGCAGTTGGGACAGCAGGCTTTGCTCGCGCTTTTACATGAGGACTTTGAGCAGAAGCGTGCTTCGTTGTTGGAAACCTTGCCTGAGGCCTTGGCGGGTGCGGCGCACGCGTTGAAAAGTTTGCATCCTCTGGAGGCGCATGATGAGCCAATGGGTTCGTGGCTGGCTGAGCACTGGATGGATGTGGCGGCGTTTTTGATCGAGGATGTGCCGCATCTGCCGGAAAATTTGCACGCGGTGCGTCTGGTTGGCAAGCAATTGCGCTATTTGCTGGAGCCGATGGTCGAGGCCTTGGGCGCGGAGGATGTCATGCAGGTGCTGCGCCGTGGTCAGGATGCGCTGGGGCGGGTTAATGACATGCAGGTGTTGCGTGAGGCTTTGCCGCATTACGTCGGTATGTTGATGGGGCAGCAGGTGGAGGCGGACGTGCGCTTGGCGCTGGATATGGAGCTTGCGCCGACGTGGAATATGCCGCCATCGTGGGCAGGTTTACGGGCAGTGTGCGCGCGGGCTTTGGAGGAGGAAACCGAGGCTCTGGCTGAGCTGCACGGTTGGCGTTTGGCACATGCCGATGCTCTGGTGGCTGGCTTGCAGCGCATTGGTGTGCAGTTGGCGGGCTCGGGGTTTGATGGTTTTGGCAATCCGCTAGAGGATCAAAGTCCTGAATAGTGTTTGATGAGCCGGGTTTTCAGGTCGTTAAACGCGGTTGCGCTGATAGGTTCGCTGCCGTAACAGGCGGCATCAAGTTGTTGGGCCAAGGCGTGTCTGCTTGGTGTGGCGGGAATGTGTTGCCATTTCTGGCGCAATATCTGGCGCAATGCCTTGGGTGAATCGGCGGCCTGGAGCGCACGCAGCCAGGCGCGGCGTTGCCTTGCGGCTTGCCAGCGTGGGTGTGTGTATTTCCATGTACCGATAAGCAGCACAATCAACGCAATCGCACCCATGCCCCACGGTAGCCACGGGCGCAGAGCCAGCCAGAGCGGGTGTTCGATGCGCACGTTGATGGCGGGCAGGATGGCGTGTTGGATACCGCCATCCTGTGGGTTGACATGCGGCAGGATGATACTTGGCAGGGCGAGCTGACCACTGGCTTGGGATTCAAACGTCAGGCGGATGTCGGCTTGCTGGAGAAGTGGCTGTGCCGGGTCGATATTGTCGCTGAGACGAATGTCGGGCGGGTAGATGCGTAAAGCATTCGTGATGCGCAGGCTTTCATCCAGCCAGTGGCGCAGGCCGCGTGTGGAGAGCCCGCTGCCCCGGATGCTTAGGTTCAGGTCGAATGGTCGACCGCGTGGCACGGCTTCGGGCGGTTGAGCGAGCTTGATTTGTAGCGCGCTGACGGGCACGTCGGTGGGCAACAGGGGGTTGAGCGGGCGCACCTCAAGAAGCATTGCCTCTGGAGTGAGGCTTACACGGCCCTGGCCGGTTACACGGGCTTCGATGGTCGGCGGTTGTAACTTTAATTCACCGGCGTACAGCGGCATGATCGCCCAGTGTTGGCGTCGCAGGATGCGGATGCCGTCGGCGGTTTGCACGCGTTCCTCGCTGGCGTTGAGGGGGCGCAGGCTCACGCCGGGTGGTGCCCAGGGTGCGGTCTTTTGTTCGATGATTGAGCGGTCATCGCTGACTTCAAGCGTGAGCAAAGTTTCTTCGCGTACCCAGGGGTTGGGGTTGTCGATATGAGCCCGGACGCTGATGTCGGCATGGGTCAGCGGCGTGACGGCGAAGAGTGCTAGTAGCAGTGTGAGCCCTGAAACATATCTTCCCCCCCTTTGGAAAAGGGGGGCTAGGGGGGATTTGCTGGCCGTGAGACATTCTTCAATACGATTAAAATCCCCCCCGCCCCCCTTTTCCAAAGGGGGGAGTTGAAAAGGCTCAGATCGTAAACAGGTTTTCACCACGGCAGACCCTCGCTTTTACGCTCCGGTGTATCGCGGCGCAGCATGGCGCGCCAGGCCGGGGCGGGTCGGTCGTCGAGCAGCTCCATTTTTTTCTCGGCGGCGAGGCGGTCGGCTTCGTTTAAGCTTAACGCAGCAGGCTCACTTGCCGGACGTTTTTGCCCCGCACCGGCCCCACCTGCCGAGAGATCGCCGCCGCTTTTGGGATCATCGGGCGGGAAGTCGGGGGTTACGTCCTCGTTATAACGTGCGAAATCAGTCGGTTTACGTCCCGGCGGGTCTTCCGGACGGCTTTTTTTCATGCGTTTTTGTTCGGCGTGTTGTTGCGCCAGCCATAGATTGCTGGCGGCGTTTTCATCAGCCGGACGCAGGCGTAAAACCTGCTCGTAAGCCGCAATGGCGCGTTCGCTGCGTCCGGCTTGCAATTCGGCATTACCGAGGTTGTAGAGTGCATCGGCACGGGCGGGGTCGCTGTCGCTCAACAGCCAGGCACTGGTGAAAGCCTGTGCCGCATGGTTGAAGTCACCGCGTCGATAGGCCGCCGCGCCTTCACCCATGCGTGCCTGTGTGCCGGGCAAACGGGCGTAGAGCAGTTGCGCTTGCACGAAGTCTCCGCGTTGCCATGCCGCGTAAGCCGCAGACGGACTGGCGACAGGCGGCTGGGTTGCGGCCTGGATATCGGGGGTGAACGTCAGGCTATGAGCCAGCAGCCAACAGCTTGGAAGCAGTGCCGCATGCCGGGCTTTGAAGCTAAAACGTGGCACATAGGCCAGAAGCAACAAGCCTAGACCAAGCAACAGCGGCCAATAAAACAGCTCATTCCATGTTTGGCTTGTGCCGGGCGCGGGCTGGCTGGGCAGTGCGTGAATGGCCTTGGCCAGCGTGCGCAGATCATCGTCACCATCGCTGACGGGGACAAACACGCCGCCGGTGCGCTGTGCCATTTCGGCTAGGGCACTGCTGTCCATGCGGCTTTGGAAAACCTGATCGTCGAGTTGCTGGAAACCACCTGCGCCATTGGGAATGGGCGCGCCCTGTGGCGTGGCCATCCCCAGGATGAATAAGTGAATGCCCGCCTCGCGCAGTTTTTCCACGGCATTAAGCACGGCATTGCCACGCACCATTTCGCTTTCACCGTCGGTGACAAGCAGGATGGCTCGCCCAGACGTGCCAGACCTGGACTGGTCGGGCTTGGGCAGGCCGCGTGCAGCGGCATCGAGTGCGACGGCCAGTTCGCTACCCGGCGCATCGTCAAGTACATGCGTGCTGTGTTCCAGAGCATAGCGAAACACGGAGGCATCCGTGCTTGGCGGCATCACGACGCCTGCGGTTCCTGCGAAGACGGCCAAGCCTAGCGATTCACCCGCTAAAACATTGGGCAAATCATGCAGTTTCAAGCGCGCACGCTCTGCGCGGGACGGGGCAATGTCGGTGGCGTGCATGGAGTCGGAGACATCCAGCAAGGCCATGACGCGCACATCATGACGATCAGGCGTCGCAGCATTTTGATTTGTAACGGGTAAGCGCGGGCCGGCCAGCGCAGCGGCGAGCAATAACCATGCAGCGAGGTGCAATCCCATGCGCCCAAGTCCGGCCTGCGAACGTTCAATGAGTGCCCACGGTTGCAGCGCGGGGTCGGCGTAGTCGAGCACGCGGCTGCGTTGATACAGATTGAACAAAATTGCAGCCAGCGGCAGGAGCATGAGCAGAAATGCCCACGGCCATTGCCATTGCAGCTCGGTGAACATCGTCATCGTGAGCCTCCGCGCAATTCAAACCACTGCCCGAGCGCCAGCAGCAGCAAGGCCAGGCCCAGCGGTAGCGGATACCATTCGATTTTGGCGCGTTCGCTGGGCGGCGGCGTATGGGCGGCCTCGCGTTGGTCGATGTCGCTGAGGATGCGTTGCAGGCTGGAGGCATCGCCCGCTTGATAGGCGCGTCCGCCCGTGAGTTCACTCATTTCGCTCAGACTGGGTTCACGCAGCCCGTCAGCCTGTGCAGCGGGTTGAGCTGCATCGGGCGTGACCGCCACGCTGTACAGATGCAGCCCAAGATGTTCAGCATAGGCCAGCGCCTCACGCGGGCGCAGGATGCCGCCGGTATTGTCGCCATCTGAAAACAGCACCAGCACGGGCGGGCGTGTGGGGTTGGCTTCGATCTGTCGCAGTGCCACGCCCAAACCCTCGCCGATGGCCGTGGCTGCGCCGGTGTTGCCGGAGCTGAGGCGGGCAAGCAGGGCTTGTACGGCCGCGTGATCGTGGGTCAGCGGAATAATGGTGGCGGCGTGGTCACTGAATACGATCATGCCGAGGCGGTCATTCGTCCGGCGCTCGATAAAGCCTTGGGCGGCGTGCTTGAGAATGTCCATGCGTGGCACAGTTTTGTTGTCGAGCGCCATGTCCTGAATCGCCATGCTGGGCGAGGTGTCGATCAGCAGCAGGATGTCGCGCCCTTCCCCGATGGGTGGCAGCCAGCCACCTTCGCTTTGCGGTTGTGCGGCGGCGAGGATGAGCAGGGCGGCGACCAGTGGAAGCCACAGGCGCGGCGTGCTGGCGGTTTGGGTGTGTGCCAGGTTGAGACGGGCGAGGATGGGGTGACGCAGGGTGATTGGCGGGCGACTGAAGGCGGCGGGCGCACCAACGCGCAAATGCCAGCCCAGCCAGAGGGCGAGGGGCAGGAGGGTGAGTAGCCAAGGGTGGGCGAAGCTCATCATGGGTGTGAGCCTTGGTCTGTGCCACTTTTTGTAGGTTGGAATTTATTCCAACAGGATACGAGCGGATGACGCGACGGAGGTGCGAATTTGTCGCGCCTATACGCAGAGGAATCAGGGAGAAAGGCATGTTTGAGCAGGTCGCAGAGAACATGAACATCAAGCATTCGACCACCAAAACGTATCTCATGCAGTCCCTCGACCAAGGCGCGCCAGCAGGCAGCATCCACGCCCAAGGGTGGTTTGGCTGGATGCAACTGCGTCAGCTCATAATGTTGTCGTAGCAACATTTCGACTCCATCAGCACGCCAGGCACGCAGACTGCGTTTGGCTTGCGCGAGACGCAGGCGGGCGAGGAGGCGGCGGCGCATGAGCCATGCGGACACCAGCAGGGCGAGCACGATCAAAAGGGTGAACGCAAACAGCCAACCGCTTGAGGCGGAGGCCGGTGCAAGCAAGGCGGCAAGCCCATCATGCGCAGGAACGGGCGGAATAATGTCGGCCATGCCGTTCATGTGCGGCCACTCATGAACTATGCTCAAAAAGGCGCGTGGCGAGTTGCGGCAAGGCTTCATCGGTGCCTGCCATAAGCAGATGCCCGCGCAAACGCAAGGCCAGCGCCTGCAAACGCGCATGGTGTTCGGCGTGATATTCCGCGTAGGCGTTGCGTAATGCGGCGGCACTTGTATCCACCGCGAGTGCAGCGCCACCTGCCATCAGGCGGATGGAGCCCAGTTTGGGCAAGTCCGTTTCCACCGTGTCTTCAATCAAGCCCAGACGCACGTCAGACCGCGCGGCGAGGCGTCCGAGCAGGCGTTCATCCGACGAACTCAAACCCAGAAAATCAGAAAAAATCCATAGGCGTGAACCCTGCGGCAGACTGATTTCAAGCTCGGCTAACAGGTTCGTCCAGCGGCTGGGTTCGGAATCAGGCGCGGGTGGGCAGGGTGCGCGCAGTGCTTCGAGCGCGTTGTAGAGCGGTGCACGCCCGGCGCGGGGTGGGTGACTGATATGCCGTTCGCCGTCCAGTAAAGTGATGGCGAGCGCGTCATGCGAGCGATTCGCACCGCTCAGGATCAGCGCTGCGAGGCGTGCGGCCTGGGCGGATTTCAAACGTGTGCGGGTGCCAAATCGCATACTCGCGCCGCGATCAACGATCACCCACACAGCGGCCTGGCGGGTTTCGCCGTAGATACGCACAAAGGTTTTGCGCAAACGTGCCGTCACGCGCCAGTCGATCCGGCGCGGGTCGTCGCCGGGCTGGTAGGGGCGCAGGTCTTCAAAGTCGATGCCCGCACCACGAAAACGCGAGGCCTGTTCGCCGCGTTGCAGATGCTCGCTCATGCGTCGTCCTGCGGGAGCTTCGCTGGCAATCGCGGCAATTTCGGCAAGTTCTTGGTCGCTAAGCAGTGGGGCGTAGAGGGCAGGCACGGCCTTTGGACGATGCCAGCCGAATTCTTCAAACCCAAAAGGCTTGAGTCCATTGAGCCTAAACAAAGGGAAAGCCCATCCAGCAGGAACGATTGATTTTTGTAGGTGCGACAAATTCGCACAAGCGCTCCTGAATTGTGCGAATGAATTCGCACCTACATTTAAAAAACAATCCACATCTTGTAATCATAAGTCCTGACTCAAAGAAGCTAGACAATGGGAAGCGCATCACACAACTGGGCAATCAGTGCGTCACGATTGACGCGGGCGAGTTGGCCGACCGGGCTGAGCAGCAGGCGGTGGCGCAGGGCATCGGGGGCGATGTCGAGCAAATCTTCGGGGGTGACAAAGTCGCGTCCCCGCAGAAAGGCCAGGGCTTGCGCGGCATGAGCCAAGGCCAGTGAGGCACGCGGTGACGCGCCGCATTCGATCTGTCCGGCGGCTGTGGGGACGTGAGCGACCATGTTGCGGGTGGCGGCCACCAGGCGCACGATCCAGGCCTCGAGTTCAGGCGCGATATGCACAGCATCCACGCGGCGACGTGCATTCAGCACCCAGGCGACATCAATCTGCGGAGCCTCTGCACGCGCGTGCGTGCCCGCGCGGTGACGGCGCAAAACCTCCAGCTCTTCGCTCTCGCTGGGGTAATCAAGCACAACATGCAGCAGGAAGCGGTCGAGCTGCGCTTCGGGCAGCGGATAGGTTCCGGCCTGATCGAGCGGGTTTTGCGTGGCCATGACCATAAACAAGTCCGGCAAGGGGTAGGACACGCCGCCGATTGTCACCTGGTGTTCCTGCATGGCTTCGAGCAAGGCCGCTTGCACCTTGGCGGGGGCGCGGTTGATTTCATCGGCCAGCACGATTTCATGAAACAGCGGCCCGGCGCGGAAGTTGAACTGGTGCGTTTCCGGGTCGTAAATCTCTGCGCCAGTCAGGTCGGATGGCAAAAGGTCGGGCGTGAACTGAATGCGCTGGAAGCTGGCATGAACGCCTTCGGATAGCGTTTTGATGGCGGTGGTCTTGGCCAGGCCGGGCAAGCCCTCGACCAGCACATGTCCGCCTGTGAGCAGGCTAATCAATAATCGGTCGAGCAGGTCGTGTTGGCCCACAATGACGCTTTCAAGATAGCTGCGCAGAGCATGCAGCGGGGTCATTTCGTTCATGGTGTTCTCGGATTTTTGGTTGTCATCAGGACGTACGAAAAAATGTTCCAGCAAGGCAAGGCTTTGATGCCAGTACTTCAAGTACGGCAAAGCGCCTTAACGCCGCTGGGACGGTTTTGCGTACGTCCTGGTTAAAAGGTCATGACCTTGTCGCTGTCCACAACCCATTCAGCCAGGGCAGCCATGGTGGATTGTTCCGCACCTGCAAAATAGGGCTGGTTTTTGTAAATGCCGCAGCGCGCCATACAGCTTCCACATACTTTCACCGGCACATCCTTGGCAATGAGTTCCTTGAGCATCCCCGCCAGGTCCTGATCATAACCCGCCGGCGGTACGCAAGCGTCGCGTGCCATATCCACAGCATCGTTCATCAGGAACAACCTCACCGCCTGCCCTGTGGCGCGCAGTTGCTCGGCCAGACGCAGCCCATTCCAAGTGATATCGGTGTTGTCGTAGGGCTCACGGTTGAAAATAATCAAAATGCTCATGATGGCCTCGTTTCGTGCTGGGTTTTTTCGGCCAGTTTCCATTCCGGGTAGCCCTGTTCCAGACGCCGCGCCTGAAGGCCATGCTCGCGCAGGCGGGCGACGGCTTCGAACGAGAGTACGCAGTAGGCGCCCCGACAATAGGCAATCACTTCCTTGTCGGCGGGCAGGCGATCCAGTTGCTGTTCCAGCTCGGCCAGCGTGATATTGATGGCGCCGGGCAAATGGCCTGCCGCATATTCTTCTGCCGGGCGCACATCCAGCACCGTGACCAGCCCCATGCGTGAGCGTTCCAGTAACTCGTTGGCCTGGATCGGCTCCAGACTGTCGCGGGCGGTGAGCACATTGGCCACCATCTCGCGCACTTCAGCCAGCCGCCCTTCGGCCACACGGCGCAGCGCATCCAACAGATGAATCACATCATCGCCTGCCAGAGAATACAGAATCTGCTTGCCCTCGCGTCGTGCATTCACCAGACCGGCCTGACGCATCTGTTGCAGGTGCTGGGAGGTATTCGCCACACTCAGACCGCTGACCGCAGCAAGTTGCTCCACGCTGCGCTCGCTTTGTGCCAGATATTCAAGCAGTTCCAGCCTGCGTCCGTTGGAAAGCATTTTTCCAATGCGCGCGAACTGGTCGTTGAGGTCTTGTTTGAAGCCGGGCATGGTGGTTTTGAGTCGTGGGCTGGAAATTGTGCACATCGTAATGCTCAATCGTTCAATAATACAATTAAATGATTTGCTTTAGGTATAAGGCAGCTTCACCGAGAGCATCTGGCAGGGCTTGGCATGAGGAAAAAACACCATTCGGTTGCAACACAAATTCAAGGGAAAATTTGCAAGGAATGACGTAAGTGATTGTTCAATCGCAGCACAGGCTTTTATCCCCAAAAGCTGTGGATAAAACTGTGAGTGTATTGCGATTGAACGCGCCCATCCCGCATTCAATCGGGGTGCGAGGTGTTCTGGTCATATTTTAGCCATAAAACATAAATCCATATAAATCAATATGTTGAGTTTATTAGTTGGTTGGAATTTAATGTATTCAAGTCAAATCAATGAGTTAGATGAAATTGGATTTGCTTGTGTATAAATATTGCATTCGACAGGAAGATATGCTCCCGAATGTGGGTGGGATAAGCACGGTTGTTTAGTGCATGGTGGCTCAAAATGTGGTTACTAAGGGGCTTTATCAGCTATTCTTCAAACACAATGCAATTTAGATAAGGAGTCATGAGTGCTTGGCTTGCGGGGACTTGACTTGGGAGATGAAAGCAGTGGGGCGAGTGGGCGGGCGCATGCGTCTCTGATGCTTGTCTTGTGCTTTATGCCAAGCCTGCACGCGGCAGATCTTTATCGCATGACAGATGAGCATGGGAAAGTGATTTACACCGATCAGGTACCGCCGTCGCAAGCCAAAAAAGGTTATGGCGTTCTGGATAGTCAGGGTCGCGAAAAGAATCTGGTGGCTCCTGAGGTCAGTGCTGAAGTACGTGCTGAACAGGAGCGTCAGCGCGCGGCTCAAGAGGCGGCCAAGCGTGTGGCTGATGAGCAGATGCGCCGAGAGAGTTTGTTATTGCAGCTTTACGGCAGTGAAGATGCCATTAAGGAAGCACGCGAATCCATGCTGCAAACTACTGAAGGCAAACGCAAATTTCACGAAATGAATGCAAGCAGCATTCAAGCACGCATTGAGTTTTTGTTGGAGCAGGCAGCCCAAGGTAAGCCACAAAGCAAGGAGCTTCTTGAACTCAAGAAGAGCCTTGCGGCAGAAAGGGTAGCTATTCAACAGGTAGATGCGGAAAAGGAAGCAGTCAACGCCCATTTTGACAAGCTTCAAGCCCGATGGCGCATCGCCAAGGCGCGCCACGAGAGCTTGAATCCAAAAATTGCACCCTCAGTGCCAGTATCGGATACGTTCCTGCTCTTAAGTCCTACGCCTCCATCGCCAAAGTCTGAAGACAGCGGTGCACCCATAAAATAACGGGATTAGCCCCGGATCAATGTCCCCACACCCTTGTCGGTCAACAATTCCAGCAGCACCGCATGCGGTACGCGACCATCGATGATCTGTACGGTTTTTACTCCGCCGCGCACTGCATCCAGCGCGAACTCGATCTTCGGTAACATACCGCCGTAGATTGTGCCATCTTCGATCAGCGCTTCCACGTCGGCGGCTGAGAGGCCGGTAAGCAGCTTGCCCTGCTTGTCGAGCACACCCGGGGTATTGGTGAGCAGCAGCAGTTTTTCAGCCTGTAGCACTTGCGCCATCTTGCTGGCCACCACATCAGCGTTGATGTTGTAGGCGGTGCCGTCGTCACCTACGCCAATCGGCGCGATCACTGGAATAAAGTCCTTTTTTTCCAATGCCTTGAGAATGGACGGGTTGATGCCCGCCACTTCGCCAACATGCCCGAGGTCAATGATTTCGGGTTCGTCCATGTCGATGGTTTTATGCGTCATGCTGAGTTTGCGTGCGCGCACCAGACCAGCATCACGTCCGGTTAGTCCCACGGCGCGGCCACCGTGGCGATTGATCAGCGCCACGATGTCTTTGTTGACCAGCCCACCGAGCACCATTTGCACCACGTCCATGGTCTCGCGGTCGGTGACACGCATCCCTTGAATGAATTCGCCTTTTTTGCCGATTTTTTCCAGCATCTGGTTAATCTGTGGGCCGCCACCATGCACCACCACCGGGTCAATACCGATCTGCTTGAGCAGCACGATGTCTTTGGCGAAGGCATTTTGCAGCGCTTCATCCACCATGGCATTGCCGCCGAATTTGATCACCACGCTTTTGTTATTGAGTTTTTGGATATAAGGCAGGGCTTCAATCAGAACCTTGGCCGTGTTTTGTGCAACCGATGTATCCATGTCGTTATTCCTCTTGATTAAAACGTGAGTTGAATTGTTTTTAAAATCAGGTACGTCCGGTGGAGCCAAAGCCGCCGGTGCCACGGTCACTGGCGTGAAATTCCTCCACCAACTCGAAATGCGCTTGCACCACCGGTACAAATACCAGTTGCGCCATGCGCTCGCCGATGTCGATGGTAAAGGGCGCCTGACCGCGATTCCACACGGAGACAAAAAGCTGACCCTGGTAATCCGAGTCGATCAGTCCAACCAGATTTCCGAGCACGATGCCATGTTTGTGACCGAGCCCAGAGCGCGGCAGGATGACGGCTGCCAGGCTCGGGTCGCCGATATGAATGGCAAGTCCGGTGGGA
The DNA here is from genome assembly GCA_020061705.1 of Halothiobacillus sp. Taxonomy (GTDB): domain Bacteria; phylum Pseudomonadota; class Gammaproteobacteria; order Halothiobacillales; family Halothiobacillaceae; genus Thiofaba. The sequence continues at coordinate 6,954 of JAGUXT010000035.1, read as the reverse complement.
ATCAGCGTGGTTTGACCGGGTTCGAGCGTGATAGCGACATCAAGACAGGCGCGAAGATCAAGTCCAGCCGAGCCTTGGGTGGCGTACTCGGGCAAGGGAATGCTGTCGCCGATGCGTGGGTCGAGGATTTTGAGCTGGATGTTATGCACGTTGTGTGACTCTTTGGGCAATGATTTGAATCAGTTGTTGCGCCAGCAGGCGCTTATCAGCCTGCGGCAGTTCGATTTGGGAGTCGCCCCACAAAATGGTCAGCGCATTGTCTGCCTGGTCAAAAGCGCGACCTTCACTGACCAGATTGGCGGCAATCATATCCAGCTTTTTGCGTTGCAGTTTGGCGCGCGCATGGTCAAGCAGATGCTCGGTTTCAGCTGCGAATCCAACGGTAAATGGGCGCAAGGCAAGAGCGGCGACCTCACTGAGGATGTCGGGGTTCTTTACCAGTTCGAGAGTAAGCGTGTCGGCGTTTTTTTTGATTTTTTGCAAGGCGGTTTCAGTCGGGCGATAGTCGGCCACAGCAGCCGTGCCGATAAAAATGTCGCAGGGCATGGCTTGCATGACCGCCTCGCGCATGTGCAGGGCGGTTTCAACCTCAATGCGGGTGACGTCTTGTGGTGCGGGCAGGGAGGTCACTCCGCTAATCAGTACCACTTCGGCGCCGGCATCGCGGGCGGCTTCAGCCACGGCATACCCCATGCGCCCGGAGCTGCGGTTACTGATAAAACGCACCGGGTCAATGGCTTCGCGGGTGGCTCCGGCGGTGATGACCACACGCTTGCCGAAAAGCGCTGCATCCCCAATGGGATTGGAGGGCGGGGATATGGCGACGGCAAGCCGCTGCACTAACTCCAGCGGCTCCAGCATTCGTCCTTCGCCCAACTCGCCGCAGGCCTGTGCCCCACTGCCCGGGCCGAACAATTGGATACCACGTGAAAGCAGGATTTGCGCATTGGCTCGTGTGGCCGGGTGCGCCCACATGACCCGGTTCATGGCCGGGGCAAGCAACAACGGTGCTTCGGAAGCTAAACACAAGGTGCTGAGCAAGTCATCGGCCATACCAGCGGCCAGGCGCGCCATCATATCGGCACTGGCCGGAGCGATCAGAATGGCATCCGCCCAGCGCGCCAGTTCGATATGACCCATGGCGGCTTCGTGTTCCTCATCCCACAACGACACGCGCACCGGATTGCCGGACAGTGCTTGCAGGGTCAGCGGAGTGACAAAGCGCGTGGCGTTTTCCGTCATGACCACGCGAATGTCTGCGCCTGCGTCACGCAAACGACGCACCAGTTCGCAGGCTTTGTAGGCTGCTATGCCGCCCGCGATGCCGAGGAGGATTTTTTTGTGGGTAAGATTCATGCGAGCAGTTTAGCGGGTCACGACTACACTCGTCAGCAATCAGCTGCAAAAAGAGCGCGTTAGATGGCAATTACCGACTGGCCGGAAGATGAACGACCGCGTGAGAAATTGCTTAAACAAGGAGCGTCTACCTTGTCCGATGCAGAATTGCTGGCCATTTTCCTGCGCACCGGGGTGACGGGCAAATCAGCGGTGGATCTTGCGCGTGAGTTACTGACCACCTTCGGCGGCTTGCGTGCCCTGATGAAAGCCTCGCGTTCGGATTTTTGCACCGGACTGGGGCTGGGTGATGCCAAATACGCCCAGTTGCAGGCCGTGCTGGAAATGGCGCGGCGGCACATGCGCGAAAGCCTTGAGCGGGGTGAAGCATTCAGTTCGCCAAATACGGTGCGCGCCTATTTGTCGGCGCGCTTGCGCGACCAACCGCGTGAGGTGTTTTTGGTGTTGTTTCTCGATACACGCCATCGTTTGCTGGCGGCGGAGGAGATGTTTTTGGGTTCGATTGCCGAAACCAGTGTGCATCCGCGTGAAGTGGTGCGCCGCGCCTTGCAGCATAATGCGGCGGCTTTGATCGTGGCGCACAACCATCCTTCCGGCGTGGCCGAGCCAAGCGCGGCTGATGAAGCGATCACCCGCCGTTTGCGAGACGCGCTGGCCTTGCTGGATATGCGCCTGCTCGATCATTTTGTGGTGGGTGATGGTGAGCCTGTGTCGTTGGCCGAGCGCGGGGTGATTTGAAGCAGGACTTACGCAGCGAGTGGATTTAACCTTGCCCCCTGCTGAGCTCTCCCCCATCAAGCGGGAGAGGCAAAGCCGAGGGGGCTAAAGCTTGTATTGCGTAAGTCCTGAAAGTGAAAAACCCGCCAGCGGCGGGTTGAAATCGATGTAGCCAGCAGCCTGTCGGACTAGAGACGATCTGGCTGCTAGAGCATTACTGATTCGGCTGGATGGTGATTTCCACTCGACGGTTCTGGGCACGCCCTGCTGCGGTGTCATTGCTCGCAATCGGACGGCTCGCACCATAACCGATTGGGGTCATGCGTTGAACGGCCACACCGCGTGTGCTCAGGTAGTCACGCACACGGAAGGCACGGTCTTCGGACAGGCGCTGGTTGGCGCTCGGCGATCCGACATTGTCGGTGAAGCCGGCAATCTGAATACGCGTGTCGGGGTATTGCTGCAAGGATTGGGCAACGCTATCCAGTACGCTCATGAACTCCGGCTTGACCTGCGAGCTGCCGGTGGCGAAAGTGATGTTGTCGGGGAAGACCAGTACGATGTTATCGCCGCGACGTTCGACATCCACGTTGGTATTGGCCATTTGCTGGCGCAGGGCGCGCTCCTGTTCATCCATGCGGTTGCCAATCAGGCCGCCGGCCAAACCGCCGACGACAGCACCAATCACAGCAGCTTCCGTACGGCGGCCTGAGCCTGCCACTGCGCTACCAATCAACGCGCCGCCAACAGCACCGATACCGACACCTGCTGCGGTATTGGGGTTGTCCTGAATGGTCTGCTGCGTCGAGGCGCAGCCACCAAGGGCTAGGGTGGCCACGAGGACGGGCAGAGCGATAAGGTTGGGTTTCATATATTCTCCTTGAATATGGTTGAAGTAGGGTTTTCTGCGTTGATTCTAACGCTTGATGATCCATAATTGTGTAGGTCGTGGGCGTTGCGTCAATAAAATCCTTCCCGTTGTGTAGAATCGCTGGGGTGCAGGCTCAGTATTTTTGCATGAGCAATACCACCCAAACGCACCCATTCAAGGCCAAATTCAGGAGTATTTTTCCCATGATTCAACGCAGCATATTTGTATGTCTCTCTCTTGCCATTTTGGCGGGTTGTTCAGCTTTGCCACGCCAGCCTGCGGTTCCTGCAGCTGAAACCAGCAAGGCCTTTGTCCCCGGTTTGAGCGATGTGCGCTACATCTCTGGCAATGCGCGTGACATGGAGCGAATGAAGCTTGATGTAATTGATTTGCTGCCCAAAAAGCAGGCTTATTTGAAGTCGCAGGGCGTGTCGCTTGACAATCTGCCGCCAGCAAATTTTCTCGCGCTCTCTGGCGGTGGCGACAAGGGTGCCTATAGTGCTGGGCTGCTCAACGGCTGGACAGCTGCAGGTACGCGCCCGACGTTTGATCTGGTGACCGGCATCAGTACAGGGGCCTTGATTGCGCCGTATGCTTTTTTGGGTTCGGCACATGATGCTGAGCTGAAGGAAATGTATACCAATACCTCAAGTAAGGATCTGGTTGAGGCACGAGGTATTTTGGCGCTTGTTTCCGAGGATTCGGTTTTGGATACCGCGCCATTGCGCGCCATTATCAACAAGCAGATTACGCGTGCCTTTCTTGATGAAGTGGCCGCCGAATATCAGAAAGGGCGGATTTTGCTTATTGGTACAACCAATATCGATGCCACCAGGGGGGTCATGTGGAATATGACCAAGATTGCGGCCAGTCAGGATCCGAAGGCCCTGGAGTTGTTTCAAAACATTATGCTTGCCTCGGCATCAATTCCTGTGGCATTCCCTCCAGTAATGATTGAAGTTGAAGTAGACGGAAAAATCTATCAAGAGATGCACGTCGATGGCGGCACCATGGCGCAGGTGTTTATCTACCCGTCGTCAATCAAGTTGGATGAAATGTCCAAGGCCAATGGTTTCGTTCGCAAGCGCAATCTTTATATCATTATGAATGAGCGCATCGACACCGAGTGGGCCGAAACCGAGCGCAGGATTTTCAATATTGGCGGACGTGCTGTAGGTGCGCTGATACATAATCAGGGCGTGGGTGACCTTTATCGACTTTATGTGACTGCACAGCAAGATGCTCTCAATTTTAATCTTGCCTATATTCCGGCGGATTTTAATCATCCGGATGCTGGGGTATTCAATTCGGCCTATATGAAAGCTCTATATCAGCGTGGTTACGATCAGGCCATAAAAGGCTATGACTGGATGAATACTCCTCCAGGATTTGTTCAGGGTTCAAAGTAGAACATTCAGCAGCCTGCAAAAGCATTTGGTTTGTACCAAGCAAAGTGAGTGCACGGGTCATAAAAGGCCTCCCGTATGCGGAGGCCTTTTTATGGGCTTAATCTTTAGATCAAGGCGTTTATGAAATGGCTCATCAACGAGCGCGCCATTTTTTACTGTCTGTGCAATGCATCACATGGCTGGTGTTGATTTACTATGCGCCACAACTTTAATGCGGAATAGGATGTTTATGCTTCAGGTGTCGAATCTTGCGTTGCGGCGTGGGGCGAAGTTGTTGTTTAGTGAGGCGAGTTTTCAGGTCTATCCCGGCCAGCGCGTGGGGGTGACTGGGGCGAATGGCTGCGGCAAGTCGAGCTTTTTTGCCTTGTTGCGCGGTGAATTGGGGGCGGATGCGGGCGAAGCGGGTTTTCCACGTGAATGGGTGGTGGCGCATGTGGCGCAGGAAACGCCTGCGGATCCGCGTCTGGCGCTGGAGTATGTGCTGGATGGTGACGAGGAACTGCGGGCGGTACAAGCATCGCTGGCGGTGGCCGAGGCCGCCGATGACGGGTTGCGTTTGGCGCAGTTGCACGGTCAGTTTGATGCCATTGGTGGTTATGATGCACCCAGCCGTGCGGCGCGCTTGCTGCATGGCTTAGGCTTTTTGTCGGGGCAGGAACATCAGTCTGTCGAATCGTTTTCCGGCGGTTGGCGCATGCGACTGAATCTGGCGCGCGCCTTGATGTGCCGTTCCGATCTGCTTTTGCTGGATGAGCCAACCAACCACCTGGATATGGAAGCGGTGGTGTGGCTGGAAAATTGGTTGAAGGTTTATCGTGGCAGCTTGCTGTTGATCTCGCATGACCGCGATTTTCTGGATGGTGTGTGTACGCATGTGATTCATTTCGAGCAGGGCACGGTGACGCTGTACAGCGGCAATTACAGTGCCTTTGAGCGTCTGCGCGCCGAGCGTCTGGCTGGGCAGCAAGCCACCTACATACGCCAGCAGCGTGAAGTGGCGCATATCAAGAGTTTTGTCGAGCGTTTCAAGGCCAAGGCGAGCAAGGCGCGTCAGGCGCAAAGCCGGGTGAAGGCTTTGGAGCGTATGGAATTGGTGGCGGCGGTGAATGCCGATTCGCCTTTTACCTTTTCGATGCGCATGCCGGATAAGCTGCCGCATCCCATGTTGCAACTGAATAATGTCAGTGTGGGCTATGGTGATACGCCGATTTTGGCCGGGGTGAGGTTGTCGCTGGCACCGGGGGATCGCATTGGTTTGCTGGGGGTGAATGGTGCGGGGAAATCGACGCTGATCAAGCTGTTGGCGGGCGAAACCACGCCGCTGGCAGGTGAGCGTGTGCCAGCGCAAGAGTTGCGTATTGGCTATTTTGCCCAGCATCAGGTGGAACAATTGCGCCCGGAATGGTCAGCCTTGGAGCATTTGCGCCATGCGCATCCCAAGGAAGCCGAGCAGGGCTTGCGTGATTATCTGGGCAGCTTTGCCTTTGTGGGCGATATGGCGCTCAAGCCGATTGCACCGTTTTCGGGTGGGGAAAAGGCGCGTCTGGTACTGGCCTTGTTGGTGTATCAAAAGCCGAATCTGCTGTTGCTGGACGAGCCGACCAACCATCTCGATCTGGAAATGCGCGATGCACTGGCGTTGGCCTTGCAGGATTTTGAGGGCGCGATGGTGATCGTGTCGCATGACCGCTACATGCTGCGCGCCACCACGGATCGCCTGTGGTTGGTGCGCGCGGGCAAGGTGACCGAGTTTGAGGAAAGTCTGGATGAATACCCGCGCTGGCTGGCCGAGCAAGAAGCCTTGGACAAGGCGCGTGAACAGCCGGAGCAGGATGAACCAGACGGAGACAACAGTGCGGCGGCACGCAAGGACAAGCGCCGACTGGATGCTGAGTTGCGCAAAAAACAGCAGCCGATGCGCCAGGCCTTGGCCAAGCTGGAGAAAGATGTGGCTCGCTTGAGTACAGAACAGGCGGTGTTGAGTGCAGCCTTGAGTGAGTCGGAGATTTACGAGGAGGCGCACAAGGCACGCTTGATGCAGACCCTGGCGCAGAAAACGCAGGTTGATCTGGCCTTGGCTGAGGTAGAGGAAAAGTGGTTGCTGTTGGCGGATGAGTTGGGAGAGTAGGTGGCGTTTTTTTCGTAGGCAAAACGCAGGTTTGTTTGACATGTGCGCCAAAGGCGCGGATTTCAGTTTTCAACTCCCCGTTTGGGGTCGCCGTGAATGGAGTGCCGTAGGTGAGGTAAACAGGCCATGGATGGCCTGTTTAGTCCCATCGCAACACGATGTTGCGTCGGGACGGCCTTGCCGTAGGCGCTGCGTTCACGGCTTGCCCGAAGGGCGACCCCTCAGGGGTGCATTTCTTTGGTGACTTTCTTTGTGCAAGCAAAGAAAGTTACTCGCCCGTAGCCAACGCTATTTGCAACGGAGTATTTCCGTCAAGACGGGCGAAATAGCCCACAAACTGTTCAAGTGCGGTGGCATTGTTTCGTCCGTTTCAAGGTTGCGCGCTGCACAGGCCATGTTTGTTACGGACGAGTTCCTTTCTTTGCTTGTCCAAAGAAAGGAACCAAAGAAAGACACCCCGTTGATGCCGCCCT
>JAGUXT010000008.1 GCA_020061705.1 Halothiobacillus sp. | reverse complement strand
CGGCGCGACCAGTACCGCACTGTCGGTGCGCGTGCTCAATGCCTTCGGCGCGCGCGAGGTGCGCTACCGCGTGCCGAATCGTTTTGAAGACGGCTATGGCCTGACGGCGGAAATCGTCGCCTCCGAAGCGGATTGGCGGGCGGATGTATTGATGACGGTGGACAACGGCACGACGGCACTGGCCGGGGTGGCGGCGGCCAAGGCCATGGGCATGCGCGTGGTGGTGACCGACCATCACCTGCCGGGCGCGGAGCTGCCCGAGGCCGATGCGCTGGTCAATCCGAATCTGGCGGGGGATGACTTTCCGAGCAAACATCTGGCCGGCGTGGGCGTGGCGTTTTATGTGCTCTCCGCCGTGCGCGCCGAGCTGATCCGGCGCGGCTGGTTTGAACGTCAAGGTCTCGAAGTGCCGAATCTGGCGCGTTATCTCGACCTGGTGGCGCTGGGCACAGTGGCGGACGTGGTGCCGCTGGATCACAACAATCGTGTGCTGGTCGAACAGGGCTTGAAGCGGATGCGCGCCGGGCAGGCCGTGCCGGGGATTTTGTCGCTGCTGGCGGTCAGTGGGCGCGACTTCCGCCGCGTGGTGGCGAGCGATTTGGGCTTTGGCGTCGGCCCGCGTTTGAATGCTGCCGGGCGCATGGAAGACATGTCGATCGGCATTCAATGCCTGTTGGCCGACACCCCAGAGCAGGCACGGCGATTGGCTGAAGAACTGCACCAGCTCAATGCGCAACGCCAGACGGTCGAGGCCGAAATGCAGCAGCAGGCGCTGGTGATTTTGCAGCAATTAACCGCTCGCTTGAGCAGCGACGAAATGCCGCGCGGCGTGTGCCTGTTCGACGCCGACTGGCATCAGGGCGTGATCGGCATCCTGGCTTCGCGCATCAAGGAGCGCCTGCATCGTCCGGTGATCGCCTTCGCGCCGGATGGTGCGGGCGGCATCAAGGGTTCGGCGCGTTCGATTCCGGGGCTGCACCTGCGCGATGCACTGGAAGAAGTGGATGCGCTGAATCCCGGCATGATCCAGCGTTTCGGCGGTCACGCCATGGCGGCGGGCTTGCAGATGGCGCAAGCACATTTCACCGACTTTGCCGTGGCGTTTGACGAGGTGGTGCGGCGCAAGGTGGCCGAGGAAGACTGGCAAGGCGTGTTATTGACCGATGGCGAACTCGCCCCTCAGGAGATGACGCTGGAACTGGCCGAACTGCTGCGCTATGCCCAACCTTGGGGGCAACACATGCCGGAACCTCTGTTCGACGATGTCTTCCGCGTGCTGGACAAACGCCCGATGGGCGCGGCGGGCAATCACTGGAAGCTGAGCCTGGAACACCGCACAGGCGGCACGGCCTTTGAGGCGGTGATGTTCAACATACAGGCTGATGCCCTGCCGTCAGGCGAACACTGGCGCGTGGCTTATCGTCTGGACGTGAACGAATTTCGCGGCAACCGCCGTTTGCAGTTGATGGTGGAGCAGGCGGAGTCGAGTTGATTGGGATAAATCAAGCGTGAGATTGAAGCATTTCTGCGGCTTTTAGCAGAAATTCTCAATGCCTATGGCGAGATTCAAAATGCCGGAAGTCGCGCGAATAGGTTGCAGATGTACTGTTCCGCGATAACTCAGGATTTTTCTTGTCAAAATGTCCAAAAAAGCTGGGCTTGCAGGGTCGTCCAAGGGGACGCATTTCCATTGGCAGCGCTCTTTAAGGCCTCGCCGGGTATGGCGACGCCGATCAGGCCAAGAAAATAGAACCTGTCTGAAATTGCCCATCGGCCGGTGAAACTAATTTCTTGACCCAAGTCGGGTGAGCTGAGTTGGGCGATGGCCGGATTGGCGCCGATATTGTTCAGCTCGTCGGCACGGTGAAGAAACCAGTCAAGGGTAAGATTCAGTCTTTCGGTCGGTGTCAGATTGAAGCGAACCCGATGGCTGAAGCGGTTTTCGGGCCTCAGCACTTTGCCTAGCGAGATGCCTTGCAACCACTCCGAGAGCCCACCGGAATAAAGTGCATCAAAGCGCTCATAACGTTCGGTTGCGGGGTCGTCGCCGGAAAAGGCCGAGAATCGGTACGAAAGACTTGGTGTCCAGGTCGTGTCGCGGGCGAAGTAGCCCAGGGTTCCGTAGCCTGCCCAGGCGGACATGGGGAAATCCGCATGGCGTTGATAGGCGGCTTCCCACTCCGTCCACAATCCTGGTGCGAGTGTTCGATCTGCCCAGCGGATATGCGCAGCATAGGTTTGCAGCCCCTCACGCGTGCCCAAATAACCTGAGGGCGTGGCGTAGCGCGTGTCGGATTCGGGAACCTGAATGACGGTGCCATCTGCATAAAATTGGTCACTGAAGTTGTAACGAAGATTCAAACCTGCAACTCGTGTGTTGCTTTCCAACGGCTCATACTCGTTGGGGTTTAGATAAAAGCCGGTGGCCGTCCATTGTTCAAGCTTGAATGTGCCGATTGCGGCAAAGTCCTGAGCGGTTCGTGGCGCGAGATATATGCCCGGTCTTGGCCCTGCGTTCCACTGCGAGCCAAATTGAGAAATCAGGAAGCCATCGTTGAGGGTGAAATTCTGCCGTCCGAGGAATAGGTTCGCGCTTTGCGCCCGATTGTCCGAACCCCAAAGCAACCCGATGTAAGCCTTTTCGACATCCAGCGATTCGCGAGGGTCATCGCGGAAAATATCTTGCCCGCGCACGATAGGAGCTATGGCGGTTGCTGCTCCATAGAGCGCCGTATTGCTGTTGCCGATCTGCGTCACACCCCCCAGGCCGAACTCGACCCACGACTCGACCCAGGTCGCGCGGCTTCCTGTATTCGCGCCAATTGCCGGATTTTGTACGAGCGGATTGTTTGTGGTGAAGGCAGGCGCGTTACCGAACCACGGGTTTCCGTCGGAGAAAACACCTAGCCCCCCGTTGAGAATGACGCGCAACCCCCCGTGTTCGCTGCGCCAAAGGAAGGGAAGCATGGTCGTTGCGGGCGAGTCTTCGGCTTCCGGAGCCAGAGACACTTCAACAATAATGCGAGTGCGCATTGCGTCGGCTCCGGAAGGCGCAAGGCGCGCACGAACCCGGCTTACCCCATCCAGTTGCCCAACTCTTTACCGAATAACCTCAAGCGAGGTTGCGGACAACCGATCCCCTGCGCGAAGTCCGATGCGCGTACGCGCAAGCTCAATGATCGCAGCGTCAAGCGAGGCATCCCCGGAACTGCCTTGCGGGAGAATAACAACGTCATCCACCAACAGGGTTTCCAATGCAGATTGCAGCTCAATGGCACCCGGCCCGCCCAGGCCGCCTCCGTCCTGGGCATGGCTGACCCCACTCAGTGCAATGATGCAAAATAACGCCCACAGGCGCAGATAAGGAATCACGAGATACTCATGTTCGTCGAACACAGACAAGGCAGGCGGGAAACAATCGTTTCATCGCCAAGGCAGACATACTGATTTATTCGAGCTCCTGTACTCCGCCACCAGATACGGTCAAAACCTGCCCGCTAACCCAGGATGAGGCCGGGGAGCACAGGTAGAGCGCTGCGTAAGCGATATCCATGGGATCACCGAGGCGACCCAGTGGCGTATGTTTCAACATCGCCTTTTCGATGTCAGGATTCAATACCGAAGCCAGCGCCGCCGTTTTGATGGCTCCCGGTGCGATGGCGTTGACGCGAATCCCCCTGGAACCGAGGTCAAAGGCGATATTACGGGTCAGGTGATTAGCCGCTGCCTTGGATGAGGCATAGGAAGCCATCCGCTGATTCTTGTTTTCGCCAGCCATCGATGTGATGTTGACGATTGAGCCACCCCCCGCAGCTTCCATGTGCGGTGCGGCAAGCTGGGCGAGGCGGAATGCCGCGAAAACGTTCAACTCGTAAGCCCAGCGGAAATCAGCCATGGGCATGTCAAAGGGCTTGGGTCCCCCGCCACCTGCGTTATTGGCCAGAATGGTCAGCTTGCCAAACTTCGCGATAGCGCTGTTGATGACTGATTCGAGATCATTTTCCTGGGTGACATCGCAAGCGACACCGAAGGCGCGCCCACCCGCCTCGGTGATTTCACGGACAACAGCATCCGCAGCATCCTGCTTCAAGTCGCTGACAACAACGGATGCACCTGCGCCCGCAAAAAGACGTGCAATACCCCGTCCAATACCGGCTCCCGCACCAGTGACAATGCAAACCTGCTCATCGAGACGAAACATTTTTGGGTCGAACATGATGTCCTCCGTAAAGTTATAGGGATCGTGGTAGAAAGCTATCGGATGACCATACGGTTGGCAATGCATGGGGCTTTGCGCTGGTGCCACTGCTATTGAAGTGGTGATGACGCACTGCCGTCGGGCGAGCATTGGCGTGTCGTTTATCGGCTGGGCGCGAACGAATTTCGCGGCAACCGGCGCTTGCAGTTGAAGGTGGGGCAGGCTTGTGTTTGAGCGCATCGACGGCTGCAAAAAACAGTGCCATTTTGGTGAAGCACTGAAAGCCAATCGCGTGGGTATCGGTGCGAGGTTTATCCGTCGTGAGTGCGTGAGAAAGATGTGTTAGTTGCACATCTTCAGCTGCACGGCCTGCACCACTTCGCCATTGCTCGCGTCCTGCAAGAACGCCACTACGCCGATCTTATCGCTTTGCCAGTCGGGCTTGAACGGCAGGGGTTGCATCACGATTTCATCACCGACGCGCAGCGGCCCACGCCATTCACGCACCACGTAATCGTGGTGCAACTTCACGCCGGAATTTTCACCGGCGGACACGGCAGACCAAAGATCGTTTTCATACAGCGCCAGGTACAACTCCAGATTGTCTTTTTGCCCCGTGACCAAAACACGCGCCTCGACCTGATCGGCGGAAAGCTTGGATAGTTTGAGTTGAATATTGGCTTGCGACGGTGATTGCGTCAGTGTGTCGATCTGCCGGGCAAAACTGTCACTACTGGACCAGCTGCGAAAATCCCGGCCATTGATCATCACTTGCGGCGTGTAGACCAGCCTGGAACGAGCCCGCTGTGCCATTTCGCGCTGGCGTTTGGAAAACTCGGGATTGGCGAAGGGGTCGCGCCAGCCGATGGAATCCCAATAATCCACGTGCAAGGCGAGGGGAATCACGCGATCCGCATTGAAGCCTTGCGCACCAAGCTGACTGACCCAGTGGTCGGCGGGAGGGCAACTGCTGCAACCCTCTGAGGTATACAACTCAAGCAAGGCAACCCGCGCCGGGCCGCTGGTCGCGCTACATTCCACGGCCACGGCCGCCGACGATAGCAGCAGCGTAAGGCAAGCACCGCAAATAAGGCGTTGCAACATGATTGGATTCTCCCGAAGTTTGGTCTGGATTCGTTGCAGGTTTTTTGGAATACGGCTTTAAGACAGGGCAAATTCACCATGGTTGCCAAAAACCTAGTATTGCTTTTGATTAATTTTGAAGACCCATGGAGTGATGCTCGATTGAAAAAAGCCCCGATCAATGTCGGGGCGGTACATATTTCAATGCGGTGATGTTCAATATTTTTACCAATGCTCCGCATGACGCAGGGCCTGCGCGCATTCCAGTTGACCGCGAACTGAATCCAGCGCATCGCCATGCAGCGACATGAGCATCCATGCTTCCGGATACTCAAGCGCATATGGCGCGCGCACCTGATGCTCGGCGCTGAAGCCGTAGCGGGTGTAATGGCGCGGGTCGCCCAGAACGAAAACCCAGGCCACGCCACGTTCGCGCAGTATCTTTAGGCCGGTTTCGATAAGCTTGCGCCCGATGCCTATGCCCTGAAAACGCCGAACGACCGCCAGCGGCGCAAGAATGCAGGCCGACAGCTGGTCAGCGCCCTGCATGTGCGCGGCGCTGAAAATCACATTGCCAACCACCTCGCCATCCACCTCCGCAACCAGCGCCAGCATGGGCTGTGCGGATGCATCGGCAAGCAAGGCCAACGCCAATGGCGCCACCGTTGCGCCCTCCTCGTCAAAGGCATCCAGATGCACGGCGCGAATGGCCTCAGCATCGGATGCGCGGGCTTCCCTTATGACAACGGCTGCAGTGTTGCGATCAGGCTGCATCTTTCGCCGCCTGATGTGCGAGTGGCAGATAGACCGCCAGTTTTTTTGCGGCAATGTCGTCAACACCGCGCAACTTGATATGGCGTCGCCCCTTGCCACTGCCCTCCAGATAGCCCTCGGGGTCAACGATCCGTGCGCCGTGGCTGAATTCGACCGACACATGTTCCTTGTAGGCAAACACGCCGCAAAACTGAATGTCGGATGTGAACAGAATGCCGCCGTATTTGACCTCCTCCTGCACCGAGGGCAGGGTGGATTTGACCAGCGCGCGCACGGCCTCGACGACTTCAAACTGCATCGCGCCGAGTGAACGAATGTCTTCCAGTAGGGTTTGGACTGATTTGGGCATGGGGTTTATGTTTGAGGGTTGTGGCTAAAAATGGTTTTGTCTTTCAGTAATAACGAGAGGTTAAACCTCTTGCGCCTCGACTGAAACGGTGTGAAACGGCGCATTGCTTAGATTGGACTAACCAGCCTTGCTTGGGTTTTTATATGTGGTAAAAACAAAACCTTCGGACTTCGCCCATTTGATGAGTTCATCAACTGCGCCAGGAAGCCATGATTTGTCTATTTCGTATCTATCCCGCCCGTCTATATACCTTAGTTCGTGGAATACAATGGCTGCCCCGTCGTGTTCTTTAATTTTGCATTTTATCTTGTGAATGATTCGGGCTGCGTCTTTTGGTTTGCTGTAGGCATCGTTGACGAAGAAGGTGAGATAGGCGTAATCAAAACCTCTGCTGTTGACCAGTCTGCGAATCGAAGGGGTTTTTAATCCCAGAGGCGGGCGGAATAATTTCAGGTCTGTATTTGAGCTGCATGGTAGGCTTTTAATGATCTTAATAAAGCTATCTGTTTCCTCGTCGAGCGTACGGCTGCTTGTAAGTGATTGGAGTGAGTGAGAGTAGGTGTGAATTGCTATTGAGTGACCATCTTCTAAAGCTCGGTTTGCGATTTCTGGGTAATCTATAATATTCTTCCCAATATAACAAAACACCGCAGGAACACGGTGCTTGTACAAAACATCAAGCAGTTGATTTGATGTTTTTTCTGAAGGCCCATCATCGAACGTCAGGATTATTTCTCCAGAGCCCTGAGGCCATTTGTCAGGCTCAAGTATGGTGCAGCCAGAGAGTATGGAAGATATGACGTTTAATTTTTGCATTGATTAATCTGTTGCACTTGGGTTTGAGATCGTCGCTTGGCCACGACTTGGCCAAATGGTTGCATTTGGCAATGCGCGCATGAAAGATGCTATACCCTCCGCAGTGACGCTCGTATACGGAAGCCACAACCTGTTCAATGTGGTGCACTCCGCAAATGGCGCTGCATCGGTGATTCCTTTGCAGTCGTTCAGACCAAGAGTCTCAAGCTTGCGCATGAGCGCGACGGCTCGGATAGCTTGATCCGTTATGGATGCGCGAAGAATTGTCAGACGGCGCAAGGAAAGCATGCGAGCAAGCGGTTTGATCATTTCATCTGTGACGAGTGACCCAACTAGCGTGAGATTCTGCAAGCTTTCGCAGCTTGCAATTGACTTCACGCATGCCGGAGTGGCTTGCGCTCCATCTAGCCACAGCTCTTCCAGCTTGTGTGTCTTCAGCACGCGTTCGATTGTCGTACCAGACACCCGTGTCCCATCAATACGTAGGCATCGTAACTCTGTGAATGCCTCCAAGGAGTCGGCGCTGTTGTCTGTGACCTTCGTATCCATCAGATAAAGGCCTTGCAAGGCTCTCGCTCCGTTTAACGCATGAGTCGCCGCATCGTCTACGTGACAGCAATTCAATGAGATCTTTTGGAGCTTAGGTAGGGGGGCGAGCGCTTGCAATACTTCGACTGTTACCTCAGTTTCGTAGAAGTCTACGCTACGAAGATGACTGAAGTGTCGGAGTTTGAGGAGGTCTATCAGGGAGGGAGAACTAACGGTCTCGTTGAAGTCAACCGACACGACCTTTCCGGCAATGAGCTCAATCGTCGCACCAATGCGCTGTAACTGCAGCCTCGCCGCTCGTTCCGCGTTGTCCGCGCTGCCTAATTTCACGCTTCGTACTCCTTTTGATGGCCTAACGCTTCGGCTCAACAGCGGGAGGCGCAGCGAGCCGTTAACTGCAACCAGTCATTGAGCCGCATCTAGCACGATAAGTCACCGCAACAGCACTCAGCTCGGGTGCTTCGGAGTATCCCAGGAAAACGTGCCGCATCACAGTCGAGAAACAAGCAACACTGACATTATAGGCGGGGATCCACCGGCTCGCTTTCAAGCGCGAGGACGGCGAACACGCACTCGTGTACGCGTCGGAGCGGCTCCTTGCGCACGAAGCGTTCCAGGCCTTCGATGCCCAGTGCGAACTCTCGGAGGGCGAGGGAGCGCTTCACCGACAGTCCGCGCGAACGCAGGCGCTCAAGGTTTTCGGCAAGCGTGTACTCCATGCCGTAGATGATCCGCAGATACTCGGCTCCACGGCACTTTACGGCGGGTTGCGCGATGCCGCGTCGGCCACGGGCGACGAACTCTAGTGGCTTGACCACCATGCCTTCTCCGCCGCGAGCGGTCAGTTCCTCCCACCAGCGAATGCCTTCAGCTTCTGACGCGGAATCGGTCACATCAACGACCCGGTAGGCGGTCGCCATCAGAAGCGGGTCGCCGCGGGCACTCAGCTTGCCGAGCGTTTCCATGTGCCACAGGTTGCTCTGATCGATGTGAACCTTGCCTTCGCTTGCCAGCAGATGGAACGGGGCGACGCGGAAGTCGTCGAGCGACGTGACTGGCCAGCAGTATCTGCGGTACGCCTCGCTGTAGCGCTCGGCAAGCTGCGCGCGATCCTGGGT
>JAGUXT010000052.1 GCA_020061705.1 Halothiobacillus sp. | reverse complement strand
GCGTGGCCATTGCCCGCGCCACGGTCATGCGCCCTGCCCTGCTGCTGGCCGATGAGCCCACCGGCAATCTGGATAGCCATTCAGGCGCAGAAGTCATCGAACTGCTGGAAATGCTTAATGCCAGCGGCATTACCCTGATTGTGGTCACCCATGATCCGAACATGGGCTTGCGCGCCCGCCGCCGCATCGTATTGCGTGATGGTCGCATCACCGAAGATGCGCATCAGGACGCGAAAAAGTGAGTACGGCGCCGGGCATGACCCTGCGCGCCCAACTCGGCTTTGCCTGGGTGGCGCTCACCGCCGCGCGGATGCGTAGCGTACTGGTGATTGGTGCGGCGGCCATCGGCGTGGCGGCGGTGATTTTACTGACAGCGCTCGGCGAAGGTGCGCGCCTGTACATCATGGGCGAGTTCAGCCAGCTAGGCAGTGACCTGCTGATCGTGCTTCCCGGCAAGAACGAAAAGGGCGGCGGGCCGCCGGGAATGATTTTCGAGAGCGAGCGCGATTTGACCCTGCAAGATACCGCCGCGCTGCGTCGCCTGCCGCATGTCAATGTCGTATCGCCCCTTTCCGTGGGTTCTATCGAGGTCTCAGCCGGCGCGCACTCGCGTACCGCCACCCTGCTCGGCTCAGACAACACGCTGCAACAAACCCGCAAACTGAAAGTCGCGCGTGGAGAATTTCTGCCACCACTTGAACTTGATACCGCACAGGCCGTCACCGTACTCGGCCCGGTGATTGCAAGCGAGCTATTTGGCAACGCCTCGCCACTGGGCGAATGGGTGCGCCTCGGCGAGCACCGTTTTCGCGTCATCGGAGTGCTGGAAGAACAAGGCACCTCGCTGGGCCAGAATTTGAATGAGGTGGCCATTATCCCCATCGCCAATGCTCAGGCCTTGTTCAACAATCCCGCCCTGTTCCGCATCATGCTCGAAGTCAATGGCCGCAACCGCATGGACAACGTCAAACAAAACGCCACACGCTTGTTAAAGGAACTGCACCAAAATGAGGAAGACTTCACCCTCATCACCCAGGATGCCGTGCTCTCGACCTTTGATGCCATTTTTGGCGTCCTGACGCTGGTGGTGGCGGGCATTGCCGCGATTAGCCTGCTGGTGGCCGGCATTATCATCATGAATGTGATGCTGGTTTCCGTCAGCCAGCGCCGCGCCGAAATCGGCCTGCTCATGGCGGTGGGTGCTCCGCCCGGCCTAGTCTTGCGCCTGTTCCTGATCGAAGCCCTGCTGCTTGGCGTGCTGGGCGCCCTGGTCGGCGTACTGATCGGGCGGCTCGGCGTATTGGCCTTGGCCAGCGCCTACCCAGGTTTTCCGCTTATCACGCCCCTCTGGGCTTATCTTGCCGCTTCATGCACGGCACTGGGTGCGGGGCTGCTCTTTGGCTGGCTTCCTGCTCGCCGTGCGGCGCGACTAGATCCCGTGCAAGCCTTGGTGGGACGCTAAAAAATGCGCATCACCGACCTGACCCGCTTCACGCTGAACAGCCTACTGGCCGAACGCCAACGCAGTGCACTCACCATGTTGGCCATTGCCATCGGCATTGCCGCCGTGGTGCTACTGACCGGCCTGGGCTCGGGACTGCAACGCTATCTGGTCGGCCAGTTCACCCAATTTGGCACACACTTGATCGCCATCACGCCCGGCAAGGAAAACACCACCGGCTTCTCGATTAGCGCCATCGACACCCAGCGCCCGCTGACCCTGCGCGACGCGCAAAGCCTGCTCGATATTCCCGGAGTCGAGGCCATGACCCCCGTCGTGAGCGGCCAACTCAGCGCAGAATTTGCCGGCAAAAGCCGCCGCACCCTGGCGTTTGGCATCGGCCCGCAAGCCCCCACGGTGTGGGGCATGTCTCTGGCGCGTGGCCAGTTTTTACCCGAAGATGACTTGATCGCCCCGCGCCCCGTGGTGCTACTCGGTCACACGCTGGCAAATTCCCTGTTCGGCAACGTCAATCCGCTCGGTGAAAAAATGCGTATCGGCGGCATGAGTTTCCGCGTCATTGGCGTGTTGGCGGCCAAGGGGCAAATGCTCGGCTTCGATATTGATGATGCGGCCTACATCCCGGCGGCACTGTCCTTGCAGCTGTTCAACCGCGAAGGGCTGATGGAAATCGACGTGCTTTACAACGAGCAGGAAGCCTCTTCCAGCGTGGTCAAACGCATTTCCCGACGCATGATCGAGCGCCACGGCGCGGAAGATTTCACGGTGCAATCGCAAGATCAGATGCTCGCCTCGCTGGGCAAGATTCTGGATGTCCTTACCTTCGCCGTCGGCGCACTCGGCGGTATCGCCTTGCTCACCGGCGGAGTCGGCATCCTCACCTTAATGAGCATCGCCGTATCCGAGCGGCGCGGCGAAATTGGCTTATTGACTGCTCTGGGCGCGCCGTCAAACCTCGTGCTGCAATTATTTCTCGGTGAAGCCGTCATTCTGGGTGCACTCGGCGGACTCCTGGGTGTCGTGATTGGTCTGGCCGGGTTAAGCCTGCTGCACCTCGCCATCCCTGCCCTGCCCTTCGCGCCACGCATGGATTACTTACTGATTGCCGAAGCCCTTGCCTTACTGATCGGCCTTGTCGCCGGCGTTTGGCCCGCCATGAATGCCGCCCGCCTCGATCCGATTGAAGCGCTACGCGAGGAGTAAAACAAACCCGAGCAGCATGGCTGCAAGACAAAAAATCGTGTCAAAAAACCGTTGACGCACTCATCCTTCGTATGGATAATGCCGCGCTTATCTTGATTGACCAGATCAACACAACACTTTGGCTATATAGCTCAGTCGGTTAGAGCACAGCACTCATAATGCTGGGGTCGGTGGTTCGAGTCCACCTATAGCCACCATTTTAAGTTTTTTACCGTCCCAAGCGGTACTAACAAAACCACTAAACCCGCACCAGAATAAGGTTTGCGGGTTTTTTTACGCCTATAGCATCCCATATCGTGCTATTGCAGCCCGGCAACTTGGGGGGTATAAATAGGGGTACATGGCCTAGCGCTGATACCCCCGTTTTTCCGTACCCCCAAGGACGTACCACCATGCCGCTGACAGATACCCTCATACGTCAAGCAAAGCCCGCCACAACGCCGTTTAAGCTGAGTGATGAAAAGGGCATGTTCCTCTTAATCAATCCGAACGGCTCCAAATACTGGCGATTGAAATACCGCATTGGGGGTAGAGAAAAATTATTGGCCTTGGGCGTGTATCCCCAAGTGAGCTTAAAGGAAGCACGGGAACACCGTGACGATGCCCGCAAGCTCATAGCCAACGGCATAGACCCTGCTGAGTTGCGCAAGACTGAGAAGGTTACGCTATCCGAAGCCAAGCAAGCGCAGATACAAGCCGCTGAGGTGGAGAGGCTGCTGCAGGCCGGTGGAGCCTTACCGGATTCATTCCGCGCCGTGGCCTTGGAGTGGGAAGTAAACCACATGGCAAACAAGGCGGATTCCCACAAGAAAAAGGTTATGGGTAGGCTTGAGCGTGATGTATTCCCCTACATTGGCAACCTGCCCGCCGATGCCGTCACCGCGCCGCTGGTGTTGGAGATCATCCGCCGTGTTGAAGCACGCGGCACGATTGAAACCGCACACCGCACCAAACACCATATCAGCCAGGTGATGAACTACGCCGTCGCCACAGGCCGGGCAACGTACAACCCATGCCCGGCGCTGAGTGGCGCACTGATACCCAAACCCAGCCCAAAACACTTTGCCGCCCCCACCGAACCCAAGGACGTAGCGCCGCTGCTGCGCATGATGGCGACATATAACGGTTCGGTGCTGACCAAGTGCGCCCTATCCCTTGCGCCGCTGCTGTTTATCCGACCGGGAGAATTGCGTGCTATGCAATGGGCTGACATTGATTTTGAAGCCTGCGAGCTGCGCTACACCCCGCCCAAGACCCGCAACAAGACCGCCGTGGAAATCATCGTGCCACTGGCAAAACAAGCCATAGCCGCCCTGCGAGAGATTCAGCCGCTTACTGGGGGCGGCAGATACGTTTTCCCCGGCGCACGCACTGACAGCCGCCCCATGTCCGCCAACACGGTCAACGCCGCGCTCAAGCGCCTTGGCATTGATACGCAAAACGAACTGACAGGACACGGCTTTAGAGCGATGGCACGCACGCTGCTGGATGAAGTGCATGGCTTCAACCGTGACGCTATCGAGTTGCAGCTTGCCCACCAGATTAAAGACCCACTAGGCCGCGCCTACAACCGCACCAAACACCTGACAGAGCGCAAGCGCATGATGCAAGTGTGGGCGGATTACTTGGACGAATTGCGCGAAGCCAAGAACGTCATTCATGCCAGCTTCACCCAAGCCGCTTAACCCTGCGATGAAAACACGCGGTTCAATAATTATTGCGCAGAGCGTGTGCGAGATGTTTCACGGGGATTTATGGCCTTTGCGCCTCAAATTCACGCCAAAACAGGCGAAAACCGCCCCCGCAAATGGCGTTCTAACGCGGTTTCCCACTTCAACCCATAAAACAGGCCGTGGAACACTTCATTTTCCCACCGCCAAAAATAACTGCGCATAATGGGTAATATGTTAAATAGCACTTTCCCACTTTTGTAAGAAATACCCACTTTGCTTTATTTTATCGGGAAGATTAGACTTTAGGCCGTGAAGCAATCCAGCCTCACACGCACGCGAGGACAATTTATGCGGATGACCGTTGAAGAGTTCAAAGCCAATCTAGCCGCCCTAGGCTGGAATATGTCCGACTTTTCCCGCGCAACCGGGGTAAGCAGATCGGCGGTAGGCCGCTGGAGCACAACCGAAGATAGCGAACCCGTCCCCATGTGGGCGGGTCACTACCTTGGCCTGCTGATCGAGATTAAGCGCCTGCATGATGCCTATGTGATTGAGCCAGCGAGCCGCAAAAGCACCGAAGACACACCCACGCCCCCAAGCGAGCCACCGCGCCCCCCTGCTATGCGATTGGGCGCGGCCTTGGCATTCAAGCCCGAAGACACCACCCCGTAACCCCAGCCCACACCACCCAAGGAGACATGACCATGAACCAAGACTTTAACGATATTCAAATCTTAGCCAACCGCATCAAATGCCTTTCAAATGCAAGCGCCATGCTTACGGGGGGTTACACCATAAGAGATGAATGTGAGGAAAAAAATATAGCGATAAACCTATCAGAATCAGCCGCCTTTTTTGCTGACTTACTATCTGACAAGCTGCATGAATTGGAGCTAAAAAGCCGTGGATAAACCGTCTTACTTAGCTGCGAGAGTTGAGCGGAAGGCCTATTCATGGGATGAAGCAGGCAAAGCCAAGGATTTTACACGGACGATAATTCAAGCCGCCCCCGTGTTTGATGAATGGATTGAAACATTAAACGAGGATGAAAAATACAACGCCGCAAGTGATGTTTTTTTAGCGTTATGCGTCACCCCTGATTATGTATGCGGAGAATCAAGCGAGGCGAGGGAAAGAAGGCGAAGGAACAAGCCACACGCCAAGAAAGCGCTAATGCACATTGCCAAGGCAAAAGAGTTTCTTGGGCTTATTGAAAATAGTATCGACGAGCTAATCAATGAGTTAGACATTATAGAAAATCATTTAGAGCGCATATTCATTGAAAAAGGCAACAGATTCCAAAAGTCTAACTGGCAGGATTGGGCGCGTTTTTTTCATGACAGCCTTAAGTCAATGCAGTACCGGAAAACCCCATACAGCAAACCGCTAGAGTTAACGGAATCTGATTGGGTTTTAATTATTCAGGCCGCGATAGGCGACCATGTAAGCAGGGATGCTGTTAAAAACTGGCTAAACAGGGAGGATATAACGCTTAAATTTTGAGCAAAAATGCTTAAATCCCGAACAATTCCGGCCTTTTTTGGGTGCGTTTTGCACAAAAATAAGCCCGTTACAGGGTGAAATTCAATCCCTAACCTTGCTGGCACTCACTCCTAGAGCAGCCAGCAATGACCAACAAAGCCCTACGCCTTCCCGCCGTTATTGAGATAACCGGCCTTTCCCGTTCCTCCATTTATCGCCTTATCCAAGAAGGCAAATTCCCGCCCCCGGTCAAACTATCCGCCCGCGCTTCGGCATGGTTTGAGCATGACGTTAATCAATGGCTTGCCGACCTACCCAATAACCCCGGCGCAATCTACAAAGAAGCCCGCAAACTGCTAGACGGTAAGGCCGGGGTGCGGGCATGAACGCCGCCCACAAAAAAGCCCCCGGAGTGAACGGGGGCGATGTGCTGGCGAGCAACCAACGCGCCAACAATAGCGCACCAGCACGCCGCCCGCAACCGCCCAACGCACGCACCGCCCGCGCCCGTCTAGCGCCATACATGGCAACCAAGATTGCCGGATTCGGCACGCTGTTTGTTCATGCCGGGCGTGATGTTTGGGATTGGATGTATGACACCCGCGCCGCCGTCCTAGCGCCCGAATACCAAGACCCGGCCTTGCTGGATTGGAGCGTGTGCAAGCTGGCAACGCAGCCCGTGCTGCTGATTAACCGTAACGCAAGCCAAGCTCATTTAGAGGCGACAGCCCGCGCCTTGCTGCGTGACGGAGCGCGCAAGGTGCTGTTTGTCGGATTGGGAACGCTTCCCATGTGGGAGGTTGCCGCATGATCGAAGACAAGGTTATCCAGAGGGAAGGCCTCCCGCCGCCACTTCCTGAAGATGCTCACGCCGCCGTCGCACGTCTGGCAAAACTTCCCAGACTCGATTATGAGCAGGCGCGTGAAGCCGAAGCCGCCGCCCTTGGCATTCGTGTTTCAGCTTTGGATGACGCAGTTAAGGCCGCGTCCAAGCCCTCCACGACAGATAACGGACTCTTCCCAGAGGTGGAACCGTATCCCGGCGAGGTGATCGGTGAAGAGCTGCTAAACGACATCTTGCACACCTTGCGCCGCTTCATCGTGTGCGAGCCTGAAACGGCCATAGCTGCAACGCTTTGGGCGGTGATGACGTGGTTCATTGATGAAATTCAGGTTTGCCCGCTGGCAGTCATTACCGCGCCGGAGAAACGATGCGGCAAGACGCAGTTGCTCGACTTGATCGGAAGATTGTCATGCCGTGCATTGGCCGCATCAAGCATTTCACCCGCCGCCACGTACCGGGTTATCGAAGCGCACCGCCCGACACTGATGCTTGATGAGGCTGACGCGTGGATGAAAGAGAACGAAGAGTTACGCGGTGTCATCAACTCAGGCCACACGCGCCAAAGTGCTTATGTCATCCGTTCGGTAGGTGATGACCACACACCGACACGCTTCAGTACATGGGGCGCTAAGTGCATATCCGGCATTGGTGTTTTGCCTGAAACGCTTATGGATAGGTGCATCCGTCTTGAGCTGCGCCGCAAGTTGCCACACGAAGCCGTCGAACGTCTGCGACATGCACCCCCAGGACTGTTTGAAGGCTTGGCAGCGAAGGTGTCGAGGTTTGCACTAGACCATGCCCACTCGGTGCGACATGCCCGGCCTGCGTTGCCCGAAGCGTTGAACGACCGCGCCCAAGACAATGCTGAGCCGTTGCTGGCAATCGCCGATATTGTCGGAGGGCGATGGCCGGACATGGCGCGTCAAGCCTTGCTCAAGATCAACGCGAAGGGCGAGACCGAGCCGTCACATGCCGCTGAGTTGCTCAGTGATATTCGTGACGCATTTGGACGCACTATCAGGACGCGCATGACTTCAGATGAGTTGGTGCGCGAACTTTCCGAGGATGGGGAAGCACCGTGGTCAACGTACAACCGGGGCAACCCGATTACTCAGAGACAGCTCGCTAAAAAGTTGGGCGAGTTCGGTATCAAGAGCAAGGACGCCAAGGTGAGCGGCCGCACGTTGAAGGCTTACGAGTTGGAAAAATTCACCGACGCATTCAGCCGATACCTTCACCCGGCAACCCCCGAAATTATCCGCAACCACGCAACTTTTAGCGCAAGTCATTGTTCTGATTCAGGTTTTAAGGTTGCGGATAAAAAACAGGTTGCGCAACCAGAGGCCACATCCGCAACCGACACAGCCCTAAAGGTTGCGGATAAATCGAAAAGTTGCGCAACCGGAAAAACATCCGCAACCACTCAACCCATTGAATTACAAGGGGAAAGTGACAAAAGTTGCGGAGTTGCGGATAAAAACAGGGTAGCGGGAGAGATACACCCCGAAGGCGAACCCAGCCCGGAGTCATTTTAATGACTGCCTTCACCCTGCTGCAAAACCTTCATGACCGTGATTTTGACGTTCGGCTTGGTGAGGATGGCCGCCTGTTGGTTGCGCCCGGCAATCGTCTGACAGACCCCGACCGCGCCAACATCCGCGCCAACTTGCCCGCGCTGAAAAGATTGGTGTCCGCCGATTACACCAGCCACCCCGAGGGCTGGAGTGTTGACCCGGATATACCCAGCCGCGCCGTTCATGTGCGCAGCGGTCACTTGGTTGATAGCTGCTTATTCCGCACCGCTGGGGGCGGTGAAAACTTCCTGCACAGAGTTCAATCAGGTGAGCCGCTAACCCTTGCCTTTCATGCCGCTTGCGCCTTTGAGGATGCCAGCCAAACCGATTTACGACCGAACCAGACCGAGACCCAGACCGAGAAAATCCAAGCCAAACCACCTCATAGGAAATCAGCATCATGATTATTTCAGCATCCCAGACATTTGAATCAGCACCCGCCGGAGTTCACACCGCCCGCCTGTACCGCCTGGTTGATTTAGGCACGCAAACAGGCGATTACCAAGGCAAGCCGACCAAGGCGCGCAAGCTGCTATTGAGCTTTGAATTGTTGGGTGATGAACGTATGCAGGACGGTAAGCCGTTCACAATCAGCCGCCGCTTCACAGCGTCACTCGGAGAAAAAGCAGCCTTACGCGCCTTTATCAATCAATGGCGCGGTCGCGCGTTAAGTGAAGATGAGATTCGCGCAGGATATGACGTGAAGAAACTGCTGGGCGCGTCGTGCTTGTTGAACGCCACCGAGAGCGAGCGCGACGGCAAAACGTACATGAACATTGCTTCGGTCATGCCACTGCCAAAGGGAATGCCCAAGCCCGAAGGCGTGAACGAGTTGCAGCTCTTTGACTTGAGCAAACCCGATTGGAACATCTACGACACGCTCGGAGAACGCCTCCAAGCCACCATTGCAGCGTCACCGGAATATCAGGCGGCACAAGGATGGGGCGAACCTGACAAACCCAAACCCGCACCCACGTCACCCGCCAACGGTGAAGCGTTTGATGATGACATTGGATTTTAAGGAGACAACACCATGCCAAGAATTTACCTAGATATTGAAACTATACCCAGCCAACAACCCGGCGCGCGTGAAGCCGCCAAAGCGGGTATCAAGCCGCCCGGCAACTACAAGAAGGAGGACACGATTGCTGCATGGTGGGCAGAACAGGGGGAGCAGGCCGCTGAGGACGCTTACCGCAAACAGGCACTAGACGCGGCTGAGGGTGAAATTGTGTCGATTGCTTGGGCGATGGATACCAATCCGCCCGCCGTGATTGTCCGACCGCTTGAACAGGACGAAGCAGTGTTTTTGGAGTTCGC
Source organism: Halothiobacillus sp. (assembly GCA_020061705.1). GTDB lineage: Bacteria > Pseudomonadota > Gammaproteobacteria > Halothiobacillales > Halothiobacillaceae > Thiofaba. The sequence continues at coordinate 38,622 of JAGUXT010000052.1, read as the reverse complement.
ATTCGACAAGATGCGCACGGCCTTTGATGAATTTGAGCGCATCAATAGCCGCCCGGAGTTCCCTGAACCCAGCTACGTTATCGGCCACTCTATCGACTTCGATTTAGGGTTTATCCGTCGGCGTGCATGGGTGCATAACATCATCCCGCCGTCATTCATCCCAAGCCCCGCAGCCCGCCTTGGGCGCGACTATGGCGACACAATGACCATGTGGGCAGGGTACGGGCAGCGAATCAGCCTAGACCGTCTGTGTAAGGCCTTGGGCATTCCGTCACCTAAAGCAATGGGCATGGATGGCGGTCATGTGTTCGATATGTGGCAGGCCGGAGAGTATGCGCAGATTGCTGAGTACAACATGCGCGACGTGGTGGCCACACGCGCTTGCTGGCTGCGCATGGTCTATGAGGATGCCGTGATGGAGGATGCAGCATGAAGAAGTCAAGCACTCGGATTTACGTTGTCATGCAGGACGATACCGGCTTTATGCAAAAAAGCGGCTTTGCTCCAATCCGCCTTGTCAAAGCCACCAGCCAAGCACAGGCATTGCGACGTGTGGCGCGTGAAACCATGTCATGCCGCCCGGCGCACTCGCTGGAAGTGGTGGAGCACATGCTTGCTGGCGTGACCGTGTTGGATGCCACCAGTGACAACGAGTCGGAGGTGGCAACATGACCGCCGCCGTTGTGTTGGGCATTGACCCCGGCCTAGCTGGTGCGCTGTGTTGGATGGATGCCAGCACAGGCGAGGTGTTGGACGTGGCCGACCTGCCTGTTGAGCTTGAAGGCAAACGTAAATCCGTTGACGCTGTGAGCTTCATGGAGCTACTCAACACACACCCCACCCCCCGCCTGGTTGCTGTTGAGCTTGTTGGTGCACGACCCACTGACTCCAAGACGGGAGCGCATACCTTCGGTCGCAACATAGGCGCTATCGAGGCTTTGGTGACAGCGGCACATCTACCCATGATGCGCATCTCGCCTATCGCATGGCGACGGCTGGCAGGAATCGCAGCAGGTGCAGAAAAGAATGCCAGCCTAGCCGCTGCTGTTCGACTCCACCCAACCGCCCGGCCATTCCTCCAAGGCAAGCAGGCGCGTCATGATCGTGGTGACGCTGTGCTGATTGCATCGTGGGGGGCGCGGCATGGCTAGGGGTATCAGCAAAAACATGGCAGTCAATGCCAGCGATACCCAAAAGCTAAGGACGGCAATCAGGCGCGCCCTGCCCCCTATCCTTGCCAAACTCTACGAAATGGCTTTAGCGGGTGACGTGCAAGCCGCCAAGCTGTTGCTAGACCGCTCATTGCCTGCGCTTTCAGCCGTGAATGAGAGGCCGCCGATAAGCAGCCAGACAATGACAGAGCTAATAAGCGAAGTCACCAAAAGGGTGATAAATGGCGAGATGGAGAGCATGGAGGCGCTACACCTAGTTAAGTTTTTTGAAGGTATGCGCGAATTGGAAAAGCTAGCCAAGCAAGTAGAACAAATAAGGGGGGCGCGATGATTGGGATTCGAGACGTTCAAGAAGGTGACTTGCCGGAAAGCCTAAAGTATCTGATTAGCCAAATAGGCTATGAAGCGGCTATGAAGCTGCAAGAAGCATTTTGCGGGAGGCGGATTCACGTCCCGCTTGGGACTGACAACGAGCAAGGGGGGCGGCAAAAGTTTGAGGCAATCGCCGCCGTTGCTGGGGAGGATGCCGCCCTAAAGATGATTGGTATGTATGGGGGAACATACATTGAAATTCCCACATGCAAGCAGGCCATATCTAAAGCTAACGTGCGCTTCATCATGGACTTGAGGCGCAAGGGAAAGAGCATAGATGAAATGGTGGAAGCCACGCGGCAATCAAGACGGCAAGTTTTGTACTACCTGCAAAGGGGCAAGGCAATGAAAGCAGCCAACCCACTTTAGACCGCCCCCACCACGTACCCACCAACCCAGCCCGGCCATGTGCCGGGTTTTTTGTTGTCTGCGATGTTTAGGACATGCGGGAGCGTGAGGTACAGCGACTGCTGAAGAAGGGGGAAGCTTGAGTTGGCGGCGAGGCCTCCCACCCGGTTTTCACCGGAAACCCCACATGACGCTCCCGCACGAATGCGGTGCTACGGCCGGGAGAATATCACCGTGTCACGCCAACTAATCAGGAGCATACCATGATCAATATCGAATGCAGCGACCAATCCGCAATGACCGCTCCGAACGAAATATAGCGGGCGTTTTTAACTAGGTGGCATGTTTTATGCTAAGGCGCGATTCATGCCACTGAGATAAAAAGCCCCGCGCTGACTGTGAAGCTGAAAATATCACGTCTGTGGATAAGTCATGTGGATAAGCCTGTGCGTAACTTTTTGGGGGTATATTTGGGGGTATATCTGAAATCGACACGCCGCAACCCGCATTCCGCCTAGTGATGTGATAGCACCTATAACATAACTGATTGATTTAATTCAGTTTTACTAAAAATCAATCCAAATCAAAGCCGCCTTGTGCGGCTTTTTTGTTGCTCACAAAAGCGCACACGCTCAAGCGTTCTGCGCACTCCTCAAAACCAGGCGCAAATCATCACCAACGCGGGTGACATCCTGCCATTGCCAGCGCTGAGCCTGATTGAGCTGTGTTATTTCAGGTAATTCCGCAAGTGGACGTGCGGTGTGACCGAGCAGCATTGGCGCAAGGTAAACAATCAATTCATCCACCAAGCCCTGCGCCAAAAAAGCACCACCCAAGCGTGCGCCGGTTTCAATCCACAGCTCGTTGATTTCACGTTGCGCCAAATCACGCAGAATGAAAGCCAAATCCAAGCCATGCCCGTTCGCGGGAGCCGCCAAAATCTTCGCCCCCGTTGCGAGCAGTGCATCCCGGTACGGCACATCCGGCGCGGCGGTATAAATCCAAATATCACCCTGCCCGTCAAAAATCGGCAGATCCGGGGTCATGCGTAGCTCGCGGTCAAGAATAACTCGCACCGGCTGGTGTACATGACCCTCAATACCCAATTCATCCGCCGTTAATCGCACATTCAGGCGCGCCTGATCGGCAATGACGCTTGCTGCACTGCTTAATATGGCGGACGAACGCGCGCGCCAAAATTGCACATCGCGCCGCGCTTGCTCACCGGTAATCCACTGGCTTTGACCATTCGCCAGCGCCGTGCGCCCATCAAGCGAAGCGCCCCACTTCAGGCGCACGAAAGGCAAACCCAGCGTCATGCGCTTGCTAAAGCCCGCGTTCAGCTCACGTGCTTCAGCTTCCAAAAGTCCGCTTTCGACCGCAACACCCGCCGCACACAGCACCGCTTCACCGCCGCCATCAACACGCGGATTGGGGTCACGCATTGCCGCCACCACGCGCACCACCCCGGCTGCAATCAAGGCATCCGAACACGGCGGCGTGCGCCCATGATGACAACAGGGTTCCAGCGTGACATAGGCCGTCGCCCCCCGCGCCCGCTCACCGGCCATGCGCAGGGCGTGAATCTCTGCATGTGGCTCGCCCGCCCGTGCATGAAAACCCTCACCGACGACTTCGCCATCACGCACGATGACGCAACCGACACGCGGATTGGGGTGGGTGGTGTAAAGCCCGCGCCGCGCCAGTTCCAGCGCGCGCGCCATAAAGCGGAGATCGTCACTCACCTGCTTACCCCGGTTTGCCATCGACACGAGGCCGCCAAAGCATCGGCGCATACACGACCAAAAATAGCGCAAAGGCCAGCACCCACAACAACGCCGACAGCGGCACTGCCCAAGCAAGTGCGGCGGGCGAAAACAGCGGCGGAACCACACGCAACAGTGCCGCCATCAGCAGCAGGACAAAGGCGAGCACACTGCCACGCGGCGCGGGGTAAACCACATACCCACAATGACCGAGACTCACCCGCGCCATCATGCCGAGGCTGGCCAGCCCCACGCCGCCGACCAACAGAGCATGGCGCGCCACACCGCCCGGATCGCCCAGCGCCTTGAGCACCAAACCGAGCACCAACCACCCCCCGGCCAGCCACAAAATCCACAACAGCGGCTCGCGCCACAAGCCAGGGGCATACCAGCGCCACAACACCCAAGCGCTCAACGCCGCCAGCGCAGCCGCCATGACGGCTTGCAACCACGGCGCGCCCAACAGCTCCGCAACCACCAAAAGCCCGTACAACGCCGCCCCGCTTCGATACACCCACACCGGGACGCGCGCTGTGATCGACACATTCAAACGTTTTTCAATAAAAAAAGGTGCGACACGCACACCCATAATCAGCACGATGCCGAGCAGCGCCCCTTGTCCCAACACCAATCCAAAAACATGACCCTGTGACCACAGACCAAGCGTAGCCAGCCACCATGCCGCATTCGCCAGGGCAACCAGCAGCAACAACGGCGGGAAGATGAACAGATTGGCGCGATTACGCCACAAGGTGAGCGCCAAAATCGCCGCCAAGAATAGATCGAACACTACATCAGCCAAAGCAAGCCAAGGCAACATCGCGCTGCTTGCCCAAGGCAAAAACACACGCGGAATCAGCCACAGCGCAAACAAGCCGCCCAGCGCCCAACCTTGCGGCGTGCGCACCCCGCTCCAGTTACGCGCGGCCGTCAGCAGAAAGCCAGCAACAACAGCCTGTGCATAGCCAAACAACATCTCGTGACCATGCCAGGAGACGGATGCAACGCTGGCCGGAATAAGTGCGGTAAACGCCAACCCCCACAGCAACATCGCCAACACCGCCCAAAGCGACGCACCGAAAAAAAACGCCCGAAAGCCCAGATTGAACAGGGCAAAGCCCTTGGGAGTGGGAGCATTGGGGTCACGGATAAACATGCCGAACTCCTTGGACAGATTTAAGAACCACGCGGCTCCTGCTGCAAACGTTCGATCAGTTCACGAAAAGCGGCTACATCTTCAAAGCTTTTGTAAACCGAAGCGAAGCGAATGTAGGCCACCTGATCGAGTTTACGCAGAGCGTCCATCACCATCTCGCCCAGCAGGCGCGCCTCGACTTCACGCTCGCCACGCTTCATCAATTCGCGCTCGATATGCGCCACGGCCTCTTCCACCCGCTCGGTCGGCACCGGGCGTTTTTCCAAGGCGCGCAACATGCCGCGACGCAGTTTGTCCTGCGAAAACAGCTCGCGCGTGCCGTCGCGCTTGATAATGCGCGGCAACTGCAATTCAGCGGTTTCAAAGGTGGTGAAGCGCTCGCCACAGGTCGGACATTCGCGCCGACGACGCACCTGAGTGCCATCCTGCGTCAAGCGCGAATCGGCCACGCGGGTATCGTCCGCACCGCAAAAAGGACATTTCATCCATTCATCCCCCGGCGCCAAAACAGACGCCCAAAATCGTTAGCGTGTGCTGCCTTGGACATCCTTCGTATACTCCGCATAGGAGCGATCCGAGCCACCAAGACAGGCCTCACGCGCCGAAATATCTGGATTCTGCAAGCACTGGTTACGCTGGAAATTCTGTGCACCAGCATAGCCTTGCTGCACCGAGCAGCCTGAACATAACAAATAAAGGAGCAGCCCGGCGCAGCCAGTCAGCGCACCGGAAAACCCACGCATCAGGCATACACCGGCAAACGCTTGCACACTTCAAGCACTTTGCCCTTCACCGCGTCGATGGTTGCCGCGTCGCCCTTGGCATCGATCACATCGCAAATCCAGCCCGCCAGTGCCACGCACTCGGCCTCGCCGAAGCCGCGTGTGGTGATCGCCGGGGTGCCGATACGGATACCGGATGTCACAAACGGTGATTGCGGGTCATTCGGTACGGCGTTCTTGTTCACGGTGATATTCGCGGCACCCAGCCAGGCATCCACATCCTTGCCGGTCAAACCTTGTGCAATAAAGCTCACCAGGAACAGGTGGTTATCCGTGCCCTTGGAAATCACATCAAACCCGCGCGCCATAAACAGCGCCGCCATGGCGCGGGCGTTGGTGACGACCTGCTGCTGATAGGTCTTGAACGCAGGCTCCAGCGCTTCCTTGAAAGCCACCGCCTTGGCGGCAATCACATGCTCCAGCGGGCCGCCCTGAATACCGGGGAAAATCGCCGAGTTGATCTTTTTCTCGATCTCAGCCGTAATACCGGCACCTACCTTGCCGAGGATAATGCCGCCACGCGGGCCGCGCAGGGTCTTGTGCGTAGTGGATGTGACCACATCGGCAAACGGCACCGGGTTGGGATAGACACCCGCCGCCACCAGACCGGCCACATGCGCCATATCCACCAGGAAATACGCACCGACTTCATCGGCAATCGCACGGAAACGCGCCCAGTCGATCACGCGGGAATAGGCTGAAAAGCCCGCAATAATCAGCTTCGGCTTGTGTTCACGCGCCAAAGCATCCACTTGGTCGTAGTCAATCTCGCCTGTTTCCGGCACCAGACCGTACTGCACCGCGTTATAGCTTTTGCCGGAAAAGTTGGGCTTGGCACCGTGGGTCAAGTGACCGCCATGCGCCAACGACATGCCCAGCACGGTATCGCCAGCTTGCAACAAAGCCAGAAACACCGCGCCATTGGCCTGCGAACCGGAATGCGGCTGCACATTCGCCCAATCGGCACCGAACAGTTCCTTGACGCGGTCAATGGCAAGCTGCTCAACCACATCGACGTACTCGCAACCGCCGTAATAACGCTTGCCGGGATAACCTTCGGCATATTTATTGGTCAATACCGAGCCTTGCGCTTCCATCACGCGCGGGCTGGCATAGTTTTCGGAGGCGATCAGCTCAATGTGCTCTTCCTGACGCACAACTTCCTGCGCCATCGCCTGCGCGAGTTGATCGTCATAGCCAGCAATGGTCATGTCACGGGTAAACATAGGGCGCACCTCACATCGTCTAAAAAATGAACACCCGGCATAACCGGGCATGGGAAACGGGTTGAATGAAAGAATGCGCGCAGTTTACCGCAAACAAAAACCCCCGGCATGGCCGAGGGTGCATGGTGTTATGAATCAAGCGACATATAGATCAAATAATATGACTCAAATCACAGAACAACTTATTTCCAGCTGAGGAATTTCGCCGTCTCTTCGACGACTTCATCCGTATACAAATCCATGAAGAAGTGATCTGCGCCCTCGACCGTATGCGCCTTGATGCGCTTGCCATCGGCGGCTTTGGCCATCTTTTCCGGCAAACCCTTCACCGTGGTATCTGCCGAGCCGATAATCACCAGCAGAGGCTTTTTGGTTTGTGCCAGCAAGGTTGGCGTGTCCATGCGCGGGTCTTCCTTGTAATAGCTGACCACGCTCTTGGCCGCCGCACGGGTCTTCTCGCAGTAGATAAAGTCCATGTCGATCAAGGTGTCACCCTTGCCTTCGGCCACCAGCTTTTCGGCCTTGGCCAAAAGCGGTGCCAAATCCGCCTTGTACTTATCCTTGTAATCCTTGAGGTGATAGCCCGCTTCCCAGGTCTGCGGCGCAATCAGAATGGCCGAAGTAATCGCCGCATCATCCTTTTCCGCCAGCGCCCAGGCCGTCTGATTGCCACCGCGAGAATGCCCCATCAAGGCAATGCGCGTCGCCCCCTTGTCCTTGAGCCACTTCGTCCAGGCGGCGATTTCACTCACCGCATCAGTATGCTTGTGTACATGCGGTGTCGGGCAGTCGTACATCGACGATGCACGCTTATCCAGTCCCAGGCCCAGGTTGATCGCCAGCGAGTTGTAGCCCTTGGCCTGCAAGCCGCTTTGCAGGGACTTGATAAGCTCCATGCTGTTGTGAGCCAAGGTGCCGTGGGTAATCAGCACCACGCCATCCTTCATCGTCTTGCCTGCCGCAAGCTCGAGATTACCCCGCAAGGTCAAATCATTCAGTTTGGTAATGACTTCTTCTGCGTACACAGGAGCCGACAACAAGACCAATAAAAGCATGAACGCCGAAATCACTGAACGTTGAAGCCCGGAATAACGCTGCTTTGAAAACATAGTGAACGCCTCTGACTAGGTGTAAAAAGTCCAGGTAAAGGTAAACCAATAGACCAACAATTTGGCATAACAAATTTGAATCCAGCAAAAACAAACTCACATCCCCAAGCTTTGCCGGCGCACATCTACACATCCTTCTCGTGCTATATTTTCCCTAGAAGTAGCGTGAGATTGCATAAAATGCATCCTTTGGCAAGCAGAACAGGGCACTGAGCTGTTGGGTACTGGCTTTTGCGATTGTAGCGTTGTGCAAGCCGCGCAATGGCTTCTGTTTAGTGCTTGATTCATCAGGGAGGTTGCCCGTATGTCACTGTTACTCCGCTTGAGCGCACTCCTCCTGGCAATGGTCTGCGCCCCCACACATGCCGAAGACACTGAACTGCTCATTTACTGCGGCATTACCATGGTTCGCCCCATTAGCGAAATCGCGCAAAACTTCGAAAAAGCCGAGCACGTCAAAGTCAGAATTTCACAAGGCGGCTCAGAGGATCTCTACCAAAGCGCCAAGCAAAGCAAGGTGGGGGATCTTTATTTACCTGGAGAACCGACCTACCGCGATCTTTATCTTCCCGAGGGATTGCTCGGCGATGTCGTCACCGTAGGCTACAACCGCATGGCTATCATGGTCGCCAAAGGTAATCCGCGTGCTGTCAAGGGTGAACCATCTGAACTGCTGCGTCCGGATTTGGATGTCATCATCGGCAATGCCAAATCGGGAAGCGTCGGCAGTGAAACCGAAAAAATTCTCAAGACCCTTGGGATTTATGAACAGGTGCTGGATCGGGCAATCTATCTGGCGCCCGATTCACGCGCCCTAATCACTGCGATGAAAAAAGGTGAGGCCGACATTATTCTCAATTGGCGCGCGGTGGGTTTCTTTCCCGACAACATACCCATTGTCGATGTCATCGACCTCGACCCAAAATTGGCCAAGCCCGAGGCATTATTGCTCAACCAACTGGTTTTTTCTAAACACCCGGATCTCGCGCGAAAGTTCATGACGTACGCCACAAGCGCTGAAGGTCAGGCGATATTTCGTAAATACGGCTTCCTCGATAATGGCGTAACACACCAAGCCCCCCCCGGACAGCACCGGCCATGACTGAGCACGCCGAACTTTTGCAGGATACGCGAACAACGCACAAGGCAAGCAAAAGACGCCTTTATCTGCTGGTCAGCGTATTTACAGTTGGCCTCGTGCTCATGCTTTGCCTGAGTTTTTTCTTTTCGCAACTCATCAACGATTTGGACAAACAGGGTGCCAATGAACGTGCACGCCTGTTCATTGGCGAAGACATCGTGCGCAAAATCAACCTGATCGAAAAGGACTTTTATCGGATCGTCGCCACGCGCAGCGCGCGTGCACGCGAAATCATTTCAACCGGCATTCTTGAAAACGTGAATGCCCTGGAAAACAGTTTGCACGTACTCCAGTATGGCGGCACGGTTCAGCAGATCTTCCAGCTCAACATCGACAACGTCGATCAAATGGTTCGCGAAGTCACTTACCAGCCGCATGGGCGCTCGGCATACACCATGGAGGTCATCGAGATCGCCCCACACCTCGACCTAATCCGCAACAACACTGCCACCTTGCTGACACTTACACAGGCGATTTCCGGAAATAGCGCGCACCCAAGCCAGGCCGAAAATGATCAGGCTCGGCGCGAGCTGGAAAACTTTCTGAAAAGTATTCCCCCTTTTTTCCACCGCCTCAGCGAAAACGCCAACCGGCTTTTCTATGGCAGCAACCAGGAAATCGAGCGCATTGAAGCGGAGCTGGCAAACAAGCGCAGCCAGTATCAGCTCCTTGAAATGGCTCTCATGGCGTTGGTGATCATTTTCACACTGCTCTTCGGTTTGACCTCCGTGCGGCAACTGAACGCGACCAACTCCAAGCTAAACCAGACACTCAAAGCTATACGCACTGCGCGAGACGAAGCCGAGCACATGGCCACCCATGATCTGCTCTGTGGACTGCCAAACCGGGTGTTACTCGAATCACGCCTTGAACAAGCCATCGCCCGGGGTACACGCAATGGACGCGTTGGCGCAGTCGCTTTTTTCGATCTCGACGGGTTCAAGTCCATCAACGATCAACATGGTCACGACGTAGGCGACCTTCTGCTTGTGGCTGTTTCGCGTTGCCTACGCGAGCGCCTGCGCGCCAGCGACACCCTATCCCGCTTCGGCGGGGATGAGTTTGTCATTCTTATTGACGATCTGAGCGACGCGAGTGAAGCAGGCATTGTCATGGAGAAACTGTTCGGGTGCCTCCGTACCCAGTACCTCATTGGGCAAAAGCAATTCTATGTCACTGCCAGCTGCGGACTGGCGACCTTCCCCAATGATGGCGAGGATCCGCAAACCCTCATCAAACACGCTGACACAGCGATGTACCAAGCCAAAGCGCAAGGGCGCAATCGCATCTGCCGCTACAACACCACGATGACCGAAGAGGTCGTGACCCAGCTGACCATGAGGGATGAATTGCGCCTTGCTCTTGATGGCGATCAGATACTCGTGCATTACCAACCATTAATTGATGCCTGCTCACTGCAAATCATCGGTGCCGAGGCGTTGTTGCGCTGGCAACATCCACGCCATGGCCTGCTCGGCTCAAACCACTTCATTCACATTGCTGAACAGTCCGGCCAGATCCTTGAACTAGGTGCATGGGTGCTTGAGCGCTCAATTCAGGATGCTCGACCATGGGTCGAGCTTTGTTCGGGCAACTTCAGGCTGCACGTCAACGTATCTGGCCTACAACTCAAACAGAGCGACTTTACCCAGCGGGTATCCACTTTTCTGCAAAGCTACAACTATCCCGCCGAAGCACTTGAGCTGGAAATGACCGAAAGCATCCTGATCGACGATGCCGTACATGCCAGCGGACTCTTCGAACGACTACACCAGATGGGTGTCGGCCTCTCGCTTGATGATTTCGGCACCGGCTACTCATCGCTCACCTACCTGCGCAAAATGCACGTCAGCTACATCAAGATCGACCGTTCATTTATCCACAACATTCCCGAAGATCAGGACGACTGCGCCCTGGTTGAGGCGACTCTTGCTTTCGGCCACCGTCTTAACATCCCGGTTATTGCCGAAGGCGTCGAGAACGAAACCCAGCAAATCTGGTTGCAGGAACGTGGCTGCCAGATGATGCAAGGCTATTATTTCGGTAAACCCATGAGCGCCGAGGATTTCTTTAGGCTGCTTGAAGCACAGGAGCAAAAAAACTGAGCTTCCCGCCAAGCAAATATAACCAGGTGCTCAACTAAAACAGCAACCAAAACAAAAGGCCTAGGCATTTCTACCTAGACCTCTGCTTATATGGTGCGCCCGGAGCGATTCGAACGCCCTACCCTCTGGTTCGTAGTTAGTTATTTGCATGTTTTATAGTGTTGCACACCATCCCACCACATCAACTAACATGCTGATATTCATGTAATTAGTGTTTTATAGCGTCCTGCGCTGTATCATTACAGCCAAGATAAAGTGGTCACGTGAGTGGTCACGTGGAAATTGGCATGATTCAGACAGAGGGTTGGACATGGGGCTAACAGTCAAACAAATTGAAGCCGCACAACCGGGTGACAAGGACGTGTTCTTGATCGACGGTGAAGGCTTGCAGCTTCGCATCTACCCCAGCGGAAAGCGTGCATGGCAATTCCGCTATCAATTCGATGGCAAGCGCCGGGTTATGCCTTTGGGGAGTTACGAACACGTCACACTGAAAGAAGCACGCACCAAGGCCGCCGAAGCCCGCAAGCACCTTGATGGCGGTATCTGCCCGCTGACCCATGCCAAGACTGAAGCCGAAGCGCTGGCACGCCAAGAAGAGGCCGCACGCATCGAACGTGAAAGCCGTCGCATCTTCGGTGCGACCGTTGAAGAATGGTTTGAGCTTTCACTCAGTGGCCGCAAGGATGGCGGCAAGGAAACGATGCGCACATTTTCCAAGGACGTGATGCCACACCTTGCTGACAAGGAGCTTGGAGCAATCAGCAAAGCCGACCTGTTGAACATTCTCGACCGGGTCAAAAAGCGCGGCGCTAAGGTACTGGCTAACCACATCTTTGGCGACCTGCGACAGTTCTTTAACTGGTGTGAGGCGCGCGACCTAATCACAAAGCATCCATTGCGCGGATTGAAGAAAACCGACGTAGGCGGCACACAACCCGAACGTGAGCGCGTCCTGAGCAATGACGAACTCAAACAGTTACGCGACCAACTCCCAGCCGCCCACATGGAGCGCACCACCGAGCTTGCAATCTGGTTGATGCTTTCCACCCTTGCCCGCGTGGGTGAACTAACACAAGCCCGCTGGGAGCATATCGACTTCAACGCCGGGACATGGACAATCCCCGCCGGGAACTCGAAGAACGCGAAGGAGCACACCATCTTCTTGTCGGAGTTTGCGGCGCGACACTTTGAAGAATTGCGCACGCTGACCGGCTGGAGCGCATGGTGTTATCCGTCAACACGCACCACCGACACGCATATCTGTTTGCGCTCAATCAGCAAACAGATCAAAGACCGTCAACGCGACACCGCGCTGAGCAATCGCAGCCTGAGAGGTTTGGGGGCGCTGACTCTGCCCGGCGGTGGATGGACGGCACACGACCTGCGCCGCACAGGTGCAACCCTTATGGGGGAGCTTGGCATATTGTCCGAGATCGTCGAAAAATGCTTAAACCACGTCGAAGCCAACAAACTCAAACGCACCTATCAGCGGCACGAACTCAAAGCCGAACGCCGGGAGGCATGGCGGCGATTGGGTGCGCATCTTGACGCGCTGCTGTATGGCAAGGCAGATAACGTCATTCATGCCAGCTTCAAAGCGGCCTAACTGCAATCGCTAAAAAGAGATACACTCATGCCGTGGACTGTTGACCTGATACCGCAAGCCGAAGCCGAACTACTCGCCATGCCGCCGGACATTCAAGCCCACTTCCTGCGCATCCGCCGCCTGATTATCGAGTTTGGAGCGCAAGACTTAGGAATGCCGCATGTGCGCCCACTGGAGGGCAAGCTGTGGGAGATGCGCATGAAGGGCAAGGACGGCATAGCCCGCGCCGTGTATGTGGCACAAAGCGGGCAACGCCTGATTGTGCTGCATGTATTCAGCAAGACCACCCAAACCACCCCGCGCAAGGCCATAAACACCGCACTTGAACGCTTAAAGAGGATAACGCCGTGAACACCATACCTTTTGACGAACTCGAAGCCCGCCTGCTGGCAAACCCCGAAGTCAAGGCCGAATATGACGCGCTCGAACAGGAATATGCGATTGCCCGCGAACTGATAGCCGCCCGCGCCCGCGCTGGCCTGAGCCAAGCGCAGTTAGCCGCCAAAATGAACACCACGCAATCCACCATTGCCCGGTTGGAGAGTGGCAAAGGCTACCCCAGCCTGCGCACCCTAAGCCGCTATGCCGAAGCCACCGGAAGCCGCGCCGTGGTGAAGATTGAAGCCTGTACAGGATGAATGCCAGCTTCACCCAAGCCGCTTAAAGGAGATAGCTACATGCTTGCACATTGCGCTATCATCAACCCATGAACAGCAAGCACCGCAAAACGCTGGAAGCCATTTTCACCCAGCCCACACCGTCCGGCTTGGAATGGGCAAGAATTGAGGCTCTGTTCACGGCCATTGGTTGCCAGACCATTGAAGGCCAAGGCTCGCGGGTTCGCTTCGTGAGGGGTGACGTGGTGGCGACCTTCCACCGCCCCCACCCGGACAAGGAAGCCAAGCCCTACCAAGTACGCGATTCGCGGGATTTTCTACAACATCTTGGGGTGACACCATGACCAACGCCATGACCTACAAGGGCTTTACCGCCCGCATCGAATTTGATGATGCCGATTCCATCTTTCACGGGCGCCTGTTGGGCATACGCGACGTGGTGGGGTTTCACGCTGACACGGTCAACGAACTGCGCGAAGCCTTCCGTGAAGCTGTAGATGACTATCTGGAAGCCTGCGCGAAACTTGGCAAGACCCCGGACAAACCCGCAAGCGGTAAGCTCATGTTGCGCATTCCGCAAGAAGTCCATCATGCCGCGCTGGTGGCCGCTGGTGCATCCGGCAAGAGCCTGAACCAGTGGGCAGCCGAAGTATTGAGCAAGGCCGCGCACGCCTGACACAACAAAGGCCGGGGGTGCGACCAACACCAACCCGGCCTTTTAACCATTCACGCATGAAGGAGATGCGCACATGGCTGATACAAAGAATAACTTCGCACCAAGCATCGGGCAATATGTGACTCTTACTAAAGCCTGCAAGTTATCAAGGCTGGAAGAGCATGAAATTCTTGATGCCGTTATGCTTTGCCAAATCAGCGTAGGAATCATTGCCCCTTTCTGGAAAGGGTATGCAGTTCCAATAAATAGCGGAAATACTCAGATTGGCACAACCAATGGCCGCTATGTAGGAGATGAGTTTGTAGCTACTGAAAAGCATGTTTCCTCAGAACACCAACCTGCACACGTTGTGCCTGTTTTCAGGGTTAGAGGGTTCTGGAAGATTGGGTGTATAGGGACGCTTGGGGTATCTGACACACCGATTGAAATCAGTTTCTTATGGCCGCATGGCGATGTATGCCGTGAATTAGGTGAAGAGATCATGCCGTGGGGAGATGAAAGCATGGTTTCGCTCGTTGAAACACAAACAATAATGCGCAGTCAATTGCGCTTCATCCGTTCCGAGATTGAAGCACTCGGCATAGGCAAGCCCGCCCAAATGCCCGACTTGAGCAAGCCGGACAAACTCGACCCACGCAAGGAAAAAACCTATTTGCAAATAATCCGGGTATTGCTGAAAGAGTTGAAGTTTGACGGAAAAAAACCACATAGCGATGCTGAATCAATTAAGGCTCTTACAACCAAGCATAAGGTTCAAGTTCCATCCAAAACCGAAACAATCGCCAAGGTCATTACCGACGCTTTGAATCTATCGGACTAACGGAATTTTCCAATAGGAACAAAAGCTAAAACCACATCTTTAACCTTGCTGGCACTCCAACCAAAGAGAGCCAGCAATGACCAACAAAGCACTACGCCTTCCCGCCGTAATCGAGCGCACCGCGCTATCCAGAAGTTCCATCTATCGCCTTGTCCAGCTTGGGCGATTCCCCGCCCCCGTCAAACTTTCTGAACGTGCAAGCGCATGGCGTGAAGCCGAGATAAATCAATGGCTTGCGAGCCGCCAACCCAAGGCGGAGGCCGCATGATGCAGCAACCTTGCCAAAAAACCATTTTGCTAGACGCGCTCATTGCCGCTAAACCTTACGGAATATCAACGGTTTACGCAATCGAAGTGCTGGGCATTCTCTGCCCGGCGGCAAGAGTTTTTGATCTACGCAAGCGCGGCAATGAAATCAGCGTAGGGCGCACCACCACCACAGATTCAACAGGCCGCGTGTTCAAAAATGTGGCGGTCTACACGCTGCTATCGAGTGGTGAGTTATGAACTGCCGCGCACAACCACCCTACAGCCGCACCGCACGCGCCCGCTTGTCGGAGTACATGCGCAACAAGGTTGCAGGGTTTGGAACACTGTTCATTCACGCAGGCCGCGCCGCATGGGAATGGAAGAATGACACCCGCGCCGCCGTGCTATCACCGGAAGACCAAGACCCCACCGCCTATGACTGGAGCGTGTGCCAGCTCGCCACGCCCCCCGTGTTGGTCATTAACCGCAATGCCTGTGACGCGCATTTAGCAGCGACCGCTAAAGCTTGTTTGCGCGATGGTGCGCGCCGTGTGTTGGTACTCCAGCCGCCCGCCCGTTCTGCCTTGTTCGTTGCGCAGGGGGTGACACATGGCGCTAGTTGATACCATCGTTGAAGTGGAGCAACCCGAAGCACCACGTCCGGCAACCTCCATCAACATAGGTGAGCTGCTGGCGATGGAAATCGAGCCACGCCAACCGCTGCTAGAGCCGATTCTGAGCAAGCAAAGCCTTTCGATGCTCTACGCATGGCGCGGAATCGGTAAGAGCTGGCTCGCATTATCCATAGGCTATGCCGTGGCGACAGGTAGCCCACTGCTACGATGGAACGCACCAGCACCCGCCCGCGTGCTGTACATCGACGGTGAGTTACCCGCAAACGTCCTGCAAAACCGCATGGCGATGATTGTTAAATCCTTCGACAAGGAGCCGCCGCAAGCTGATTATTTTCAGATTCTCACGCCGGACATGCAGCGCGACGGGATTATGCCCAACTTGTCCGACCCGATAGGGCAGGCCGCGATTGATGTTCATGCACGCAAAGCCGACCTAATCATCGTGGACAACCTTTCCACAATGGCACGGAGCGGCAAAGAGAACGAAGGCGAGAGCTGGCTACCCGTCCAACAGTGGGCGCTCCAGCACCGCGCCCAAGGCCGCGCCGTGCTGTTTATTCACCACAGCGGCAAGGGAGGCCAACAACGTGGGTCAAGCCGTCGTGAGGACGTTCTTGATACCGTTATCAGCCTCAAGCGCCCCCCAGACTACGACGCTAAGCAGGGGGCGGCATTTGAACTTCACTTTGAGAAAGCGCGCAACCTGACCGGCGATGATGCCGAAAGTCTTGAAATTGAAATGCTATCTGTGGGCGACGGTATCAAGTGGACATGGCGCACGGCTGAGACCTCCATCATTAGCCGCATCGAAGCAATGATTGATGAAGGTGTAAGTCGTAAAGACATTGAAGATGAAACAGGTCTTTCACGCTTTCAACTCAAGCGCACCGTTGACCGCGCCAACGCTGAGCGCATGAAAAAGATTCGACTGCCCGACGCTCGCAAAAAAGCCGGGGGTGACGAATGAGCCGCGCACATTACCCCGCACAATCTGCGCACAATACCGAAAAACACCCCGCACATTACCCCGAACAAAACACCAAGCCGGGCAGCCTGAAAGCCATTGCTGGCGCGGTTTTGAAGCGGTCAAGTGTAATGTGCGAATGTGCAGACCCTAGGAACGCACATTCGCACATTACCAGTGACAACTGCACATTGCCGCGCACAATGCCTGCACATTGCAACAACGACACCCACCACCCCGAAGGCTGGTGCATTGACCAAGACATGCCTAGCCGTGCAGTGCATATGCACAATGGCCGCTTGATTGATTCCTGCCTGCTTCGCACGGCTGGAGGCGCTGAGAACTTCCTTCACCGTGTGGCAGTGGGTGAGCCGCCAACCTTTGCATTCAGCGCCGCATGTGCGTTTGAGGATGCGCAGCAACCTAACCCACACACCCAGCGCAGAATTTAATGCCAGCCAAGGCTTAGGGTGTTTCTAAGCCCTTGCAAACTGTCTGGCGTTTTTTTGACCAATTCCCACACCCCACACGCCCACGCCAAAACACCGGGAAGAACTGGATTTATAAAATTGGGTTAGGGCTAGGAGTAAGTGTTCTAAGACCGTGTTTATCGAATGAGAGCGAAGCCAAGCCGCTCTAAGTGAAAAAGTTGCAGCCGCGCAAATAACCAAGTACCCACCTACCCACCCGGCAAAAAGCGCCCGCCTTGCCGAACCCCCACCCTCAAGCAAATACACCCAAAAAGCAGCCTACCGCAAGGCAAGTGGTCACGTGAGTGGTCACGTGGAGCCGCGCCCAAAGAAAAAGCACCTAGACATTCCTGTCTAAGTGCTTGATTCATATGGTGCGCCCGGAGCGATTCGAACGCCCGACCCTCTGGTTCGTAGCCAGATACTCTATCCAACTGAGCTACGGGCGCTTAACTTTCACAGATGGCTCCCGAAGCTGGATTCGAACCAGCGACCAACGGATTAACAGTCCGCTGCGCTACCGCTGCGCCATTCGGGAGTAACTCTGTGGGGGCGCATTATAGAGGCTTAAGGTGAGCTGTCAACGCCTTTTTGTTTAAAATTTCTTACACCAACGCACGTGCAATTCGACGCATGGCTTCTTCGAGTTGGCTCATGGATGTGGCGTAGGACAAACGCACATGCCCTGGCGCACCGAAGGCCGAGCCGGGAACCACGGCAACGCCGGCATCGTAGAGCAGCTTGTTGGAAAGCTCGATGTCGTCTTTGAGGTTCAAGCGGTGCATGGCCTCTTTCATATCCGGGAAGCCGTAAAAGGCACCCTGACTAGGCAGGCAGGACACACCCGGCAAGGCGTTCAGCGCGCTGACCACAAAGTCATGCCGCGACTTGAAAGCTTCAATCATCGGCAGGATGCAGGCATCGCCCCCCTCCAGGGCGGCTTGCGCGGCCACCTGGGAAATCGAGGTGGGATTCGAGGTGCTTTGCGACTGAACATTGGCCATTGCATTGATGAGCTTGACCGGCCCTGCCGCATAGCCAATACGCCATCCGGTCATGGCATAGGCCTTGGATACGCCATTGAGCACGATGGTGCGCTCATATAAATCGGGGCAGGCCATGGCGATATTGCAAAACGCCTCATCAGCCCAGAGAATTTTTTCGTACATGTCATCCGTTGCAATCAGCACATGCGGATGGCGGCGCAGTACTTCGCCCAAGGCTTCCAACTCCTTGCGGGTGTAAGCCACGCCGGTCGGGTTGGAAGGGCTATTGATGACAAACAGTTTGGTGCGCACGGTAATCGCGGCTTCAAGCTGCGCGGGCGTGAGCTTGAAGCCTTGCGCCTGCTCGCACTCGACAATCACAGGTTGACCATCCGCCAGCAGCACCATGTCGGGGTACGATACCCAGTAAGGTGCGGGGATAATCACTTCATCGCCACTATCCAACAGCGACATGGCTAGATTGTAGAAACTTTGCTTGCCGCCCACAGAGACGAGCACCTGATTAGGGACATAGTGCAGGCCGCTGTCACGTTCGAGCTTGTCGATGACCGCCTTCTTGAGCGACGGGATGCCATCAACCTGAGTGTAGCGGGTAAAGCCATTGCGAATGGCTTCAATCGCCGCTTCGCGGATGTGCATCGGGGTATCAAAATCCGGCTCACCGGTGCCGAGACTGATAATATCGCGGCCTTCAGCTTTCAGTTTGGCGGCGAGTGCCGATACCGCCAGTGTTGGCGATGGCTTAATCCGTTGAACCCGGTGCGACAGATGAATGTCCAAGAACACAACCTCAATAATATGTGACAAAACGCAAGTTTTGGCATTTTAACGTAACCTGCGCCGCATGTCCGACACTCCAAATACAAAGATGTTCAAACTGACCTCGGATTACGCCCCCGCTGGCGACCAACCGACGGCAATTGCCCAGCTCGTGGAAGGCCTTAATGCAGGTCTTGCAGGTCAAACGCTACTTGGCGTGACCGGCTCAGGCAAAACATTCACCATTGCCAATGTCATCCAACAAATTCAACGGCCAACGCTGGTGCTGGTGCATAACAAAACGCTGGCGGCGCAGCTTTACGGTGAGATGAAGAGCTTTTTTCCCGATAACGCGGTCGAATACTTTGTCTCGTACTTCGATTATTACCAGCCGGAAGCCTATGTCGCCGCGTCAGATACCTTTATCGAAAAGGATTCGGCGGTGAACGAACACATTGAACAGATGCGACTATCGGCCACCAAAGCCCTGTTTGAGCGCAAGGATGTGATTATTGTCGCCACGGTGTCGTCGATTTACGGTTTGGGCGACCCGCAAGCCGTGTTGTCGATGATTCTGCACCTGAAAAAAGGCGACCGCATGGATCAGCGCGCCATTTTGCGCCGCTTGTCCGATATGCAGTACAACCGCAACGACATCGATTTCCGCCGCGGAACTTTCCGTGTGCGTGGCGATGTGATCGACATTCACCCAGCCGAAAGCGATAACGAAGCGGTGCGTGTGGAGCTGTTCGATGATGAAATCGAGCAGGTCACATTATTTGATCCGCTCACGGGCGAAGTTTTGCATCGTGTGCCGCGTTATACCGTCTACCCTTCCTCGCACTTCGTCACGCCCAAGGAACGTGTGTTCAAGGCGATGGAAGAGATCAAGATTGAGCTGAAAGCGCGCCTGATCGAGCTGCGCGAAGCCGACCGTCTGGTGGAGGCGCAGCGCCTTGAGCAGCGTGTACAGTTTGATCTGGAGATGATGGCCGAACTGGGCTATTGCAGCGGCATCGAAAACTACTCGCGCTATTTGTCGGGGCGCGATCCGGGCTTGCCGCCGCCTTGTCTGTACGACTACATCCCGCGTGATGCACTGTTGGTGATCGACGAGTCGCATGTCACCGTGCCGCAGGTCGGTGCCATGTACAAAGGCGACCGTTCGCGCAAGGAAAATCTGGTCAACTACGGCTTCCGCCTGCCGTCTGCGCTGGACAACCGCCCGCTGCGTTTTGATGAATTTGAAAGCATCATGCCGCAGACCATTTTTGTGTCCGCCACGCCTTCGACCTATGAAGCAGAGCACAGCGGCCAAGTGGTGGAGCAGGTGGTACGCCCTACCGGCCTGGTGGACCCGCTGCTTGAAGTGCGCCCGGTTGGCACTCAGGTCGATGATGTTTTATCCGAGATCAATCTGCGCGCCGAAAAGGGCGAGCGGGTGCTGGTCACGACGCTGACCAAGCGCATGGCGGAGGATCTGGCTGAATATTTACACGATCATGGCGTCAAGGTGCGCTATTTGCATTCCGACATTGACACGGTGGAGCGGGTGGAAATCATCCGCGACCTGCGTTTGGGCACCTTTGATGTACTGATTGGCATTAACCTGTTGCGCGAAGGCCTTGATATTCCCGAAGTCTCGCTGGTGGCCATCCTCGATGCCGACAAGGAAGGTTTTTTGCGCTCCGAACGCGCTCTGATTCAAACCATCGGCCGCGCCGCACGCAACGTCAATGGCAAGGCCATTCTGTATGCCGACCGCATCACCAACTCGATGCAGAAAGCCATCGACGAAACCGAGCGTCGTCGCGCCAAGCAAATCGCGTTCAACCTGGAGCACGGCATCACCCCGCAAGGCATCCGCAAGAGCATTGCCGATATCCTGGACACCGGCTATGCCCGCATTCCCGGCTCACGTCCCGGTCAGGCCACACGCATCCAGGAAGTGAGTAGCGAGTATCTTTCACCCGACATCGCCGCCAAGAAAATCAAAAAGCTGGAACAGGAAATGTATGCCAAGGCACGCAATCTTGAGTTTGAAGAAGCTGCCCGCCTACGTGATGAACTGACCAAGTTGCGCGAGCTGGCTTTCGGACTTCAAAGCCCCTCAACGGCATGATTGCAGCGTTCATAATGCCCGCGTATAAACGCAAGCAGCCTGTCGGACTTGAGACGTTCTGGCTGCAAAAGCCGCTGACCGGTCCATATTTCACCGATCTTTTAGCCAATAGTCCCTGCTATTGCCAAAAAAAATCGTCAAAATCTGTCCTCGGTCGGCGACTTTTTCGCTTCAGCCGCTCAAGTCCGACAGGCTGCTAGATTCACTGAGACCCCGATATGCCCAAAAAACTGTTTCGCCGCATGGCACCGCACCCCGACACCCTGCGCGAGCATAAACTCTTCCAACGCTTCGCACATATTCTGCACGACCCGAACCTTTGGCATTTCAATCGTCACTCAGTTGCGCGGGCATTCAGTGCGGGCTTGTTTGCTGCCTTCCTGCCCATTCCCTTCCAAAGCCCATTCGCCGCGATTTTAGCGATCTGGTTGCGCGCCAACCTGCCGATTGCAGTCTTAATGGTCTTCATCACCAATCCGCTTACCATGGTACCCATCGAGCTTTCAGCCTACTGGCTGGGTAGCCTCATTGTGCCGGGCGAATTCAAACCTCTGCCCGAAAGCTTTGAATGGCGCTGGATTTGGGACAACCTATCATCCATCGGGCTCCCCTTGATCGTCGGGCATTTTATGCTTTCAGTTATCACCGCCATTCTGGGCTATTGGGGTATTCAGGCGTTTTGGCGCATCTATGTGGCGCTGTATCTCAAAAAACGCGGCCAGCGTCCCCCCGCCCCTTAAGAACCTGTTCAGGGCATTTCTATAAATTCAATCAAGCCGATGATGGCAAGGCAAAACACGGCGAAAAAGCGCAGCATGGATGGCTGTGTGAGCATTTTGAGCCGTGCTTTGACGCAGCAAGCGCGGCTTCAGTGGATTTATAGAAGCGCCCTTCAAAGGCACTCTTGGAAAAAGGCCGATCTTGAGTTCGCCAACGCATCTCGTGATAGGCTTTATCATCATTTTTTAACGTTAGGTTTTTTGGCATGTTGAAGCATTTTGGAGTCTCTTTTGTAATCACCGCGCTAGGGCTTGCCCTCGCCGCCTGGTGGGGGTTTAGCACCAATGGCTGGGCAGGCGCACTGACTGCCATTGCGATCACCAGCATCCTGATCGTGATGGAAGTGTCATTATCCTTTGATAATGCGGTGGTTAATGCCTCCATCCTGAAAACCTGGGATCGCTTCTGGCAAGTCATGTTTTTGACAGTAGGTATGCTGGTCGCGGTCTTTGGTATGCGTCTGCTCTTCCCGCTGTTAATTGTGGGAGTAACCGCCGACATCGGTTTGATGGATGTGTGGACGATGGCGATTGAACGCCCCGAAGAATACTCAAGCCGGGTGCTTGAACATCACGCAGAAATATCGGCTTTTGGCGGCATGTTCCTGATGCTGGTGTTTCTCAATTACTTCCTTGATGAAGACAAGGACATCCACTGGCTGCACTGGATTGAGGAAAAGGCCGGTTTACTCGGACGCGTGAACGCCGTATCTGTCCTTATCGCGCTTCTTACCTTGGTCACCGCTGTCGGCTTTGTTGAGGGCAGCCACAAGTTTGCCGTAATGATTGCGGGTGTTTGGGGCATTCTCACCTATCTTTTGGTGGACTTTATTTCCAGCTTTCTGGAGAAGGAAGAGGAAGAAGACCCCGTCATCGGGAAAATCGTCAAACGCGGCAGCATTGGCGCATTTTTGTACCTTGAGGTTCTCGATGCCTCGTTCTCGTTTGATGGCGTGATTGGTGCGTTTGCGATTACCAAAGACATCATCATCATCATGATTGGCCTGGGTGTCGGCGCGTGGTTTGTGCGCTCAATGACCATTTACCTCGTGGAAAAAGGCACACTCAGCGAATACATCTACCTCGAACACGGCGCGCATTATGCTATTGGCGCTCTGGCGCTCATCATGATCGCCTCGGTCAAATTCCATATCCCGGAAGTGGTTACCGGCTTGATTGGTATCGCCTTTATTGGCGTGGCATTCATGTCCTCGGTCAAGCATCGGCGTTTGAACGCAGATGCCAAATCCTGAACAAAGCGCTACATTCCAACAGTGACTCCAACAGAGTCACCAACAAGCGTTTTACCCTTGTAATTTGACGATCAAACCCAAAACCTTCCCCTGGCCCTTCATTGGGTCAACTTTCCCAGCACTCACGAGGAGATTTCCATGGCGATTAGTTTGAGCAAAGGCGGCAACGTCAACCTGAGTAAAGAAGCCCCCGGCCTGGCCACAGTCAAACTGGGCTTGGGATGGGATACACGTGCCACCGACGGTGCAGAGTTCGATCTTGATGCCAGCGGCTTTATGCTCAAGGCCGACGGCAAAGTGGTTAGCGACAGTGGCTTTATTTTCTACAACAACAAAACCTCAAGCTGCGGCTCAATTAACCACATGGGCGACAACCGCACCGGCGAAGGCGACGGCGACGACGAAGTCATCAGCGTCGAACTGGCCAAAGTACCGGCTGAAATCGACAAAGTGGCATTCGCTGTCACCATTCACGATGCCGCTGCGCGCAAGCAAAACTTCGGCATGGTGAGCAAAGCCTACATCCGCTGCATTAATGCTGCCGACGACAAGGAAATTGCCCGCTTCGACCTGTCGGAAGATGGCTCGACCGAATCTGCCATGATTTTCGGTGAACTCTATCGCCACTCAGGCGAGTGGAAATTCAAGGCCGTTGGTCAAGGCTTTGCCGGTGGACTGGCACCGCTGGCAACTCACTTTGGTGTATCAGTCGGCTAATCAGTACGAGGACACGATCATGCAGCTCAACCGCGGCCAACGGCTTGCTCTCAGCGCACTCACCCCGGCGCACAGCCTGCGTGTCGAGGTTGCACTCCAGGGTGTGCAGGCCGATGTCGCCTGCTTTGGACTGGATGCTCAAGGCCATCTGGCCGACGAGCGCTACATGATCTTCTATAACCAAACCGCCAGCCCCTGCGCGGGCGTGGTGCTCTCAAACCCCGCCGGAGGTGCTTCGGTCGGGTTTGACCTTATTCTGGATCAGTTGCCACCAAGCATTGATCGACTGGTCTTTACCGCTGCACTGGACGGTGCGGGAACTTTGCGCCAACTCCAGCGCGGACAGGTTGTTTTGCACTCCAACAGCGCCGCCAATAACAACAGCGAAGTCGCCGCATTCAGCCTCACCGGTCAGGACTTTGACCAGGAACGCGCCGCCATGCTGCTGGAGATCTACCGCAAGGATGGCACATGGCGTATTTCCGCCACCGGCCAAGGCTTCAATGGTGGTCTCGCGGCTCTGGTCAAACACTTTGGCGGCGAAGTGGCTGAGGAAAAAACTGCGGCCACTCCGATTGCTCCGGCGTCAACCCAAATGCCAACCCCCGCCACTCCGGCGCAAACGGCTGCCAATGCAGCGCGAATTTCGCTGGAAAAACGTGTTGAAAAAGAGGCTCCGCACCTTGTCAGCCTAGTTAAGAAAGTGGGTGTATCGCTCGATAAAGTCGGCCTGGGTCAACACCGCGCCCGCGTCGCGCTCTGCCTCGATATTTCCGGCTCGATGCACAAGCTTTACTCCAGCGGCAAAATCTCTCGCTTCGCTGAACGCATACTTGCACTGGCGGCACGTTTTGATGATGACGGTGAGCTGGACGTTTTCCTGTTTGGTGAAAATGCACATCAGCCACCCCCCATGCAACTTGCCAACTCTCAGGCCTATATTCAGCGCATCACCCAGCAATACCCGCTGGAAGGCGGCACCGACTACGCCCAAGCGATGAGCCTGATCCGTCGTCATTACTACCCCACAAGCTCTGCGACGCAGAAACAACCGCAAAAAGATCGCCTGCCGGTGTACGTGATGTTTCTGACCGATGGGCAAACCTCGAACGAACGCGAAGCCGAGCGTCAAATCATCGAAGCCAGTTACGAGCCAATTTTCTGGCAATTTATGGGCATAGGTAAATCGAATAAATCCACTAAAAAGGGATTTTGGCAACAACTCACCAGCACGGATTTTTCCTTTCTGGAAAAACTCGACACCATGCAAAACCGCTATATCGACAATGCCAACTTTTTTTCCGTTGAAATGCCCGATCAAGAAAGCGACGAGGGGCTGTATGACTTGCTGCTTGGTGAATATAAGGAGTGGATTCCCAAAGCTCGCAAGCTAGGATTGCTCGAATAAAATCTACAGAAATCACTTAATCAATCATTTAACACACGAGTCCTTCGGCATGCAGATCCAACGCGGGCAACGCGCCGCCGTGCGCGACATCACTCCCAACACGGCGACTTGGGATATAGGAATTCATATTGAAGGACTGGCGACTGACATCGCGCTGTTTGGACTGGATGCGCAGGGCAAACTGTCTGATGAGCGTTACATGATTTTCTTCAACCAACCCCATTCACCTTGTGGCGGGATCGAGTTGCGCCCCCCTGCAGGCGATCAGGCTGGTTTTGTCATTCGCAATTTCATGTTGCCGCCCGGCATTGAGCGTCTTGTATTGACCGCCTCGGTCGACGGCGTAGGTACGATGGGTAATGTCAGCGCAGGTTATGTGCGAATTCTTGACGGCGAGAATGAAACCAGTCGTTTCAGCTTCACGGGCGGTGATTTTTCAACCGAAAAAGCCGTCATGCTCGGCGAGTTTTATCGCAAGGACGGCGCATGGCGTTTTTGGGCGACGGCACAAGGTTTCAATGGCGGGCTTGAAGCCCTGGTCAAACACTTTGGCGGCGAAGTGAGCGCCCCCCAGACAGCAGTGCCCGCTCCTGCTGCGCCCCCGGTCAGCCTGAACAAAGTCACCCTGAAGAAAAACCAGTCGGTGAGCCTGGAAAAGAAAAGCGAAAACTTTGGCGAAATCACCGTGAACTTAAACTGGAACCAAACCGGCTCCATGTCGGCGATGGATCTGGATCTTGGTTGTTTATTCGAATTAGCCGGCGGGCGACCGGGCGCGGTACAAGCCTTGGGCAAAAACTTTGGCGATTATTTCTACGCCCCCTGGATTGAACTCATGGGCGACGACCGCAGTGGACAAATCAGCGAAGGCGAAACCATACGCATCAACGGGCAACACTGGCCTTCGATTCGGCGCATCATGATTTTCGCCTCCATTTACGACGGTGCGCCCAACTGGGCATCCACCGACGCGCAAATCACCATTCGGGCGCCAGGACAAGACGATATTGTGGTCGAACTGGATGAGTACTCCCGTTATCACCGCGTCTGTGCCGTCGCCTCAATCGACAATATTGGCGGGGCGGTGCGCATTACCAAGCATGTAACCTTTCATGGTGATGAAGAAATGCTCGATCATGCCTATGGCTTCGGTCTGCGCTGGCGTGCCGGGAGTAAAGAGACGTGACCACGTTCAGTATCCTCGGCGATGACGATCCTTTCCTGCATGTTGCCATGCAAAAGGGCGACCGGATTTATTGCGAATCCGATGCCATGGTGATGATGGAATCAGCTCTTGAACTTAAAGGGCGCATGACTGGCGGGCTGGGCAGCGCCTTACTGCGCAAGTTCACCAACGGTGAAAATTTCTTTCAGCAGCACATAGAAGCCGTGCGCGGGAATGGTGACTGCCTGCTCGCGCCCACCCTGCCCGGTGCGATTGAAATTTTGGACATTGGCAAGGCGCAATACATTCTTGCAGACGGTGCGTTTGTTGCCGCCACCTCCGGTGTCGAGATGAAGGTCAAAATGCAAAGCATCGGCAATGCGTTATTTGCCAGCAGCGGTGGCTTTGTGGTCATGACCTCCAGCGGCCAGGGTCAACTGGTGGTTTCCGGCTTTGGCTCCATCTTTACCCTGGAGATAAACGAAGGCAAGGAAACCATGATTGATAATGGGCATGTCGTGGCCTGGGACGCAAATTTGCGTTACTCACTAGGCATGAGCACTTCAAATACCGGTTTTCTGGGTGGTGTTGTCAACGCAGCGACATCAGGCGAGGGTATTATTTTGCGATTCTCGGGGCATGGAAATGTCCTGGTTTGCTCGCGTAACCGAACAAACTTCCTTCGCTGGGCAGCTTCCAAAACAAACTGATCTTTAATGTCCACTGTTACCCATGAGGTTATTTTATGTCCGTAATGAACTGGATTAAGCAGCAAACCACCAATGTGCAAACTGAAATTGGCAAATTCCGCAACAAAGACATGATGGAAGGCATCGTGGCGGGCTGCGCACTGGTTGCGTACGCCGATGGCAGTGCAAGCAGTGCCGAAAAGCAGAAAATGCTCGGTTTTATCAAGCAGTCCGAGACCCTAAAAGTTTTTGAAACCGATGATGTCATCAAGACTTTTGAGAAATATATCGGCAAGTTTGAATTCGATCATGGCATCGGACGCGGCGAAGCATTGGCGGCCATTGTCAAAATGAAAAGCAAACCCGATCAGGCTCAGCTGCTGGTACGCGTGTGTATTGCGATTGGCAGTTCGGATGGCAATTTCGACGAACAAGAGCGCCAGGCCGTGACTACCATTTGTCATGAACTCGGCCTAAACCCGAAGAATTTTGATCTTTAATTACTCCCAAACCATAGGTAGATAAACCATGAGCATTAATCTAGAAAAAGGCCAGAAAATCTCCCTCAGCAAAGACGGTGGAGCCGCGCTAACCCGCGTCGCCATGGGTTTGGGTTGGGACGGCGTAAAAACCAAGGGCATGTTTGGATTTGGTGGCGGCACGGCAGAGATTGACCTTGATGCGACTTGCATCATGTTTGCCGGGCAACAGGTTGCCGATGTGATTTGGTTTCGCCAATTGAAATCCAGAGACGGCAGTATTGTGCACTCAGGCGACAACCGCACCGGCGCAGGTGATGGCGACGACGAAACCATTAGTGTGGATTTAAGCCGCGTGCCTGAAAACATCACCGCCCTGGTTTTCACGGTGAACAGCTTTACCGGGCAAAGCTTCCAGCAGGTTGAAAACGCTTATTGCCGCCTGGTCGACCAAACCAGCAATCAGGAAATTGCCAAATACAACCTGAGTGGTCAGGGTGCACATACAGCGCAGATTATGGCCAAAATCTACCGCCATAATGGAGCCTGGAAAATGCACGCGATTGGTGAAAACAGCCGTGGCGCGACCTTTGATGACCTCGTTCCGCTGATTATTCCCCAACTGTAATTGAGCAACATGCCCATTAAAATCTGGTTCAACAAAAGCTTTTCTGTAACGCATAACCTGTTGGACTTAATCCGGCAGGGCGATATAGACAATAATCTGCAACTATTGGCCTCGCATTCCGTTAATACGGCGATGGCGAGGTTGGCGGCGGATGACTGGTTTGTTGAACCTGAACTCAGCGGTCAGGCTTATGTTGATTGGTGCTTGCAATTTTGTGCGGAACAGCATGTTTCGCTTTTCGTGCCCGGAAAAGCTGCCATCAATATTGCCCGGCGCCTGAATGAATTTCTTGATATTGGCACGCGAGTTTTACTTTGCGCCGATGCCGACACTTTAATTCTTTTGGATAACAAAGCGGCCTTTAGCGCCGCCGTGAACCAAGCCAGCACACCCACCGCTGAAACCATTGAAATAAACAGTCTCTCCGAGTTTCAAGCTGCTTATGCAGACCTGAGACAACGCCACTCCACACTGTGCTTGAAACCTTCCGTTTCGGTATTCGGCCTTGGCTTCCGCATTATTGATGAGTCACATGATGCACTTGAACATATTCTTGCTGGCCAAGAACAAATGCTGAATATCCACGAGCTTACACGAGCCATGCAAGGCAAGCCCGATTTCAAACCAAGTTTGATATTGATGGAGTTTCTGGCCGGCGAGGAATGGAGCGTGGATTGCGTGGCAGAATACGGTGAATTGATCTACGCCATTCAACGTCGCAAATCGAATGAACTGAGCACACCTCAATATATTGACAATCATCCGGATATTGCACGCATGACAGATGTCTTGACCCAGCAATTCAAACTCAATGGCTTGTTCAATATTCAATTCCGCATGGGTGAACGTGGCATACGCGTACTGGAAATCAACGCACGTCCATCCGGCGGCTCACCGGTGGCTTGTGCGACCGGTGTCAACCTGCCCTTTGAATCCATCCTGCGTGCGCTCGCACCCGAAGCGCAAGCCCTACTGCGCGCGCGCACCCCGCCTGCGAAGGCACAGACTCTCGGCTTGCATATCCACCAAACCATGCAGCCCTGCGCCCTCGCTTTATAAATTTCCTTGCTGCCCCCTTGCGTAGCTACACACCAAAGCATCAATTTATGAATTGGCAGATCATTGAACTTCCCAATGGCACCCTAGAGGTGCGCGAAGACCCCACAAATACCTACAGCCTAGCCTCGCTATGTCACTTTGGCGCACGTAACAATCCGAAGCGCGGTTTTCTCTTTGTGAGTACGGTGCTTGGCAAACATTTGCCTGCACAACCGACAAAAATGTTGGCGATACATCAGCACCTTGCCGCCAAAATCCGTGCCCTCGACGATGCTCCAGCCCTGTTTATCGGCATGGCTGAAACCGGGATTGGTTTTAGTTATGGGGTGTATGAAGCCTGGGCAAAAAATCATGCCGATCGAGAAGCCATATTTATTCACAGCACGCGTTACCCACTGCACAACCTGCCCGTACTCGACTTTGAAGAAAGTCATTGCCACGCCCCCAATCAGACCCTGCACTTGCCCGCGGCGCCTGTACACCTTGAGCAGATGCGTCGCGCCAAAACCCTTGTACTGCTCGATGATGAAGTCAGTACCGGAAAAACCTTTCTCAACCTTTGGCGTGCCTTGCGCCCGCAATGCCCACTCATCGAACAGATCAACATCGTTACTTTGACCGACTTCATGGGTACGGTCGCTCGCGATGCGCTCGACAAGGCTCTCGATGTCCCAACATCCCATATCAGCGCAGCGCGTGCTGAATGGCGCTTCACACCCAAAGCATGGTCTGCTACACAAGTGATATCCCCCCAACCTCATCACAATTCCAAGCTCAAGCCCTTGGCTCATCTGGGGCGAGCCGGCATTGATTGCCCCCTTGTTCTGCCCACACGCCTATTGGATGAAGTAGCCCATCGTCTGGATCTTCACCCCAGCGAGAAGCCACTACGAATTATCGGCACCGGCGAATTCATGCACGTCCCCTACCTGCTTGCGCTTCATCTCGAACACCAGGGCCGCCAAGTCAGTCTGCAATCCAGCACGCGCTCGCCCATTCTGGAATTCGGCCCCATTCAGCACACACAACGTCTTGACGACCCTTATGGTCAAGGCGACCCCTACTTTATTTACAACGCGCCAGCGGACGATCGGCAAATCACCCTGATCCTGCACGAAACCGAACTTAACCCAGCCATTAGCCGCTTCGCCCACGCCCTAGGCGCACAGACTCTTTCCTGTGCTCAGCACTGGCCCAAGCCCACGAAGCGGCCAACCAGCAACCGCGGCAGTGTGTTATGAAAACCCTGCTTTTTCTCGACCTTGACGACACAGTGTTCCAAACCCAGGCCAAATGCCTGCACGACCATGGATGTTCTGAGGCTCTTGAGCCCACCGCCTTCCTCGAAAATGGCCTCGCACACGGCTTCAGCACCCCCCCACAACGCCAGTTTCTGCAACTCATGCGCGGCGTCGAAATCATCCCCACCACCGCCCGCCATACCTCCAGCTACCAACGCGTAAAACTCGACATCCCACCTCCCAATTGGGTCATTCTCAACCACGGCGGAACGATACTTGACCCAAGCAGCCAGCCGCACCCTGTCTGGAGCGCACACATGCAAGGCATCATGCGCCCGTGGCTGTCACATTTTGAAGATTTGAACACACAGATCAACCAATGGGCAGCGCAACATGCTCCCGGCCTGCACGCACGACTGATTGGCGATCACGGCCAAATCTTCTACGTTCTGGTCAAGGATCGCGACAAACAGCACCCAATCAGCCTGCCACGCCTCCGCGACGAACTGCTGGCCGCCTGGCTTGAGCCACACCCAGAGCTCACTCTGCACCACAACGGCAACAATCTTACCGTCATGCCCAAAAACCTCGACAAGGCTCATGCCGTGCGCTTTTTACTCGAACACTACCGCCGCGAACACCCCGAACTTCTCGTGCTTGGCGCGGGTGATAGTCAAAGTGATGCCGACTTTCTACAGCTTTGTGACTACGCCCTGATTCCCAAACACGCCCAACTCATGCGCAACCTCGCGCAGGATTCCTAACATGTTCCACGGCAGCTACCTTCCCGGCGATGTCACCTTTTTACTCAAGCCGCTAAGCAATGTCACCCTGGTCGATGTTGCCGCCAAAGAACAACTCATTCAAAGCGGCGCCAAGCACTACAGCGAAATGATCTCGCCCGAGCAACACCCTTCCGCCGCTTACATGCAGCTGTTTGAAAGCGCCTGGACGCACAACGGCTCGCGTGTGGCGGGCGATTTGCTCAAGCTTGCTGCCATGCTTGATTCTGCCAAACAAGGACCGATCACTCTCGTTTCCCTTGCTCGCGCGGGTACCCCGGTCGGCGTAATTCTCAAACGCCTGCTCGAAAGCGTTTTTAGGCGAGAAGTAAGCCATTACTCCGTATCCATCATCCGTGACCGGGGAATCGACAACCAAGCGATCACGCACATCCTCGCTCACGGTCATCCGCAAGAATCCATTGCCTTTATCGACGGCTGGACTGGCAAGGGTGTGATTACCCAGGAATTATTCACATCGATCACCGACTACAACCAGCGCCACGCCAGCCACATCGACCCCGGCCTGTGGGTGCACGCCGACCTTGCGGGCGTAGCCACTCACGCCGCCACCCAGGACGACTACCTCATTCCTTCCAGCATCCTCAATGCCACCATTTCCGGTCTGATTAGTCGTTCGATTCTTGATGAAAGCATCGGAGTCAACGACTTCCACGGCTGTTGCTATTACGAACACCTCGCGGCTCAAGACCTGTCCCGGCGTTACGTCGATGACCTCAGTCAACGCGCCAAAGCGATTGCACAACAGGCCGCTGTCCCGAGCAACTGCACACCCATTGACCCGGCCACCAATGGGCGCCGACATCAGGTTCAACAACTCATGACTCGCCTCATGCAACAACATGGCATCACACATATCAACCACATCAAGCCCGGTATCGGCGAAGCGACCCGCGTCCTGCTGCGTCGCACACCTGGCCTTCTTATAATCGGCGAACACGCCGGACAGGATGTAGCTCACATGCGCACCCTCTCCAACGAAAAGAATGTCCCTGTGCTTATCGAGCCTGACATCGCCCCCTATCAAGCCATCGCCATCATCAAGGAGATGCCGCATGCAACCCCATGAACCGAACGCTGAGCGCAACATCCACCTCGCCGAACGCCTTGGAGCCTCGCTGTATGTGCCATGTACCCACGCTGATTTGGCACTGATTGCCGAAGGCAGCAAACTCCCATTTTTACGCTCGGTGATTTTTTGCACCGAAGATGCGGTCAGCGAGCGCGAGCTACCCGGCGCACTCGACAACCTCGCACACACCCTTGCGCGCATGCCTGCAAACAGCGCGACCCTGCGCTTCGTGCGCGTGCGCAATCTCGACATCATGCGAAAAATCATGACCATGTCGGGGGTCAACAAGCTCGATGGCTTCGTCATTCCCAAAGCCACCCGCCACAATATCGAAAGCTATCTTGAACCGATACGCCACAGCCAACACCTGATCATGCCCACCCTGGAAACCCACGAAGTGTTCTGCGAACGCGAAATGCGCATGTTGCGTAAAAAGATCAGCGAGCCGCACATCAAACCGCGCATCCTTGCCCTGCGCATCGGCGGCAACGATCTCCTCGCCCTGCTCGGCATCCGCCGACCGCGCCATGTCACTATCTACCGCACCCCGCTCGGCGGCATCATCGCCCGTCTCGTTACCACCATGCGCCCGCATGGATTCCACCTCACCGCACCCGTATTCGAGCACATGGATCGGCCGGAACTCCTGTCCGAGGAGGTCTCAGAAGACCTTCTGCACGGCCTGATCGGTAAAACCGCCATCCACCCCACGCAAGTCCCACTGATTGAAAGCCACTACCGCGTCTGCCCGAATGACATTGAAGCCGCACAAATTATCCTGCACGAACACAGCCCCGCTGTTTTTGGGCATGGCGGAAGTATGTGCGAAATCAGCACCCACAAAAGCTGGGCCAAGGCCATTTTGACCCGCGTACAAGCCTTTGGCTCCGTCGCATCTGCGCCACAGGGATGAATGGAACTTCACTTGCCATAAAGTCTGCAAACGCATAGCCTGCGCATAGCAGTAATCATAAAAGTTTTTAAGGAGAGTTCAGGTCAATGAATAAGCGCAGTTTTCTGGTTTTAACCACGTCCCTCGTGATCAGCGCTTTAGCCGCGAGTCCTCTGGCTAACGCCGACGAGAGCAACACATTTCCCCTGCGTAAAATCTATCCTGAAATCAGAGTCATCGACACGGCAAACCTCACAGGAAAATTGGATGATTTGACTGTTATCGATGTACGCCCGTCATTTGAGTACGAACTTACCCATATCAAGGGTGCGATCAATCTTCCCATTGAAGACAGTAAATTTGTCGAAAGCGCAAAAAAAGCAAACGCTGAAACGGGCAAGGCTCTGGTTTTTTATTGCGGCTCCGAAAGTTGCGCGAAATCGTATCAAGCCGCGATGAAAGCTCGTAACGTGATTGGGCTTGATCGCACCTGGGCTTATGACAGCGGTGTTGAGGTTTGGGCCAAAACCAACCCACAACTAACAATTTCGCTAAACAAACCTCTCGACCCAAAAACGCTGATTGGCGAAGACAAATTCAAGGCGCATCTACTCTCGCCAAAAGACTTCATCAGCAAGGCAACCGCCGACATCAATGCCAAAGTAGTTGATTTGCGCGATCGATCTCAAACAGAGGGTGTGTCTGTATTTCCCGTGCGCGAAATTCGCACCAATCTTGACATCGTGAGTTTAAGAAAAATTATCGCCGAAGCGAAGCAAGCAAATCAGGCTATTTATTTCTATGACTATGCCGGAAATAAAATCAAATCACTTCAATATCTTCTCGAAGATATGGGCA
Source organism: Halothiobacillus sp. (assembly GCA_020061705.1). GTDB lineage: Bacteria > Pseudomonadota > Gammaproteobacteria > Halothiobacillales > Halothiobacillaceae > Thiofaba. The sequence continues at coordinate 4,474 of JAGUXT010000052.1, read as the reverse complement.
TGAAGGAGTACTACTTCATGAAAGGTGGCATGGGCGGCTACTACGAAATGCTCAATGGCAAGTAGGCCAAGCGTGTTGATACCGCGTTAACATCTCGAAGCTCTTCACTTATCCGCATCAACGGTTTGCTTAATACGCAAACCGTTTTTTTTCGAATTTTAAACAGCCAACGATAGATTTAATCAACACAAACATAAAAAAACTCAAGACCCAAATCCAAAGCAAAAACACCAGCAAACAGCTACCCTCCTTTTTAGATTTCTGCTTGGTACATCTGCAAGGGTGTAGCAACAGAATTCAAGCCCACAAGTCTTAAGTTGGAGTTTTTCACCTATGCACAAGCGCCGTTTTTTGCTATTAACCGCTTCACTGGTTTTTGGCTCTTTGATTTCTAATCCAGTCACTTTTGCTGCGGATGCTGAGGACTTCCCGTTACGAAAGAACTTTCCTGAAATCAAGACCATCGAAACAGCTGATCTAAAAAATGTAATGGGTAGTAATACCATTGTCGATGTGCGCTCACCGTTCGAATACTCGATCATGCATATTCAAGGGGCAATTAACCTTCCGCTTGCCGACAAAAAATTCATCGCAAGCGCCAAACAGGCAGCCTCTGACACAGGCAAGTCCTTGGTGTTTTATTGCAACGGACATCGCTGTGCCAAAGCCTATGAAGCCGCAATGGCCATGACCAAGGCCGGAGCAAACAATACCATCGCCTACGACGGCGGTATTTCTGATTGGGCCAAGGCCTACCCTGAACTCACCGTTTTGCTCGACAAACCACTTGATCCAAAAGCGCTGATTGGCGATGCGCAATTCAAGGCACACGCACTCTCTGCCAAAGACTTCATGAGTAAGGCGCAAGCTCAACCCACTGCCATGGTGATTGATGTGCGCGATAGCTTTCAGATTGAAGGCGTGTCCCTGTTCCCTGGTCGCGACATTCGCACCGGCCTTGATATTGCCAAACTGAAAAAGGTCATCGCCACCGCCAAGGAAAGCAATCAGCCAATGTATTTTTATGATGCGACAGGACTACAAGTTAAGCCTCTGCAGTATTTGCTCGAAGACCAGGGCGTGAAGGAGTATTACTTCCTGCAAGGCGGCATGGCCGGTTATTTCGACATGCTGAGCGGCAAAGCCAAATAGCATCCTTATTGGACACAAACGAAAAAGCCCGGCATGTACCGGGCTTTTTTCTTAAATGCACTTCAAAAATTAAGGGGTTAAACCTGCTGGATCGCCAAGCCCAAAGCCTCGACCTCCGCCCGCGCCCCTGTATGGGTCACAACACCGATGCTGGCCGTATCCGGCTGCAGATAGGCACTGGCCACACGACGTAAATCGTCTAGCGTGACGTCCAGCAACCGCGCACGATAAGCCATGCGCCGTTCAGGCGTCACACCATGCAACGCACTGTAATAGGCCTTTTTGGCCTCGCCTGCCGGCGAACTGGGTTTATCAATACTCGAAATGACCGACAACAAGGCCTCTTCGAGAGCTTGTGCGCTATGCCCGTCGCCGTGCAGCCAATCCAGTGCACGATCGAAGTCGTTCAGAGTTTCAGTCAAGCGCGGATCACGGTAGGAGTAGAAGCGGAAGCTGGCCGATTCGGCATCATAGCTTGCGCCGCCCCCATACGCCCCGCCCTGCTCACGAATGGCACGATGCAGATAGCCATTGCGCAAATACGCGCCAAGCAGTGCTAACGCGCCGGCATCCGCATGGTCCAGAGGCACGGCAGCATAGGCTTTGGCACAGAAATGCACCTGCGTGTTCGTCAACCATGCCTCACGTGTGGCTGCGCGCGTCGGCGACAAGGCCATATCCCATGCAGCCTGACCTGATGAAACCTTCCAGGTTGCCGCTTGCGCAACCGCCAGTCCGTCAAAATTACGCGCTTCGGCAACAAACAACCACTCGCGCGGAGTCTTGACCAGTTTTTCATGCAAAGCAGTCAAACATGCAGCAAACCCCGTCAGCTCCACCTCGTCATCAAGCACATCATCCAGCGTTTTCAGGCGTTGCAAACCGAGCAACCCACCCCAGGCATGAGACAGCGCTGCCGAAGGCGACAAGCGTGACGCGGCAATGCCCATGGCATGACTATGTCCCGCCGACGTGACCCCCTGCTCGCGCCCGGCACGGGTTTGCGCCACCAGCTCGCGCAAGCGTGGCAGTTCGTCAAAGCGCACGGTTTCCAGCGTCTCGCACATCAAGTCCTGCAAGGCCGCGCCATTGCGTGCCAATGCCTTTCCGGAAAGCACCCAATGCGCATGGGTTTGCTGCTCGTTTTCCACCGTGGCACGCACCGAGGCATAGGCATGAACACCGCCCGTGACCGCCGATTGGCGTTGCTGCATTTCCAGATAATCGTGCTCACCCGCGCCCAACTCGCTCATCATGCCCGTCACAAAGGGCAACAGTTCCAGCTCAACCTTGGACAACTTCGGCAAGGGCATCACCACCTGGCCGTACACCAGGCCATTGGTACTGGCATCAAACCAGGTCGTGCGGCGTGGCGCCGTATCAACATGGTGTGCCGCTGGGGTGTGCAGCGTCGCAGGGATATCCGCGCGGGTCACTTCGGGCAAAATATCAGGGTCATCCTGCTGCGCCTGACGTTCAAGCAAAGCTTTGGACAACGCCACCACCGACTGTTTGTCCGCCTCGGTCATCGCGGCCTTCATTGCAGCCAGGCGAGCAGATTCAGTAAGCACCTTGCGCGCTGCCAGTTCGGTATCAGGCACCAGCGCCAAACGTACCCGATGCGGGTTGTCCAACAACAAACGACGCACCAGTCCCTTGATGTAGTCAGGGTTTTGCACCCGCTCGCGTAATTGCGCCAACACAGGCTCCAAATCCAGCAGCGCCACCGGGTCGCCCTCATGAATCGCTGCGGGCAAGGCGTGCAAAATCAGTTGCAAGCCATAGGGGTACGAGCTGCCACTAATTTCACGCTGCGAAAGCTCCAGTTGATGCAGCACGGCCTCAACCATCTCCAATGGCACGCCGTTGTCGGCCACGTCGGTTAACACATCAAGCATCATCTGCTCGACCGCACCGGCCTGCTCCGGGTTGGAGCCTTCCACTCCAGCGGCAAACAGCATCTCGCGCTGCGAGTCTTCCAGACCGCATAACGGCGAGGGCGCATTGCCCAGCTTGGTGGTTTCCAGCGCCAGCATCAGCGGTGAAGCACTGTTGGAGAGCAGCACGCCGGAAAGCAGTTGCGCCTCCAACAGTCCTTCAAGATCGGTATTTTCACCCAACAACCAACCCACGACGACATGGGTTTTATCCGCCGTATTGCCTTCGGGGTCAGCTTCAGCCGCATAGGGCTCGCTCACCGCCTGCGGTACGCTAAAGCGCTGCTCGGCAGGCACGCGTGTATGCGGATCAATGCGCGTAAAACGCGACAGGGCACGACTGTGCATCATGTCCTGCACGTCGAGCAGCGACATATCGCCATAGGTCATAAATACGGCATTTGACGGATGGTAATGACGCTTATAAAACGCCACCAGTTGCTCATGGGTTAAATCAGGAATCGCTTCCGGCTCGCCGCCGCTATTGTGGTGATACGTCACCGTCGGATAAGCATGTTGCGTGAGCGTCTGCCAAAGCACACTCACCGGATTACTCATCGCCCCTTTCATTTCATTGAAAACCACGCCCTTGAATACCAGGTCGCTATCCGGATTCTCAGCCTCGACAAACTCCACTCGATGACCTTCCTGCGCAAAATCTAGGGCATCCAAACGCGCAAAAAATACCGCATCCAAATAAACGTCCAGCAAATTGAAAAAATCCTTTTTGTTTTGACTGGCAAAGGGATAGGCCGTCCAATCGCTGGAGGTAAACGCATTCATAAAGGTATTCAGGGAGCGCCGCGTCATCATGAAAAACGGATCGCGCACCGGAAAACGCTCACTGCCACATAACACCGTATGTTCAAGAATATGCGCCACACCGGTGGAATCTTGCGGCACGGTGCGCAAACCCACGAGGAATACATTGTTATCATCCTCAGCTGCCAGATGAAAATGCCGCGCGCCCGTGGCCAGGTGTTCAAACTCATCAACATGCAGCTTAAGTGCCTCAATCCACTGGCGGCGCTTGAATACAAAGGCGGGGTGATGTTCTGGAATGGCATTCATTAGAATAGATTCTCGGTACGTGGTCAGGAACTGAAACTGCCTTTACGGACAGGTTCTTAAAGCGCGTGATGCTACCATGCAAACAGGTAGTATCGAGTTAAGCTATGGACACTCACGGGGTTTCCAAGCTTTGAATACCCATATCACCCATAACAATTCCAAGGCCTTCCATGTCACTTCCCACCCTCAACGACCTACGCCGCGAGCTGCTCGACGAAACTGCGCAGCGAGCTTTACTCAGCCAAATGCTTGCCAACTTCGCCACGACCAACAACCATGACGACGCTTCCGTTCAAGTATTTGCCGAGCAAATT
>JAGUXT010000029.1 GCA_020061705.1 Halothiobacillus sp. | reverse complement strand
GTCAGCGGCGAACCGCGCCTGGCCGCCTGTGTCGCCGACCCCGGCTTTATGGATCTGTGGGAGTCACTCTGCGCCATGCTGCCCGGACTGCCGGATGAGGTTTTGCAACATCCCTTGGAGGCCGACCCCGCCCTGTTTGCACCGTATATGGCGTATATCGAAAGCATCCCGGCGCTGCGCTGGAAAATCGTGCAACGCGCCTTCTGGGTGCATGGTGTGGACAGTCTGCCCGCTTACGTGGAGGCCAGCCGTGGATTCAGCAATCGTAACCGCCTCGAGGCCATCCGCTGCCCGGTGTTTGTGGCGCAAGAAGAAAATGACCCGCTGGCAAAATCGGCTCCCGAAGTTTACGCGGCGCTTACTTCACCCAAGACCTTGGTGCAATTTACCGCAGCCGAAGGCGCCGGCGACCACTGCGCCATGCTTGGCCGCTCACGCTTCCTCCAGCAAATGTTCGACTGGCTGGATGAGGTGCTGGCAAGCCCCACGGATTGATGTTTCGTTGTTCCAGGAATACACCTGTGAATGCCCGTTTAACCTAGCGAGGACTAGCGATGAAGCACTTGAAAACCTTAATGATCGCAGTCGTGGCCGCGCTTCCTCTTTTTCTCAGCGCTTGTGGAGGCGACAGCGAAATACTACCTGCTGCAAACACTGACAGCAGCAACCGCATCTACATCCTCGCTGGCGGCTCGGGTTCGGCTGGAGCGGGCGATCAAACCCAAAAACTGAGCGTCACTCTGGATGCCGTCCATCCCGGAGCGGACTGGTACACCGACCGACCGCAGCGTGTGGCCGGTGAAGATGCCACCGATGCCTTCGTCAATGGCGCGTGGAGCAAAACGTACGCTGACGTGCCTCCCAACGCCCTGTTGCAATACAAAAACAGCAGCGGCCTGCACGCCCTGTTTGGCAGCGTCAGCCAGCAACGTTTCGACGCGAAGACCGGGCGGATGAGTTTCAGCCTGACGCTTGCCAAGTCCTCCTACGACATCAGCAGCGGCATCGGCACATTTTCCGAGCCGGTGTTGACCATCCTCAACAACCTCACGCCGCCGGATGCGGGTTCCTCATTTGCCCTGAACTCGGCCACGTCCCGCGTGGAAGCGGATGGCAAGGGCGGCTTCCGTCTAGTCATGCAAAACGTCGATGAACGCGTGTTCTGGATGAACAATGCCCCGGCGCGCGATGGCGACTTTGAAAGCCTCAAGACCTTTGCCGATAACTGGGACGAACGTTTCGGCACAAGCGCACCCAATGCCTCGGTGGCGGGCGAGAGCAGCGACGGAAGCTACAAGCTTGCGCTTCTGACCCTTTCGGAACCTACCCTGGACGCGGCAGCCAAAACCATCAGTTTCAAGGCCGTCCCGCTTGGTACCTCTCCATTGGACATCGCTTTCCTCGACACGATTCTTTATGTCGATGCTGGCGCGCGCACCACGCCGCAAACCGTATTTTCACAACCCTGGCGCGGCTTCGCCTATTCGCCGATCCCAAGCATCTTTACCAGCGCACCCACGGGCGCGTTCTACGATTCCGACATGACCGCCGACAACTTCCAGGCGATATGGGGCAAAAAGGACGATTGCGGTCGCGATGATCTGGAGAACATGGCCGCCGCTGGGGTCAATGTGATTCGCCTGTACGACTACAACTATGTGCGCGGCTCGACCACGCAGGGTGTTGCCGGGCAAGGACACATCGCCTTCCTCGACAAGGCTCAATCGCTGGGCATCAAGGTCATCATTCCGGTCTCCAACTGGAACTTCAGCAACGATCAATATGCATGGGAAAGCATCAGCAACACCGTGACGCAAATCGTCGAGAGCGTGAAAACGAATGGCGCCATTCACCCGGCGGTTCACTCTTTCAGCGTCGGTAATGAACTTGACCTTAATCAGTACGGGCTGGATACGACGACCCGCATCAGCCGCGCGGTGCAGGTGGTCAAGCAGCTCAACAGCCTTGCACCCGATCATTTCATTACCATCCCGATCAGCAATGCCGACGAAAAACGCTTTTACGCCATGTTCAAAAATGGCGAGGGCTCGATTCCGGCGATTCCCGCCAACATTTACAGCAGCCGCTTTTACAACTCGATCCAGACCTTCAAGCTGGGTGGCGGCGATCTGGAAAACAACATCCTCAAAGCCTATGACGCGGGCAGCTATGGTGTTCCACTGATGATTACCGAACTGGGTCGCAGCCGGATTGACGCCGGATCGAACGACATCAAAGTCGATCAGGTCATCGGCCAGGCTCAGGCCGTACGCACCTACATGGATGCCACCCCGACGAGCATGGTCAAGGGCTTCTGCATCTTCCAATGGCAGAACGCTCTCTGGAAACGCGACGGAAGTCCCTCGGATGTTCCGGACAGTACCTATGGCATTCACAACTACGATGGGACGCTTTGCGCATCCACCACTGGCAAGTACATGTCGCCCTTCGGCCTTTACGATTCCGTGAGCTACAACGTGGATAAGCTCAGCCCGCTCACCAACGCAACGCATCCCGAAGGCTTGCTTAAGGCACTCTCGCAGTACTTCAAGTAATGTCAGGACGCGGTTGCGGAGCGGGCTGCTAGCCACTCCAGCGCCCCTTGCCCCGCCACGCGGCCGCTGGCGAGGCAGGCGCTGAGCAAATAGCCTCCGGTCGGCGCATCCCAATCAAGCATTTCGCCCGCGCAGAATACGCCGGGCAGTGCATTGAGCATCAGGCGGGCATCCAATGCTTGCCGCATTACACCACCAGCGGTGCTGATGGCTTCGTCGATCGGACGCATGGCGCAAAGGCGTATGGGCAATGCCTTGAGCGCGGCTGCAAGACGCGGGTTGTCGTTAAGGACTTCGGCGGGCAAAACTTCGTGCAATAGTGCGCTTTGCACACTGTGCAGCTTGAGGCGACGGCGCAAATGCTCCGTCAGGCTGCGTGTGCCACGACCTTGTTGCAGTGCGTCGCGCACGGCGTTGATGCTGTGATGAGGCAAGAGATCAAGCTGAATCCACGCTTCGCCCTGTGCGTTGATGCTTTGACGCAAGGTGCTGGATAGGGCGTAAATCGCGCCGCCTTCCAGGCCGTATTCGGTCAACATCAACTCGCCTTGCACGCGGGTGAGCACGCCGTGTACGTCTGCGTGGCTAACAATCACGGGTTTGAGCGGCTGCCCGGCGTAGCGCGTTTTTAGAAAATCACTCCACACACATTCAAAGCCGCAATTACTCGCTTCCAAACTCGCCACGGCGACCCCGCGTTGCTGTAGCACGGGCACCCAGGCGCCATCGGAACCCAGGCGCGCCCAACTGCCACCACCAAGGGCGAGAATGACTGCATCGGCTTGCACCGTGCGCTCGCCGTCTGCTGTGGCGAAAAGGGATTCGCCGGCGGCCCCCCAACCGAGCCAACGATGGCGCATGTGGAAGCGCACCCCTGCCGTGCGCAAACGGTGCAACCATGCACGCAATAGCGGAGCAGCCTTCATTTCCTTGGGAAAGATGCGACCGGAACTGCCGACAAAGCTCTCGATGCCCAAGTCGTGCATCCATTCTCGAATCTGCGGCGCGCCAAATTCAGCCAACAGCGGCGTGAGCCAAGCCTGCGCCTCGCCATAACGCGCCACGAAAGTATCAAACGGCTCGGCATGGGTAATGTTCAGCCCACCCTTGCCAGCCATAAGAAATTTACGCCCGGCAGATGGCATGGCATCAAACACGTCCACCTGCACGCCGCCCGCCGCCAGAACCTCGGCGGCCATCAAGCCTGCGGGGCCTGCGCCGATGACCAAAACGCGTGGTGCGGGCTTATCTGACCCCACTCAGTTTAGCCCGGCGGCCACATCATTTGCCGCCCGGCCAGCAGGTGCAGATGAATGTGATACACCTCTTGCCCGCCCGCCGGATTGCAGTTGAACACGGTGCGATAACCCGCCTCGGCCACGCCCAAATCCGCCGCAAGCTGCTTGGCCACCAGAAACAAGCGACCGATCAGCGGCGCATCCTCGGCGCTCACATCATTCAAGGTGGCAATCGGCTTTTTCGGAATAATCAGAATATGCGTTGGTGCTTGCGGATTAATGTCACGGAAGGCAAGGATTTCATCATCCTCGAACACAATCTGCGCCGGGATTTCCTTGCGGATAATTTTGCTGAAAATGGTTTCACTCATGCTCAAAGTCCTTCAGTTAAATGGCACGTCGATCATTCAACGCCCGCGCCAGCGTGCCGCCATCGACAAACTCCAACTCACCACCCATTGGCACACCCTGCGCCAAGCGGGTGGCGGCAATGCCACGTACACGACACATTTCACTCAAGACATGCGCCGTAGTTTCGCCTTCAATCGTACTGCTGGTGGCCAAAATAACCTCCGTGATTTCCCCCGAATTCAGCCGTACTTCCAGCTTGTCCAGACCCAGTTCACGCGGCCCAATACCGTCCAGCGGACTCAAACGTCCCATCAAGAGGTAATACAAACCACGATAGGCACCGGAATTTTCCAGTGACCACTGATCCTGCGGCCACTCCACCACGCACAACTGGCTACGATCACGCTGCGGATTGCGGCACAAGCTACACACAAGCTCTTCGGTCAGCGTGCGACACTGGGTGCAATGCCCCACCCGTTCCGCCGCCGCATCCAGCGCGCGCGCCAAACGTCGCGCACCATCACGGTCACGCTGCAACAGATGCAAAGCCAGACGCTGCGCTGATTTCGGCCCCACGCCGGGCAAGCGGCGCAGGGCTTCCATCAATTCATTCACCATGGGCGAGAGCTGCATAACATGCCCCGTGTTTTAGACTAGAACGGCAGCTTGAAGCCCGGTGGCATCGGCATACCTGCCGTCACACCCGACATGCGGCTTTGCGTTTCCTGCTCGACACGGCGCACCGCATCGTTCATCGCAGCGGCCAGCAAATCTTCCAGCATTTCCTTGTCATCGCCCATCAGGGACGGGTCGATGGTCACGCGGCGCACTTCATGTTTGCCAGTCATCAACACGCTGACCATGCCGCCACCCGAGACCCCGGTGACTTCCAGATGCGCCAAGGCTTCTTGCGCCTTTTGCAAGTCTTCCTGCATTTTTTGCGCCTGCTTCATCAACTGACCCATACCGCCTTTCATCATGACTGCATTCTCTCCATTAAAATCAACAAGTTAATTTAAACCTTCATCCAACGGGCGCACCGTATCCTCAAGCAAACGCGCATCGTAATTGTCCTCAAGCGCGCGCACCAGCGGGTCATTGCGCAGGCTTTGCACGGCCTGCTGCTGGCGCGCATCCTGCGTTTGTTGGCGCACCTGCGCAGGAGTCGCCTTTTCGGTGACACCTTCGATAATCTGTAAACGCGCCGCGCCACTCAAGCCAAGCTGCCTGCCCAAGGCCAAAGCCAAGGTTTTTTCACTGGCCGCCGAGCGCACGCTGACATGACTCACTGGACAGCGCAGAGTGATTTTATCGCCCTCCTGACTGACAAACTCAAGATTTTCCGCCAACTGCATCACCATGGCTTTCAATCCCAAACGCGGTAACACCGCGTGCCAATCACCCAGCGGCTTGATGTTGAGCGTTTCCACTTCAGCAGGTAACGCAAGCGCTGGCGACGTTGGTGCAACGACCTGACCGACTGCGGGAGCGATGACAGGATCGGCTTTCTCAATCGGCTTGTTGGCACGCGGTGAAGCACCCGCTGCCTGCAAGGCTGCTTGAATGGCTTCTTGCGGTGCCATGCGCGCCGACGCAGGTGCTGGCGAAGTCGTTCCAGCGCTGGACTGCGCCGCACGCGAAGTCACGCTTTGTGTGCGCGCAGCATTCGCCGTCGCAGGCGCTGTTTCTGACCCGCTCTGCGGTGTAAACGCCAACATGCGCATCATGGTCATTTCCAACCCCAAGCGAGGACTTGGGGCAAGCGGCAAATCACGCCGCCCGTGCAAGGCAATCTGGTATAACAACTGCACGGCATCGGGGCTAAGCAAGGGGGCAAATTCAGCCACCAGAGCGGGCGAAGCCTCGAACAATTCCGCATCGGCATCGGGCATGAGCTGCTGCACGGCCAGCGCATGAAACAGCTGCAACAGCTCGGCCAACACCTCGGCATAATCCGGTGCACCCTGCGCAAGCTGGCTCATGGCGGCGAACAAGGCGGGGGCATCCTGCGCAGACAAGGCCGCCACCAGCGCACGCAAACGCGCCTCCGAAGTCAGTCCCAGCATGGCACCGACCTCATCTTCAGTCACACGCCCCTGCCCATAGGCAATAGCCTGATCGAGCAAACTCAGGGCATCGCGCACGCTACCTTCCGCCGCGCGCGCCAAAAGCTGCAAGGCGGCCTCATCAAACGCTACATTTTCCGCTTCCAACACTTGCGCCAAACGCGCAAAAATCATGCGGCGCGGCAGGGCTTTGAGATGAAACTGCAGGCAGCGCGAAAGCACCGTCACCGGCAATTTATGCGGGTCGGTAGTCGCCAACAGGAATTTGACGTGCGGCGGCGGCTCTTCCAGTGTTTTCAGCAGCGCATTGAAGCTGCTCTTGGAAAACATGTGCACCTCGTCGATCAGGTACACCTTGAAGCGCCCCTGGCTCGGCAGATATTGCACGTTTTCGAGCAGATCTCGGGTATCGTCCACCCCGGTGCGCGAAGCCGCGTCCACCTCTATCAGGTCAACAAAACGACCCTCATCAATCGCCACACAGGACGAACACACACCGCAAGGGTGGCTGCTCACGCCCCGCTCGCAATTGAGCGCCTTGGCAAAAATGCGCGCCACCGTGGTTTTACCCACGCCGCGTGTACCGGTAAACAGGTAAGCGTGATGCAGTCGCTGCTCATCCAGGGCAGTCGTCAGGGCGCGCAAAACATGCTCCTGACCCACCATGTCCTCAAAGCGACGTGGCCGCCATTTGCGCGCCAACACCTGATAGTCCGAACCCAACTCGCCCATAAACCTACCGGCAACACTAAATAAAGGCTGCGATTCTAACAGCAAGCACGACGAAGATGCGGGCAGATGCAAAGCCTGTGCGAAACGACACTGTAGGTGCGAATTCATTCGCACAATTCAGGTGCTTTTGTGCGAATGAATTCGCACCTACACGTTATTAGCGACTGTTTTGAGAACAATAGCGAGCAGGCGCTTACAGAACCAATAAAAAACAGGAAATTTGAGGGCGGCGAAACGCACCCACCACATCCCGGCACCCAGACCCACCGCTACCGTTGCTCCCTTCCGGACCTGGCGGATTTCACGGCTGCCTGTCGCGAGAGGGCGAATGCGCCCGCCATAGACACGAGGACAAAGCCTCGAACAGACACCTTGGCATACTGACAAGGGAGGCGGATGCTACCAACAAAGCATCCCGATGTCACGGATTGGCTTTAAGATCATCAAGACACTCTTGGTGATATTTCCTTAAATCAAGCAGGTTAGACTAGCCGTATAAACCCGGACACTGAAGGAATGAATTCAATGCTCAAGCGCATGCTGTGGATTGTTATCTTGCTGGCTTTGGCTGCTGGCGCGTGGTGGTGGACACAGCGCCCGCAGCCGGTGACGGTGCGTTTGCACACGGTCGAGCAAGGCACGGTGGAAGCGACCGCAAGCAACACCCGCGCGGGCACGGTCACTGCCTGTCGTCGCGCCAAACTTTCGCCCTCGGTCAGCGGGCAAATCATTCGCCTGCCCTTCCGTGAGGGCGCGCAGGTGAAAAAGGATGATGTGCTGCTTGAGTTGTGGAATCACGACATTCAAACCGAGCGTGCACTGACCGAGCAGGAGTTAAAGTCCACCGAGGCACAATCCAACGCGACCTGCACGCAAGCCGTGCAAGCCGAACGCGATGCCGCGCGCCTCAATCGCCTTAAATCCAGCGGTCTGGCATCAGCTGAATCCATCGACCAAGCCCAATCGCAAGCTCTGGTTGCGCGCGCCCAATGCGCGGCCAGCCAAGCGCAAATTGATCTGGTGCGTGCCAAGTTTGCCACGTTGGATGCTCAGCTTGAGCGCACCATTGTGCGTGCACCCTTCGACGGGGTAATCGTCGAACTCAATGGTGAGATCGCAGAAATCACCTCGCCCTCGCCACCGGGCATTCCTACGCCACCTGCGGTGGATCTGGTCGAATACGGCTGCATCTACATTGATGCGCCGATTGATGAAGTGGATGCAGCGGCAGTGCGCGTGGGCATGCCGGCACGGGTCTCGCTGGATGCGTTCCGCGACGCGCTGTTTGCTGGCACGGTGCGGCGCATCGGGGCTTACGTGGAAGACAAGGAAAAACAGGCGCGTTTTGTGACGGTGGAAATTGATCTGGCTGATGACCCACGCAAAGCGAAGCTGTTACCCGGCTACAGCGCCGATGCCGAGATTATTCTTGCAGCGCGCAAGGATGTGACGCGCATTCCCAGCGAAGCGCTGATGGAAGACGGTGGCGTACTCATCTTCAATCCGACGAGCAGCAAGATTGAGCAGCGCAGCATCAAAAAAGGGCTGGCCAACTGGCGTTGGATTGAAGTGCTTGAAGGCGTAACCGTGGGCGACAAGCTGGTGTTGAATTTTGATGATGCCAACGTCAAGGTTGGTGCCTTGGCGCAAGAAGGCAAGGCCGCCCCATGATTGAGTTAAGCCATTTGGGGCGACGCTACCTGCTCGGTGATAGCGAGGTGCATGCGCTGGACGACATCAACCTAAGCATCGCGGCAGGAGAGTATGTTTCGCTGATGGGACCGTCTGGCTCCGGCAAGTCCACCCTGCTCAACATGCTCGGCCTGCTCGACAGGCCCACCACAGGTGTTTATCGACTCGAAAACCGTGACACGCAGGATCTGAATGAACAGGAGCGTGCGCGCCTGCGCCGTGAGCGCATCGGCTTTGTGTTTCAGTCGTTTCATCTTTTGCCGCGCCTATCAGCTTTCGACAATGTGGCCCTGCCGCTGGTACTCGCCGGGATCAGCACAGGCGAACGGCAAAGCAAGGTGCAGCAGGCTCTGGCCGCCGTCGGCTTGAGCGAGCGCGCGCATCACCGCCCCAACCAGCTTTCCGGCGGTCAGCGGCAGCGCGTGGCCATTGCCAGATCGG
>JAGUXT010000056.1 GCA_020061705.1 Halothiobacillus sp. | reverse complement strand
CATACGTATGAGGACATGGTTGAGTTGGGTGTGACAGCAACACGCGGCTTGGCCAAGCGCCAGATGACCTGGTTGCGCAGCGAGCGGGATGTGCGTGACATCACCTCTTGTTTAGACCATGCCGAAGGTCTGTCATCGCTCGTGACTGAACTTGAGGCATGGTTAAACGGCGCAAGCTTTTCCTTGTGATAACATTCACACCACTTATGAACAGGATGATAACCATGGCCAAAGGCCAAAATTTACAAGAGCCTTTTTTGAATATCCTGCGCCGTGACCGCGTGCCAGTGTCAATTTATCTGGTGAATGGCATTAAATTGCAGGGGCAGGTTGAATCATTTGATAACTATGTGATTTTGCTTAAAAACACGGTTAGTCAGATGGTTTACAAACATGCGATTTCCACCATTGTTCCTGCTCGCCCGGTGCAAATGGATATTGGTGATAACGATGAAGGCGCAGTGCATGCGGACAATGGGCATGACGCTTGAGTGAAATTCTGTTCGAGCCGGCGGTTGTTATTGACGATGAGCCGAGTCGCGTTTTTCGTAAAAATGAATCCAAAGATGGCTTTCTAAGTGTTGGTGCGCACACCTCGGACGGTGATCGTGCCGTGTTGGTGCATGTGCGCTCGCGCAAGGATGAGTCTTCTGAGGCGGTCGATGAGTTTGTCGAGCTGGCGCGCTCTGCCGGAGCGTTGATCGAAGTCGTGATGGTGGTGACGCGCACGCAATTTGATGCGCGTACCCTGATCGGCAGCGGCAAAGTCGAGGAAGTTTTGCGCGAGGTCGAAGCCTCAAAAGCAGGTTTGGTGATTGTGAATCACGACTTGTCTCCAAGTCAGGAGCGCAATCTTGAGAAAATGTTGAGCTGCCGCGTGCTGGATCGTGCGGGGTTGATTCTGGATATTTTTGCCCAGCGCGCGCGTTCGCACGAGGGTAAGTTGCAGGTCGAGCTGGCGCAGTTGCAGCATCTTTCCACGCGCCTGGTGCGCGGCTGGACGCACTTGGAGCGTCAGGGCGGCGGAGGCATTGGGATGCGTGGGCCGGGTGAAACCCAGCTTGAGACCGACCGCCGTTTGGTGGCCTTGCGCATTGCCCAGCTCAAGCGGCGTTTGGAGAAAGTGCGCTCGCAGCGTCAGGAAGGCCGCAAGGGGCGGCAACGTGCCGATTTACCCACCGTGGCGCTGGTCGGTTACACCAACGCCGGTAAGTCCACCCTGTTTAACCGTCTGACCGAGGCGGGTGTGTACGTTGCCGATCAACTGTTCGCTACGCTGGATGCTACGTTGCGCCGAGTTGAGATTCCGCAGGGTGGGGCGATGGTGTTGGCCGATACGGTCGGTTTTATTGCCGATTTGCCGCACGAGCTGGTGGCGGCCTTCCGTTCGACTCTGGAAGAAACCCGCGAAGCCACATTGTTGCTGCATGTGATTGATGCGCAAAGCGAGGGGCGCGATGAGCGTGTGCATGAGGTTGAGCATGTGCTCGAACAAATCAATGCACACGAAGTGCCGCGCCTTGAGGTGATGAACAAGATTGATCTGATGTACCGTCCGCCGGGGATTGATTACGACGAAGGTGGTCGCCCGCGCCGCGTATGGATTTCAGCAGCGAAAGGCTTGGGGATTGATCTTTTATTTCAGGCAATTAGCGAGTGTTTGGCAGAGGAAACGCTTGAATGCACGCTGCAACTTGAGCCCGCCGAAGCACGTTTGCGCGCCAAACTGTACGCCGAGGGGGCGATTGTTAGCGAAACGATGGATGATGACGGACGCTACCAGCTTGCGATTCGTGTGTCCCTGGTGCGTTGGAATCAGTTGTTGGCACATGAACCGATGTTGAAAAGTGTTCTGGAGCGTGGCTAAAGTTTTTACGGCATTGTGCGCGGGCTTTCTTGCTCGTGTGCCTTGCTCTTGTGTGTGACCTAACCCTAGAATTCAACAAGTTTTATTTACGATGTCTCTGATAAGACACAGAAGAGGACGATCTAATGGCGTGGAATGAGCCTGGCGGTGGTGGCCAAGACCCGTGGAGAACACCGCGTAACAGTGGAGGTACTCCGCCGAAAGTCGAGCAGTGGCTGAAGGATTTAAGCGGCAAGCTCGGCGGCCAAGGTAATAACTCGGGTGACAATGCATCGGGTAACGAAGGTGGCGGAGGAATGCCCAGTGCCACGACGCTCGGCTTGATCGCCGGAGCGGGTTTGGCCTTGTGGCTGGCTTCGGGGATTTACATTGTGAATGATGGCCAGCGCGCCGTGGTGACACAGTTCGGTAAATATGTGACCACCGCCACGCCTGGACCACATTGGCATATGCCCTCGCCGATTCAACAGGTACAGACTGTGGATGTGGATCAATTCCGCAGCAAGCAGATGAAAATGCAAATGCTGACCGCCGATGAAAACATCGTCGAAATCGAAATGGCTGTGCAGTACAACGTCAAGGATCCGCGTGAGTATGTGTTCAATACCCGCGATCCGGATGGCGTGATGCAGGCATCATTTGAAAGCGCAGTGCGCAGCGTTGTGGGTAAGAACACCATGACCTTTGTGTTGACCGATGGGCGCGCCGAGGTGGTAACCATGGTGAAATCGCTGTTGCAGGAGATGCTGGACAGCAGTGAGCCTGACTTCCGTACTGGTTTGGAAGTGCAAACGGTGAATATGCAGGATGCGCAACCGCCTGAATCCGTGCAATCGGCCTTTGCGGATGCAATCAAAGCGCGTGAAGATGAGCAACGTTTGATTAATGAAGCCGATGCGTATCGTGCAGGTATTTTGCCTGTGGCCAAGGGGCAAGCCGCACAGGTCGTGGAGGATGCGCGTGGCTATCGCGCGCGGGTTGAAAGTGCCGCTGAGGGTGAGTCGCAGCGTTTTCTGGATTTGTTGGCGGAGGTGAAGAAATCACCCGAAATCAACCGTCAGCGTATGTATCTGGAAACCCTAGAAGGCGTGATGTCCAGGAGCAGTAAAGTGCTGATGGATACGCAAAGCTCATCGGGGCAGGGTAGCAGTAATGTGGTGCTTTTGCCCTTGGATAAAATGCTGCAAAACGCACAATCTGCCGGCTCTGTGACACAGTCGAGCGATATGCTTAAGCCGTCTGTGCCAGTGGTGGCTTCACCTGCAGCCCCAGCAGCGCGCGTCCAGCCTGATCTACGTTCGAGGACGGCTCCATGAATTCTCTAAAAAACTATTTCATGCCGGTTTTGGCGTTGATTTTCTTTGTGCTTTCGTCGGCATTATTTACTGTCAACGAATATGACCGCGTGGTTTTATTCCGCTTGGGTGAAATTGTTAAAACCGACTTCACACCCGGTTTGCATTTCAAACTACCATTTTTGACCAACGTAAAGCGCTTTGACGGGCGTTTGCAGGCCTTGAATGCACCGCCTGAGCGATATTTGACCAGCGAAAAGAAAAACGTGATCGTCGATGCGTTTATCCAATGGCGGATTAGTGATGTAGCAACGTTTTACCGCTCCACCCGTGGCGATGATCGTATGGCAGCCCTGCGTTTGACCCAGATTGTGCGCGATGGCATGAAAAACCAGTTTAGCGGCATGACGGTGACGGAAGCAGTGTCTGGCGCGCGCGGTGAAATTACCGAGCGCACCCGACAGGCAGCGAATGTGGAGGCCACGAAACTGGGTATTGAAGTCGTGGCCGTGCGAATTTTGCGCATTGACCTGCCGCCTGAAGTGAGCGAGTCAGTCTACCGCCGCATGGAAAAGGAGCGTGCCACCGTAGCGCGTGGCTTCCGTTCGCGTGGTGAAGAACAGGCGCGACGGATTACGGCGGATGCGGATCGTCAGCGTGAGGAAATTTTGGCGCAGGCTTATGCCGAGTCGCAGGTGATTCGCGGTCAGGGCGATGCAAAAGCAGCGGCAACGTATACGGCGGCCTTTAGTCAGGATCCGGCGTTTTTCGATTTTTATCGCAGTATGCAAGCCTATTCCAAGGCGTTTGCAGATAAGTCGGATGTCATGGTGTTGCAGCCGGATAGCGATTTCTTCCGTTATTTCAATAGCCCTAATCCAGTAGCGCCCAAGAAGCATTGATGGATCATTTGAATGACTTGTGGGCGGCATTGGCCTTGGTGTTGGTGATTGAGGGTTTGTTACCCTTTATCAGCCCGCGCTTTTATCGTCAATCGGCTGAGCAATTATCCGCCTTGCCGGATCATGTGATTCGCATGATCGGTTTGGCGGTGATCGTTGTGGGTTTGGTGTCGCTCATTTTGATTCGTGGCTAGTTGTGATTTGCGTGGGCGCCTTAATGCAAACTACAGGGTTCAGCAAGATGAGGTGGTTAGACTGATAACGCGATCTTGTGCTGTTCCGGCTGACTGAAATGTTTGCTGAATGCATGAGCGATGACTTCATCTCTGTGACCTCCATGTACTCTGTGGCTAAATGAGTTTTATAAAACATGAATCAAGAAAATAGGTGGTTGTTACCTGCCGGTATCGACGAGTTATTACCCGACGCGGCCTGGGCAGTTGAGGGTTTGCGCCGGCGTGTGCTCGATTTGTTTCGCGCATGGGGCTATGGCCTGGTCGTGCCGCCGATGGTTGAATATGTCGAGTCTTTGTTGATTCATCCGGGCGATGATCTGGATTTGTCCACGCTGAAGGTGATCGACCAGCTTACCGGGCGTTTGATGGGTATTCGTGCGGATATGACACCGCAAATGGCGAGGATTGATGCACATAGTCTTGGGCATACCGAGCCAACCCGGTTGTGCTATTTGGGCACAGTGTTGCACGCCATGCCGGGGGGCTTTGCCGGTTCGCGCGCACCCATGCAGGTCGGTGCCGAGTTATTTGGTCATGCCGGTATCGAAAGTGATCGCGAGATTCTCAGTTTGCTGCTCGACACCTTGGCAGTCGTCGGTATTAACGACGTGTGGCTGGATCTGGGGCATGTTGGCATTTTCCGTGAGCTGATGGCACAAGCGCAGTTTGAAGCTGACGAGGAAACGGAATTTTTTGCCTTATTGCAACGCAAGGCCATGCCAGAGATTCAGGTTTTCCTTGCTGCGCGCAAGCTCACGCCAAGTCTTGCTGCCATGCTGCACGCCTTGGCGGAGCTGCATGGTGAGGGTGTAGAGACCTTGGAGCGTGCGCGCACGGTGCTGGCCGACGCAGGGGATGGCGTGGTCTTGGCCCTGGATAACTTGTCCGAGTTGGCGCGCTTGGTGCTGGCGAGTGGTTCAGGCGTGAAACTGCATGTTGATCTTGCCGAGTTGCGCGGTTATCACTACCACACTGGCATGGTGTTTGCGGCCTATGTGCCGGGGCATCGTCAGGCTATTGCGCGTGGTGGTCGTTATGATGGTATCGGTGAGGCGTTTGGGCGCGCACGTCCGGCGACGGGTTTTTCAGCCGATGTGCGCGCTTTACTGGATTTGATGCATGCCGATACAAAGATTGACGGCTCGGCTGCGCAGGCGATGTATCAACACACTTATCTTGCGCCGGTTTTGGATAGTGAGGAGCCGGGTTATTCTGAGTTGCTCGCTTTGGTGCGCGGTTTGCGTGCCAAAGGCTGTCGGGTCATTCAGGCGCTTCCGGGTGATAATGGGCAGGACGAAAGTCTGGGCGATTGCGCGCTGGCGATGGGCTGTACGCACCGGATTGAACCGGATATGACGCACGGCAACGAATTTTGGAAAATATGTGAGATTTGACCCTGATGGCCAAAAATATTGTGGTTTTGGGCTCCCAATGGGGCGATGAAGGCAAGGGCAAGATTGTTGACCTTTTGACGGAGGATGTGGCAGCTGTGGTGCGCTTTCAGGGCGGCCATAATGCGGGACACACGCTGTGGGTGAATGGTGAAAAGACGGTGCTACACCTGATTCCATCGGGCATCTTGCGCGAAGGTGTGCAGTGTGTGATTGGCAATGGCGTGGTCTTGGCACCGGATGCGCTGCTCAAGGAAATGACCCAGCTCGAAGCTCGCGGTGTGCCGGTGCGTGAGCGTCTGAAGCTTTCAGCGGCCTGCCCGCTGATTCTTCCTTACCATGTCGCCATCGACCAGGCGCGTGAGCGTTCGGCGGGGCGGAGTGCGATTGGAACCACCGGTCGCGGCATTGGCCCGGCGTATGAAGACAAGGTGGCGCGCCGAGCGCTGCGCCTGATTGATTTGCAGCACCGTGAGCGCTTTGCCGAAAAGCTTGGTGCGGTGCTGGATTACCATAACTTCGTGCTAAAAAATTACTTCAGCGTTGATACGGTTGATTTCCAGCACGTGCTGGATGACTGCATGGGCTATGCCGAAGTGCTGTTACCGATGATGTGCGACGTGACTGAGTATCTGCATCAACTGCGCGCGGATGGTAAAAATATCCTGTTTGAAGGCGCACAGGGCACCTTGCTGGATATTGACCACGGCACCTACCCATTTGTGACCTCGTCCAATACCACTGCTGGTGGCGCTTCAACGGGCAGTGGCGTGGGGCCGCTGGAACTGGATTATGTGCTGGGCATTACCAAGGCATACACCACCCGCGTGGGTGCCGGCCCCTTTCCGACCGAGTTGGAATACAACGCGGCGGAAGATATGGGCGACCCTGTGGGTAAGCATCTGGGCACCAAAGGCCACGAATTCGGTGCGACTACCGGCCGCCAACGCCGCTGCGGTTGGTTTGATGCTGTGGCGTTGCGTCGTGCCGTACAAATTAACAGCATCAGCGGCTTGTGCCTGACCAAGCTTGACGTGTTGGATGGCTTGGACACCTTGCAACTATGTGTCGGTTATAAGGTGGACGGGCAGATCACCCAGGCCCCGCCTGTTGGTGCGGACGGCTTTGCAAATATCGAGCCGGTGTATGAATCCATGCCGGGTTGGTCCCAGTCCACGGTGGGTGCGAAGCGCTTGCAGGATTTGCCGGAAAGTGCACGCGACTACATTCGGCGCATTGAAGCGGTATGTGGCGTACCGGTGGATATTATTTCCACGGGGCCTGATCGCGAAGAAACTATCGTCTTGCGTCATCCGGTTGAGGCATGATGCTGCGAGTTAAGTGTTTATTTTTCTATTTTTACCATGAGTCAACGTCTACATGACTGAACCACGCGATCCACACGCCGAGCGCGAAGCGGAAAAATACGACAATCCAATTGCCAGCCGCGAGCTGATTCTTGAGAAAATCAAGGAGCACACGGGGCCGATGACGTTCGAGCGCTTGTTGCTCGATTTGGGTTATGACGAGGATGATCGCATCGAAGCGTTGCGTCGCCGTCTACGCGCCATGGAACGCGATGGGCAGCTGATCCGCAACCGCAAGGGTGGCTATGTCCCGCTGGTCAAGGGAGAGTTGGTACGCGGTCGCGTCATTGGCCACAAGGATGGCTTCGGCTTTTTGGTGCCGGATGAAGGCGGGGATGATTTATTCCTTGCTGCACGCCAGATGCGCGCCTTGCTGCATGGTGACCGCGCCGTCGTACAGGTGATTAACGTCGATCATCGCGGGCGCCGAGAAGGCTCATTGGTCGAGGTGATAGAGCGCGCCAATGCCCAGGTTGTCGGGCGTTTGGTGCTGGAGTCGGGCATTGCCTTTGTTACCCCGGACAACAAGCGTCTCACACA
This sequence comes from Halothiobacillus sp., assembly GCA_020061705.1. Taxonomy (GTDB): domain Bacteria; phylum Pseudomonadota; class Gammaproteobacteria; order Halothiobacillales; family Halothiobacillaceae; genus Thiofaba. The sequence continues at coordinate 8,889 of JAGUXT010000056.1, read as the reverse complement.
GGACGTGCTGATTCCACTGGACAAGCTGGGTGATGCCAAAGACGGGCAAATTGTGCGCGTGGCACTGGTTGAGCAGCCGACGGCGCGCAACAAACCTGTTGGCCAGGTGGTCGAAGTCATCGGTGACCACATGGCGCCGGGCATGGAGATCGACGTCTCCATCCATACCCATAACCTGCGTAATGTCTGGCCTGACGATGTGCTGGAACAGATTGCCGGTTTGAGCGAAGCAGTCAGTGAGCGCGACAAACTGGGACGCGTGGACTTGCGTCAGCTGCCGCTGGTCACGATTGACGGTGAAGATGCGCGCGATTTCGATGATGCCGTGTATTGTGAGCCGACCGCCAAAGGTTGGCGCTTGCTGGTGGCGATTGCCGATGTGTCGCACTACGTCACTGTGGGCAGTCCGCTGGATCATGAGGCATTCATGCGTAGTACTTCGGTGTATTTCCCCGGACGCGTGATTCCGATGTTGCCCGAAATTCTGTCCAACGGTCTGTGTTCGATCAACCCGCATGTTGATCGCCTGTGTCTGGTGTGCGAGATGCTCATCAACCGTGAAGGCGACATCATTCGTTCGCGTTTCTACGAAGGTGTGATGCAGTCTCATGCGCGCATGACTTACACCCAAGTCGGCAAAATCTTGCTTGAGCAGGATGAAGAATTACGCACGCAATACGCAGCGCTAGTGCCGCAGTTTGAAGCCTTGCATGGCTTGTACAAGACCTTGCATGAAGCGCGTAACCGTCGCGGCGCCATGGATTTCGACACTGTTGAAACCAAGATCGTATTTGGTGAGGGACGCAAGATCGAAGCGATCGTTCCGTATGAACGCAACGATGCGCATCGTCTGATTGAAGAGTGCATGATTGCCGCCAACGTCGCTGCAGCGCGTTATCTGGAGCGGCGCAAGATCGTGGGTTTGTATCGCATCCATGACACACCCAAGGCGGAAAAAATCGCTGATTTGCGCACGTTCCTGGGTGAGTTGGGCCTGTCCCTGGGCGGTGGCGAAAAACCGGACGGCAAGGATTTGAATGCTGTGTTGGAGGCCGCCAAAGGTCGTGAAGATGCACATTTGATTCAAACCGTGATTCTGCGCACCATGAAGCAGGCGGTGTATTCACCCGATAACATCGGTCACTTCGGGCTGGCGCAAACCCAGTATGCGCATTTCACTTCGCCGATTCGTCGCTATCCGGATTTGATGGTGCATCGCGCGATCCGGCATGTGCTGCGTACCGGTGGTGCAGAAAATTTCCCCTATTCACATGATGAAATGGGCTTGATTGGTGAGCACTGCTCGAACAACGAACGTCTGGCCGATGAGGCTACACGCGATGCCACCGATTGGCTGAAGTGTGAGTACATGCAGGATCATGTGGCGGAAGTCTTTGACGGCGTGATTACTTCGGTTACCTCGTTTGGTCTGTTCATTGAGTTGAAAGGCATTTTTGTTGAAGGTTTGCTGCATATTACGGCCTTGGATAAGGATTTTTACCGCTTTGATCCTGTTGGTCATCGTCTCGTTGGCGAGCGTAGTGGAAAAATCTATCGTCTGGGCGACAGCGTTACCGTGCAGGTGGCACGCGTTGATCTGGACGACAAGAAAATTGAATTTGTCTTGCCGCGCGAGCTTGTTTCAGAGAGCAAGCCGATGCCCAAAGGGCGCGTAAAGAAGGATGTTATCGCGCATGAGGACGTTGCCGAGGGTGAGGGTGGCGATGAAAGCGCCGATGGATCCGATGAAACGCAGACAGGTCGCAAAAAGCGTCGTCGTCGCAAGAAAGGCTCGTCCGATAAGGCAGGCGCGACAACTGGTGGCGATACTGGCTACGATGCAGATGAAATCCAGCCCAAAGCACTTTGGGTTGAAGCCGATGAGGATGTGATTGACGACAATATTGGCAATCGTGGTCCGCCCATCGTGCAAATTTTACTGTTGGATGAGGATGAAGAGGACGAAGACGAGGTAAACGGTAATAGCATCAAAGCCATTACTCACGCCAATCGTCCTGCGGGTCGTCAACCGGGCGAAAAAAATGCAGCATCGCGCCGCCGCCGTTCACCACGCCGGAAAAAGCCTGAATGAGTCGGATGTTTACGCCGCGCAGGAAAACACGTGAAGCGGATGAATCGGCTGATGTGTCTGAATCGGCTGGACAGAAGCATGACAGCGGTGCGCGCGCTGATCTTTGGCTGTTTGGCCTGCACGCAGTTGAATCGGTCTTAAAGAACGACCCGGAAAACATCATTCGCCTGATGTGCGCCGAGGGGCGTCGTGATCAGCGATTGCAGCACGTCGAAGCGCTGGCACAGGAGGTCGGCGTAAAGATTCACCGTGTCGAGATGCGCGAACTGGATAAGCTCACCCGCGTCGATCGCCATCAGGGCGTGGCGGCTCAATACCGCCCTCCACGCAGTTATGATGAAAACGATCTTTATGCGTTACTTGATCGTTTGGACGAGCCAGCGTTGTTACTGGTGCTGGACGGCGTGACTGATCCGCACAATCTGGGTGCCTGCTTGCGCGTTGCCGATGGCGCGGGAGTTCACGCAGTGATTGCGCCAAAAGATCGTGCTGCCAGCTTGACCCCCACAGCGCGCAAGGTGGCCTCCGGTGCGGCGGAAAGCCTGCCGTTCGTGCAAGTTACCAATCTGGCGCGCACGCTGGATACGCTCAAACAGCGTGATATCTGGGTCATGGGTCTGGCGGGTGAAGCTGACCATACCTTGTACACCTCGGATGTTTCCAAGCATGCCCTGGCGGTAGTAATGGGTGCAGAAGGGAGTGGCTTGCGCCGTCTGACGCGCGAATCCTGCGACGAGCTGGTCAAGCTGCCGATGCTTGGCGCCGTGGAGAGCCTGAATGTCTCGGTGGCGGCGGGCGTAACCTTGTACGAGATTCGCCGTCAGCGCATGAGTAAAGCCCAATTAGCCTAACCGTCCAGCCTGACAATTTAGCGCTTCCCTAATCGCTCATCCTCACCTATAATCCCGCGCTTTCTTGCGTACCGGGCTTTTCCGATATGCATCCACCCTGTCTGACCGCCCATAACGATAAGTACCGGCGGCAGGCTTTAATCCATAGGGAGTTAACCATGCGACATTATGAAGTCGTGTTTCTGGTTCATCCAGATCAGAGTGAACAAGTTCCTGCCATGATCGAGCGCTATCGTGCCCTGATCCAGGCAGATGGCGGTCAAATCCACCGTCTTGAAGATTGGGGTCGCCGTCAGCTCGCTTACCCAATCCAGAAAATTCACAAAGCCCACTACGTGATGATGAACATCGAGTGCTCACAAAAGGCACTGGCTGAACTGAATGATGCTTTCCGTTTCAACGATGCCGTGATCCGCGACATGGTCATCAAAATGGATGCCGCTGAAACCGAGCCGTCCTTCATGATGAAAGAAGAAGAGCAGCGTCCACGCCGTTCATCGTCTGATGAAGGCTCCGACGAATCGCGTCCGCGTCGTCGCGAGCGTTCCGATGAAACCACAAGCGAATCCGCCTAAGGCGTTGACGAGGTAAATAGATATGTCACGTTTTTTCCGTCGCCGTAAGTTTTGCAAATTCTCTGCTGAAGGCGCAACCCATATTGATTACAAGGATCTGGTCACGTTGAAGGGCTTTTTGACCGAAACCGGCAAAATCATTCCTAGCCGTGTCACCGGTACCCAGGTACGTTACCAACGTATGTTGGCCGAAGCGGTCAAGCGCGCGCGCTACATCGCGTTGCTGCCTTACACCGATAGCCACTAAGGAGAGGGTGAGTCATGCAAATCATTTTGTTAAGTAAAGTTGAAAATCTCGGCAGCCTGGGTGACGTGGTTAATGTGCGTAACGGTTATGCACGTAACTTCCTGATTCCTTATGGCAAAGCCAAAGCGGCAACCCGCTCCAATGTGGCTGAATTCGCTGCATTGCGTGCCGAGTTGGAAAAGCAGGCGCAATCCATCCTGGCCGCTGCGCATGTACGTGCCAAAGGTCTTTCAGGTGCGGCTGTCAGCATCACCGCGAAAGTGGGCGAAGAAGGCAAGCTGTTCGGCTCCATCGGTACGGCTGAAATTGCCGATGCGCTGGTTGCTGCAGGTCACCACGCCGAGAAGCGTGAAGTGCGTTTGCCGGAAGGCCCACTGCGTCATGTAGGCACATATGAAATCACTCTGCATCTGCACGCAGATGTCAATACCACTGTGAACGTCACTGTGGTGGGTGAAGCCGAAGAAGCTTACGCAGAGTAAGCTCGGCGCGCGCCAAAGGCGTGCGAGACAATTAAAAAGGGTGCCTTGTGGCACCCTTTTTTGTGTCTGGATTTTTGTGCGGGGCGTACTTATGGGGTTGCCAGCGGAATGGTGTTTGCCAAAACTTCCTTGTGACCGAGGTAATTGAGTAATAGCTGGTTAAGCGCAGGTTCGTCATGGAGGGGGCGGGTGAGTCCAGCCTTAAGGCTCGCATCAAATTCGGCCACGCTCAACGCCAAACTCGGTTCTTGACGCACATTAACCAAGATGACCAACTGATGCTCGCGCTCATAGCTCCCGAACATGAGGCGACGGAGACGACTTTCCTCGCTGGCTTGAACCTGGAACCATGTAAAGCGATGTTCTTGCATCATTCTTTCCAGCAAGGCATCCAAAGCCGGATTATTTGGGGCGAGCATCTCTGTATTAGAGGGTGCTTCGCTAAAATCATGCTTCAAGGGAGGGTGCAAGTCTTCCAAGCCGGGGATAATCTCCTCCACGCTTGAGTCGACGGGTTTAAGCACCTCAGTTGCAGAAGGCGTGTTCAAAGAGTCATTGGCCGTATTTTCACTATGCGTTGCCGTAAACACATTCTGTTGAGTGCCCATGGCATCAAGTTTGGAGTCGTTATATTCGGGGGATGAAACTACAGGTTTTGCAAGCGGGGTTAAATGCAAAGTATCGGGTTCATCATCCATTCCATTATTTACAGCTTGTGCCGTGATTTCCGTCTGGATGGTTTGGCTACTATCGGACTCAAGTGCAGCCAGAAAAATACCATCATCACTCTGCAACTGCGTTAAGGCTTCAGGCGTCAGTGCTTGCCTGATGCCCGTTATTCCCTTGAAAAAGTCCTTTAAACGCTGCGCAAGTTCTACTTCCGCAGGACGATTGTAGGGGTCAAGCGAGATAGGTGATTCTTGATAATTTTCAATGACTTCATAAACCAATTGCATGGCGTTGATTAGTGTTCGTGACTGGCGATCATGGCTTTGGCGCAACATGAGAAGAGCCAAGGCCGGGCCGAACATGTGGGTCAGAGCGCTCTGCAACTCAGGAGGTAGATGCTTGTCGCGGATGAGCAACCGAATTTGTATCGTCGCGGAGCGCTGCGCAAGAACGAGTCGTGCCAGATGATCGGCTTCAACTTTGCCAGTCCATAAGCGCGTATAAATGTCATCCTTGAAATCATTGAGAAATTTGAAGGCATGCAGCCAAAATGCAGGGTCGCTACTTTTGCGTGCCGCCATCTGGCGAACCGATTGTGTTAGCTCTGCACTTAAATCGCTGAGCTTAACTTCACTATGAATATCCACGAACAGGTCTTCGACTCGCGTCAAGGTTTTCCGCATGGGGTGACGACCATCGTGCATGACGCTGGGCTGGTCTTGGTGCTGTGAATGTGTGTATTTTTTGTTCATGTCGATATTCAAAAGCCGGTGTGTTGCACTTGGGTGTTACGCGCGCCTGCAAAATACAGCGTGTTTTGGATGTGCCCTTCCTCTGTTCCCGATTCCAAGCTGTTTGAATTTGTTCTGGTGAAGCGTCGCAGTATTTGCATATAAATTCAACGAGATAATCACCGACTTGATGCCACGGCAAAATACACGTCGGTGGTGCGGGTAATAAGCAGGGGCACGTATTGGTTCGGTTTGGTGAAATCAATGGTTTCTCGAAGATGGCATGGCGGCATGGGTGTCTAGCGGTTAGAATGCGCCTTCATTTCTAGTACGTGCTTCTCATGCAGTTGACGACCATTGATTTTGTGCTGATCGGTATCATCACGTTTTCTTCGCTTATCAGTATTTTGCGCGGCTTTATGAAGGAGATGATTTCGCTTCTGACATGGGTGGCCGCGTTTCTGGTGGCGTTGTATTACTGCACCCATTTGGCACCGCTCGTCCCGGCAAGTGTAGATATCCCTTCGGCACGGCTTGCCATTGCTTTTGTCGCCTTATTTATCATGACGTTGATCGTGGGCGGAATTATCAACGCGGTAGTGAGTTTGCTGGTGAAGAAGACCGGCCTGTCGGGTTCCGATCGCAGCATCGGTGTCGTGTTTGGATTGGTGCGCGGTGTGTTTTTGGTTTGCGTGCTGCTGCTGCTGGGCAGTTTGACCCCGATGCCTCAGGATTCGTGGTGGAAGGAATCGCAAGTCATCCATTATCTGACCCCGGTTGCACAGTCGATTTCAAATCTGTTGCCCCAAGATATGTCTAGCCATTTTCATTTGTGAGTGATGCCCATGTGCGGAATTATTGGTCTTGTAGGTTTTTCGCCGGTTAATCAGACGATTTATGACGGACTGACCATCTTGCAGCACCGCGGCCAGGATGCGGCGGGCATCATGACCAGTGAACACGGTCGCCTGTTTCAGCGCAAAGACAAGGGGCTGGTGAAGGATGTGTTTCATACCCGTCATATGCGTCAGTTGCATGGCACGATGGGTATTGGCCACGTGCGTTATCCAACAGCGGGCAGCGACACGGCAGCCGAGGCGCAACCGTTTTACGTCAATGCGCCTTACGGCATCGGCTTGGGGCATAACGGCAATTTGACCAATACCGAAGAGCTGCGCCGTGAGCTGCATGAGCAGAATCTCCGCCATATCAATACCTCGTCGGATTCGGAAGTTTTGCTGAATGTGTTTGCCCATGAAATGCAGCGCTGCGGTAAGTTGCATCCCTCAGCAGACGACGTATTCGGTGCCATCGAGCGCGTACATCGGCGCATCAAAGGCGGTTACGCCGTGGTGGGTTTAATTGCCGATATGGGAATTTTTGCCTTCCGCGACCCGTTTGGTATTCGCCCGCTGTGTTATGGCACGCGCAAAACGGCACAAGGCGTCGAGGTGATGGTTGCCTCGGAAAGTGTGGCGATTGATGCGTTGGGCTTTGACGTGGTGCGTGATCTTGCGCCGGGTGAGGGTATTTTCGTCACCACGGCGGGTGAAATACACACTCGTCAATGTGCCGATCATTCGACCTATGCTCCGTGCATTTTCGAATTTGTTTATCTGGCGCGCCCGGATTCAATCATGGATGGCATTTCGGTCTACCAGGCGCGGATGCGCATGGGCGAAAAACTGGCTGACAAGGTACTGCGTGAATGGCCGGATCACGATATTGACGTGATTATCCCGATTCCCGATACCAGCCGCACGGCAGCCTTGGAAATGGCGGTGGCGCTGAAGTTGCCTTACCGCGAGGGCTTTATCAAGAATCGCTATATCGGCCGCACGTTTATTATGCCGGGTCAGGCCGAGCGTAAAAAATCGGTACGCCAGAAACTTAATGCCATTGATCTTGAGTTTGCCGGCAAGAATGTTTTGCTGGTGGATGATTCGATTGTGCGCGGCACCACCTCGGCGGAAATTATCCGCATGGCGCGCGAAGCGGGTGCCAACAAGGTCTACATGGCCTCTGCCGCCCCACCCGTGCGTTATGCCTATGTCTACGGCATCGACATGCCTTCGCCGGATGAGTTGATTGCACATGGTCGCTCCGAGGCTGAAGTGGGCGAGGCCATTGGTGCCGACCGCCTGATTTACCAGGAGCTGGATGACCTGATTGATGCCGTGCGCCAAGGCCACCCAAGCATCACGCAGTACGATTGCTCATGTTTTACCGGTGAGTATGTGACTGGCGATGTGAGCGAGGAATACCTTGCGGCGGTGGCGGGCGGACGCGCGGATGGTGCGAAAAGCGCGGCACAGGAGCGGCGTTCGCGCGATATCGTCACGGTGGGATTGCACAATGCGGAATAAGTCGGTGTTACGTTCAATCGCAGCGCTTTTTGGGGTATGGATGATGTTGAACGCGGGCGCAGCGACGGCGGGCGATGCCCTGGATCCACAGGCGCTGAAAGGCTCCAACGCCGTGCGTGCCGCGCAACAGGAACTCAAGCAGCAGGGGCAGATCTACGCCGTGGTCGCCATTGGCGCGCAACGCTTGTACCTGATGCAGGATGGGCGCCTGCTCAAGGCCTACCCGGTTTCGACCTCGGCGTTTGGCCCCGGCGAGCAGGAAGGCAGCAATCAAACCCCGCTCGGCCTGCATCAAATCAAGCAAAAAATCGGCGAAGGCGAGCCACAAGGCATGATTTTCAAGGCACGCAAGCCGACCGGGCGCATGGCCAATATCATTGCCGAGCCGCGTGATGTGCCGGAAGACGATGTCACCACCCGCATCATGTGGCTGGACGGCATGGAGCCGGGCGTGAACCAAGGCGGCAAAGTGGATTCGTACAAGCGTTACATCTACATCCACGGCACACCGGAAGAGGGGCTGGTCGGTCGCCCCGCCTCGCATGGCTGCGTGCGTATGTTGAATGCCGACGTGGTGGATGTGTTCAACAAACTGCCTGAAGGCACGTTGGTTTACATCACGCCGTGATTGAGGTGTTTTTTCACCGTCCTTGCCGACTGTGTGGATTTGGTTTTGGATTTACATTCCCCTTTTGATGCCGCCGTGAACTGGCTTGTGGAAGCCGGGTAAAAGCGCCATGGATGGCGCAGCACGGATTTGGATTTCATTCCCCCGTTTGGGGTCGCCGTGAACGGAGTGCCGTAGGTGAGGTAAACAGGCCATGGATGGCCTGTTTAGTCCTGTCGCAACATGGATGTTGCGTCGGGACGGCCTTG
>JAGUXT010000062.1 GCA_020061705.1 Halothiobacillus sp. | reverse complement strand
GAAGGCGACAGCCCGTTTGAAGGCGTGGTGCGTGCCCACGACGAAAACGGTGCCGCCATTGTCGAAGTCTGCAACAACTACACCCTGCCGAAAAACACCGTCTGGGGCATCAACGCGCGCAACCGCGAACAAAGCTTTGCGCTCAACCTGCTGATGGATCCGCAGGTGGATTTCGTCACCCTGCTCGGCCAGGCTGGCACGGGCAAAACCCTGCTCACCCTCGCCGCCGCCCTGACGCAAACGCTGGAAAAAAACCTCTACTCCGAAATCATCATGACCCGTGTCACCGTCCCCGTGGGCGAAGACATCGGCTTTTTGCCCGGCACCGAAGAGGAAAAAATGACCCCGTGGATGGGCGCACTGATGGACAACCTCGAAGTCCTCACCCGCGTCGAAGGCGGCGGCTCCTGGGAGCGTCAGGCCACGCAAGATTTAGTGCGCGCGCGCATCAAAATCCGCTCGCTCAACTTCATGCGCGGCCGCACCCTCCAGAACAAGTTCCTCATCATCGACGAAGCACAAAACCTGACCTCGAAGCAGATGAAAACCCTGATTACCCGCGCCGGCCCCGGCACCAAGGTCATCTGCTTGGGTAATATCTCGCAGATCGACACGCCGTACCTGACCGAAACCACCTCCGGCCTGACCTACGTCGTCGATCGCTTCAAAGGCTGGCCGCACGGCGGGCACATCACCCTGCTACGCGGCGAACGCTCACGCCTGGCGGAGTTTGCTTCGGAAACTTTGTAGACCGCTTAAACCTCGCGCAAGAAAAACCCCGGCCAGAAATGGCGGGGTTTTTTTGTTGGTGGCCTGACTCATAAATCGATACCACCCAGTTCATTCTCGATCTGCTCAATGCTGGGCAAACTGGTTTGAAACTCGGCAGGCAGGGATTCAAGCAATTTGTATTCAGCCACACCCATGGGCTGCGACTTATCGCCCAAGGCATATTCGGCCACGATCTTGTTTTTGCTTTTGCAGAGCAACAGACCAATGGTGGGATGGTCATGCTCGCTTTTAACTTGGCGATCCACAGCGGTCAGATAAAACCCAAGCTGCCCCAGATGCTCGGGTTTGAACTTCCCGCCCTTAAGCTCAATCACTACATAGCAGCGCAGCTTGAGGTGATAAAAAAGCAAGTCGATAAAAAACTCATCACCACCCACATCCAGCAACACCTGCCGTCCGACAAATGCAAAGCCTGCGCCCAGCTCCAGTAAGAACTCGGTCACATGTTTTACCAACGCGTTTTCGATCTCGCGCTCCTGCGCCTCGTCAGTCAATCCAAGAAAATCAAAACGGTAAGGGTCTTTGATCGACTCACGCGCCAAGTCGGATTGCGCCTTGGGCAAACCGGCCTCGAAGTTGGTCACCGCCGTACCGCTGCGTTCCCGCAAACGGGTTTCGATTTGCATCACCAGAATATTGCGCGACCAGTTGTGCTGCGTCGCCCTGCACAGATACCAATCCCGTTCTTCACGGGTCTTGAGCTTGTCGAGCAAGGTGCAAAGATGGAACCAAGGCAATTGTGCAGCAGCCTGCTGCACAAATTCCGCATCCGGCCACGCCTCGGCAAAAGCGCGCATGTATTTGAGATTACGCGGCGAAAAACCCTTCATCTCCGGGAATGCCGTGCGCAAATCATGCGCCAGCCGCTCGATCACCTTGGCACCCCAGCCCTGCTCGGCCTGCCGCGCCAGAATGTCGCGCCCGATCTGCCAGTACAGCAACACCAGCTCGCGGTTAACCGCCAGCGTCGCGCGCTGCTGGGCGTTGTGAATGCGCGTTTTCAGCTCAAGCAGCCAGTCGGCGTAACCTTCAGGGGTCGCGGTGAGGGCGGCAGGTTGATCGCTCATTGCAATGCCGCCCGAATAGCTTGCCAGTTTTTATTTTCCACCCACACAAAGCGGCAACGCCCCTCGCTACGCCGCGCCCATAAATCGCCAATGCGCTGCTTTTCTTGGCTATCCCGGCTATCGGCGATATGCGCGCCCTTGTATTCGATAGCGAGCAGCAACCCGCTGTCCATTTGCAGCACAAAATCTGGATAAAACCGATCCGACGCGGTTTGCAGCCAGAACGATGTCGGCTTGCGCTCGACATTGCGCAGCCACCACGCCACGCCCGGAAGTTCGTTCGCAATAAATTCGGCGCACTCAAACTCCTCGCCACTGCTCTTCAAATTGCCAATGACCGGGAAAAAATGGCGCTTAAGCGTCATAAACCCAGTGTAAGGAAAATCATAGGCGTAACGCCCCTGTTCCAGCACCACAGTGTGCTCGTCACGCAAGGCGAACGCAGACTCATCGGCGAACAAACCATCAAACACCTGCTGCTTCGCCTGAACCAATCCGGCGACCATCTTGCGCTCCAGCGCCCCGCGCAGGCGAAACTTGCGATACGCCAGCTCGTCCAGTGAAAAACCGCGCACGCTCAACAAATAGTCTAAAGCCGCACTCAGCCAGGCTACTTTCTGGTCGCGTTCCGAATACGGGAAATACAAATTACGATCCAGCCAGTAGATCAAATCATTCACCGCCCAACCGCCTTCCGCGCCGAAGAGCGCCAACTGGCTATCCAGACGGTCGTAAACGTCACATTCAATCTTTTCCAGTTGCGAGATCGAAAGCGACGCGCGGCGCATGGCCTCCACATCATGGGCAAATTCACTGGCTGTCAGTTGCGGGTTGAAATCCGTAATATCCCAATCCGCATCCAGCAGCGGGGTTTCGTCAAACACATCGAAAAAACCATACTGGGTATAGCCCAACAGCGGTATACGCCGCGACTCGCCCTGCTCCGCCGGAGTGAGCATTCTTGCAGGCGGGGCGCTGGCAAGTGCCGATGCCGTGTCGAGCCGTTCGCGCACACGCCTCGCGGCCTCTGGCTGGCGAAACGTCTGCGCCAGTTGCACAATCTGCTTGCTCGTCGCACCGCCTTTGACCGTCAACGTACCGCTTTCCGGCGACACCTCCACCTTATCGCGCAACGCCTTGGGCAAAAGCTGCAATGCGTCCTCATCCGGCAACGCCAGCTTTTCACCCACCTCAGGCAGCGGAATCACCCAATCCTCCTGCGGCGCGAACATATCGTCCATCGGTGCGCCGGAATCCGTCGTGCGAATCAAATCGCGCGTCTCCAACCGCTCAAAACCGCTCTGCACCAGCCCGTCACGCAAGCCCTGCACTGTCGCCGCCAATTCCGACGACACCACATAAGCATAGCTACGGTTCAGCGCCTCCTGCTGCTTGCGCGTCACATGCGGCATACGCAACACCCGCCCCAACACCTGTTCCACCGCCGTAGCCGACGTGGTATTGCGGAATGAAAACAACACATAGGCATTCGGGCAGTCCCAGCCTTCGCGCAGCTTGTCCACGGTAATGATGAACTGCGGATAATCCGGGTCATCCAGACGCTTGCCCGTCAGCTCATCCACCGCCCCGGTCGCAATGGCAATACTGGCCGCCGGGATATTGAAATCGTCGATTAAATGCTGCTTCACCCGCTCCGGGGTAAAGGTTTCCTTGTCGCCCGCCTTGCGTTCGGCCTGAATCAGCATCACCACGGGCTTAATCACCTCGCCGGTCTGTTGCAGCTCCAGCGCGGCCTCCTTTTCCAACTGGCGCAAACGGGCAATCGCCTCGGTCAACGACACCCGCCATTCGGGATGAATTGCCAGCATAAGCGGCAGCTTGAGCATATCCTCCGCCTGCAACGTCGCCGCCGACACACTGCGCAACACATTCGACGGCTGATTAGCACGATCCGGGGTCGCGGTCAGCTCCAAAATACAGGCCGGGTTAAAACGCGTAAGCGTGTCCACCGCCAGCGGCGTACCCTGATTGTGCGCCTCGTCCACAATCACCAAGGGGCGACGCAAACGAATCACATCCAGCAAGGAATGCTCGCCTTTCTGTTCCGGCGATACATTGTCGAAGTGCCCCATCAACGCCCCGTTTTGCCGATACACGCGCAAGCCGTCTGCCGTATCGCGCTTAAAGCTCTGCATGGTGGCCACAATGATCGTATTGCCAGTGTCCAGCGTGGGCGGTTGCAGATAGAGCGCCTCGTTGATGTCCAGCACATGCACCGCACCAAACATCTCGCGCATATCCTGATGCAGCAGCGCCCCCGGTGTTTTCAACGCGTACAAAGTCTGCTCACGAATCGGTTCGGACGGCACCAGCCACAACACCAAGGCGTGTTCAGTGGCCAGAAAATGTGCATTCACCTGCTTGATCGCCCGACCCGCCAGACGCGTCTTGCCGCCGCCGGTCGGCACGCGCAAGCAGACATACGGCACGGCCTCCGCCCCCGGCAGCGCGTGATAAGGCAAAGCATGACCAAAATGCGCCAACGTCGATTCAGCAAAGGCGGCGGCAGGGTCTTTTAACTCGCGGCAACGGGCAAGATACGCGCCATAAGCCTCCAGCAACCGCTCCTGATAATCCTTCAAACTGTTCAAAACCATGTCTTCACCGCCAGTTCATAAGGAAGTTGATGGAACGTAATACCCAGCGCTGCAAGCTTGGCCTTGTCAAAACGTGAGCGTGCACCGTACACCACGCACGCGCCCGCAAAACCGACCTGTGCTGCGCGCAATAACGCCAGCGTGCGCTTATTGAGCACATTGCCGCCCAGATCAGACTTATCCTTAAGAATGCCGTTATACAACAGGAACACGGCGCGGCCTTGGTGCCAGCCGAGCAAGGGGGACAAAATCCCCCCGCGCCCTTCGGGCACTCCCCCCTTTGACAAAGGGGGGTTGGGGGGGATTTGGAAACCCGTACCGGTTTCCATAAACCACACAAATTCAGCCAAATGCGCAAAGCTCACATCACTGCGAATCGGGCCATCGGCCTTGAACAAGGGTTCAGCGGAGAGGCGACAGAACTGGAAGCCACCGCCCAGCCCCGGCGCAGCTTCGCCCTTGGCGTTCGTATAACCCTGCGCCACACGCCGCACCCGTTCCGCCGTCACGTTTTGCGCAATGTGCTCGTCCATTTCCACGAGGATAAAGCGCCGCTGGCCGCCATCCTCGGCATTTTGTTTCAGCACGGCGTGCGCCGTGGTACCGGAACCGGCGAAGCTGTCGAGAATCAGCGAGTCTTTGTCGGAGGCAATTTGTAGGATGCGCTGAATCAGGCGGGTGGGCTTGGGGGTTTCAAAGCTCGCATCACCGGCTCCAAGAATTTCCAGCAATTCTTTTGTTGCCTCTTGGTTATGTCCTACTTCTTCATTCGTCCACCAAGTCCATGTGTTTGCACCTTCGGACTCTAGAAGAAATTTTTTTAGTCGTGGGCGTGAGTTTCCATCTTTTCCAAACCAAATACGGTTATCGGCTACAAGTCCCTTGAAAGTCCTCTCGGCCAAAGCCCAACAACGGTTGCGCGGAGGCTTTATCACCATTCCACTTGGTGTTACTACATCATAAAACTGCTCGGGTGTGGCGTGCCCTGTTTGTCCAGTGAGATCGACCGAAGCCCAAGAGCCTCTCGGGTCGTTATCTGGATTTTTGAAATCATTTTGGCGTCCAGCGGACAATTTAACCTTGTGAAAGGTTTTCTTTGTTTCATACGAATTTTTGGCGTATGCAATTACATGATCGTGGGCTGCTCCAAGATTCAATCTTGCATCCGGGGACGTTCGTTTCTGCCAGACAATGTTCGCAACGAAGTTTCCCGAACCAAAAACCTCATCCATCAAAAACCTGAGACTTGCCACTTCGTTATCGTCAATCGACACAAAAATCGCCCCATCCTCGCGCAAAAACTGCTTTAGCAACATCAGCCTCGGATACATCATGCACAGCCAGCGGTCATGCCGATCCAGCGTTTCACCTTCCTTGCCCACCACCGCGCCCAGCCATTTGCGGATTTCCGGGCTATTGACGTTGTCGTTGTACACCCAGCCCTCGTTGCCGGTGTTGTACGGCGGGTCGATATAAATACACTTCACCTGCCCGGCGTAGCGTGGCAATAGCGCCTTGAGCGCCAGCAAATTATCGCCCTGCACAAGCAGATTACCGCTCGCCTCAGCACCGCAAGAAAGCTCCGGCTGCGGCTCCAGCAGACGAAACGGCACATCTTTATGGTGTTTAACGACAGCTTCCTTGCCGATCCAGTTGAGTGTAGGCATGTGACGATTCCTTGGATGTCCCTGGATTAAATAGGATTTACGCAAAAACTGGATTTAGCCCCCTCCCCCCCCCCCCGTCGAGGGGGAGGGCGCAAAACAACCACGCTGCGTAAGTCCTATAAATCAGGCAGAAAAAACCCCAGCGAGTGACTGCTGGGGTTTTAATTATGTGGTGGAGGCGGGGGGAATTGAACCCCCGTCCGCAAATCCGCCACCTTTGGCGCTACATGCTTAGTCGTTCCATTTGGTTTTAACCTTTCAGTCTCTGGAGGACGAGATACTGTCGGGCGATCCCTAAGGTTTTAGCCATTCACTTTCGGGCAAAGCGTTTGGCGATTCTGTAATGGATGACCCCTGAGTGGTCTTGCGACCTCCGGACTTACAGACAAGAACCGGTCAGGAGGCTTAGCCGATTAAGCGGCTAGAGCGTATACGTCGTCGTTGGCGTATATAGTTTTACGGCTAGTTTTACGAGGTAAACCGCACCTCGGCATGCTCCTCGAGCTTTGTAACCCACGTCGAAGCCAGGTCGCCCCCAAAGAGGAACGTACTATGAGGCTTGCGCTGAAAACTTCAAGTGCTACAGATTAATTTCAGTGAATTCAGCAGCCGATTCAAGCAATTGCTCGCGGGTAAGCATGAATACGCCATCTTCGCTGTGTTCAAAGTGCAGCCAGGTAAAGGGTACGTCGGGCCAGGTGGCTTGGACGTGAGTTTCGCTGTTGCCGACTTCAACGATCAATACGCCCTGCGGCTCAAGATACGCGGGCGCTTCACGCAGGATGCGGCGCACGATGTCGAGCCCATCTTCACCTGCCGCCAGCGCCATGCGCGGTTCGTGCAGGTATTCAGGCGGGAGCGAGGCCATGTCCGTGGCATCGACATAGGGCGGGTTACTGACAATCAGGTCGTAGCGCCGCCCTGCAACCGGGGCGAACAAGTCGCCTTGCAGGAGTTCAACCTGTTCGTCCAGTTGCAGGGCTGTGCGGTTGTCGTGCGCCAGTGCCAGGGCTTCTGCGGAGAGGTCTACGGCATCGACTTGAGCTTGCGGCAGGTAATGCGCACAGGCCAGGGCGATGCTGCCGCCGCCGGTGCATAAATCGAGAATGCGCCCAACATGTTCCGCATCAATCCATGGCTGGAAGCCGTTTTGGATCAACTCGGCCATGGGTGAGCGCGGCACCAGGGCACGGGCATCCGCTTTAAACTCCAAGCCGGCAAACCAGGCGCGATTGACCAGATAGGCGGTGGGTATGCGTTCCACACAGCGCTGACGCACGAGTTCAGCCAGCTGCTGACGTTCGCTACGACACAGGCGCGCGTCCAGCCAGCTTGAGTCCAAATCAGCCGGTAACTGCAGGGCTTGCAGGATTAAATACGCAGCTTCGTCGAGGGCGTTGTCGGTACCGTGCCCATAATGTACGCCGTAGGCGGCGAAAGATGTCATGGCAAAGCGCATGAAATCACGCAGGCTGTGCAAATCGTCGATGGCTTCCTCAAAAAGCTGTGGATTGGGTGCGTTTTGGCTCATGGAATCTCCTTTTTGCGGGCGTTGCCAGTGTATTATGCCGATTCGATAAGTATTCATCAGGACTTACGCAAAATTGTTCCAGCAAGGCAAGGCTTTGATGTCAGTACACTTACTACGGCGAGGCGATTTAACGCCTCTGGGGCGCTTTTGCGTAAGTCCTGTTCATGTTTGTTTGCGCGAGGCAGCTTAATGTCTACCCCTTTTCGTGACGGCCTGTTTGTCGCACTGCAATATGTTTTGCCCCACCATTTTATTTCGCGCATGGTGTTTGCCATGACGCGCTGGCGCTCGCCGTTGGTGCAACCCGCTATCCGCGCATTTGTGAAGCATTTCAAGGTCGATATGGCTGAGGCTGCGGAAGAATCGCCGGCGAGTTATGCCACGTTTAATGCATTTTTTACCCGTGCGCTCAAGCCTGAGCTGCGCCCATTGGCAGAGGGTGAGGATGTGGTGGCCTGCCCCGTGGACGGCACAATCAGCCAATTGGGTCGGATTGAGGATGGGCGGATTTTTCAAGCCAAAGGACATGATTTTTCATTGGTTGAATTGCTTGGTGGAGATCTTTCGCGTGCTGATGCGTTTCGTAATGGTCAATTCGCTACCATTTATCTTTCACCACGCGATTACCACCGCATTCACATGCCGCTGGCTGGTGCCCTCACCCAGATGATTCATGTGCCGGGGCGCCTGTTTTCAGTCAACCCGGTCACGGTGGAACGCGTACCCAGGCTGTTTGCGCGCAATGAGCGTGTCGCCGCCCTGTTTGATACGGACGTGGGCGCGATGGGGGTCGTATTGGTGGGCGCCATGAATGTTGCCGCAATCGAAACGGTATGGTCTGGCTTGGTGACTCCGCCGCATGGTCATGAGATTGGAGTGTGGAATTATGGCAAGCATGTGAGCGTACACTTGCCACGTGGCGAGGAAATGGGACGTTTCAATATGGGCTCAACTGTGATTTTGTTGTTGCCCGACGCAATGAGCTTCCACCCAAATCTTGCTGCGGGGATGACAGTACGCATGGGAGAAGCCTTTGCGCAAAGCGCATCATGGCCTATAAATAGCGATGAATCCGCCGCGCAAACCTAAACGCAGGGAAGTCAAAGTATGTCTGAATTACTGATGAAATCAGCGCGCGAGCTCAAGGTCTTTCTAGCTCAACGCACCATTCTTGACCCGCACAACGAGCTCGTTTATCTCGTTGATTTGCTGGAATCCGCCGAGCTCGCTCGAATGCAAGGACGAGCAAAGCTGGAGATGCTTGAGGTGTTATGGCCGAGCATCAACAGCTTGTTAGAGATATTTGAGCGTCAAATAAACGGTTCATGGCAAAAGCAAAATTATGCAGAGAATTCTCTTTTTTCAGATTTTGAACGTTTAGCCAAGCTTACTCAAAAAGTCTACACCGATGCCGCATTAGCGATGCACAAGCAAGCAAAACCCTGGTGGGGTGAATATCCAAGAGGAATTGCCTTAACCCGTGCGATAGGTTTATCGGCGCATATTGCAGTAATGCGTCTAAGCCTTTACATCCCGCTAGAAATTGGGTTCTGGCATCAACTCTACACGTTATGGAAGGAAGCCGAACACGCAAACCTTCTAAATCAATCATCAAGGCTTCGTTCAGATTCATCGCTAAATGCAAAGCTTGGTGAAATATTTATGGGCTTGTCACTGATGGGCACCCTATCGACGAATGCCCTGCCCTCCCAGGAAATCAAGCCTCTGCTTGCCTGCTTTGTTCAGTTTTCATCTAAAACCAACATTTATAAAACCAAGCCTTCGGATGAACTGTCGTGGATTGGTGTTGATTTTGAACACGACCTTCCACCAAAGCGCTATAACCCATCACCCACTGATGAAAGCAATACCCCTAATCACGCCTCAAGATTTATTACCATCGAACCGCTTGTAGAACTCATGCAGGAGATGCTAAAAAACTTTTCCGGTGACTTTATTTATATTAGTGAATGCGCGGTTCTCATTTCCCGTGCAACATTGGAACGCGTCATATCCCAACTTCAATGCCCACTTAAAATTCGTCGCGAGCGACCCAAGGCTTCTGGTCAATGCTACGTTTATAGTGGTATTGAGGTCATCTCAAACCTTCTAAATGAAGGATTTAAACTAGGACAATTCACCCTACCTCCAGAGCCTGCATTCCCCAAACTCATTAAGGAGGGATTGGATACGCCACCAGATGCAACCAACCTCATTGAAGACAAGGCTTCAGGCACATCACCTGATGAGTTGTGGGAGCTTGTGGGGCGAGGTCATTTAATTTATGAGGCTCCCCAACCTCATGAATCAACAAGCACAGAGCCATTGAGTACTACCCATGAGCGCAAAAAACTCTGGGATATTATTGATGTTTCGATGGATGGCATACGCTTATATGCCAACCGGGCCAAAGATGACCCCATATTAAGCATTGGCAGCCTTGTTTTGGTTGAGTTTCCAGTCAATATGACCATTGATTATCTTATTGGTATTTTACGTTGGGAGCTCAACCCAAGTCCCACAGGACATGAGATTGGCATTGAAATCCTGACACATAATGCAAAACCAATTCGAGTATCGGGAAGTCACCAAAATACCTCATCATGGTACGCAGCTTTGATGCTTCCACCCTCCAGACGATCCGAAGACTCATTGCTCGTTTTGCCAAATCAGGAATACCGTATGGGCGCGTCGGTGATGGCCCTTACTCCACGTCGCGAATCTCCACACGATGCCATTAATCAACACGAACCCATGCTTGAATTGATCCTTGGACGTAAAATCCTGCAGACGACCTCGATTTGCGTTTTTCAATTTCAAAATGCGCGTGAACTTGCTGTACTTGAACAAAAACTCGATAACACTTCAGAAACTGCCAAATGAAAAAGTCAAACCCAACGCTGCACATAGCTGCTTTTCATGATTCAATCAACGACACACTGGGACTCGCCAGCTTGTTGCGCAATGCCGGCATTCAAGCACAGGCCAAAAACCTCGAAGATTTACCCAATCTGTTTGAGACCTTGCGCACCGATCCCATTGACATGGTTCTCCATCTTAGTGAAATTACAGAGCCCAACCTAAGCCAGGTCGTTAAAGCAGTGGCCATGCACCACCCTACTATCCCCGTGCTTGCCATGACCCAAAACTACGACGTTAGCCACTTAAATCAGGCTATTGCCCAGGGCGCGTATGATCTAATTAATCTTGATAACTCCGCACATGTGCTGCATGTTTTGAAACGCGAGGCAGAGCGTATTCAATGCGGACAACGCTTGGTTAAACTTGAGTCCATACAAAACGAATCCGAGCGTCGTTGTAAAACTCTCATGCAAAGCTCACGCGACGCAATTGCCTACATTCATGGAGGCATGCATATTGATGCCAATAATGTTTACCTAGAAACGCTTGGTTTCAATTCACTTGATGATATGGAAGGTTCGCCTCTGCTTGATTTAATCCAATCGAATGATCATGCCAAAGTGCGTGAAATCATTCGCAGTAGCGCTCCCAAGACGGATGAAGTACAAACTTTAGAAAATATTCATTTCAAACATCAAAATGGTAATGAATTTACTGCGCACGTTGAATTTTCTGCGGCCACCATTGATGGTGAACCGTGCACCCAGGTTCTGATACGTTTAACCAGCAGCGCAGACACCAAGGCTCTTGAAGAGAAAATTGCCAAACTCAGTCAGCGCGACCCTCTGACTGGATTACTTAATCGTCAGTACTACCTTGAGCAATTAGGAAAAAGTATTACCTTAGCTCACGCTCAACAAGCACATTTGGTGTTAATTCACCTTCAAATCAATTATCCCGTCGAGGTGCGTAATAAAATCGGGGTCGTCGGACGTGATGCACTTATCGCTGAAGCGGGTCGATTATTGGAGCGTGAAATAGGAAGCGCTGGTTTGATTGCACTTTATAGCTCAAACGTTTTCAGCATTCTTATGCCCAGCACAGATAATTCTCACCAAGCCACGGTTGATGATGCGCAAAAGATTGCCAAGCAGCTTGTAAGTCGTGTAGGAAAGCATGTTTTTGAGGCAGGCGGGCAATCCGTAATTGTGGATGCCACGGCAGGTGTGGTGATTTTAGATGAGCATAGCCCCGCATTACATGAATTACTCATCCGTGCCGAACGAGTTAATGCCGAAGCGGCCAATCTACCGAGTGAATCCGTAGTATTTTTCAAGCCCAAGGAGAAAGATGCCTCACTTGCTGAAAAGGATGAGCACTGGAGCCGACTGCTCAACGACGCATTGCGCAACCATCAGTTCAGACTCCTGTTCCAACCTATCCTTAGCCTTGATGGTGACAGCCGCCGCCAGCGTTACGAGGCCTATGTACGACTTTTGGATGAGCAACGCCAATATATTGAACCAAAAGAGTTCATTGAATCAGCCGAACGCTCCGGGTTGAGCATTGAAGTCGACCGCTATGTCATTCAGGGAGCCATTCAGCACATTGTAGAATCTCGGAAGCGTGGCTTGAATCTCCAACTCTTTATTCGTATTTCAACGCCTACACTATTAAGCGCAGATTTCTACCCATGGTTCAGCTCTCAAATCATGGATGCACAGATTTATGATGGCGCCGTCGTACTGCAAATGAGTGAGCACGTCGCTCAGGAGCAACTAAAACAAGCTCAACTGTTACTTGAAAATCTCCAGCGCATCCACAGCACGCTTTTGATTGACGGTGTCGGTTTGAGTGAGCCGGTCAACCAACTTCTGAACCGCCTCAAAGCCACATGGGTTAAATTGGATCGGGGATTGGTCGAAAGCATTACCAAGCAAAAAGCCAATCAAACTCGTCTTCTGGAGAGCATAAAAGCCCTCAAACAACACGAAGGGCTTGAGGTCGTCGTGCCCCACATTGAAAATGCCGCCTCATTACAAATCGTCTCCATGAGTGGCGCCGATTTCCTGCAGGGCAACTTTATTCAAGCACCTTCAGAGCGCCTTGACTTCGACTTTAGTAGCTTCTAAATGTGATCTTCGCCCAATAAAAAACCCGGGAAGTCCGGGTTTTTTTACATTCTCAACATAGGTTCTACGGACGATCATCCACCGGCGAACCATCCTTGACCCGCTCGCGCACCAAGTCGCTGCGCTTGAGCCCCATCGCCAGCGATAGTGCCGCCGCGACGAAAATGGACGAATAGGTACCCGACAAAATGCCGATAATCAGCGCATAGGAAAAACCATGCACTGCCGCGCCACCAAAGTAGAACAACACCATCACGGTGATAAAGGTGGTCAACGAAGTCATGGTAGTGCGCGATAAGGTGTCGTTGATCGCGGAGTTCATAACCTCAATCGGCGTGGCCTTGCGCATCTTGAGGAAGTTCTCGCGGATACGGTCAAACACCACGATGGTGTCGTTGATCGAGTAGCCCATCACCGCCAACACACCCGCCAACGCGGCCAGGTCGAACTCGAACTCGAAGAAGCTCATAAAACCCAGCACCACAATGACATCATGCAGCAAGGCTTGCACCGCACCGAAGGCCAGTTTGAACTCAAAACGCAAGCCGACGTAGATCATGATGCCGACCAGCACAAACACCAGCGCCATGGCACCGTTTTCCACCAGCTCCTTGCCGACCGCCGGACCGACGAACTCAACCCGGCGCATTTCGGCCTTGGCATCCAGACTGTTCAAGACCTCAAGCACCTGGGCAGAAAACTCGGCCTGTTTCACGCCGTCCTTGGGCGGCAAGCGCACCAGCACGTTATTGGCCGAGCCGAAGTGCTGCACCACAGCGCCTTCCATGCCTTTTTCAGCCAGCACCGTGCGCACCTTTTCCAGCTCGACGGCCTGGGGATACACGACCTCCACCACCATACCGCCCGTGAAATCCAAACCGAAGTTCAGACCCTTGGTGGCAAGGGAAATGATCGAGGCCAGTACGAAAAAGATGGTGACGCCATAGGCAATATAGCGCTTACCAAAAAAATCGAAGTGGGTATTGTTGGGAATAAAGCGCATCTCATACCCCTCCGATGGCGATGGATTTAAGTCGGGCTTGGCGACCGTAGGTCAAATTGACCAACGAGCGCGTGACCATAATAGCCGTAAACATCGAGGCCAGGATGCCGATGGACAGGGTCACGGCAAAGCCCTTGATCGGCCCGCTACCAAAGGCAAACAGAGCCAGCGCGGCCAGCAAGGTGGTCAGGTTGGCATCCAGAATGGTAGCAAACGCACGCTCGTAGCCCGCATGAATTGCGGCCTGAGGCGTATTGCCGTTGCGCAATTCCTCACGAATCCGCTCGTTAATCAATACGTTGGCATCCACCGCCATACCCAGGGTCAGCACGATACCGGCAATACCCGGCAGGGTCAGCGTGGCCTGCAATAGCGAGAGCACGGCCACGATCAGTACCAGATTCACAAACAGCGCCACATTGGCAAACACGCCAAACAGGCTGTAGTAAAGAATCATGAACAGCGCGACCGCAACAAAGGCGATCACCGCCGCCGTCACGCCAGCCTGGATATTGTCTGCACCCAAGCTCGGCCCGACGGTACGTTCTTCCACAATTTCAATCGGCGCACGCAACGCACCTGCACGCAACAGCAAGGCCAAATCGCGCGCCTCCTTACTGCTATCCAGACCAGTAATCTGGAAACGATTAGCCAACTGGTCGCGAATGGTGGCGATGTTGATGACTTCTTGCACCACCGATTTTTTCTTCACCATCTGGCCGTTTTCTTCGACAGTCTCCACCTTGTTTTCGATGAAGACTACCGCCATCGGCTTGCCGATATTTTGACTGGTGATGTCGCTCATGCGCTTGGCGCCCTTGCCATCCAGATTGACGAACACGGCGGACGAACCGCTTTGCTGCTCAATACCCGACGAGGCGTCCACAATCTGGTTGCCGGTAATAATGACCTGGCGCTTCAACAGCACCGGCTGACCGCCACGCTGCTGGAACAACAAGGCTCCGGCGGGAGTCTGACCCGTTTTGGCCGCTTCTTCCCACTCGGTCGGCGTCCCATCAACCAGGCGGAACTCAAGAGTCGCCGTGGCACCCAGGATTTCCTTGGCACGCACCGTGTCCTGCACCCCCGGCAACTGCACCACGATGCGCTCGTCACCCTGCTGCTGAATGATGGGTTCTGACACGCCCAGCTCGTTCACACGGTTGCGCAGAGTGGTGATGTTTTGCTCCAGCGCGGCCTTACGCTCGGCCAGAAGCGCCTTTTCAGAAAAACGCCCCACCACGAAGGCCAACTTGCCCTCCTCGCGCTCAGACCACTCCATATCCGGATACTGGCGGGTCAAAACCGCTTTGGCCGCCTCACGCTCGGCTCCGTCGGCGAAACGCACCACCACATCATTGCCCTCGGCAGCCACCAATTGATAACGCAGCTTTTCATTGCGCAAAAAGCCGCGCACATCTTCCACCATGCGTTCGCGCATTTGCTTGAGCGCGCTGTCCATGTCCACTTCCATCAGGAAGTGCACCCCACCACGCAAATCCAGTCCGAGATACATCGGCTTGGCGCCCAGAGCGCTCAACCAGGCCGGGGTATTGGAGGCCAGATTCAGAGCCACGATGAATGCGCGCCCCAATTCCTTACGCATCAAATCAGCAGCCTTGAGCTGATCTTCAGTATTGGCAAAGCGCACCAAGACTTGGTCGTTGACGATGGTCGCCTGCTTGATGGGAATCCCATGTTGTTGCAAAAGCCCGGTCACGCGTTGCTGATCGGCAAGCGTGATGGCAGTGGCGCGCGCACTGATTTGCAAAGCCGGGTCTTCGCCATACAGGTTGGGCAGGGCATAAATCACCCCAAACACCAACATGAACACGACAATCAAATTTTTCCAGAGTGGATATCGATTCACGCATCTCTCCCATGCGACCAACCCGCCATAGGGCGGGTTGGTGAGTCAAAAATCAGGAACCGCGCAGATCGCGCATCGTGCCCTTGGGTAGCACGGTGGTCACCGCCACACGCTGCACCAAAACCTGTGCACCGTCGGCAATTTCTAGCGTAAGAAACGCGTCGTTCAACTCAATCACCCGGCCAAGCAACCCACCGGAGGTCAGGACTTCATCGCCCTTGCCCAGCGCATCAATAAGCTTCTTGTGCTCTTTCTGACGCTTGGCCTGCGGGCGAATCAGCAGAAAATACATCACCGCAAAAATCAGGATCAGCGGCAGAAAACTCATCAGGGGATCAGGCTGCTGCATGGCAGGTGCAGCCGCTGCGGGAGCCTCAGCCATGGCGACGGAAATAAAGTTCATACAAAACATCCTTTGGGTTCAAGATCAAAAAGTGGCGGCATTATGCCACAGGCAAACTCAGCGTCACCTTTGGGGCGGAATTGCCCAATTCAATCATCTACATCAATCGCTCGCATCAATGCCCGCTTTGCGTTTGCGATAGAACTCCTCCGCCCATGCCTCAAAGCGCTGCTCGCTAATCGCCTGACGAATCTCCTGCATTAAAAACTGGTAGTAATGCAGGTTATGAATACTGTTCAAACGCGAGCCAAGTATCTCGTTGCACTTATCCAAATGGCGCAAATAGGCACGGCTGTAGTTACGGCAGGTATAACAGCTGCAATGCGGGTCAATCGGCCGCGTGTCTTCGGCATAACGTGAATTGCGAATGCGGACATCGCCCCACTGCGTAAATAAATGACCGTTGCGTGCATTACGCGTGGGCATCACGCAGTCGAACATATCAATACCACGGCGCACCGCTTCAACAATATCCTCCGGCTTGCCTACACCCATCAAATAGCGCGGACGATCAGGCGGCAGCATCGGCGTGGTCGCCTCAAGCACCTTGATACGCTCATCCTCAGGCTCACCGACCGACAAACCGCCAATCGCATAGCCGTCAAAACCAATCTCCATCAAGCCCTGTGCCGAGACCTGACGCAGGTTGTCATACATCCCGCCTTGCACGATACCAAACAAGGCCGCCGGTTCATCGCCCTGCAAATCAACATGCGCCTGCTTGCTGCGCGCCGCCCAACGCAGGGACAGCTCCATCGAAAAGCGTGCCTGCTGCTCGGTGGCGGGATATGGGGTGCATTCGTCAAAAATCATCACGATATCGGAGCCTAGCGCATGTTGCACCGCCATCGAGGTCTCCGGGTCAAGATGCACTTTGCTGCCATCCACCGGCGATTGAAAGCGCACGCCCTCCTCGCTGATTTTGCGCAGCGCAGCCAGGGAAAACACCTGAAAACCACCGGAATCGGTCAGAATCGGCCCGTTCCAGTGCATGAAATCATGCAAATCGCCGTGTTTTTTGATGATTTCGATGCCGGGGCGCAACCACAAATGAAAGGTATTGCCCAGAATGATTTCCGCACCAATTTCACGCAGTTCTTCCGGAGTCATGGCTTTCACCGTGCCATAGGTTCCTACGGGCATGAAAGCAGGGGTCTCCACCGTACCGCGCGCAAAAGTCAAACGTCCACGTCGCGCCGCGCCGCTGGTATTAAATAAGTCAAATTTCATGATTCGCGTTCCAAAGCATCCAAAGCGGGTGTGATAAACATCGCATCCCCATAACTAAAAAAGCGGTAATTGGCAGCAATTGCGTGGCGATAGGCATGCATGATGTTGTCATATCCACCAAACGCGCTAACCAGCATGAGCAAGGTCGAGCGCGGCAGGTGAAAATTGGTCAGCAAGGCATCCACCACCTTAAATTTCACGCCCGGCGTAATAAACAAGCGCGAATCGCCCTGCCAGGGTGACAACTGGCCTCGAGGCGAATGACGCGCCGCCGACTCCAGAGCACGCACAGCTGTCGTGCCAACGGCGACAACCCGCCCGCCGCGCGCACGCGCCGCCGCAATGGCTGCCACCGTCGCCGCAGGCACATCCACCCATTCCGCGTGCATAACGTGCTGCGTTAAATCATCCACTCGCACAGGCTGGAACGTTCCTGCCCCCACATGCAATGTTACGCGTGCGCTATGCACGCCACGCGCATGAATGGCCGCGAGCAAGGCATCGTCAAAATGCAGCCCCGCCGTTGGTGCGGCCACCGCCCCCGGTCGGTCGGCAAACACGGTTTGATAGCGCTCGCGGTCAGCGGCACTATCCTGGCGCTCAATGTACGGCGGCAACGGCATATGACCATGTGCATCCAGAGCCGCCAACAAACTCTCGCCACCAGCGACAAGTCGCAAGCGGAACAACTCATCCTCACGCGCCACCATCTCGAACACCACACCGCATTCCATCAGCAGTTTTGCACCTAATTTAGGTGATTTACTGGCACGAACATGGAAGATCGCTTCATGTTCATTCAAGATACGTTCAAGCAAAACCTCAACTTTCCCGCCGCTATCCTTCTGCCCATGCAAGCGCGCCGGAATCACTCGCGTGTCGTTAAACACCAAAAGATCGTCTTCGCGCAAGAGACTGGGCAAATCAAGAATACGGGAATCACTTACCTGCCCCGTCACACCATCCAAAACCAGCATTCGTGCGCCAGAACGCTCAGACAAGGGCGTTTGCGCAATCAGCTGCGCGGGCAAGTCAAAATCAAAATCCGATATATTCATACAAAAGGCCATGGCGCCACCGCGCGAACATGCGGTGACATAAATTTGAAAAATTGCTTGGCAAGCCGCCACGATTCCCCTATAGTGCCGCCCCTACCAAGTTCTAGTGGCCAAGCCCTAGTGACTAAGCCGTGGTGGCGGAATCGGTAGACGCAGCGGATTCAAAATCCGCCGTAGAAATACGTGAGGGTTCGAGTCCCTCCCTCGGCACCAATCCTTGAAAGCAGCTCATGAAGTCATTCTGAGCTGCTTTTTTATGGCTAAAATTCAACCTAGTCGCGCTTCACCGAAGCCACGCTTGCCTGAATGATGTTGAGCATGGCGTGCATGACACGCGGGTTGGCCGCAACCAGATTGCCGTTGTGCATGTAGCGATCGGCACCATCAAAGTCCACCACCATGCCGCCCGCTTCACGTACCAACAGCACACCAGCAGCCATGTCCCAAGGCTTCAGGCCAAACTCCCAGAAACCATCCAGACGCCCGGCAGCCACATAAGCCAAATCCAGCGCCGCCGAGCCTGCACGGCGAATACCCGAAATCGGCCCAAGCATCCCGCGCAAGGTGGCCATAAATTCTTCAACCGGCTGATCGTCGCGGAAGGGAATGCCCGTACCCAGCAATGCACCATCCAGGGTTTTTAGCCCCGTAACCCGCAAACGTTGATTATTCAAAAACGCGCCACTGCCGCGACTCGCGGTAAACAGCTCGTCCTTGAATGAATCATAAATCACGCCATGCTCCATGCGCCCCTGAAACTCCAGCCCTATCGATACTGCGTAGTGTGGCAAGCCATGCAGGAAGTTGGTGGTGCCATCCAGCGGGTCGATAATCCACAGATACTCGCTGTCTTCCTGCCCGCTGAGGCCGCTTTCCTCGCCCAAAAATGCGTGCTGCGGATAGGCCTTGGCCAGGATGTCGATAATCGCCGCTTCTGCCTGGCGATCAACTTCAGTGACATAATCATTGCGCTGTTTGGTCTCAATGTTCAGGCTATCGAGCCTTACACTGGCACGGGAAATGACGGTACCGGCTGCGCGAGCGGCGCGCACAGCCGTAGTGAGCATGGGGTGCATAGCAGTAATCCGAGATGATAAAGATACAAAAATGACCGCGAAATTTAGCACAAAGCACGAGCACTGTCCTGAAAACAACCTCGAAAGCGCCCTTGAATACGCGTTACAACGGGTGCGCGTTGTCCTCGTCGGTACCACGCACGGCGGCAATATCGGCGCCAGCGCACGCGCCTTGAAGACCATGGGCTTATCGCGTCTGATCCTGGTTCAACCCAAGGCCAAGCTTGATGCCGAGGCCTTCTCCATGGCCTCGAATGCGCTGGACGTGATGGACAACATGCAGCGATTTGATGATCTGGATGCGGCACTCATGGGTTGCCATTGGGTGATCGGAGCCAGCGCTCGCCTGCGTGATCGGCCGCACGAACTGATGAGCACACGCCAGATGGCGGAGTATGCACGCCGCAATTGGCTGATGAACCCGCAACTGCCGCAGGCAGAAATCGCTCTGGTATTTGGGCGCGAACATTCCGGACTGAGCAATGTCGAGCTCGGTCGCTGCCACGCACACATGATGATTCCGGCCAATCCTGTGTACAGCTCGCTGAATTTGGCACAGGCGGTGCAAATTGCCTGTTACGAACTGCGCCAGGCACTATTGGGTGATACTCCCCTGCCTTCGCTTGAAAGCCCGCCGCCTGCCACCCATGATGCGCTGGAAAATTTACTGCAGCACTGGCAAACCACTCTGCATGAGCTTGAGTTTCTCGACCCGCAACACCCGCGTCACATGATGCAAAAATTGCGTTCACTACTGCAACGTGCGCAAATAACCCCTAACGAAGTGGATATTTTGCGCGGCATGTTGACTGCAGTGCAACGAAAAATCCGCAACACAGGACACAATCACGATGCTTGATCGGATGCGTGAAGATATTCGTAGCGTATACGACCGCGACCCGGCGGCGCGTAACGCCTTTGAAGTGCTGACCACCTATCCCGGTCTGCACGCCATCTGGTGGCACCGCCTAAGCCATGCGCTTTGGCAGCGCCACCTACGCTGGCTGGCGCGCTGGTTCTCCTCGCTGGCACGCTGGCTGACTGGCATTGAAATTCACCCGGGCGCACAGATTGGCAGGCGTTTTTTTATCGACCACGGCATGGGCGTGGTGATCGGTGAAACGGCTGAAATCGGCGACGACTGTACCATTTATCACGGTGTGACCCTGGGCGGCACCAGCTGGAAGGAAGGCAAACGCCACCCAACGCTGGAAAATAACGTGGTTATCGGCGCAGGAGCCAAAATTCTTGGTCCCATCACTCTTGGCGATGCCTGCCGAGTCGGCTCCAATGCCGTGGTGCTGAAAGACGTAGCCTCCGGCGACACCGTGGTCGGCATTCCTGGACGCAGCGTGCAACAACGCAGCGCCAGCGACAAACTACGCTCCGAAATGGCACAAAAACTTGGGTTCGATGCCTATGGCGTGGCGCAAGACATGCCAGATCCCGTCGCGCACGCCATCAACTGTATGTTGGATCACATTCAGCTTCTGGATACACGGGTCGAGCAACTTTCCTCGCAAGTGCGCCTGCTGGGTGGCGAGATTGAAACCCAAGACATGCCCTCGCTGGATGGGATTGCCCTGGTCGATGAAGACAT
Source organism: Halothiobacillus sp. (assembly GCA_020061705.1). GTDB lineage: Bacteria > Pseudomonadota > Gammaproteobacteria > Halothiobacillales > Halothiobacillaceae > Thiofaba. The sequence continues at coordinate 66,288 of JAGUXT010000062.1, read as the reverse complement.
TATCCCGCCCACCAAGCCAAGCAATCCCGCTAAGTCATGCGGGGAATAGGGATAAATACTTGACCTTTTGGCTCGGAATTGTATCCTAGCAGCCAGTGGGGCACAGGCATCTCAAAGTGCAAGCCCCACAGGTTCTTAGTCCCACTTAACCTTTTGCTTTGGAGCCTCCATGCGTCTCACCACCAAGGGTCGTTACGCTGTCACCGCGATTCTCGATCTTGCACTGCATCAAGGACACGGTCCTATAACGCTGGCCGAAATTGCCGAACGCCAGGGGATTTCGCTCTCCTATTTGGAACAATTATTCGCCCAACTGCGTCGCTGCAAGTTGGTTTCCAGCACACGCGGCCCCGGAGGCGGCTACAGCCTTGGGCGCCCGGCCTCACAGATCAACGTGGCAGAAGTCATCGTCGCTGTTGATGAGTCTCTGGATGTGCGTCGCTGCGAAGGCAAGGGCGACTGCCAAGACAGCAGCAAATGCCTGACGCATGATTTATGGACGGATTTAACCGATCAGATTCACGCCTTCCTGTCCAAAATCACCCTGGAAACCCTGATGCAGCGCCAGGATGTATTGGCCGTCGCCGAGCGGCAGGATATGGTGGTGTGCTTCGGGCTCGCACCAGATCATACGCACGGGCACATGCCTTTGCATACGCACGACCACACACACATTCCAATTCACGCCAAGCAATAAGGCGACCGACATGAGCATTACCCTAAGCGAAAAAGCCGCCGACTATGTCCGAGATTACCTTAGCCGCCGTGGCAAGGGTGTGGGCTTGCGCGTCGGGGTCAAAACATCAGGCTGTTCGGGCTTGTCGTATGTACTCGAATATGCAGATGATTTTTTGCCCGACGACATTGTTTTCGAAAGCCATGGTGTCAAGGTCGTCACGGATCCTAAAGGCTTACTGCATCTTGACGGCTCAGAGCTTGACTTGGTGCGTGAAGGCTTGAACCTTGGGCTGAAGTTCAACAATCCCAACGTCAAGGATGCCTGTGGTTGTGGCGAGAGCTTTACAGTGTGAGTCATCAAACGCCCTCGCCGAGCATGAATGCCTTTACACTCCTGGGTTTTGAACCCACATTGGATTTGGATGACGCAGAGCTCAAAAGCCGCTTTGAACTCTTGCGCACCCAATTCCACCCCGATCGTTTCAGCCATGGCAGTGCCCTTGAACGACGTTTGGCGGTGCAGCGCGCAGCAGACATCAATGCCGCCTACGCTACGCTAGCCAATCCATTGTCGCGGGCACAGTTTTATTTTGAATTGCATGGCATAAAGCTTGACGAAGCACGCTGCATGGACGATGCCGCCTTTCTAATGCAGCAAATGGAGTTGCGTGAAGCACTTGAAGAGGTACACGATCTACAAGCGCGTCAAAAACTTCGTCAACAGGTTCAACAACTATGGTCGCAAAGCTGGCAGGCTTTGTACTGTACATATTCAACTGAAAATCAAGCCGATGCCCCTTCTATCCAACGCGAATTGCAGCGCCTGCAATTTCTACAACGCTTCCTTGAGCAGATGGAATAAAACTCACTCCGTGAACCGAGCGGCATCTTGCGCCATTGATCGACCAAGCCATAGCCACCTTAAGCCAGAGACTTTTTCATGAGCTTGATGCAAATCGCTGAACCTGGACAAAGCCTTGCGCCGCATGCACGCCGTCTTGCTGTGGGCATTGATCTTGGCACCACCAATTCACTTGTCGCCAGCGTTATCAATGGCGTAGCAGAATGCATTCCCGATGCCCAGGGTGAGTTGTTGTTGCCTTCGGCGGTACATTTTTCGGCAGACACTATTGAAGTGGGTAGCACAGCGAAAACTCGTGCTGCCACTGATCCCGAGCATACCTTTATTTCCATCAAGCGCCTGATGGGGCGCGGCCTGGACGATGTTCAGCAAATGAAACCCGCCTTGCCCTATCGTTTTGACCCCACCGAAACAGCCGTGCCACGCATGAGTACACCGCGGGGCTGGATGAGCGCAGTGGAAATTTCAGCTGAAATTCTTAAACCATTAAAAGCACGCGCCGAAGCCCGCCTAGGGGGCGACCTGGTCGGCAGCGTCATTACCGTACCTGCCTATTTTGACGATGCTCAGCGCCAAGCCACCCGCGACGCGGCGCGTCTTGCAGGTTTGCATGTCTTGCGGCTGCTCAATGAGCCCACCGCTGCGGCGCTGGCCTATGGCCTCGACCGTCAGGCAGAAGGACTGATTGCGGTGTATGACCTTGGCGGTGGCACCTTCGATATCTCTATCCTACGTTTGCGCCAGGGCGTGTTCGAGGTGATCGCCACCGGCGGCGACACCCAACTAGGCGGTGATGATTTTGACCAAGCCATTGCTTTGTGGTTGATGGAGCGTGCAGGTTTAGGCATGAGTCCGGCTACGCCGCTCAATGCGGGTGATCAACGTCATTTGAGCCGCACGGCATGTGCGATCAAGGAAGCCTTGACCGGCAAGGAGCAAACGTGCGCCCGACTTGATCTGCGCGGAGAAACGCTATGGACGGGCTGCTTAACCTGTAGTGAATTCAATGCCTTGGCTGACCCACTCATTGAGCGCTCCCTGGCAGCCTGCGCGCAGGCCCTCAAGGATGCCGATATTCAGGCAAGTGAGATTCAAGAAGTGGTCATGGTCGGTGGAGCGACCCGCGTTCCCCGCGTGCGTGAGCGGGTATCTGCCTTCTTTGGGCGGGACGTGCTGACGGATATCGACCCTGACAAGGTGGTGGCACTCGGTGCGGCCTTGCAGGCCGATGTACTGGCGGGCAACAAATCCGCCGATGAAATGCTGCTGCTGGACGTGACGCCGCTCTCGCTGGGACTGGAAACCATGGGTGGACTGGTGGAAACCCTGATCCCACGCAACACTACCCTGCCGGTGGCGCGTGCGCAGGATTTCACCACGTTTAAGGATGGGCAGACCGCCATGAGCCTGCATGTGGTGCAAGGTGAACGCGACAGCGTGGAAAACAACCGCAGCCTGGCACGCTTTTCCTTGCGCGGCATTCCGCCGATGGTTGCGGGTGCAGCACGCATTAGAGTTACATTTCAAATTGATGCTGATGGACTGCTCACCGTCAGCGCGCAAGAAAAAATCACCGGCATCCATGCGGAAATTCAGGTTAAACCCTCGTATGGCCTGAGCGAGGAAAACGTCGAACAGATGCTGCGCAATGCCTTTGACCATGCAAGCGATGATGTTCAGGCACGCCGTCTGCGTGAGGCACGGGTTGAAGCAGCACGTAGCCTTGAAGCACTGGATAGTGCCATGACAAGCGACGCAGCATTGCTTACCGATATTGACCGCCCCATCCTTAATGCCGCTCGTGCATTGTTGACGCAAGCCATCCAGGGCGAAGAGGCTCAAGCCATTCATGAGGCGGTAGAACACCTGGAAAATGCTGCGCTACCGTTTATTCAACGCCGCATGAACCAAGCAGTGAGTCGTGCACTGGCAGGGCATTCCGTGGATGAAATGGTGACGCAAATGCGTCGTTGAGAGTTTGTTTACAACTATGCTGAGGTGTTAATAAAACGAAGGTTTGTTTGACACTTGCGCCTTTGGCGCGGAATTGGCTTTGGATTTCCATCCCCCGTTTGGGGGCGCCGTGAACTGGCATGCTCCAGTCGGGTCGCCCCGACACGACATCCATGTCGTGACGAGGCTAAATGCGCCATCCATGGCGCTTTTACCCGGCCTCCGCAGGCCAGTTCACGGCGGCATCAAAAGGGGACAGCAAATCCAAATCCGCGCCTTTGGCGCAAGTGTCAAACAAACCTTCGTTATATTTATACCTTCACCAAAATCATAAACACACCGACGCACACCCATAATCAGGAAACCAAACCTATGCCACGCATCATTTTTCTGCCCAATGAACGCTACTGCCCCGACGGCATGGTCATCGACGCTCAGCCTGGCATTACCATTCTTGATGCAGCCCAGGCTCAAGGCATCGACATTGAACACGCCTGCGAAAAATCCTGCGCCTGCACCACTTGCCATGTATGGGTACGCGAAGGCGGAGCAAGCCTGGAAGGTGCATCAGAATGCGAAGACGACATGCTTGACAAGGCGTGGGGGCTTGATCCCGACTCCCGTCTGTCCTGCCAGGCCGTGGTTGGCGATGAAGACTTAGTGGTTGAAATTCCAAAATACACCATCAATTTAGCCTCGGAAGGACATTGACCATGAACTGGACTGACACGCTTGATATTGCCATTGCCCTTGACGAAGCACACCCGAATACTGATCCACAGTGGGTACGCTTTACCGATCTTCACGCCTGGGTTCTTGCACTACCGGACTTTAGCGGTGATGCCGAAAAATCCAACGAAAAAATCCTTGAAGCCATCCAAATGGCGTGGATAGACGAGCGTAGCTAAGCGAGTGTTCCATCTGGGCTTAATTCACGGCTTTCATCCAGCCCCCAAACCCGCATACAATGCGGGGCTCATATTTTTCACCCCCCTTTCCAAACCACTCTAGGAGTTTTACTCATGGCTCTCGAACGCACCCTGTCCATCATCAAACCTGATGCCGTTGCTAAAAACGTAATTGGCGCAATTTACAGCCGCTTTGAAGGCGCTGGTCTTAAAATCATTGCAGCCAAAATGACTCACTTGACCAAGGAACAAGCCGAAGGCTTCTACGCGGTTCACAAGGATCGCGGCTTTTTCGGTGAATTAGTGGCTTTCATGATCTCTGGCCCAGTGATGATCCAGGCTCTGGAATGCGAAAATGCAGTGTCTGTTCACCGCGAATTGATGGGCGCAACCGACCCGAAAAAAGCTGAGCCCGGCACCATCCGCGCAGACTTTGCTGACAGCATTGATGCCAACGCCGTGCATGGCTCTGACAGCCTTGAAAACGCGGCCACTGAAATCGCGTACTTCTTTGCTGACAACGAAATCTGCCCGCGCTAATTTTTAGCGATTATTTTCGCGTGCATTTTTAGGCGGAACGATACTATTGGACATGATCACTACTGAAGAGCCGGTCAATACCGGTTCGTCATCCAAAATCAACCTGCTCGGCTTGCCTAAACGCAAACTGGAGCAATTTTTCGCCGAACTTGGCGAAAAGCCCTTCCGCGCGGCGCAAGTCCTGAAATGGATTCACCAGCGCGGGGTGGTTGATTTTGCAGAGATGAGCGACTTGTCCAAGGCACTGCGCGAAAAACTCGCGCAGGTCGCCGAAATTCGCATTCCCGAGGTGGAGATCGAACAGAAGTCCCGCGATGGGACAATGAAATGGGTGCTCCGCCTCGATTCCGGCAATAGCGTGGAGATGGTTTACATCCCCGAAGCCGAAAGAATCAACCTCGACGACGTGGGCGATGGTTACGTCGACCCGCGTCGCGCCAAATACACCGACGGCCTCAGTCGCGCCACTCTGTGCGTTTCGTCGCAAGTCGGTTGTGCGCTGGCCTGTACCTTTTGCTCCACCGGGCGACAGGGCTTTAACCGCAATATGAGCGCGGCAGAAATCGTGGCACAACTTTTTATGGCCGAGCATCGTCTGGTCGAAAAATCGCTGCCTTCCGACCGCAAAATCAGCAATGTGGTGTTTATGGGCATGGGCGAGCCGCTGCTTAACTTTGAAGCCGTGGTCGATGCCGCTGAAATCATGATGGAAGACAATGCCTACGGCCTGTCCAAGCGCCGGGTGACAGTCAGCACTTCCGGTGTCGTGCCCGCCATGGCGCGCCTGCAAGAACGTGTCGACGTGTCATTGGCTGTGTCCTTGCACGCCCCCACCGACAGCTTGCGGGATGTGCTGGTGCCGCTGAATCAAAAGTACCCGCTGAAAGAGCTGATGGCAGCCTGTGATACCTATGCCCCAAATGCCCCGGCCGCCTTCATTACCTATGAATACGTCATGCTGGCCGATGTCAACGACAGCGATCAACATGCCGATGATTTGATTCGCCTGCTGCGCGGTCGTGCGGCCAAGGTCAACCTGATTCCCTTCAACCCCTTCCCCGAGTCGGGCTACACCCGTTCGAGTAATGTGCGTATTGACCGCTTTATGCGCCGTCTGGAAGCCGCGGGCATCACCACCGTACCGCGCCGTACCCGGGGTGACGACATTGACGCGGCCTGTGGCCAACTGGTGGGCGAAGTGGAAGATCGTGCCCGCCGTGGCGAGCGCCTTGAACGCATGAATCTGAGGCCCACAGCATGAAAGTTTTACCGCGTCTGTCTTCCGTTAAGCGTGCGTTGCTGGCAACAACGACTCTTTGTGTCGCGCTCAGTCTGGGCTTGAGCGGCTGCGCCAGCACAAAACCGCTGTACGGCAATGTCACGGATGCCGATGAGCGCCCCAAGACCGAGCCTGATCCCAAGCGTGCGGCTGAAGTCAACGCCCAACTTGGCCTCAGTTATCTGCAACGCGGTGAAAAATTCGTTGCCGCCGAAAAGCTCACCCGTGCGCTCAGAGATGATCCCAATTCCGCCCTCGTGCAACATGGCAATGCCATCCTGCAAGACTCCCTGGGGCAGTCGGCGCTCGCGCAAGAGCACTTCCGCCGGGCGCTAGAACTTGCGCCGACGGACTCCGAAATACAGAACAACTACGGCTCCTTCCTTTGCCGCCAAGGGCAATTTAGTGAAGGTATTTCCATGCTGGAACGCGCGTTAAGCAATCCGCTCTATCGCACACCGGGTTTTGCTTGGGCGAACATTGGACAATGCCAACGTCAGAACGGTCAACCCATCGAAGCTGAAGCATCCTTACGCCAAGCCTTACGCATTGACCCGCGCCAAGCCTATGCGTGGTTGCAACTCGCCTCCTTGCAGCTTGAGCAAAATAAACCTGTCGATGCCAATGTCAGCCTGCAGCGCTACCATGCACTCGAAGCCCAAAATCCTGCCAGTCTTCTGCTGGGTGCCAAAATCGAAAGATCACTCGGACATCGCGAGGCCCAGGCGCATTACGAATTGCTATTGCGTGGCAAATTCCCTGATTCTGACGAAGCCTTAAGTCTTGGAGGCAACAAGTGAGCGACGCGCAGCAAACGCAAGCGACAAATCATTCAACGGGTCTGGGTGCCATGCTGCGCCACGCGCGTGAAGCGGCAGGGCTGAGTCAGGCAGAACTTGCGCGCCAACTCAATCTCGGTGCGCGCATCGTTGAGGCGATGGAGCAAGAAGACTTGCAAACCCTTCCCGGCGCAGTGTATGTCCACGGCTATCTGCGCAAATGGGCGGAATATTTGCAGCTAGATGAACAGCAGCTTCTGCAGGCTTATACACGCATGGCCGGGGAACTGCGCAACAATAACATGCGCCATACCACGCCGATTGAGCCGATGCGCATGAAAAAACCAGGATCGAACTTCCCCTGGTACAAGCTGTTGTTTTTTATAGGTATTGTTGGGTTAGGCCTTTTCGCCACGCGCTTCCTGCCTGAGTCCATGCGATTAATCGTAACTGCTCAGGAAACGCCGGCCAACACGGTTCCAAACGCACAGTCCAGCACACCCGTGCTGCCCAGTATTCCGCTATTGCCCCCACCTGAAGCCAAACCCACTGTACCGCCTGTTGCAACAACGCCTGGCATTGTCGTCGGAGAATCGCTCACACCTGCCAATACTGTTCAGGCTGTTCAGGCACCTATCACACCCACAACTCCCTCCGCCGCGCCCTCATTACCAGGTTTGGAGCTCAAGGGTCTAGGCAATGCACAAGGTTCATGGGTGCGTGTCAAGGATGCTGATGCACGCGTGATCTTTGAGGGTATTCTTGCTCCCGGAAACAGCAAACAACTTGATGGCAAGCGCCCATTTGAAATCACCATTGGACGTGCGAGCGAGCTTGGCGTGACGCTGGATGGAACGAACGTCGACCTTAAACCGTATGCTCGCTCAGCTGACAAGGCATTTATTCCCAAACTGGGCAGCGCCCCAAGCCCATAACATTTCACAGCTTACCCCAATCAGCGCAGAACATCATGCAGCACACTCATACCATACCGCGCCGCCTATCACGCCAAATCATGGTCGGCAAAATCCCCGTGGGTGGGGATGCACCGGTGAGCGTGCAAAGCATGACCAACACCGAAACCTGCGACGTTGAGGCTACCGTGGCGCAAATCAACGCCCTGCGCCACGCCGGAGCGGATATCGTGCGTGTTTCCGTGCCCAGCATGGAGGCCGCAGAAGCCTTTGGTGCAATTAAAAAGCGCGTCGGCTGCTTTGCGCTCATTACCGATATTCACTTCGACTACCGCATTGCCCTGCGCGTGGCCGAACTGGGTGCCGATTGCCTGCGCATCAATCCCGGCAATATCGGGCGCGAAGATCGTGTACGCGCTGTCATCGAAGCCGCGCGCGACAAAGGTATTCCCATCCGTATCGGCGTGAATGCTGGCTCGCTGGAAAAGGATTTGCAGGAAAAGTATGGCGAACCGACCCCGGAAGCAATGGTTGAATCCGCCCTGCGTCACGTTGAAATTCTGGATCGCCTCAACTACCCGGACTTCAAGGTCAGTCTCAAGGCTTCGGATGTATTTTTAACCGTCGAAGCCTATCGTTTATTGGCCAAACAGATCGAACAGCCGCTGCACCTGGGCATTACCGAGGCTGGCAGCCTGCGTTCCGGCGCGGTCAAGTCGGCCATCGGCTTGGGTCTGCTGCTCTCCGAGGGCATCGGCGACACGATTCGTGTCTCACTCGCCGCCGACCCGGTAGAAGAAATCAAGGTCGGCTGGGATATTCTCAAAAGCCTGCACCTGCGCTCACGCGGCATCAATCTTATTGCCTGCCCGTCGTGCTCACGTCAGGAGTTTGATGTGATTAAAGTCGTCAATATGCTGGAACAACGCCTTGAGGGTATTTCCACACCCTTGGATGTCGCGGTGATTGGCTGTGTGGTCAACGGCCCCGGAGAAGCGCGCGAAGTTGCGGTGGGTTTGACCGGCGGCAAGCCCAATCTGTTGTATATCGACGGCCAGCCACACCACAAGGTCACCAACGAAAACCTGGTCGATGAACTGGAGCGAACCATCCTAGAACGCATTGAAATCAATAAATTAGCTACCGAGAACACCGGGGGCACAGAGAAAGCTTAAGAAAAGCAAAAGACTTTTTCTCCGTAAACTCTGTGCCCTCTGCGGCAAAAAATGAATTATGACCAAACCATCTAAACCAAGCACAATCCAATCCATACGCGGCATGCACGATGCGCTACCAAGCGACACCCCTGGCTGGCAGCGTCTTGAAGCCATTCTGCGCGACTTAATGACGAGTTACGCGTACCGTGAAATCCGTATGCCTGCAGTGGAAAGCACTGCGCTGTTCAAACGCTCCATCGGCGAAGTCACCGACATCGTGGAAAAAGAGATGTACACCTTTGAGGATCGCAACGGTGAGAGCCTGACCCTGCGTCCCGAAGGTACAGCCTCCTGCGTACGCGCATGCCTTGAACATGGTTTGCTACACAATCAGCAACAACGTCTGTGGTACATGGGACCGATGTTCCGCCATGAACGCCCTCAAAAAGGCCGCTATCGGCAGTTTCACCAACTCGGGGTGGAAACTTTCGGCGTGTCCACGCCCGAGATGGATGCAGAGTTGATTCTGATGGTAGCCCGTCTTTGGAGACTGCTTGGCCTGGCCGATGAAGTTGCACTGCAAATCAACACACTGGGTAGCAATGCCGCGCGCGCGGTCTATCGTGAGCACCTCGTCAGTTACTTGCGCCAACATGCGGCCATGCTGGACGAAGACAGCCTGCGCCGTCTTGAAACCAATCCATTGCGTGTGCTGGATTCAAAAAATCCCGATGTTCAAGCCATTCTATTGAATGCACCGTGCTTGGATGAGCACTTGGACGATGAATCGCGTGCCGACTTCCTTCGTCTGTGTGACTTGCTCCATGCGGCGGGCATCCGTTATGAAGTCAATCCCAAGCTGGTGCGTGGTCTGGATTACTACAACAAGACCGTGTTCGAATGGGTGACCACCCGTTTGGGCGCACAAGGCACGATTTGTGCGGGCGGGCGTTTTGATGGCCTGGTCGAACAACTCGGTGGTTCGCACACTCCGGCTGCGGGTTTCGCCATTGGACTTGAACGCCTGCTTGCCCTGCTCGGCGAGGCTTACGGTGAGGCGCAAGCCATTGCTGCCGCACCGCATGTTTACATTGTGGCCCTTGGTGCAGAAGCGGAGCGTGAAGCTTTGGTTTTGGCCGAGCGCATGCGTGATACCCTGCCCGGTGTTCGCATTCATGCCAATGCAGGTGGCGGTAGTATTAAGGCACAATTCAAGCGTGCGGATAAATCCGGCGCAGCCTTTGCACTGATTTTGGGTGAAGACGAGGTGAAGCGAGGACAGGCTCAAATCAAACCCTTGCGTCAGGACGCTGAACAGATCGCCGTAGCGTTTGATGCCTTGGCCGAGTATTTAACCAAACACGTGCAACCCTAGCAGCTTGGGTTACTTTGACGATTTAATGTATTTGAGGATATTGCGTGGCTTACGAACCAAGTGAAGAAGAACAAGTCGAGGCATTTAAAAGCTGGTGGCGCAAAAATGGTGTTTCCGTTATCAGCGGATTGGTGCTTGCAGCTGTGCTAAGTCTAGGCTGGCAATACTGGCAAGGACAAAAGGAGCTGCAAGCTCAACGTGCCGGGCAGGTTTTCGCTGAAATGACAGTGGCATTGGAAAGTGCAGAAACGACCAATACCGAAAAAAAAGGCCCCGTCGCACCTGACTTTCAAAAGCCACGAGCATTGGCTGAACAGCTGGTGGGTGAATTTCCTGACAGCTTATACGCCGAGCTTGCCACGCTGAATCTGGCACGCATGGATATTGAAAGCCAGCAAGCCGATGCCGCCAGAGCACGCCTTGAGCATTTGAGCGAACACGCTAAGAACGAAGCCATCCGCCCGCTGGCAAAATTGCGCCTTGCACATTTGCTGTGGGGCACGGGTCAAGCCGATGCCGCACTTAAAACATTGGAAGGTTTTTGGCCTGAGGCGTACCGTAGCGATGCCGATGCCCTGCGCGGCGATATTTTAGTGTCACAAGCCCGCCTGGATGACGCACGCAAGGCTTATGATGCCGCCTTGGCCCAAGCCACCTTGCTTGGCCTGGAAACTGGTTTACTACGCATTAAACGCGATGATCTCGGAGGCGCTAGCCATGCAACACCTGCTGCTCAATAAATCGCTGCGCTCAACTTACCGTAAAGCGACGCTTATTGCCGCAACACTCATCACCGTGGCTTCTTTGGTCGGCGGTTGCGCGGCAAAAAAGGATCACGTTGACCCACCCGCGCCGCTGAAAGAGTTTACAGCCAGCATCACGACACAAGATGTATGGTCTTATGGCATGGGTTCAGCGGATCGTAACGCCCAACTTAGTCTGACCCCTTGGGTTGGTCGTTCTGCGTTGGGCAGCGTGTTGGTAGCCACTGACGCTCGTGGTCAGGTCGTGGCCTTTGACTCGCGCACGGGCGAGCAACGCTGGCGCTCAGAGTTGGGCTTTGCCGTTGCGGGCGGTGTCGGTGGAGGCGGAGACAAAGTTGTTATTACGGGTCTACGTGGTGAAGTTGCCGCGCTTGATTTAGCCAATGGCACGCTGCTGTGGAAAAGCGATATTGGCAGCACGGTGAACTCACCTGCGGCCGTCGGCCCGTTAAGTGTTGCTCTGCGTACCGCCGATGGCCGCCTGGTAATACTCAATAGTAGTAATGGCGAACGCCTCTGGTCTGATGCGCGCCCTGTACCGCCACTGTCCTTACAAGGCACCAGCCAGCCTATTTTGATGCAGGATGCCGTGTTGGCTGGCTTCGATAACGGTGATTTTAGTGCTTATGAGCTGGGCAGTGGACGGCGTTTATTCACTATTAACGTTGCTCTACCAAGGGGGCGCAACGATGTTGAACGCATGGTCGACGTAGACAGCACGCCCTTGTTTGATCGCGGCGTAATTTATGCGCTCGCCTACCAAGGTCGCCTGATTGCCGTCGACGCTGCAACAGCCCAGGTCGTTTGGGCAACGAATATGTCCGGCTTTAGCAATATCACGCTGGATGCCACGGCGATCTACCTCACGGACGCCAACAGCCATCTCCTGGCCATAGACCGCCGCACCGGGCGCACGCTCTGGTCACAGGATGCATTGCATGCGCGCAACGTCAGTGCGCCGCTGTTATTAAACGGCCAGTTGGTTGTGGGTGATAAGGAAGGTTATGTGCATTGGTTCGCTGCCGAAGATGGTCGCATGTTGGCACGCACACGCGCCGCCAATAGTGCCATTCCGCGCGCACCTGTCACCGATGGTGAACGCATTTTTATCGAAGCCCGCGAAGGTCGCATCGTCGCACTGACCAGCAGCAACACCGTCGCACGAAAGTAATGCTGTCCCCCGTCATCAAAAATCTGGCCTTGCCCTTGTGGGCAGGGCTTTTTTGTTTGCTCGCCGGCATTGTGTTGCCTTGGCAAGCCGGCATGTATCTGCATAACCATCTCGCCGTCACGTTGGAGAAAATTGCGGGCAATGTGCATGCCCAAGCCCGGGTGCGCGACTATCAGCAGGGGATATGGTCATCTTCGGCCACAGTGTCAATTCAATCTGATCTTTTACGTGAACCGGTCGAGCTGCATCTCGCCATGCACCATGGGCCGTGGCTAGGCTCCAATCCCGAGGCACACGCGGCATGGGGTTGGTTTTCTGTAAACACTCGCTTACCGACCCAAGGCGGGATAAGTATTTTCCCAGCACAAAGCGCGGTGGATGGTTGGCTTTACGCTGACCTTTTCGGCCTGATTCACTTGGGTGGGCAGCTGCATGACGCGACGCAAAATCTCGGCGAGATTCGGCTGCGATCACTCATTCATAACGATTCGTCTCAGTGTCGTGGCGAATTGCGCCTTCCAGGACTCAAATGGCTTGCGCCCGCCGGTGAATTGATCGTAGCGGACGTGGTTATCCGCACCAATTTGCAGCGTGACCACGGTGAGCGTCAAGGCGACTTCAGTGCCGATGCACTGCGCGCTGCATGGATTGCACTGTCGAATACCTCCAACAACAATCCAATGCTCATGCCCGCATTACCACCGTCGATATTGCTTGAACAACCACGCATCGACGTATTGTTTGCCAAATCCACGCAAATCAGTGCGGCCTGGTCTTCGGCGCGCGGTATCAACCTCAGCAGCCTGGGGCTAAGTAACAACATTGAGCTGGGACACCTAAACACACGCCTAAACTGGCAAAACGTTCACTGGAGTGCACTATGGAGCAGCGTCGATGTTAGCGCCCTGATGCGTTCAAAAATACCTGCGCTTAATGCTTTTACCTACGCTTTGGATGAGGGCAACATAAGGCTCGAAGTGTTTGAACTCAGCCAGGCGCAGGGTCAATTATTCGTTAGCGGGGAGTTGAGCACACATTCCCCAGTACAGGATTGGCGCGATTTGGAGCTTCATGTTTACACCGAACTCAGTCAACCTACACTCGTCGCATGGATGCTTGACATGGGCTGGGCACAGACCCCACAGGCTGCGTTGGAACAACTGGAAAATCTGCGTCGGCAAGGCTGGCTGGACGCGCCGCTGCCTGGACAACTCAGCGCCACACTTGACCTGTGGCGCGGTGAAATGAGCCTTTCCAATCGGCGCGTGCCGCTCAAGCCACAACTGCAATAATTTTTATTGGGCTTACGCAAAGGTGTTCACGCGAGGCTAAACGCCGAAGACAGTACACTAATGAACGCCACTGAGGCGATTTTGCGTAAGTCCTAAATGAGTTCCATGCCATGAACTGTCGAACACAGTACAATGCACGCCAACACTTTTTGACCGCATGCTAATGAAACCCGTAATTGCCCTTGTTGGCCGACCGAATGTCGGTAAATCCACACTTTTCAATCTCTTAACCCGAACGCGCGATGCATTGGTCGCCGACCAGCCCGGCCTGACCCGCGACCGCAAGTATGGTAACGCGCGCTTTGATCCGCGCGATGATGCAGAAGTCGGCAGCGGCGCTCGCGACACGATCATTATCGACTCCGGTGGTTTATCGGGTGACGATGCGATACTCGACGAACGCATGGCATATCAAACTTGGCGCGCTGTGGATGAAGCCGATGTCATCATTTTTATTGTTGATGCACGCGCTGGACTGACAGCAGCCGATAGTTCGATTGCCGAAAAACTGCGTCGCCAAAACAAGCCCATTGTTCTCGTCGCCAACAAAATGGATGGTGCGGATGAAGTCACTGCATTTGCTGAATTCAGTCGCCTAGGCATGGGCGAGCCGGTGCGCCTCGTAGCCTCACACGGTCGCGGTTTAGCTGGTCTGGCTGAACGAGTGATTGCACACCTCCCCACTGCCCCCGAAGTCATGGACGACGATGCAATTGATGCCGCAGGCATGAAAGTCGCCATCATCGGCCGCCCGAATGTCGGGAAATCGACGCTCGTCAACCGTCTGCTCGGCGAGGAACGCATGGTGACCATGGACATGCCCGGTACAACGCGAGACTCCGTGTTTATTCCTTGGGAATACAAGGGAAAACCTGTCACCCTGATTGACACCGCCGGAGTACGCAAACGTGGACGCGTTGACGAAATGGTCGAAAAGTTCAGTGTAGTCAAAACCCTGCAAGCCATTGATGCAGCGCAAGTTGTGCTACTTATTCTTGACGCACAGGAAGGTGTGGTTGAACAGGACTTGCACCTACTCGGCTTTGTTACCGAACGTGGCTGCGCGCTTATTATCGCCATGAACAAATGGGATGGACTGAGCAACGACCAGCGCGAGCGCGTCAAGACTGAACTTGACCGTCGCCTTGATTTTATCGACTACGCCGAGGTAGTGTTTATTTCCGCACTGCACGGTTCCAACGTGGGTCTTTTGATGGATAAAGTGGAGAAGGCGCACGCCTCTGCCGGCATCAAGCTATCCACCCCGCGCCTGACCGAGTCACTTGAAGTCGCGCAGTTCAAGCACATGCCACCGCTGATTAACGGTCGACGTATCAAGCTGCGCTATGCCCACCAAGGTGGCCGATTTCCACCTACGGTCATCATCCACGGCAAGCAAACCGACCGCCTACCGGGCTCGTACAAACGCTACCTGGAAAAATTCTTCCGCGAAACCTTTGAGCTTTACGCTACGCCAGTGCGCCTGATTTTCAAAACCGATGAAAACCCGTACCAGCCCGGCGACGAGCGCAATACAAAAGGCATGATGCAATACCTCAAAGACAAGCGTGACCGCCGAATTAACAAGGGTAAGGCTTCACGCGGCGAAAAGCCCAAGACCTGACTGACGCGACCTGGCTCACTTGGAATCTGATCCAAATCTCGCCAGGCGGCATGTTGCGGCGTAGCAGTGTAGCCCGAATGAAGCGCAGCGGACTCCGGGAATAGTCGCGCCCGTTGTGATGACTGCCCCGGATTATCATCCGGGCGACATGAGCTGCACGATTGCCATGAACGGCAGACTTCCCGCCTCAGAACCTGATTTCGACCTTGATCAACGGATGCAGTGCAAGCAGAAATTAGCTGAAAAAGCGCAGCATAGATAACTATGTGAGCATTTTGAGGCTAATTTCTGCGCCGCAATGCGCCGTTCAGCGAGATCGTAAACAGGTTCTTACAACCAGCGCATAAAGCCCATTTCATAAGGATGCGTCAGCGCAGGATGCCACGGTGCCAGACGCAGTCGATAGTTTTGCAAGCCCGCCATGTCAGGCTCTAAGTGCAACACATACAGCTGACGACCCTGCTCATCACGCTCGACCGCTGTACACAGGTAATGCGCACGCAATACGAACTGACCATTTTCATCCAGCACACCAAACTGACACTCCACTCGTACATCCGCAGGCATAAGGCCATCAATATCCACTGCAACACGAATTTCAAGCGCCTGTCCCGTAATCAAATGTGCTGGCGGTATATCAAGACGCTCTGCCTTGATCTTGTGCCATTTCGCACACACCCGCGCTTTCCAATCCGCCAACTCACGCGCCAGAACACCATGTCCACCATCTAACTTACGTCCATTGTGTAGCGCCTTGATATAAAACTCATGCGTATAATCAAGGACTTGGCGCTCACTATTAAAGCGCGGCAGAATACTCGCCATGGAAGCCTTGGAGCGCTGTACCCAACCACTGGAATAACTGCCGCGATCACGCGCAAAATACAGCGGAATGACATCATTACTCAGGGTTTCGATCAAATCGCGTGATTCTTGGGCATTGCGATAATCTGCCGAATACTGCGCTCCATGCGGCACAATGCCCCAACCGTTATCACCTTCAAAACCTTCGCCCCACCAGCCATCCAGCACGCTTAAGTTTAATGCGCCATTCAATCCTGCTTTCTGCCCGGACGTGCCGCTGGCCTCAAGTGGATACTCCGGCGTATTCAGCCACACATCCACCCCGGTCACGAGCTTCCGCGCCAGTTCCATGTCATAACCTTCAACCAAAAGTACTTTGCCAAGGAACTCAGGGCGCTGTGAAATTTCCCAAATTCGGCGAATCAATTCCTGCCCCGGTTCATCGGCAGGGTGCGCCTTACCGGCAAAAATAAACACCACCGGGCGCTGGGGATCATTGACCAACCGCGCCAAGGCTTCAAGATCATTAAATACCAGCAAGGCGCGCTTGTAGGTGGCAAAACGGCGTGCAAAGCCGACTACCAGCATGTCCTGTTCGGACTGATTAATCATGCTCAGCGCTTTGTGCAACGTGGTTTCACTCCGCCCGGTGCGACGGTACTGTCTGGTAATTCGCGCCTCTACATCATCGAACATTTCGCGTTTGAGCGACTGATGCACGCTCCAGTAGCGTAGGTCAGGAATTTGTTCGACCATGTGCTCCCAGAAATTACGATCACACAAGTGTTCATGCCAATCGCGCTGAAGCTGATCGAAAAAGTTTGCCCAATCCCGTGCCAACCATGTTCCTACATGCACCCCGTTGGTGACATGCGCGATCGGATTTTCTTCTGGCTCAATCTCAGGCCAGTGCGCCTGCTCCATACGCGAAGCCACTTCGCCGTGAATTTTGCTCACGCCGTTGTGCATGCGCGATCCACGCAGCGCAAGAGTAGTCATGTTGAAATTTGCCGGTGATGGTGCCAAATCGCCCAAACTCATAAACTCGCCAGCCGTTAATCCGAGAGCGTTACGCATATCGGACAAGTAGTGCTCAACCAAACCGGCATCAAACACATCATGTCCAGCAGGTACAGGCGTATGCGTGGTAAACACTGCATTAGCCGCAGTACACTCCAAAGCCTCCTTGAAACTCATACCCTGCGCTACCCACTCGCGGCTGCGCTCCAGAACAATGAAGGAGGCATGCCCTTCGTTCATGTGCCAAACATTGGGATGCAAATCCAGGGCTCGCAGGGCGCGGACACCACCAATACCGAGCAAAATTTCCTGCTGAATACGCATTTCTCGCCCACCGCCATACAGCTGATAGGTGATTTTTCGATCTTCTGCACTATTGCCTTCAATATCAGTATCCAACAAGAACAAACGCACCCGCCCAATCATTGCCTGCCAGACTTTCACCTGAACTTTGCGACCAGGATAGTCCAGGGCAAACGTTACTTCTTCACCATTTGGATTACGCGCGGGCACCACTGGCAAGTCGGCAAAATCCACCGGAGGCGAGGTCTCAATTTGGTGCCCATCCTTATCAAAGGTCTGATTAAAATAGCCCACACGATATAACAAACCCACCGCCACAAACGGCAAACCAAGGTCACTTGCCGCCTTGCAATGATCTCCGGCCAAAATACCCAAGCCTCCCGAATAAATCGGGAAACTTTCGTGGAAACCATATTCCGCACAAAAATAAGCGATTAAATCCTTACTGGGGTCAAGTTTTGGTGCAAGTTGGGGATGAATAGGGTCCGCCAGATAACGGCGCACCTGTGCGCGAGCTTCTTCCAGATCGAACATGTAGCTTGGATCCGCCAGTGCCTCGTCCACACGTTCTTGCGACACCCTGCGCAAGAAAACCTTGGGATTATGACCACATGCCGCCCATAACTCGCCATCCATTCTGAAGAAAAGTCCGCGAATCTTGCGACTCCAGCTGTAAGCAAGGTTATTAGCGAATTCGTGCAAACATTGTAGTTCAACAGGGATAACAGGTTGAACTTCCAGGGAATACAGCGTGCAGGTCATGGTGGTATCTCATCAAGGTGAAACTGAAACTTTTCTACGAGGGGCTTACGCAAAATTGCTCCGGCAAGGCCAAGCAACGAAGACAGTACACCGAGTACGGCGAGGTGCTTGAACGTCCCTGGGGCGGTTTTGCGAAAGTCCTGCTACAGTTTCACGAGGGAATGTGGCAATCAAGTGACACAACAGGGCAAGTGTTCGATGCTAATCACGGTTCCAAGCTCGTGATCTTGCGCGCGGCACGCAGGGCATACCCATAGCTCACTGATCTGTATCAATTTATCACCCGTATAAAGCAATGGTAGATGCCCACGCAACCACGGTGGCACACCAAGCTCCTGAAGGCGTTTAGCTAACGTTGTACGTGAGGCCAACGGCGGAAGAGATGCCTCATGGCGCACACACACCCGCACGCCATGCCGCAAAAGTTCGGGCTTCAAACCACGCCCATGCTCATGTGAAGCAACCAGACGTAATGACAGATCGGGTAGTTCCAACGGCTGTTGTAAAGACCAATCACACCCCGGCCAAGGCACAGCAGCTTCGACCTCGTCGGGCACAACATACAATCCACCCCGCCAGCGTTGCAAAACAGCACCCGGCCAAGCCAGTTTCGGCAGAGCGTCCGTACGCGCGTCCAACACCCGTCCCAATTCATGTAAACGCGCTGCAGGCGGCGAGGGCAACCCCAACTCTAACAACCAACCACGCACCGCATTTTCCCTGCGCGGCACACTCAAACGTCGCAACGCATCAACCGACAAGCAACGCACGTCCTCTCCACGAGCTTCTTCAAGATCATGCCTAGCCAAATCAAGCAACAAACTTTCTGTACTCGCCATACGCTGAGCACAACGTGCCAAAGTCTGGACGGCTTGCGGCCAGTGTTGCTGCAAACGCGGCAAAACCTTATGGCGCACAAGATTTCGCGCCAAGCGGATATCGGTATTGCTCGGATCGTCGACCCAATCCAGCCCCTGTTGGGAGGCATGTTGATATAAAGTGTCACGCGACGTGCTCAACAGGGGACGCAAATGCCATGCTTCGCCTTCTGGCAAAAACACTGGCTGAAGCAAAGGCATCGCCGACAGCCCACGCACTCCCGCCCCGCGCATCAATTGCAAAATGAACGTCTCCGCCTGATCGTCAAGATGATGCCCGGTTAGCAACACATCACCCGGCTGCATTAACTTGTAAAAGGCCGCATAACGAGCTTCCCGCGCAGCAGCTTCAACCCCCTGCTTCGCAGCAAGATTTACGCACACACGCACGACATTTACCGTCACACTCAGGCAGTTGCCAAGCTGTTGCGCACGCTCCGCCCATACATCAGCCTCAGCTTGCAGTCCGTGATGCACATGCACTGCCTGAAGCGCATCAATATGCCCGGCTTGCCGCAATGCGACCAAGCCATGCAGCAACAATGTGGAATCCAAACCCCCACTCAAGCCCAAAAACAAGCGTCGCTTGCGCAAGTGCAGCGGAATCGCAGCCAACAATTCACCCTGCCACGGCTCCAAAGCAGTATTCACGATACGATGGGCAGCATCACGACTTGTCGATGAACTGCCCCATGGACATCAGGCGCAGGTAACGACGTTCCAGCAAACTCGCAAGCGGCATGGCTTCGGTTTGATCGAGCGCACGCAGAATGGCGGCCTTGACACTTTGCATATGCGTCGCCAAATCCCGGTGTGCACCGCCTTCGGGCTCATCTATCACTTCGTCAATCAAGCCCAGCTCCTTGAGGCGCGGTGCGGTAATGCCCAAAGCCTCGGCCGCATCAGGTGCCTTGGCGGCATCCTTCCACAAAATTGCCGCGCAGCCTTCCGGCGAAATGACTGAATAAGTGCTGTAACGCAGCATCATCAGATGATCGCTCACACCAATTGCCAATGCGCCGCCCGAACCGCCCTCGCCAATCACCAGGCTGACAATCGGCGTGGGCAGATCCGCCATCACAAACAGATTGCGCGCAATCGCCTCGCTCTGACCACGCTCCTCAGCATCCATGCCCGGAAACGCGCCTGGCGTGTCGATCAGGGTCAACACCGGCAATTTAAAACGCGCCGCCGTTTCCATCAGACGCTTGGCCTTGCGATAACCCTCGGGGCGCGGCATACCGAAATTGCGCCGGGAACGCTCGCGAGTATCGCGGCCCTTTTGATGGCCAATCACCATCAGAGGACGGCCATCGATACGCGCCAAGCCACCGACCAAGGCGGCATCGTCGGCAAACGCGCGATCACCGTGCAATTCGACAAAATCAGTCATCAAATGTTTAACGTAATCCAGGGTATAGGGGCGCTGTGGATGGCGCGCCATTTGTGACACCTGCCATGCACTGAGCTTGCTGAAAATCGAGCGTGTCAACTGACCTGACTTGGCCTGCAAGCGCTCAATCTCATCCGCTAGATTAAGGTTGCTGTCATTACCCATCAGGCGTAATTCACTGATTTTTGCTTCCAGATCGGCAATGGGTTGTTCAAAATCAAGGTAATTTGGGTTCATTGTTCTAACTCTTATTGAATACTGCCCGATAGGCCGGGCGCAAAAATGTTCGCAATCAGCCCACCCACACCCGCGCATTGCGGAACATGCGCATCCAGGAACCATCTTCACCCCAGCCATAGGGTCGCCAAGAATGCTGCACGGCGCGGAACACACGTTCAGGATGCGGCATCATGATGGTGAAACGCCCATCCTCGCTGGTAAACCCGGTCATGCCATGTGCCGAGCCGTTAGGGTTCTGTGGATAATGTTCGGTGGCCTGTCCGTAATGATCGACGTAACGCAGGGTGACCAGGCCGCCCTCCGCCACCGCTTCGGCATCCACGCCATCGGCAAACTCGATCCGCCCTTCACCATGCGCTACCACAATCGGCATTTTGGAACCCGCCATGCCGGAAAGAAACAGCGACGGAGAATCCATCACTTCGACCATCGCCAAACGTGCTTCGAACTGCTCCGAACGGTTGCGCATAAAGCGTGGCCAGTGTGCTGCACCGGGAATCAGGTCCGCAAGCTGGGACAGCATCTGGCAACCATTGCACACACCCAGGCCAAAATTATCCTGACGCACAAAGAATTCATTGAACTGTTCCAGCGCACGCGCATTGAAACGGATTGACTTGGCCCAGCCACCGCCCGCCCCCAGCACATCGCCATACGAGAAACCGCCGCAGGCCACCAGTCCCTTGAAATCCTCCAGCGTGATGCGGCCTTCGATAATGTCGCTCATGTGCACATCCACCGCATCAAACCCGGCGCGGGTAAAGGCAGCGGCCATTTCAAGCTGCCCATTCACGCCCTGCTCACGCAGCACGGCGACACGCGGACGCGCGCCCGTGGCGATAAAGGGCGCGGCCACATCATCGTCCAGAAGATAATTCAATTCGACAAACAGTCCAGGGTCACGCGCATCCAGCAGGTTGTCGAATTCCTGCTGCGCGCATTCCGGGTTATCGCGCAAACGTTGAATCTGGTAACTGGTTTCACCCCAGGCGCGTTGCAGATCAACCCGCGACTCATCCAGCACGACCTTGCCATGATGTTTGATATGCAGACGATCATCTTCACGCAGGGTACCAATCACATGACTGTGCGTACCCAGACCCGCCTCGCGCAAGGCCATCAACACGCTATCGGTATCGCAATGGCGCACCTGCACCACCGCGCCCAGCTCCTCGGCAAACAGCACGGACAGGCTTTCATCACCCAGCAGATCCAGTGAAATATCCAGACCGCAATGTGCGGCAAAAGCCATTTCCGCCAAGGTCACGAACAAGCCACCATCCGAGCGGTCGTGATAGGCCAGCAGCAGGCGATCCTGATTCAAATCCTGAATCACCTCAAAAAATGCCTTCAGTGCATTCGCATCATCCAGATCAGGCGCAACATCACCCACCTGTGCATACACCTGCGCCAGGCAGGACGCACCCAGGCGCTGACGTCCCTTGCCCAGATCGATCAAAATCAAATCCGTATCACCGGCATCCAGACGAAGCTCCGGAGTCAGCACATGGCGAATATCCGTCACCGGCGCAAAGGCACTGATAATCAGTGACAAGGGGGCGGTCATCTCGCGTGGTTTGCCGTTATGCTCCCACACGGTCTTCATCGACAATGAATCCTTGCCCACCGGAATGGCAATGCCCAATTGCGGGCAAAGCGCCTCACCCACGGCCTTGACCGTATCGAACAACAGCGCATCCTCGCCAGGATACCCGGCAGCGGCCATCCAGTTGGCAGACAAACGGATATCCGACAACTTCGCAATCGGCGCCGCTGCAATATTGGTAATGGCCTCGGCCACCGCCATGCGCCCGGAAGCAGGCGCATCAATCAGCGCAAGCGGCGTACGTTCGCCCATGCTCATGGCCTCGCCAAGCGTGCTATCCAGCGCCAGCGCCGTGACCGCCACATCCGCCACCGGAACCTGCCACGGGCCAACCATCGGATCACGCGCCACCATACCGGTAATCGTGCGGTCACCAATGGTAATCAGGAAGCGCTTGTCCGCCACCGTTGGCAGACGCAGCACGCGATAGACCGCCTCGCGCACGCTCACGCCTGCAAAATCGAGCGGCGGACGCGCAAAGCCGTGATGCTTCACATCGCGCAGCATTTTTGGCGGCTTGCCCAGCAAAACATCCATCGGCAAATCGACCGGCGCGTTGTCAAAATGAGCATCACCCACCAGCAAACGCTGTTCCGGCGTGGCTGTGCCGACCACCGCAAACGGCGCTCGCTCGCGCTCGCACAGGCTTTGGAACAACTCCAGGCTTTCCGGATGAATCGCCAGCACATAGCGTTCCTGCGACTCATTGCTCCATATCTCCATCGGCGACATGCCCGGTTCATCATTCGGCACCGCGCGCAATTCAAAGCTCGCACCGCGTCCGGCATCATTCACCAACTCCGGAAAGGCATTGGAAATACCGCCCGCACCCACGTCATGAATCGACACAATCGGGTTGGCATCACCCATCGCCCAGCAACGGTCGATGACTTCCTGGCAACGGCGCTCCATTTCCGGGTTGCCGCGCTGCACCGAGGCAAAATCCAGATCAAAGGCCGACGCGCCCGAAGCCACGGACGAGGCCGCACCACCGCCAAGGCCAATCAGCATGGCCGGCCCACCGAGCACAATCAGCAAATCCCCTTCGGCAATGATGTTCTTCTCCACATGATCGCCACGAATATTGCCCAAACCGCCGGCAATCATGATTGGCTTGTGATAGCCGCGCAGGGAGGTGCCTGAAGCCGATGGTGCTTCTTGCTCATAGGTACGGAAATAGCCGCAGATATTCGGACGACCGAACTCATTATTGAACGCCGCCGAACCCAATGGGCCGTCAATCATGATTTCAAGAGCCGAGACAATACGCTCCGGCTTGCCATGATCCTTCTCCCAGGGCTGCTCCGCGCCCGGAATGCGCAAGTTCGACACCGAAAAGCCGCTCAAACCGGCTTTCGGCTTGCTGCCGCGCCCAGTTGCACCTTCATCCCGAATCTCCCCACCGGAACCGGTCGCCGCACCGGGAAACGGCGAAATCGCCGTCGGATGGTTATGCGTCTCCACCTTCATCAGAATATGAATATCTTCCTCATGCGCACGGTACACGCCGTCCGCATCCGGGAAAAAACGCCCGCCCCGCGCTCCTTCAATCACCGAAGCATTGTCCTTGTAGGCCGACAAAATGCCCTGCGGCGCGTGGTGGTAGGTATTGCGAATCATGCCGAACAGGCATTTGGGCTGCGCCTGACCGTCAATCACCCAATCGGCATTAAAGATCTTGTGACGGCAATGCTCCGAATTGGCCTGCGCGAACATCATCAACTCAACATCCGAGGGATTGCGCTCAAGGTTCTGGAAATTTTCCACCAGATAATCAATTTCGTCGTCGGACAGCGCCAGCCCCCAATCCTGATTCGCCTGCGCCAAGGGCGGGCGACCACCGCCGAGCACATCCACCGTGCGCAAGGGCTTGGGTTCAGCCACATGAAACAAAACGGCTGCATCGTCCAACGCGGCCAACACCGATTCAGTCATCCGATCATGCAAGGCCGCATCCAACACCTCACGCTGCCCGTGGCTGAGCGGCTGCCCGTCGGTGGTTTTCACGCTGTAAAGCACGCCGCGCTCAATGCGATGAATCATGCTCAAACCGCAGTTATGCGCAATATCCGTGGCCTTGGATGCCCAGGGAGAAATCGTCCCGGGTCGCGGAATCACCACACGCAGCTCATCCTCAAAATGCGCACAACCTGCATGCCCGTAATTCAGCACCGCCTCAAGCTGACCAAGCTCGGTCGCACTCAAGCTGGACTCAATGTCGACAAAATGCACAAACTGCGCGGCAATCGCAGCGATACGCGGTTCATCACGGCGCAAACTCGCCAGCAATTTACTCAGCCGACTTGCGGATAAAGCCACGGAACCAGGAAGAATGAGCATGCTTTGCACTCGAACTAAAAACGGAAAGACTGTATTTTATACCAGCACAGCCAACAGCGCCCTAGCAGCCTGTCGGACTTGAGCCGAGCTGGCTGCAGAATGATTGGATTATTGCAGCGTCTTGACAGATAAATCGGACAGCCTACAATGCGCGCTCCTGATCTTGTGTTGAATTCGTTACAACACAGTTTGGCTGGATGTCAGAGTGGTTATGTCGCGGATTGCAAATCCGCTTACCTCGGTTCGATTCCGGGTCCAGCCTCCAAATTTCCCGCCCTTCGCCCGGATGGCGAAATCGGTATACGCAAGAGACTTAAAATCTCTCGATCGAAAGATCATGCGGGTTCAAGTCCCGCTCCGGGCACCAATTAAATCAGAGACTTTTAAAGGATTGCCACCGTCTTTGACGTTTGCTTTGTCAACAAACTGTCAACGGTGAAAATATGCGCAGTTGGTTCTATGGCCTTCTTGCCTTTTTAGGCCTACATGAAGAGCCTGTTCATGTTGTTCAAAAGCCTGCTCAGGTCATCATGGAACAAGTCGCCCCTCCTGTTCCTCAATGGCAAACCATTCAGCCTAAAAGCAAGGCGGATTGTCTCCAGGTCTCTGGTGGTGTTTTAAACCCTGTTTTTGTCCGTTGTCACTACGGCTATCAGGAGCTTGTCACTTACGATTCAAAAGGTCATCGCAAGGTTATCCAAGATCGCCCAATCCCTGTTGCTGGTATCCCGCGATAGGGTTAAGCCTTACCGCTTCTTCTTCAAGAGTTTTCAACACTCAAGAGCACCCACAAACCCGCATTCCAGCGGGTTTTTTATTGATTTAGCATCCAAGCTGGTGCATTAACCTCGTTGATAATAGCAGCTGCCGCAGAGGGCGTTACCGCAATATCGCCACTTTAACAGGCTCAGAACGAACGGAAACCGACGATATTTCCGATCCAGGTTAATGCAAGCTACGGCAAGTAGAACGACGCATCAATGCCTTCCAGCATCGCTCGCGCTTCGGCGTACAGCACCGGGCTGGCTGCAGCCATGACGCTGCGTGCATCCAATAGCGGGCTGTTACCTTGCAGGTCGGTAAACACGCCGCCAGCTTCGCGCACGATGACGCACAGGGCGGCAATATCAAGAATATTCACGTCGGATTCGATGACCAGATCAATTCGCCCGGAAGCGAGCAGGTGGTAGTGCAGAAAATCGCCGTAGCCACGCGTGCGGTTGACGGTTTGGCAAATCTGGCCAAAACCTGCCCAGTGTGTGGATTGAGCCAAGCTTTTAATATTACCTGCGGACAGCGCGGCTTGGCCTAGAGTGGCGATGTTGCTGACGTGAATCGGCTGACCATTCAAAAAAGCGCCCTGCCCTTGTGCTGCCCAGGCCATTTCGCCGCCATTGAACATCGGCGCATTGGATACGCCAACAATCAGTTCGTCACCATGCATCAGCGCGATCTGGGTGGAGAACATGGGGTATTGGCGCACGAAGGCTTTGGTGCCGTCGATGGGGTCAACCAGCCAAGTGTATTCGGAATCCTTGTCACTTTTACCGGTTTCTTCGCCGTAAAAACCATGCTCGGGAAAGGCGGCTTGCAACACGGCTTTGATGGCGTGCTCGGTTTCAACATCGGCGACTGTGACCGGGGTTTGGTCTTCTTTAATCTGCACCTGGATGTTTTTTTCATAGTAGTGGCGAATCACCACTTCACCGGCCTTGGCGGCCTGAATGGCGGTTTCGAGAGCGTGTTGCAGAAAGACGGGGTCGTGCATGATTAGCCTGCCGTGGATGATGAAATGGGGTTCAGTTTGAATAGCGTGCGAGCATTGTTGAGTGTGCGTTCAGCCGTTTCTTCCAGCGTCCAGCCGCGCAAGGCGGCGAGCTGTTCGGCCACATGGCGCACGTAGAGCGGGATATTCGGCTTGCCGCGCTGCGGCACGGGCGCGAGATAGGGCGAGTCGGTTTCAATCAGCAGGCGGTCGGCGGGGACCTGCTTGGCCACTTCGCGCAGTTCGGCGGCGCTTTTGTAGGTCAGTACACCGGAAAACGAGATGTAAAAGCCCAAATTCAGCGCGCGCTTGGCTGTTGCCCAGTCCTCAACAAAACAGTGCATCACACCGCAGCAATCGCGTGCTCCGGCATCTTCCAACACACTCAACGTGTCTTCACGCGCTTCGCGGGTGTGGATAATCAGTGGTTTTTGCAGTTGGCGTGCGACTTCGATGTGGGTAAGAAAACGCTCAACCTGCCATGTAGCGCCCGGCTCGGTGCGAAAATAATCCAGACCGGTTTCACCGATGGCGACCACGCGCGAGTCGCGTCCCAATTCGAGCAATTGTTCATGCAGTTTTTCGGGCGAGGGAGACTGTTCGGGCTCTTCGTTCGGATGCACCCCAACACTCACCGAGACGTGTGGGTAGGGTGCCACCAGCTCGCACATAGCGGGATAGCTTTCAAGATCGATCGCCACGCACAGCATCCAGGCCAAATCAGCGTTATGTGCAGCTTGCATGAAGACGGAAAAATCTCCGCCCCATGGAGTCAGATCAATGCGGTCGAGATGGCAGTGCGAGTCAGAAAGCAGCATTTTGGTGATTAAATCGTGTAAGTGCGTTGTTCGCTATGCAAACTACCCGCAAGGTAATTTTCGATTTTGGCGCGCGTCATGCCGTTGTCGGCTTCAAGAAATTGCACGCCCACGCCCGCTGGTCGCCCGCCCTGTGCGCCTGCCGGGGTCATCCATACGACCTTGGCCGCCACACGGGCTTTTTCCGGGTTGTTCATCATGCTTAACACCAGGAAAATTTCCTGCCCCATCCGCAGACGCGTCTGTCCCGGCAGGAACATGCCACCGTTTTTCAGGAACGGCATGTAGGAGGCGTACAAGGTGGCCTTGTCGGGGATGTTGTGCTGCACAATGCCGGATGTAGGGGTCATGGTTAGCCTCCGAGGCGTTGAAAACGAATCAAAAGCTCCTCCATCAGGAGCTCACGATTCAGCGGGTGGTTGATCAGGCGGCTGAGTTCAAGCAGGTAATCATACAAGCCAAACAGCTCGCGTGCATTCAAGCGGGCGGCCAGCGGAGCCAAAACATCGGCAAAATCACGATTAACCAGATTCATGGCCGCCGTCGGGGTGTGTTCCGCGCCTTGCAGGCGGATTAAATCCGCCAACAGCAGGCGACACCAATGCAGCAACTGCGGCCATTCGGTCTTGTCCTGGCTTGCGGCCAAGGCGAGTGGATTGCCGCCGGCGCGCAGCAGGTGCAACAAGGATTCCAGCCAGCGGCTGCGCTGTGCCAAACGCTCCGGCTCGGCCAACTCCAACGCCGCCAAAGGCCGCCCTTCTGCCAGATCAAGCACGCGCGCCGGATCTTCACCTGCGAGCTGCGGTTGATGCGCCAACCACGCCAAGGCTGTCGTGCGTTCAGGAATGGGCACGAGCCAACGCTGACAACGGCTGCGAATAGTAATCGGCAGGCGCGCGGGATGGGATGTCACCAAAATAATCAGCGTGCCTGCGGGCGGTTCTTCCAGGGTTTTAAGCAGACTGTTCGCGGCGGCAGGGTTCATGGCATCGGCAGGCTCGATCACACCCACCTTGCCATGTTGAAAGCTACTGCTCAGGTACAGACCGGCACAAAAATCGCGCACCGCATCAATTTTGATGTCCTTGTCCTTTGTATCCTTGACTTTTTTACCCTGGCTTGCCTCATCATCCTTGTTGTCCTTTTCCTTGGGCGCAAGCAGGCTGAAATCCGGGTGTGCCCCCACCAAAAAAGGGTGGCACGAGCCACACTGCCCGCACGCCTGACCATCAGCCAGGGGACGTTGACACAGGGTGGCCTGTGCCAAACGCATGGCCAACTGGCCTTGCCCCAAACCCGGCTCGCCACTGACAAGCAAGGCATGGGGCATACGCCCTTGGGTGCGCAGCGCATGAAAACGCGCGAACTCGCCATGCAGCCAAGGGTAAAGCGGACTGTGCATCGTCAAGTCAGCCACAACGGTGCAAAAAAGCGCTCGACTTCAGCGTGCATGGCGGCTTGCACCACCTCCAGCGGTTGGGCAGCATCCAGTACGATAAAGCGCTCCGGCGCGGCCGCCACCTGCGCCAGAAAGCTGGCGCGCACACGCTCGAAAAATGGGCGGCCTTCGTGTTCGATGCGGTCTTCCGGCTCGCCACGGCTGCGCATCCGCGCCAGACCAACATCCACCGGGGTATCCAGAAGCAAAGTCATATCCGGGCGCAAATCATCTTGTACAAAACGCTCCAGCCAGGCGATGGCGTCGTTGTCCAAACCACGCCCGCCCCCCTGATAGGCATAGGACGAGCTGGTAAAACGATCAGAAATCACCCAGGTACCCGCCTCCAGGGCAGGACGTATGACTTGTGTCACATGCTGCGCGCGCATGGCAAACATCAGTAGCAACTCGGCTTTTAGCTCCATGCCCTCGTACACCGGATCAAGCAGAATAAAGCGCAAAGCCTCACCCAGCGGCGTGCCACCCGGCTCGCGGGTACGCAGCACATTCAGGCCACGCGCTTCCAGCATCTGCTGTAAACATTGCAGATTGCTGGACTTGCCCGCACCTTCGCCACCTTCCAAAACAATAAAACGTCCACGCTGCATAGTTAATGTTGTCCTGAAATATAACGCCGCACGGCGCGATTATGCGCGTCCAGGGTATCGGAAAACACATGCCCGCCGCGCCCGTCGGCCACAAAATACAGTGCTGTGGTTTTTTCCGGATGCAATACGGCCTGCAAAGCCGCCTTGGATGGCAACGCAATCGGTGTCGGCGGCAGCCCAATGCGCGTGTAGGTATTCCATGGCGTATCGCGCTCCAGATCACGACGGCGCAGATTGCCATCAAAGGCGTGACCCAGGCCATAAATCACCGTCGGGTCGGTTTGCAGCTTCATCCCCTTACGCAAGCGATTGATAAATACACCGGCAATTTTGCCGCGTTCGGCTGCAATGCCGGTTTCCTTTTCCACAATCGAGGCCAAAATCAGCGCCTGTTGCGGGTTTTGCAAAGGCAGTTCCGGATCACGCTCGGCCCAAAGCTGCGCCAAAGTTTGCTGCATAGCCTCATGCGCACGCTTGAGTACATTCAGATCCGTGTCGCCGCGCGAAAACACATACGTTTCTGGCATGAAAAAGCCTTCGGCTATTGCGCTCTTGTCACCCAAGGCCTCCATCAAGTCTTGCGCACGCAATGCAAATCCTTCCTGTGCCAAGGCAGGATGTTGCGCCAGTTCATCGCGCACCTGTTCCAGTGTCATACCTTCCACCAGGGTAACTTTGTGCTGAATGCCCTGCCCGCTGGCCAGCATGTGTAGCAACCCGGTGGGTGTCAGACCTGGCTCAAGCCGGTATTCACCCGCGCGCAGACGTCCGGCATTGGCATCCATGCGCGCTAACACGCGCCAACGCAGGCGATCCAAATCAAACCTGGAATCTGACAAGGCCAATGGCACGGCCAAATCATCCAGCACATCGCCCAGGCGTGTGCCGCGTTCCATGGTGATGCATAGCGGCTCGGAAAGAGGCAGGGCTGTTGCGGCATAACGCTGTACATCCTCGCGCACCCCCCACACAGCAAGCCCCAGCAGCACAGCCAAAATCAGCGTAGCCAAGGACAATCTCGCCCAAAACACCTTGCCAAACCAACTTAAACGCATAGGGCACCCCACAGGGCATGCTGCAAACGCAAGGTCAGTGCACCAACCGCCCATTCACGATGTTCGTGCAACACGCGTACCGGGCGGATAGTGTGCAGGCTATTGGTCAAAAACACTTCATCGGCGCTGAGCACATCATCCAGGCACAAGCGCGCTTCCCCCACAGCCACGCCAAGGCGCTCGGCACAGGCCAGAACCTCGGCACGCATCACCCCGGCCACGCCGCACTGATCGAGACATGGTGTGAATATGCACCCACTCTTGACGATGAATACATTGCTCGCCACCGCCTCAATCAGCTCGCCCTGAGTATCCAGCAGCAATCCCTCAGCAATTTCAGGCTCATGCCATTCAGCACGCGCCAACACATATTCCAGACGATTCAGATGCTTGATTCCGGCCAACACCGGCTGACGTGCAAGACGCAGGGTGCATAGGCGCAGCACGATACCCGCCTGCGCGTCATCCAATGTCGGGAGGTTTTGTGGGTAACGCAGTAAAATCAGCGTCGGCTCGGCATCCTGGGGCGGCGCATAGCCCCGTCCTCCGCTTCCACGGGTAATTATCAGCTTGAGCACGCCCTCGCCCATTGATTGCGCCACTTCCTGCAAAGCCGTCTCAAGCGCAGATAAGTCAGGCAAGGCAATCGCCAAACGTGCCGATCCATGCGCCAGCCGATGCAAATGGCGCGGCAACAAACGCACGCGCCCGTCGACAACAGCCATGGTTTCAAACAGCCCATCGCCGTAATGCAGACCGCGATCGGTCAAGGCCAATTGCTCGGCGAACAGCATCAACTTGAACTCAAACCCAGCGCACGCAACAAGCCTCGCGCCTTGGCTCGGGTTTCCAAAAGCTCTTCCATCGGCACCGAATCGGCCACAATGCCCGCCCCAGCGCGCAAGGTGAACTCGGCGCCATCCAGTTGCAGCGTGCGAATCAGAATATTGCTATCCATCGAGCCATCACGATTCAGGTATCCCAGCGAACCGGTGTAGGCCTCACGGGGTACATCCTCCAATTCAGCCAGAATCTGCATACAACGCACCTTGGGGCAGCCGGTAATCGTGCCGCCGGGAAACAACGCGGCCAGCTCCTGCCCCGGAGTTACCTCGGCGCGCAATTCGGCGCGCACATTCGAGACAATATGATGCACATGGCGATAGCTCTCAATCACCATGCACTCATCCACCTTGACCGTGCCCGGCTTGGCCACCCGGCCCAGGTCATTGCGTTCCAGATCAAGCAGCATGATGTGCTCGGCGCGCTCCTTGGGATGAATTATCAACTCAGCCTTGAGCGCCGCGTCCTCATCCACATCAATACCGCGCCGCCGCGTACCGGCAATCGGGCGGGTCTCGATCACACCATGCCGCGAAGATACCAGACGCTCAGGCGAGCTGGACACAATCGCCTGTCCTTCAATATGTGACAAGGCGGCAAACGGACCCGGATTGTTGTGCGCCAACTGCGTGAATAAAGCAGCGGGCTCGGGTGCTTTGGCAAAACGTCCGCGCCATGCGCGCGACAGATTGGCCTGAAAAATATCCCCGGCAAAAATGTACTCGCGGATACGTTCTACGCCACGCAGAAAAGCATCAGCGTCGTCTTCGTTGAGTTCAAACGAAGGCAACCCCACCTCCAGCGGCACGGGCTGAAGCCGCTGGATATCCTCGGAACACTGTACCCACAACGTCGGCACGTTGCCTTCTTCGACCCACCACGTCGCCTGCTCGAGATGATCATAAATCAACGCCGCCGGACAGCGTTCGGCATAAGCCACAGGCAGTGCGCGTGCCTGATGTCCACCCCGAGCAGGGACGGTCGGCTCAAGCGCATGCGCCAACTCATAGCCCAGATAAAAAAACCAGCCGCCATGAAAAGGCAAGCCCGCCGTCTCGGCCGCACTCAGCTCAGGACTGCGTTCAGCCTGCCACCACGCATCCAGTTCCTGCAAAAAACTACCGGAAAGTGGTGCGCCATCGCGCTGGCAACTCTGACCATCAAAACGCAAGCGTGCGCCAGGAAATGCCAACAGGATGTCATACCGCCCCTGATCCGTACCGTGTGCTGACGAGGCCAGA
The DNA here is from genome assembly GCA_020061705.1 of Halothiobacillus sp. Taxonomy (GTDB): domain Bacteria; phylum Pseudomonadota; class Gammaproteobacteria; order Halothiobacillales; family Halothiobacillaceae; genus Thiofaba. Next base: position 33,878 of record JAGUXT010000062.1, on the reverse strand, counting down.
AAATGCGGATAACGCTCGGGGTGCGCGCGCTGCAAACTCAGCAAATCCACGGCGTGCTCAAGACGCTGCATCACCCGCATGGTCACATCAGACTCGCCGGAAGGCTAAGGTGCCGTTGGTACCACCAAAGCCAAACGAATTGGACAGCACGCACTCCAAACGCATTTCGCGTGCCGTATGCGGCACATAATCCAAATCACAGCCTTCGCCCGGCGTATCGAGATTGATGGTCGGTGGCGCAACCTGATCACGCAAAGCCAACACGCTGAACACCGCTTCCACGCCGCCCGCCGCACCGAGCAAATGCCCGGTCATCGACTTGGTCGAGCTCATGGCAAGCTGGTACGCATGCTCACCAAAGGCCAATTTGACCGCATCGGTTTCAGCCCGATCCCCGGCGGGTGTCGATGTGCCATGCGCATTGATGTATTGCACTTCGTCCGGGTTGAGTCTGGCATCGCGCAAGGCCGCCTGCATACAACGCTTGGCGCCATCGCCCCCCGGTGCAGGCAGGGTCATGTGATAAGCGTCCGCGCTCATGCCAAAGCCGATCAGCTCGGCATAAATCGTCGCCCCACGGGCCTTGGCACGCTCGTATTCCTCCAACACCACCATGCCCGCACCCTCGCCAAGCACAAAGCCATCACGATCCGCATCCCAGGGTCGGCTCGCCTTGGTGGGAGCATCGTTACGCGTGGATAAGGCGCGCGCAGCGGAAAAGCCACCCACACCCAGCTCCGAAGTCGCCATTTCGGCACCTCCCGCCACCATCACATTCGCATCGCCGTAAGCGATCATGCGCGCCGCTTCGCCGATGTTGTGCGTCGCCGAGGTACACGCGGTGACAATCGCGATATTCGGCCCCTTGAAGCTGTAACGAATGGCCAAATTGCCCGCCACCATGTTCACAATGCAGCCGGGTACAAAAAAAGGTGAAATCTTGCGCGCACCGCCATCAAGAAACGTATCACGCGTGCGCTCAATACCCGGCAAGCCACCAATGCCTGAACCAATCGCCACACCGATCTGCTCGGCATCTGCCTCGTTATCAGTCAAACCTGCATCTTCAATCGCCTGAATCGCCGCTGCCATGCCGTAATGAATGAAAACATCCATTTTTTTTACATCTTTGGCTGGCAACCAGTCCTCGGCATGAAAGTTTTTTACCTCTGCGGCAATCTGTACCGGAAGGGTAGCGGCATCAAAATGCGTCACCAAACCGACACCACTTTGACCTGCAAGAATGTTTTCCCACGCCTGTGCAACCGAATTGCCTACTGGCGAAATGATTCCAAGCCCCGTCACGACGACACGACGTTTACTCACTGAAATGACCTCAAGCACACAAACATAGGACTTCCGCAAAAGCGTTCCAGCAAGACCAAGTGCCGAAGACAGTACACCTAGTACGGCGAGACGATTGAACGCCGCCGGGGCGGTTTTGCGGAAGTCCTAAAACATAAAAAAACCCTAGCATTACGATAATGTCAGGGTTTTTGAACCAATGTAGAAGACTTTTATAAGTCGACCTAATTCAAGCACAGGCCTGAATTAGGCTTGGTGATTCTTGATAAATTCAACGGCTTGTTGAACCGTGGTAATTTTTTCAGCATCTTCGTCAGGAATTTCGCATTCAAACTCTTCTTCAAGCGCCATAACCAATTCAACGGTGTCGAGCGAATCAGCGCCCAGATCGTCCACGAAAGAAGCATCAACAGTGACGTCTTCTTCTTTAACGCCAAGCTGTTCTACAACAATTTTCTTGACGCGTTCTTCAATGCTACTCATTAGATAACCTCGTTTGAGATAGGGGGTGGAGTCAAAGTTCGGTGGCGATTGTATTGAAAAGCATCGAACCAATCCAGCTTCTTTATGTCTTTTATGTGAAAAAAGGCTTATGCCATATACATTCCGCCGTTCACATGCAGGGTTTCTCCCGTGATGTAACCGGCGCTCGGTGAGGCCAGAAAGCCCACTGCATGGGCGATTTCACCCACTTGCCCCAGACGCGCCAGTGGGATTTGGCTCAACATCGCCTGCTTGTGCTCTTCACTCAGCTCGCGGGTCATATCGGTGTCAATAAAGCCCGGTGCCACCACATTCACGGTGACACCACGGCTACCAACCTCACGCGCCAGCGACTTTGAAAAGCCGATAATGCCCGCCTTCGCCGCTGCATAGTTGGTCTGACCTGCGTTACCCATCACCCCAACCACCGAGGCCACACTGATAATGCGACCACGACGCGCCTTCATCATGCCGCGCAGCACGGCCTTGGACAGTCGAAACACCGAGGTCAGATTGGTCTGGATAATCGCATCCCAATCCTCATCCTTCATACGCATGAGTAGTGTGTCACGAGTAATGCCTGCGTTATTCACCAGAATGCTGATCGTGCCAAATTGGCTTTCAACCGCCTGCAAAACCTCGTCCACGCTGCTCTGATCGGTCACATTGAGCTTCATGCCCGTGCCTTGAAACCCCTTTTCGGCCAATTTGGCCGCAATGGCCGCTGCACCTGCATCCGAAGTCGCCGTGCCGACTACACGCGCCCCGCGAGCTGCCAGCTCATGCAAAATCGCCTCACCGATGCCACGCGACGCGCCCGTGACCAACACCACATCATTTGCCAATTCCATCGTCATCTCTTAAACCTCCTCAATCAAAGCTTTCAACGCCACATCGAGTGTCACAGCATCCAACAACGGATAGGCGGCAAGATCGCGCTCAATCCGCTTGGTCAACCCGGCAAGCACCTTGCCCGGACCAAATTCAACCAGGGCAGACACGCCACGCAAAGGCATGGCACGCACGCTATCAACCCACAACACCGGGCGATGCAACTGACTCACCAGTGCAGCACGCAGCGCATCAGGCTCGGCATGTTCTGCCGCATCCACATTGTGCAGCACGGGAATCAGCGGACGACGAATCTCCACTGCCTCCAAAACCTTGGACATCTGCGCGGCAGCGTCCAGCATCAACGAGGAATGCGACGGCACGCTCACCGGCAAGGGCAATACGCGCTTGGCACCCTGCTCCATTAACAACGGCGCAGCACGCGCCACCGCTGCAGCACTACCAGCAATCACCACTTGGCCTGGGCTATTGAAATTCACCGCCTCGACCACTTCAGCGCCCTGAGTGGCCTCGGCGCACACCGCTAGCACCACGGCATCCTCAAGACCTAGCACCGCCGCCATAGCCCCTTCGCCCAGAGGCACGGCCTGCTGCATCAAGCGCCCGCGCTCGGCCACTACGCGCACCGCATCGCCAAAATCCAGCGCCCCGGCACATACCAAAGCTGTGTATTCACCCAAACTATGACCCGCCATGCAAAGCGGCATTGCACCGCCAGCCGTCTGCCACACACGCCATGCCGCCACCCCGGCAGTCAGCATGATCGGCTGAGTGATTTCCGTGCGATTGATTTCAGCCTCCGGCCCGGTGCAGGCAATCGCCCACAGATCAATACCACCAAGTGCCTTGGAGGCCTCCGCAAACGTCTGCTCAACCAAGGCTTGATGCTCACCCCAGGCATTCATCATGCCCACCGATTGAGAACCCTGCCCCGGAAACACTGCCGCAAATGGAACGTGCATAACCCTACCTTTTTACACATAAAACAAAGGCAATATGCTAGCACAACGCTTAATCAGCTTGCCCCAAACGGGGGCTTCAACGATAATCCGCGCTTTCCTGTCAAGACCCAAGTAACTTAATGTCGAAAGAAGACTATATCGAGATGCAGGGCACGGTGCTCGACACCCTCCCCAACACCATGTTCCGCGTCGAACTCGAAAACGGCCACGTCGTCACCTGTCACATTTCAGGCCGTATGCGTAAGAACTACATCAAAATTCTTACCGGCGACAAAGTGACCGTCCAACTCACTCCCTATGACCTTACCAAGGGTCGCATTTCCTTCCGCTCCAAGTAGTTCTCCCACGTACGCCGCCGACATCTGCATGATGAGTCCTGCCTTATATGGTTCGACGCATTGGATTAGGCGGTTTTTCGCGTTAGATTGACAGGGATTATTCCGCCGGCTGAACTCGACGAGAGCATCACTCGGTCATATCCAACCCCACGCCCCCGTGAGGATTCCTGTCATGAAGAAGCTCGTCATTCTTATAGCCGCCTGCTCGGCGCTTTTCATCAGCTATTTATCCCCCGTCGCCGCCAACGAGTGGGTGTGGTGCGCGAATGAAAACGAACTCTGCCGCTTCGACGTCCGTGCCGAAGTTCGTTACGGCGCAGACCGACGCTGGACAAGCCGCGATGCCAGAAACAGTATCCGTTGCAATAACGCCAATTTTGGCGACCCTGCGCCGGGCGCAGTCAAGTCCTGCTTCGTGCGCGCAAATACCTCCAGTTCAGTCGGTTCCGTCCCCTCCGACTGGCAGCGCTGTGCCAGCGAAGACGAATTCTGCCGCTTCAACGGTCGCGCCGAGGTGCATTATGGCGCTGGCGGTCGATGGGAAACCCGCAGCGCCCGCAACGGGATTTTTTGCGGCAATGAAACCTTTGGCGACCCTGCGCCCGGTAGAGTCAAGGCCTGTTTTATCACCTCATCCAACGCAATCAATGAATCAAACCAGAATGGATGGCGTAGATGTGCCAATGAAAACGGTTTCTGTGAATTCGATGGTTGGCAGGAAGTTCGTTACGGTACAAATGGGCGCTGGACGCACCTGACCCGTCTCAATGGCACGTCTTGCAGCAATGACATCTTCGGCGACCCCGCGCCAGGGCGCAGTAAGGCCTGCTATATCCGCAACCGTTGATTTGGATAGCATCATTTGGACAGCTAGCAGCCAGATCGTCTCAAGTCCGACAGGCTGCTAGACTCGATCCTGCTCGAGCAGCTTATCCATCATTTCCAAAAAACTCTGGTAGCGGCGAGGAGTAATCGTGCCCTCCATCACCGCCTGCTTGACGGCGCAATCCGGCTCGGCGCGGTGCGTACAATTGGAAAAACGGCAATGCTGCGCCGCATTTTCAATCTCGCCAAAACCGCGTCGCACCGCTTCGACCGTCATCGCCCACACGCCAAAATCACGCACACCTGGCGCATCGACCACATCACCGCCACTTGGCAGGTGATACAGCGTGCTGGTGCGCGTGGTGTGCTTCCCCTCCTGGCTATGATCCGAAATTTTGCCGATCAGAATTTCAGATCCGACAGGCATCAGCGCCGCCACCAGGGATGACTTACCCACCCCGGATAAACCTACAAACAGGCTTTGATGCCCTTGCAAGATGGCTTGCAGAGCCTCGATACCCTCACCCGTCGTCGCACTGACTTCCAGGGCAACAACCCCGGTTGCCACCCACTCCGCCACAAAATTGCGCATCACTTCACGCTGCGCCGGATTTAGCATATCCGCCTTGTTAATGAGCAAAATCGGCTCGGCAGGCAAATCCAGCGCCGCCACAATCGCCCGGTCGATCACGCTGGCATTCGGCTCCGGCACCGGCGCAATGGTAATCAGTACCTGGTCGATATTCGCCGCCATCAAGCGCGGCTTGCCCAAGGTGTCCGGGCGAATCAACAAGGAGCGGCGCGGCTCGACAAACTCCACCGAGCCTCGGCCATCGGCATTTTCACGCCAGCGCACCCGATCCCCCGTGGCCACAGCGCCCAAGGTTTGCTTCACTGTACAGCCGTGACGCTCGCCACTTTCACTATCTTCAAGCATCACCTGCTTGCCGTGATGCGCCACCACCAGTCCGGGGCGCAAGTCCTCGTTATCAACCTCGCGTGCATTACGTTGCTCGATATTGCGACGCTGTTGGTCATTCAAGTGGCGTTTTGCCATGAGTTATAGAGTCCTGATTAATGCAGCAAAAACAGGCTTGCCAGACCCAGGAAAATAAAGAAACCACCCGAATCGGTAATCGCCGTAATCATCACGCTCGACCCCAAGGCCGGGTCGCGCCCCATGCGAGCGCGCATGACCGGAATGGTCACCGCCAAAAGAGCGGCAAGCACAAAATTGAGCGTGACCGCCAACATCATCACCACACCCAAGGGCAGATCCTTGTACATGATAAAAGTGATCACCGCGAGCGCAGCCCCCCACATGACACCATTGATCAAGGCCAAGCTGACTTCCTTGAGATACAAATTGCGCACATCGGTGCTGCTCAAGGGATTATTGGCCAGCGCGCGCACAATCATCGTAATCGTCTGATTGCCTACATTGCCGCCCATGCCCGCGACAATCGGCATCAACGCGGCCAGTGCCACCAATTGCGAAATCGTGCCTTCAAACATACTAATCACGCTGGAGGCAATCAGTGCCGTCACCAGATTCACCCCCAACCACGGTGCGCGGTTTTTCAGGCTATTCGACAGCGGAGCGAAAATATCTTCTTCCTCGCGCAGACCGCCCTGACTTAATTGCTCAAGCTCCTGGCGTTCCTTGATGAAGTCCACCATTGCATCCACGGTCAGACGCCCCAGCACAAAACCCGACTCATCGACCACCGGTGCCGTAATCAGGTCATAGCGCTCAAACGCCTCGGCCGCATCCAGCAACTTGCCATCCGCTGTAAAGTGCTTGGGCGAAGCCAGCATGATGCTACCAACATCATCTTCCGGCTGGGATACCAACAGCGTGTTGAGCGGCAAAACCCCGCGCAAGCGCTCGTCCCGGTCAACCACAAACAACTGATCGGTGTGATCGGGCAGGACACGCAAGCGGCGCAGGTAGCGCAACACCACCTCCACGCTTACATCCTCGCGCACGTTGACCATCTCGAAGTCCATACGCGCGCCCACCGTGTTTTCGGGATAGGACAACGCCAAGCGGAGCTGCTCGCGCTCTTCAGGATTCAGTGTCTTGTAAATGCCCTGCACCGCCTCATCGGGCAGGTCGGGGGCAAGGTCAGCAATTTCATCCGTGTCGAGCTGCTCGGTGGCCGCCACCAGCTCATGCGTGTCCATCGCCTCAATCAGTGACTCACGCACCGCATCCGAGGTTTCCAGCAGCACCTCGCCGTCCATGTCCGACTTCACCAAGTCCCAGACAATCAGACGATCCTTACGCGGCAACATCTCCAGAATGCGCGCCACATCGGCCGGGTGGATTTTTTCAAGCTTGGCCGACAAGGCAACCAGGTGCTGTTTGTGCACCATGTTTTCCACGATCAAGCTGCGCTCATCGGCGGCATCTTCACGCGCCACCAATTGCTCAACCAAGCGTTGGCGTTCGAGCAACTCGTGAATCTCGCTCACCCACTCACGAATGTGCTCCGCGCTATGTTGCTGCTCGCTCATGATCCAGACATCCTGCTAAAGTGGCCGACATCTTAGCAGCAAGCCTGCTGCATTCATTGCAAAAAACTCTGGGAAAACCATCATGCAAACTCACTTGATTTGGATTGATCTTGAAATGACCGGACTTGAGCCCGAGCAGGATGTGATTATCGAAATTGCCACCCTGGTGACCGATGAGCAACTAAATATCCTGGCCGAAGGCCCGGTAATTGCCGTGCATCAACCTGAAAACGTATTGCAGAGTATGGATGAATGGAACCAGAGCCATCACGGCGCCTCCGGCCTGTTGGAGCGCGTGCGCGCAAGTACGATGGATACCGCAACTGCCGAACGGCTTACCCTCGAATTTCTTGCTCAATGGAGCGAAAAACGCAGCTCGCCGATGTGTGGCAACAGCATTTGCCAGGATCGCCGCTTCCTCGCTCGCCACATGCCCAAACTCGAAGATTTTTTCCACTACCGCAACCTGGATGTCAGCACGCTTAAAGAGCTGGCGCGGCGTTGGTATCCTGCCGTACCCAAGTTCGAAAAAGCCGGTGCACACCGCGCTCTGGACGATATTCGCGCTTCGCTCGACGAATTGCGTTATTACCGTGAAACCATTTTGCGTTAAGTCCCTCCAATCCTGTCGTTCATCTACGCAGCCCACGAGCCTTTCCTCGTAGGTGTGGGCTTGCGCCAGCTTCGCGATAGTTCATTCGCACACTACCTACACCAGGGGCGAATAAATTCGCACCTACCTCTAAAGCAAGCCTTGTTAACTTAAAGACCCTGCATGAAACTTAAAACCCTCCTGCCCTTACTGATTCTTGCCCTTGCGATCATCGGCTTTGTAGTGCTCAAAGCCACACGCAGCCAACCTGCGCCGGTGGTGATTCAGGAGCGGGTCTGGCATGTGGCCACGCAAAACGTCCAGCCTGAGCGCCTGCAACCCGAGCTAACCCTTTACGGACGCATTGAAGCGCCGGATCGTGTCAGGATTGCCGCGCCGGTCAGTGGGCGGGTGCTCAAGGTGCTGGTGCGTGATGGCGAAAGCGTGCAGGCCGGGCAGGCGCTGGCCGAGCTGGATGCGCGTGATTTGCAGCCGCGTGTGGCGCAGATCAAGGCCGACATCGAACGCGAGAATCTCAACCTCGCCAATGACCGCGCAGCACTCAAACATGAGCAGCAAGTCGAGCAGCTCGCACTCAACAGCCTGCAACGCAATGAATCCATCCAGGCACAAAAACTTGGATCGCAAGCCGCCACCGATACGGCACGCGAGCAGCTTGCCCGCGCCCGCCTCTCTGTATTGCAACGTCAACAAGCCATTGCCGAAGCGCCCGCACGCCTGGCTCAACTGAAATCCAAACTGGATGAAGCGCAGCGTGATGCGGAACGCGGTGTCATGAGCGCGCCTTTTGCCGCACGCATTGGTAGCGTCGAAGTGGCGGCGGGCGATCAGGTCACACCGGGGCAAACCATGCTCACCCTCTACCCCGCCGATGCGCTGTTCCTGCGCGCCAAGGTTCCCGTGCCGCAAGCCGAGACGCTGCGCACGGGCTTGAGTACGGGTACGCCTTTGACGGCTTTGCTTCAATTCAATGGCAAACAGATTCCGGCCACGCTGGAGCGCCTGTCCGGCGAGGCTGATGCACGTGGAGTTGATGCGCTGCTCAGGCTGGATGCATCTTACGCCAACATTCCTGTCGGCAGCCTGTTGAGTGCGCAACTGGCCTTGCCCGCACAGGATGGGCTGGTTGCCCTGCCCTATTCCGCACTGCACGGCGGCAAGCGCGTGTATCTTGTGCGTGATGGCCGTCTGCACGCCGTCGAAGTCGAACGCGTCGGTGACATGCAACGCGATCAGCAAACGCTCATTCTGCTGCGCGCCGCCGAACTGGTACCGGGTGCCGTGGTCATGACCACCCACCTGCCCAATGCGATTGAAGGGCTGTCCGTCACCCCGGTGCAGGCTACGCAAACCCTTGGTGAAACGCGCTCATGAATAACATGCTGGCTTTTTTTATCCGCCACAAGGTTGCTGCCAATGTGTTGGTGCTCGTGGCATTGTTGGCGGGCTTCATGGGCATCACGCGCATGAATGTGCAGTTTTTCCCCAACTTTGCGCTGGATGTGTTGAGCGTGCGCGTGCTGTGGAGCGGTGCATCCGCCGAGGATGTGGAAAATGGCATCGTCATCCCGCTGGAAGAACGCCTGAAAACCGTTGATGGGGTGAAAAAGCTCTCCGCAACCGCTGCGCAGGGTGTGGCCAGCATCACGCTGGAGCTGCACGAGGGCACCGATTCACTGGTGGCGCTCGATCAGGTGCGTCAGCGCGTGGCGGAATTCAGCAACCTGCCCAAGGATGCCGAAGCACCGCAAATCAGCCGTGTCACCCGTTATGAGCCGGTGGCGCGCTTATTGGTGCGTGGTCCCAGTCTGGACGAGATGCGCCCCTGGGTGCGCCAGTTTGAGCGCGAACTATTGAGACAAGGCATTGATCGCATCGACATTCAAGGTATGCCGAATGAGCGCATTGCCATTGAAATTCCAGGTGCTCAGCTTGAAAGCCTGAACCTGTCGCTGGCGGATGCCGGGGATCGCATTGCCAAACTGGCACGCGACCTGCCTTCCGGCATTGCCGGCCAAGAGGACGGTGCACGCGAAGTGCGCAGCCTGGAGCAACGCCGTGATGCCGAAGGCTTCGCCGATTTGCCGCTGATTAGCGATGCGCAGGGCGTGCTGCGCCTGGGCGATGTCGCCACCATTACCCGTGAAGCGCGCCCGGCCAGCCTGATGCTCAGCGAACAGGGCGAACCGGTAGTGGAACTGATCCTGCAACGCACCGAAAACGGTAATGCGCTCAAGGCGGCCAAAGTTCTGGAAAACTGGCTGGAGAAGACTCGACCCACCCTGCCGCCCAGCTTGCAGCTTGAAGTCTACGACCAGCAATGGGAGCTGGTGCGTGACCGCATCAACCTGTTGCTCAACAATGGCCTCTCCGGCCTGTTGATCGTGGCGCTGATTCTTTACCTGTTCCTGCCCGGCCGCGTGGCGCTGTGGGTCGCGCTCGGCGTGCCGACCGCCTTCCTGCTCACCCTGGGTCTTTTGATGCTGTTTGGCGGCTCCATCAACATGCTGAGCCTGTTCGCACTGATAATGGCGCTGGGGATTATCGTCGATGATGCCATCGTGGTGGGCGAGGATGCGGCCACCCATCGAGCCATGGGTGAATCACCCGAAAATGCCGCCATCGGTGGCGCGCAACGCATGGTATGGCCGGTGGTGGCTTCATCGTTGACCACGGTGGCGGCCTTCCTGCCCCTTTTGATGGTCGGTGGCGTGTTTGGCAAAATCATGTTCGACATTCCGTTTGTGATGATTATGGTCATCATCGCCTCCCTGCTGGAATGCTTCCTGATTTTGCCCGCGCATTTGTACTCGGCCTTTGTGGCTGAAGCGCGTCGTCCTGTCTCCAGGTTACGCCAGCGCCTCGACAACGCCTTTGACCATTTCCGTGAGCATCGCTTTCGCCCGCTGGTGAGCAAGGCGATTGAATATCGCTACACCACCGTCAGCCTGACCCTGGCGCTAATGCTGCTGGCGGTAGGGCTGTTGGTGGGTGGACGCATTCCGTTCGTGTTTTTCCCCTCGCCCGAATCGTCGGTGATTTACGCCAACGCAACTTTTGTAGCCGGAACGCCCAGGGCGCAGACCGAAGCCTTTCTCAGAACACTGGAACACAGCCTGAGCCAGACCGAGCAAGCCTTCGGCGAACCGCTGATCAAAACCGCCGTCAGCCGCATGAATGCCACCATCGGCTCCTCGGGCAGCGGTGCCAGTGGCGAACAACTGGCCTCCATCATGCTGGAGCTGGTACCTTCAGAGCAGCGCAATACGCGCAATGCAGCCATTATTGCCAAGTGGCGCGAACTGACCCCTCCTGTGGCAGGTTTGGAGAACCTGAGCATCAGTGCGCGCCAATCAGGGCCGCCGAGCCGTGATTTGACCATCCGCCTGAACGGAAACAATACCGACAAACTCAAAGATGCCGCGCTGAGCCTGCAAGAAACCCTGCAAGGCATTTCCGGGGTCAGCGATGTTGCCGACGACCTGCCCTACGGTCGTGAGCAACTGATTTACCGCCTCACACCGATGGGGGAAGCCTTGGGGCTGACCACCGAAAGCCTCAGCCGCCAACTGCGTGCGGCGTTTGATGGCAACCTTGTGCAGCGGGTGCAGGTCGGACAGGATGAACTCGAAGTGCGCGTGCTGCTGCCGCGTGCCGAGCGTGAACGCCTGGACATCCTCGAACGCCTGAACATTCGCCTGCCCAATAATGACGGGGGGGGCGAATTTGTACCCCTGTCCAGCGTGGTGCGCTGGGAATCGCGTCGCGGCTTCGAGGCCATCCGTCACGCGCAGGGGCAGCTTGCCGTCGAAGTCACCGCCGATGTGGACAAGGCGCTCAACAACAGCAACCGCATTTTGCTTGATCTGAAAAAACAGGCGCTTCCCACGCTGGCCGAACGCTACGGCATCACCTACAGCCTGGAAGGCGGCTCTGCCGATCAGCGCGAAACCATGGCCGACATGAAAACCGGACTTATGATCGGCCTGCTGCTGATCTACCTGGTGCTGGTGTGGATCCTTGGCTCATGGAGCTGGCCTCTGGTGGTCATGACCGCCATTCCACTGGGATTGACTGGCGCAATTTTCGGCCACTGGATACTGGGTATCGACCTGACCCTGCTCTCCATGTTCGGCCTGTTCGGTCTGGCCGGTATTGTGGTCAACAACGCGATTATTCTGGTGAGCTTGTTCAGCGAACTGCGAAAGAAGGGTCTGGGTCTGCATGAGGCTTTTGTCGAAGCCGCCAGCGGACGTTTGCGCGCTGTCATCCTGACCTCGCTCACCACCATTGGCGGCCTTACACCGCTGATGTTTGAAGGCTCGCTGCAGGCTCAATTCCTGATTCCGATGGCGGTCTCCATCGTATTTGGCCTCGCCTTCTCGGCCTTGCTGGTGCTGTTTTTTATCCCGGCATTGTTGTCGATTCTAGAGGGGTTCAAGACGAGGATTCAGCCCAAGGGCGCACACTAACAGGTTGTTGAAATACTTATTTCAGCAGCCTGTTAAGGGCAACACTGCTTTATTCTCCATATCCGTGCAGGTGATATCCGGGTATCTGATTGAGCCAGCCCCCACTGGCTCAAATTCAACATACTTATTCAGCTTGCTTTTGGCGCACACCGCCACTGACCCATAGCACACATGGATATGTACATAAAAAAAACGGCAAGTAGTATCCGTTCCATTTGGGATTTATTCACCTAATATCGGGAGAAGTTATTCCCATCCTTTTGACGTGGCCAACAAAAATGAAAAAGCACTCGGTTTTCTTACTGGCGTTTTTCGCCTTTACCCAGGTTTTTCTGCTGTCCCCTGCACTTTCTGCAAACCCTGACCCCTTTCAGCGTTATATCAATATTCACAACTCGCTGGATACAACCATCTTCCCGGTTATTCAGGCTCCGCAGGACGCGGGAAATCCGGGCACGAACTGCGGTACGGGTGGTTTGCTGCGTATTGTCGTTAATCAGGATAAGGAAGGGGCAGGCATCCCTCCGGGCGGCACGGTGAGTGTCGCCGTGCCCAAAAATCGCCCATGTGAGCGAGGAGGGTTTTACGATGCCGTGCGTATCTATGTGCTGAATGCCAATTTTGCGGCGTTTGAAAAACTCCTCAATACCAATCAACGCACCAAGCGCGATTCCGGTTGGGATAATTCCTTGCCATGCGCCGGTTGCTGGGTTGGGAATTCCGCCGCCGATTATGGCCACGATGCACCCGGCCAACTGCTGGAGTACACGATCATTTCCCAGAACCCGGCCACCGGCGATGCCTTTAGCAACCCGAATGACCCGAATGGAACATCACTGATTGATTTTGATGTCTCCTATGTTGATGACGCTTATCTGCCCGTTGCGATGGGTCTGGGGGATGGCGGAGCCACTCAATTCATGGGCAGCGCCCTGCCCAACGCCATATTCAAACAGCGACTGACGTCTTTTCTGGGGCTGGCGAAATGGTCACGCTATGCGTCCTGGTCTGATATCAACTGGGCCACGAAGGAAGAGTGTCCTAGCACCGATGGGTCTCCAAGTAACCCGAACAAGACAAGTTTTAGTTGCCTGGTGAGCCGCGTTGATCGCGTACCTTCGGCGAATATTCTGATTTCCAATGCGCTAAGTGCGGGTACATCCGCCTTTTACTTGCCTACATGGAACGAAAAAACACCGAAGCAATGTAATGCCAAATTTACGAGCGATCCCGCCGCTAATTTGAATTGCTCGACACCGCCTCCGAATGGCGCCGGCCTGACGGATCCAAATCAACTGTGCTGCCCGAATGAGAACAACGTCATGCTTGGCTGTTGCGACCAGGAAAAATTCCTGATCGACAACACCAGCCGTACATTCAACACCCATATCACGCCCATGGCCTTCCAGGCCGATAACGCCACTCTTGACTACATGGTTAAACGCTTCAAGCAATGGCAGGGGGCAGGCCAAAGTCCTTGCAGTGATACGACTCTTGTTGACTCATCCCCCGTAGTGGACAAGCAAGGGTTTTGCGCAGCTTTTAAAAATACCGTCGATTACTTATGGAAAGAGTTCACGCCGCAATGCCCAGGGCGCGGCGAGAGTGCAGATCGGTGCATTGTTTCCTCCATCATCGGTTACTACGTAAAGAACTCGAAATACAACCCTGCTGATTGTAAAAAATGCCCGAACGGCGATGAGAAAATTTGTCCTCGCGAGTGCGCACTCGAGAGAATGCGCAATGAGAGTACGCAGGCCATTCAGCGCGACCTGCCGTGGACACCGAGCGGTGATTCAATGGAATGCGGCGCGTGCCCGAGCAGCGACCCTAACAAGTGCCCGAGCCGCTGCATCCAGCCAGAAACGGTTTCTCCCAGCGCCAAGCTCTACATGAATGATAAATTCCTGCATTTCTGGGCCGACTACACCAGCGCATACAACCTCAACCCCTACGCGCGATTTGTTCACAACGAGAGCACGGGCTTGAATGCCCCAGGTGCCTACTCCTTCTCGATTGATGACTTCTATGGCAATTTTGGCGGCTTCGCTTCAATCCTGAACATTGATGTCGGCGGCAACTCGAATATGCAAAACAAGGAACCCTTCGACCCGTACAAGCAGTACCGTGCGGGGCTGGGAACGGGCTGGCACCACGCGATGGTGTGTGGTCGGCGCTACAGCCTACCGGCTAGCGCCCCCGCTAATGTGGGGTTGAGTACGCCTGTCTCGTTCTGGAATGATGGCAAACCGCTAAGCGAATGCGAGGTGCGCCTGTACCCAACAGCGGATGAGACTCAGTATGTGGTTTTCATGCTCAAGGAACACACCTACAACGTTGTCGATCTGTACACCGGTAAAACCCATAGTGTGCAGGGGCTGGGTGGTGTGTTTGCAAACCGGTTCAGCAGTCCTGTGCCGGATGATCCTTACTGCATTGCGAACTCGAAGTACGACAGCGAAGTGATCAATGCCAAAGGGCTGTGCAAGGCCAACCTGTCTGCAGGATCGCTTAATCTCGACTATGTGGGCGTCTCGAATGAGGCATGCAAGGGCAAAGACAATGATCCGACCTGCGGCAAGCCTTTGACCAGTCTGAATGCCAATGCCTTCAACTAACGAAATTCACCCGTGCTAACGAAGAACATAGTTTAGTAATGCCTCCTAAACACCAGATTCAATGGAGATTACCCATGCGTAACCGGATGTTCATGGCGTTTGCATCGCTGGCACTCACCGGCGGACACCTCTCAGCCCAAGCGACAGCCAGTGACACTGCCACAGCGACCCCGTTAACCCTGCAAGCCGAAGCGCTCCTGTTGTGGCAGAAAGCCAGCCCGACGCCGACACCGATCATTACCGATGGCCTGTATGGTCAAGCGGGGACGAATGTATTGCTGGGCGGCGGGGACATGGATACCAACCCAACTCCCGGTTTACGCCTCTCGGCCAGCTACGCATTGGACCAGCGCCTGAAGCTGGAAGGAAGCTTCCTTTACCTTGGCGAACGCTCGGACAGTGCCAGTATCGAGTCGTCCGGACAGATCGGCTCTGTTGATCTACTGCTTCCGTTTTACGATGTCACGCGGAACCGCGAAAACGTGACGGAGCTTTCCTATTCACCCGCCTACCGTGGTAGTGCCCGGCAGGAGCTGACCAACAGTCTGATGGGTCTGGAGGCTGGTCTTGCTTGGGCGCTGCCAGCGTCCGGAGCATGGAAAACGGACGTGATAGGCGGATTGCGCTGGCTGCAATTGAAGGAAGACTACGCAATTAACACCAGCAGCTCGTGGAACCCACCCAACCCTGCGGATATCTGGAACACGCACGACTCATTTGATACGTCGAACAATTTTTATGGTGTGCAAATCGGGGCGCGGACGCAATACGATCAGGACAACTGGTTCGTCGGCGGCACAGCGAAGCTCGGTCTGGGTGTCATGAAGCAGCAGGTTGATATCAGCGGGTCGCTCGTGACCAACGATTTCACGAATTATGGAGCGACCCATACGTATCCTGGCGGCTACTTTGCGTTGCCCACGAATATAGGTAGCCACTCGCAAAGTGAATTCGCCGTTGTCCCAGAAATTCAGCTGAATATTGGCTACCGCCTGACGCCTACCGCCACCATTTTCGCAGCCTACAGCTTTCTTTATGCGAACAATGTGGTTCGGCCGGGTAATCAGATCAACCGCAACATCAATCCCACGCAGAGCGTGTCTTATGTCGGGGAGCAGCCCGTCTCACTGGAGGGAGCCGCTCAGCCCCAGGCTTCATTAAACACATCGAGCTATTGGGCGCAAGGCATTAGTGTTGGCTTTAACGTTCAGTTTTAAGAACCTATTCCAATTCTCACTGAACGGCGCATTGCGGTACAAAAAACCACCTCAAAATGCTCACATAGCTGTCTATGCTGCGCTTTTTTGGTGATTTTTGGTTTGCACTGCATCCGTTGATTAAGATGAAGCAGATTTTGAGGCGCATGGAATAAAGCCGTCGCCTTTAATTGTACCAATAGCTTCAAGACGGCTTATGCCTGATTTTCTTGCTTCGGTGGTAAATAAAGCGGTGCCATGCGTCGCCATGCGCCGCCTTGATGTGCACGACCGTCCCACAGGTGCAGTTCACTTGGCACGCCCTTGCCGAGAAGGATTTGCTGTAATTCAATGTTTTGTGCCACAAACGGGTCTTCGCGCCCCACGGCGAGTGTCACCTGCATAGCGCGCAAGCTGGCCAGCATTTCGCTCTGTTCAAGGTTGGGCAGAAAGTGCAGCGGCGTATTGAAATACACAGTATCGTCATAATAGCCGTCCAGCAAATCGCCGAAATGCTCCACCGCGCGGGTCAAATCATAGCGCCCGGAAAAAGCCACCAACCGCTGCACCTGTGCGGAGTGGCGTAGGGCAAAGTTGGTGGCGAAAAATGCTCCCATGCTCAAGCCATGTGCGACCACACCTCCCGGTGGCAGGCTGGCGTGCAGCCAAGGCAGGACTTCATCCAGCACATAGCGCTCGTACGCCAGATAGCGCAAAAAACGATCCTGCGGACGGCACCAAAAACAATACAGCGACTCGTGGGCGATATTGTCCAGACAAACAAGCTGCATGTGACCCGCCTCAATCCAGGGTCGCAAGGCTTCAACAATGCGTAAATCTTCGTATTCGTGGAATCGTCCGTCGCGTGTGGGGAAAATCAGAATTTTTTCACCACCATGACCAAAGACCAAAAACTCCATCGTGCGTTGCAGTGCGGGGGAAAACCAGGTGTGATGTTCGCGCTTCATACAACGTTGGGCTTATCTCAAAGAGGTTTAGGGCTATTGAATAGCCTGACAGCGCAGACACTTGAACCAATGCGCAAGACGGCGATGTAAACGCAACTCCTCGCGCGAACGTTGTGGATAGTCAAAATGTCCGGCGGACAACACATCAAGCGCCTTGTTTCCCGCCCAGGCATTAAAAATCGCAAACTGCCCGGGCGGAGTCACGGCAGGGTCAAAACTCGCCAACGCAGCCAAAAGTGGCGCAGTGGCAAAACGCGCAGCAATAGCAGCATCGTAATAATCCAAGGTGTCAGGCACATGACCATGCCGATACACATAGGATTGAATCGCCTCACCGCTACCCACGGTGGGCAATACCAGGCGCAACGGCCATTGCCCAAAGCTGGGGACATTCAAATGCACGCCCTGAATCAGCGGATCCCATGGTGCCGCCAGCGCCCCCAGACCACCACCAAAACTAATCCCCGCATAGCCTATCCACCCCAACTCGGGAAACAACTGTCTCGCTGCTCGCACTGCCAACCAAAGATCATCAACACAGAATCCCAAAATATAGCGATCACGATCTTCAATGCCACATAACACGTGCTGCGCTGCATCACCCGGCACACCAACGACGCGGCTGCGCCCAAATCCGCGCGCACAAGGAAAAAACAACGCCGCATCGTGCATTGGCCAGCTCCAGTCTGGCGAGTCACGCCCGCCATAACCGTGACCGATCACCCAGACATGATTGGCGGCCTGATAGCGCGGCAAGAGCATCCAGCCGCCCAGTAGAACACCATCCGCCCCGCGATAGCTAAAATCGAACACCCGCCAGCGTCCGTGCGTACCGGTAAATTGCGTGTGCGGCTGCGGATCATGTGCCACCACACGCGTATGACGTGCCAGCCAATACTCGGCAAAGTCATCCGGCGGCTCAGGCGCGTCTACGGCCAATAACATTGCCAGATCGTAGCCATAGGCCGGGTCAAAACCATAGCCATGCTTGAAACTGTGGCGCATCGGCTCAGCCCTCACTTTCCGTCACGGGCAGATACACCCGCCGACACGCCCTGCCCGCCGCGCACAGCAGCTCATAGCCCAGCGTACCAGCAGCCTGGGCCACCTCATCCACCGCAATGGATTCACCCCATAGTTCGACCGTATCGCCAGCCTCAGCATGCACGCCTCGCATATCCAGAGTGATTAAATCCATCGACACCCGCCCGGCAAGGCGCGCAATCTTGCCATTGACAGCCACCGGCGTGCCACTCGCGGTAACACGCGGATAACCATCGGCATACCCCACCGAGGCCACGGCCATAGGCATATCTTCCGGGCAGACAAAACGCCCGCCGTAGCCCACCGCTTCACCCTTGTGCTGCGCTTGCACGGCCACCAGACAGGTTGCAAGCCGCATCACGGGCTTTAAGCCCAAATCGGCTGCCGAGCCATATTCCAGGGGGTTGCTGCCATACAAGGCAATACCCGGGCGTACGATGTCCCCCAAAGTCCCCTGAGCCGCACCGCTCAACACACCTGCGGAATTGGCTAGGCTGCGCTCGCCATCCAGCCCTTCGGTTGCCGCGTGAAACACGGCGAGTTGCTGTTGTGTTGCACTGGTATCTGCTTCGTCCGCCCGTGCGAAATGCGTCATTAAACCGGGGGCGTGACGCAGTCGCCCGCTGTCAAGTAAACGCGTATGCAGCGACCGGGCAAGCTCAGGCGGAATGCCGATGCGATGCATCCCCGTATCAATTTTTAGCCACACACTCAGCGGCAAACCGAGCGAGGTTTTCTCAATCAGCTCCACCTGCCAAGGTTGATGTACCACGGGTTCAAGCATTAAACGTGCGGCGAAACGCGCTTCACTGGCATCCATAAAGCCCTGCAACACCATAATTCGCTGCGTGATACCACTTTTGCGCAAGATATCAGCCTCACCAAGAGTCGAAACCACAAACCCATCGGCCAAGGTGCGCAATGCCTGCGCGCAAGCCACCATGCCATGCCCATAGGCATCGGCCTTGACCACCGCAAACACCTTTGCCCCCCCGGCGCGGGCGCGCACCACCTCAAGATTGTGGCGCAGGGCATTGAGGTTGATGTAGGCCAGCGGACGACGCAGCTGATCTTTTGTGCTCAAGGGCATACTCACTCACCATACCCGCCGCCGCTATAACTCTCAGGCGTATAGTTGGCGAACTGGGTGTATTTACCGATAAACGTGAGCCGAACCGTACCAATCGGTCCATTACGCTGCTTACCGATAATGATTTCTGCCACGCCTTTTTCCGGACTATCCGGGTTATACACCTCATCGCGGTAGATGAAGGCAATCAAGTCGGCATCCTGTTCAATCGCGCCGGATTCACGCAAATCCGACATCACCGGGCGCTTGTTGGGACGCTGTTCCAGCGAACGGTTGAGCTGCGAGAGCGCAATCACCGGTACACCCAACTCTTTGGCCAGAGCTTTCAAGCCGCGTGAAATTTCCGAAATTTCCGTGGCGCGGTTTTCGCTATTGCCCGGCACCTGCATGAGCTGCAAATAGTCGATCACAATCAGCCCCAGGCCATGCTCACGTTTCAGGCGCCGCGCACGTGCGCGCAGCTCGGTCGGACTGAGTGCCGGCGTATCGTCAATGAAAATCGGCGCTTCGGAGAGCATCACTACCGCCGAAGTCAGGCGCGGCCAATCGTCATCCTCCAGCTTGCCGGTGCGCACACGGTGTTGGTCGATGCGCCCCAGCGACGACATCATACGCAAGGCCAGTGATTCGCCGGGCATTTCCATCGAAAACACCGCCACCGGCTTTTTGGTGCGGATCGCCGCGTTTTCGGCGATATTCATCGCAAACGTGGTTTTACCCATCGAAGGCCGCCCGGCCACGATCACCAGATCGCCCGGCTGCAAACCTGACGTCATGTGATCAAAATCATCAAAGCCCGTCGGCAGGCCAGTAATCGGTTCATCCTGCTCGTACAGCATCTGGATGCGCTCAACCGCCTGGGTCAACAGTCCCTTGATTGGCGCAAAACCCTTGCGCTGACGGCTGCCCATTTCAGCGATCTTGAAGACTTCCTGTTCGGCCAGTTCGAGCAACTGATGGCTGCTGCGACCTTCAGGCTGGTAGGCGCTTTGTGCGATTTTGGTACCCACATCAATCAGCTGCCGCTTGATCGAGTGCTCACGCACGATATCGGCATAGGCGGTGATATTCGCCGCTGTCGGCGTATCCGCCACCAAACGACCCAGGTAGCTAAAGCCGCCCACGTCGTCCAGCATGGCATTATTGTCCAGCCACTCGGCCAGCGTGACCACATCACGTGGTTGATCCGCATCGGCGAGCGCTTGCAGTGCGCGGAAGATCAGGCGGTGGTCACGGCGATAAAAATCGTCTTCGGTGACCCGATCTGCAACACGCTCCCAAGCCTCGGTGTCGATCATCAAACCACCGAGCACCGAGGCCTCGCCCTCCATCGAGTGCGGTGGCGCGCGCAGACCGGAAAGTTGTTGGTCGTGGTGACGTGCCGCGTTATGTGCCTGGCTATGCGCCGCGTCATCAAAACGATCTTCGCTCATAAAAACATCGTCAAAATCAGGAGGTGTCATTAAATTATCAACCAATCGCGTAGGTGCGAATTCATTTGCACTATTGAACACCACAGTGCGAATGAATTCGCACCTACAAAAAAAAAATCTCAACGCGCCGATCTGACCATCCCGCCAAGATTCAGCTTGGTTTTCAGCACATTCAACGCAGCATCCGCCTCAGCGCGCGTGGCATAAGTCCCTGACGTGACACGCCACACCGGGCTACCCTTCACGTCGATGCGTTCAACCTTGGCACTCACGCCGACGCGCTGCACCTGGTTGAGCAGGTTTTGTGCATTGCTTTCCGCCGTAAAGCTACCGAGCTGAATTAACCACGCTTCGGTTTGGGCTGCTGGGGTCACGCTGGTCGGCGCTGCAGGCTTTGCCACAGGCTGAGTCACCGGCGGCAGAATGGGTTTTTCAACGGGCTTGGGCGCGGGGGCTTCCATCGGCTTGGCAGGTAGTTTTTCTGCTGGCTTTTCGACCGGCTTATCCAAGGGCTTGACCTTCACCTCGGTGACGGGCTTAGCCGCTGGGGTCGTTGCAGGAGGGGGCACGGGTTTGGGCTTCGCAGGCTCACTCGACGGCGGCTTGCCCCCCGCAGGCAGTGCGGGGGTAGGCACGGGCACGGGTTCCGGCAAAGACTCCGGCTCAGTCAAAGCCGCACGCACATCCTCTGGAGGCGGCGGGGTGTTGGTATCCAAACTCGCCGCCGCAGGTGGGCGCGCTGGAATTCGGGTTTGCGCACTTTCAGCGAGCTGGCGATTGGCCTTGTAGCCCTCGCCTTGCAGCAAAAAAGGCAGAATTATCGCCGCCAAAGCCACGACCACCCCTGCACCAAGAAAGCGCTTGCGCAGTCTGTTATTCATTATCCGCCTCGTTCAAACCACGTTTGTGCCGCCCAACAGATCAAGCCCGCCGCGCAAGCTGCTCCAACACATCGGTCACGCACAAAAAAGAACCAAATACAAAAATACGATCGCCTTTCCGGGCATCGCGCAGGGCGTGAGTATAAGCGAGAAACGGACTCGACTCGGTCGCTGCAATTTGAAACATGTTAGCCGCGTTGGGTTGACACAACACCCGCGCCAGATCCTCACTCGAACGCCCGCGCACGCCTTCCAGGCTTGCGAGATACCACACATCCACCTGCCCGGCCAAGGCACTGGCCATCGCCAGAGCATCCTTATCCGCAAGAGCTGCGAACACGGCCAAAGTCCGTCCATGCGCAGGCAAATCACGCATCGCCTGAGCCAAGGCTCCCACTCCCGCTGGATTGTGCGCGACATCCAGCCACACTGGCACCTTGGCGGGCAGGCATTGCAAACGTCCGGGATGACGCACTCGACTTACACCTGTTGCATAGGCTTTTTCAGACATCGGTGCTGGCCACCGTCCTTGCTCCTGAAGTGCCTCGACCAGCATCAACACCCCAGCCGCATTGTCACGCTGATGCGCCCCGACAAGCGCAGGTTGTGGCAACACATACTCGTGTCCAAGACCACGCCACACCCATGAATCCGCTGTCGAGGCGTCGATAAAGAACTCTCGATCACGTTGAAACAGCGACTGTCCCGCCGTCAAGCCAAGCTGCTTCGCCTGCGCCAACATGGAAGATGGAGGTTCGGCTTCGGCCAGCACGACGATTTGCCCGGCACGCATCACACCCGCTTTCTCGCGTCCTATCGCCTCCCGATCCGCGCCCAGCATCGCAACATGATCAAGCGCCACATTGGTCAGCAACACCGCGTCGGCACCCACCACATTCACCGCATCGCCACGCCCACCCAGGCCGACCTCCAGCAGCAGGAGCTGCGGAGCAAACTCCAACATCACTAGCAGAGCCGCCAGCGTACCAAACTCAAAATAAGTCAGTGCAATCGCAGCGCGCGCCTGCTCGACCCGCACAAATGCCCGCACCCAAGCCTCATCCGGCGCATCCACGCCATTCAGGCGCACGCGCTCGTTGTAACGCAGCAGATGCGGCGAGGTGAATGCGGCCACGCGCACACCCGCTGCAAGGGCTATGGCCTCCAACATTGCCACCGACGACCCCTTGCCATTGGTCCCGCCGACCGTAACCACCAAGCCAGGCAGGCGAGGACTCAATCCCAAGGCGGCATACACCAGACGCACCCGCTCCAAACCAAGCTCAATGCCCGCCGCACCACGCGGATGCAGGCTTTCGATATAGGCCAACCAGTCGTGCAGGGTTTGTTTGGGGTTCAACGAATGAGCTCCTTGTAGGCTGGGTAAGCGTAGCGCATCCGGCAGGGCTGCATGGCGGTTGCGCGGTGCCTATCCGCCCTGGCTGCTAGACCGCGCTATTGAGTGCTGACCTATCCGGTGCCGGATGTTTCTTCAGCATGCTCACCAGGTTCGCAATCGTTTCGCGCTGCTCAAGACGCGGAACAATCATGTCCACCATGCCATGCGCCAGCAAAAACTCACTGCGCTGAAAGCCTTCGGGCAACACTTCGCGCACCGTCTGTTCAATCACACGCGGCCCGGCGAAACCAATCAATGCCTTGGGTTCAGCAATTTGTACATCACCCAGCATGGCCAAACTTGCTGACACCCCGCCCATGGTCGGGTCAGTCAAGACCACGATGTAGGGCACGCCCTCCTTGGACAAGCGCGTCAATACGGCCGAGGTCTTGGCCATCTGCATCAGTGAAAACAGCGCTTCCTGCATCCGCGCCCCGCCACTGGCCATAAAGGTTACCAGTGGGATTTTTTCATCCAGGGCACGATTGGCCGCGCGCACGAATTTTTCGCCCACCACTGAACCCATCGAGCCACCCATAAAGGAAAAATCGAAACCACTGGCAATCAGCGGCTCGCCCAGCACCCGGCCTTTGATGGCGATAAAGGCATCCTTTTCGCCCGTGGTGCGTTGCGCAAGCAATAAACGGTCGCGGTATTTTTTCTGGTCGCGGAATTTGAGCATATCCACGGGCTCAACCGTGGTCGCCAGTTCTTCACGCGGCTCGGCATCCAGAAAATGCTCCAGACGCTTGCGAATACCAATTCGCATGTGGTGGCCGCATTTTGGGCATACCTGCTGGTTACGCTCTAACTCTGACGAATAGAGCACCGCAGCGCATTCAGTACACTTGATCCACAAACCCTCAGGTATGGTTTTTTTCACCATACCTTCAGTACGAATGCGCGAGGGCAATAATTTTTGTAACCAATTCATTGTCAAACTCCTGACGTATGCGCCGCATCAATGGCCGCACGCATCTCGGCCACCAGCGCGCCGACCGCATGGTGCATCGCGGACAAATCATGCTGATGCAGCTCAAGCAAGTGCACGATCACCGAACCCACCACCACGGCATCCGCAACGTGTGCCACCAAACCTGCGGTATGCGCATCACGAATACCGAAGCCCACCCCGAGAGGAATGCTGATAAAACGGCGCAATTCCGCGATATGTTGCGCGACATCGGCGGTATTAAGGCTATTCGCCCCGGTCACACCCTTCAGCGAAACATAGTAAACAAACCCGCTACCGAGCCGCGCCACCGCCTGCAAACGACGGTTCGGCGTCGTCGGCGAGACCAGGAAAATCCGCTCCAAACCAGCTTCTTGCAGGATGCTGGCGTAATCCTCGGCTTCTTCCGGCGGCAAATCGACGGTCAACACACCATCTACCCCGGCGGCAGCGGCTTCACCTGCAAACGCGGCGTAGCCCAAGATTTCCACCGGGTTGAGATAACCCATCAAAATGACCGGTGTACTGCTGTCCTTTGCACGGAACTCGCGCACCATATTGAAGACATCGTGCATTGACACGTTGTGCGCCAACGCGCGCTCGGTAGCACGCTGGATGACCGGCCCATCGGCCATCGGATCGGAAAACGGCACGCCAATTTCAATCAGGTCAGCACCCTTGGACACCAACAAGTGCATTAAATCGACCGTGGCACTCGGCTGGGGATCGCCCGCTGTAATGTAAGGAATCAGGGCGCTACGCCCCGCAGCACGCAGCTCGGAAAAACGCTGGTTAATACGGTTCATGTTCATATCCCAATACTTAAATGTCGTAGCCTTCGATGCGTGCAATCGTATTCATATCCTTATCGCCGCGTCCGGAAAGGTTGATGATGATGATTTCATCCTTGGACATGGTCGGTGCAAGCTTCATGGCATAGGCCACGGCGTGGCTGCTTTCCAATGCAGGGATAATCCCCTCGCAGCGTGTCATCATGCGGAAGCCTTCCAGAGCTTCGTTATCAGTGATGGCCACATACTGTGCCCGTCCGATGTCTTTCAACCAGCTATGTTCCGGCCCTACGCCGGGATAATCCAGACCGGCGGAAATGGAATGCGTGCCGATAATCTGCCCGTTGTTATCCTGCATCAGATAGGTGCGATTACCATGCAGTACACCGGGGCGACCGGCACACAAGGGCGCAGCATGATGCCCGGTTTCCACACCCTCGCCCCCGGCTTCCACGCCATAAATCTTCACGGACTCATCCGCAAGGAAAGGATGGAACAAGCCTATCGCATTCGAACCACCGCCCACGCAGGCGACCAGCGCGTCCGGCAAACGACCTTCCTTGACCAGGCATTGCTCACGTGCTTCACGCCCGATTACCGCCTGAAAATCACGCACCATCATCGGGTAAGGGTGTGGCCCGGCGACTGTACCGATGATGTAAAAGGTGTCATCGACGTTGGTGACCCAATCACGCATGGCTTCGTTCAGCGCATCTTTCAGGGTACGCGTGCCTGAAGTCACTGGAATCACTGTCGCACCAAGCATCTTCATGCGCATGACGTTGGGCGCCTGGCGCACCACATCATCCGCGCCCATGTAGACCACACATTCAAGCCCCAGACGCGCCGCCACGGTGGCTGAGGCCACGCCATGCTGACCCGCGCCGGTTTCGGCGATGATGCGCGTCTTGCCCAAACGCTTGGCCAGCAGGGCTTGGCCAATGGTGTTATTGATTTTGTGTGCGCCGGTGTGGTTCAAATCTTCGCGCTTGAGGTAGATTTTGGCACCACCCAGCTCTCGGGTCATACGCTCGGCCAAATACAAGGGGCTGGGACGCCCCACATAATCCTGAAAATCCCTGTCCATTTCAGCATGGAAAGCCGCATCATCCTTGGCCTCGGCATAGGCTTCGGCCAAGTCCTCCAGCGGAGCCATCAAGGTTTCAGGGGCAAAAATACCGCCATAAATCCCAAAATGCCCATGTTCATCTGGAAAGTTCGCATAATCAACGGCTGCGAGGTTATCAACTGTAATCTGCATAACGCACCTCATCCACAAATTCGGCCATTTTAGAAAAATCCTTCACTCCGGGCGCAGACTCCAGCCCCGAACTAACATCCACTGCCCAAGGGCGCACCAAACGCACCGCCTCGCCCACATTCGCAGGGTTTAGCCCTCCGGCGAGAATCAACGGGCGCTCAAGTTGCGGAATCGTTGACCAATCAAAGGCCACACCCGTTCCCCCAACCGCACCGGGCGCATGGCTATCCAGCAAAAAACCCGAGGCCTGCGAGTGCTGAGCCATAACACCATGCACATCCAAAACCGCACTACCTGGAGTCTTGCCCATCGGCAGCGCCTTGAGATAAGGCCGCGCAAAGCTCGCACAAAATTCTGCGGTTTCATCGCCATGAAATTGCAAAACCAGTTCAGGAAAAACCTGCAAAACTGCTTCAACTTCATGCCGCGCAGGATTCACAAACAAACCGACCGCCTGCACAAAAGCCGGCAACGCCTCACGAATACGCAGAGCACGTTCAAGATCAATCGCTCGCGAACTGGGCGGATAAAACACCAGACCCAAGGCATCCACGCCCAAGCGTGCGGCATCAATCGCATCCTGGATTCGGGTAATACCGCATATTTTAATGCGGGTACGTTGGGGTAACTTCGACATGGGTGCGTATGCTAACAGAGGCGCGTGCAGGACGCAGGCCATTAGAGCCAGTAAGAGCCATTTCTTAAAACTTTGGCAACCGCGGCGCGAGACTTAAGCCAAACGATTCTGGATAGGCCACATGAGTCAAATACAAGCCATCAGGCGGTGCCGTAATTCCCGCAGACTCGCGTCGCCGCTCGTCCAAAACAGCCGCCACCCATTCCGGCTCGCGTCGCCCCGTGCCAACCAGCATCAACGTGCCAACGATATTGCGCACCATGTGCATCAAAAACGCATTGGCACATAAATCAAAGTAAATAAAATCTCCGTCACGCTGAATATCCAACGTGTACATCGTGCGAATGGGCGAATGCGCCTGGCATTCCTTGCCGCGAAAACTGGAAAAATCATGCTCCCCCAACAGAACGCTTGCAGCCTGCTGCATCCGCACCACATCCAGCGGCAGGTGATGCCAACTCACACGGCCATGCAACAATCCGGGACGATGAGGCGCGTTGTAAAGCACATAACGATAACTTCGCCGCACAGCACTAAAGCGCGCATGAAAATCACCTGGCATACGCCATACACCATGCAGACCAATATCACGCGGCAGCAAGCTGAGTACGCCGCGTTGCCACGCTTGGTCATTGCGTTGGGCGAGGGTATCAAAATGCACCACCTGCATTGTGGCATGTACTCCGCGATCAGTACGCCCGGCACACACAACCTCCACGGGATGATTGGCAATGCGGCTCAAGGCATCTTGCACACGCGCTTGCACGCTATCCACATTCGGCTGCACCTGCCAGCCGTGGTAGTGCGATCCTAGATACTCAACGACTAACGCCAAGCGCTGCGGCTCACTCAAAATCTCAGTACGATGACCCAGCACAAGTTCATTTCGGTCGTTCTCATTACTTTGGCACTCGCGAGCCGTACCCTGCGCAGGGTTGTTCACTCCATCCAATCCTTATCACCTACTCCATTTTGGCTTGCAAGAACCCATTCAAACACTCACAAAACGGCACATCGCGCCACAAAATACCATTTCAAAGTACCCTTTATGCTGCACATTTTGGCAGTTTAACGTTTGCGTCATAACCGTTGTCCAGTACATTGAAAGTACTCCAGGCACATCAATAAAAAAACGCCGAAATAAATCAGCGTTTTAATCGTACCACCCTGCCGTCAGAGAGAAGTTCTATACCTGCGACTGCTCTAGCACATCAAGTTGATAAATTGTTCAGCATCTGATTGGCGCGGTGTTTGAGCAACTCATCGCCATCACTGGCCAGAATTTCTTGCAGCATTTCACGTGCACCAGCATGGTCACCCATATCAATATAGGCAGAAGCAATATCCAGTTTCACTTCATGCTCGCTCATCATGCCACTGGCAGGTAATAGCTCGGGTGCTACCTCATGAAAATCCGACATCGGCGCGCTTAACGGCTGATCAAGCGGCAATTCAATAGGCTCAATGTTTGAGTTCGCCAAAACTTGAGGAGCCACATCCAGCTCCAAACTCAATGCCGACAGGTCATGTGCAGGCTCTTCCAAAGACAAAGGGGCAGAATCCAAACTCAACGCCGCCATTTCTGACATGGCTGCGGCCTGCATATCCTCGGCAAAATCCAGCTCGATTACCTCGGCATCCGCAGACTTCGAAGTCGGAGGAGTAGCATCAATATCTTGGGACTCAATACCCAAAATGTCCAAATCTTCTGCAGAAATCCCATGAGTACCGCCCAAGCCCGGCGCATCTTTCATGCCCCAAGCGAGCATCTCATCGCCTGTACTCGGCAGTTCAAGCGGAGCCCAATCGTCAATCAAATCAGAAAGACTTCCATCTGCCGAGGTAGCCGGCACAGGGGCGGCTTCACCTGGAGTCTTACTCAAACTGGACACCGCAGGTAAATCCAGATCCAGCGGCGGCATATCCAAACTGTCAACCGGCTGTTGCGACGCAACCGGTGAACCCAACAACTCATCCAAAGCGGCATCTGGCGTACCCAAATCCAAACTGTCCAAAGGCTGAATCAGTGCCGATGTTTCATCAGCCTCCGCAGGCGCGGCTGAATGCTGTGCCCAAGGATTCATCTCATCGACCGCGCCTGCCGCCGCAACTACCGCGCCAAACAACGGAGAAGTGGGATAATGCGCCGCGCCCAAAGCGCGCAACTCTGCCCACTGCACTTCATCATCAGGATGCTGTTTGCGGAACGCCTCGACTTCGCGCAAGAAGCCTTCGGCATCGCCCGCTTCGTGCATCGCGCGAGCGCGGCGAGCCATCAACACGGCATTGCCGGGATGGGCTTGCAAAGCGTCGCTGAGTACTTGAATCGCACGATCATGCAGACCATACGCCTGCATCACATCAGCCTCTTCCAAAGCCGCCTTGACAGGATCGGTAGTATCTTCTATCACATCCGCCGAAGCAGAATCTGTCGGGGTTGCCACTGGTTTGGCGACAGGCGGAGCCACGACGGGTGAGCTAACGTTTGCTTCGGTTTCGACTGGCTTGTCCAGCGTGACGCTGGATACAGGCTGAACAGCAGCCGATTCAGGCTCATTCTTGGAACGACGACGCGAACCAGCAACATAAGCCAACACAGCGGCAAGCAAGGCCCCCAACCCCATCAGGCCATAGCTCCACCAAGGGGCGGATGCTTCCACCGGTGCGGCTACCGGCACAACAGGCGCAGCCGGAGCCGCCTTCATTTTCTGCTCCATCTCCTTGATGAGCGTTTCATTCAGGCGCAGCAATTCTTCCATTTTCTGCAAACGCTGATCCTGCGAAGCCAAAAGACCTGTCAGGCGTTCATTCTCCACCTTGGATGCTTCAATTTGCTCCTGCACTTCGATAGGGATGGCTGTAGTCTGCGGAGGAGACTGACTTACAGCTGCACTTGATACATCAGGCTTACCTGCTGCTGTGCCACTTACCACCTCACCGACCACCGGAGCCACGATTGCAGGCGCACTAGGTATGGCAGGTGCGGAGGGTTGTACAATATC
Organism: Halothiobacillus sp.; assembly: GCA_020061705.1. Classification (GTDB taxonomy): domain Bacteria; phylum Pseudomonadota; class Gammaproteobacteria; order Halothiobacillales; family Halothiobacillaceae; genus Thiofaba. Next base: position 4,236 of record JAGUXT010000062.1, on the reverse strand, counting down.
CAGACGTGGCTCCTGCGCTGCGGCGAGTGCCGCTGGAGTGGCTCCAGCAGGAACAGCCTTAGGTGCGACGGCTGTCACAGGGCGCGCCTGACGCATGGCCTGAGCGTTTGGTATCGTAAGCTTCTTTCCGGCCAACAAGGTACCCGCATCCGCCGGATTGGCAAAGGCTTGCGGATTGTTTTGCAAAATCATACCGATGGTTTGCTGAAGGCTGACACCCTCGGGTTTTACCCGCAACGCAATCCCATAGGCCGTGTCGCCACTTACCGCCGTGTAGTCGCCACCATCCTGAATTGGGGGAAGCGCCTGCGCTGGTGCAGTACGAGGTGTTGACGGCTTTTTAGTGGCATAAATCTGGTCGCGCGGCCGTGCATCCGACACGGAATCTTGCACGGATGAGGACTTGACCACTGCAAGCGGCTTGTAACCTTCCGGATCAAGCAGAATCGACACTGCACGCTCAATCGTGCCGCTGGGGCCATCGACTTCCAATACAAGACCCAGCACAGGATCACGCACCGGCATATCCGTGGTCAACAAGATATGTGGACGCTGCCCGCCGACAATCTGCAGTTTAATGCGACCGTAAACCGACATGAGGGAATAACCATGGCGCGCAAACTGGGCTTCATCACCAATTTTCACGCTCAATGCATCTACGTCACCAGGGCGAACATCGGTAATTGGGATCAAAACACGCAAAGGCTGATTGAGATTGGACTGGGTTTGCATTTCCCCCAAACCCACAGCAAACGCACTTGATGAGCCTAAAATCAATGCACACGCCAGCGCTAGAGGCAATTTCCGCATATCCAAATCCCCGTTAATTCCGTAAGTATCCATTTCTGCTTGAGACTCACACCCACGACGTGGCTGTCTTGATAGTATCTTCAATGTTTAAAAGGTAGCACATCAAAACCAAAGGTGGCTCATTTACAGCACACGTTACTCAATCCGCTACCTATTGGATAGCCTCCAAACATCTCTGCGTGGTTTTCATCCCACAACGTCTATCGAATCCACGTCTTACAAATAGTCCCGAATCAGGATTTCCGCAATCTGCACACTGTTGAGTGCCGCGCCCTTGCGCACATTGTCCGACACGACCCACAAATCCAGCCCGCGTGGATGCGACACATCCTCGCGAATGCGCCCGACATAGGTCGCATCATGATTTGCGCCTTCCGTCACTGCTGTCGGATACCCGCCTGGAACATGCTCATCCAGCACTGCAACACCCGGCGCCTTGCCGAGAAGTTCACGTGCCTGCGCGGCGCTGATTTTGTCACGTGTTTCGATATGTACAGCTTCAGAATGGCCATAAAACACCGGCACGCGCACACAGGTCGGATTCACCTGAATGCTGTCATCGCCCATGATTTTCTTGGTTTCCCACACCATTTTCATTTCTTCCTTGGTGTAACCGTTATCCATGAACACATCGATCTGCGGAATGACGTTGAAGGCGATCTGCTTGGGATAGACCTTGGCTTCAATCGGCTGGCCATTGAGCAGGTTGGCGGTTTGGCCTGCCAGCTCCTCAATGGCCTCCTTACCTGTTCCAGACACCGCTTGATAAGTGCAGACATTGATGCGTTCAATGCCCACAGCATCATAAATCGGCTTCAAGGCCACCAGCATCTGGATGGTCGAGCAATTCGGATTGGCGATAATGCCGCGATTTTTGTACTGAGCGACCGCGTGCGGATTCACTTCGGGCACGACCAGCGGAATGTCATCGTCATAACGGAACTGCGAAGTGTTATCGATCACCACACAACCTGCTGCGGCAGCCTTGGGTGCATATTCAGCCGACACGGAAGCACCCGGCGAAAACAAGCCGATCTGCACCTTGCTGAAATCAAAATCAGCCAGATTCTCGACTTTCAAATAGCCGTCACCAAACTGCACTCGCTTGCCTGCTGAACGCTCGGAGGCCAATGCATAGACTTTTCCTACCGGAAATTTGCGCTCGGCCAAAATCGCCAGCATGGACTCGCCCACAGCTCCGGTCGCACCGACCACAGCGACATCAAACACTCGACTCATTAGTAAATACCCTTGTTCTTAATACCAGAAAATCTATGAATCACTTTTAATAGAGACAGCCTGGCGCGGGGTGGGTGAGCCCAGTTGCGCAGCTCCAACTGCCTCAAAAGGTGTCTGGCTGCAGCGTCCATCCAGTACCCCCCCTTTTTCAACCGTAAGTTGTTCGCAATAAACTTCGCCGGTCAAGCGTGCTTGGCTAAGCATCTCTAGCGTAGAGCAGTGAACGACCCCTTCGACGTGCCCCGATAAAACCACGCTCTTGGCGCGAATCGTCCCTTTCATACGACCTCGAATGCCCACTGACACCGAGGATGCCTCCTTAATGGTTCCATCGAACTGGCCTTCAAGTAAGACCATTCCGAGAGTGGTCAACTCACCCGTAATCAGGCAGCCATCTGCGATAATCGTCTTGCTATCGGCGCCACTGATCGGCTTGCTTTCAGTAACACTAATTGCCTTGATATCAGCAACCGCCACTACCTTGCTATCAGCAACACCAACTGCATTGCTTTCAGAAACACTTAAAGTCTTGCCATCAGCACCATTTTTTGGCGCATTAGTCCTATCAAATATGCCCACGGTATTCCCCTTTGCAGATTTTGCGATTGAATTCAAACCACACTCAGCCATAGTCCAGGAACGGACGCGGATTGAGCACGCTGTCCAAAAAAATGGACTTCATTACGTCAGTGTGAACCTGTACTTGTACCGATGTTACCCACAGGTGCGATCTGTTGTCCACGAAAGTCAACGACTATCGTTTCAACACCAATAACAAGTAGACGCTCATATAAAACTTTGAAACTCTATCCGTGGGATATTTCAATCACATTGCCATAGCCAACTATTACGACAGCCTGAGAACTTCTTGGCTCCATCCGCAGAGGCGTATATTGATGCTCGATAAGGCATAAATATCCTGTTCGTCGTGCGGTGGTACGCATCTTGCCAACAGGTTGCTTACGCCAGCCGTAAGCGTAAAAGAACCTGAAAATCAAAGAGGATAAGCGCTCAGCATGATGAGGCCTTCCAGGAACTAACCACCTTGGCTAGACTAAGCCTAAGGCCGCGACAATGGCATCACCCATGGCCGATGTAGAAACTTCCGTCATCCCCGGTTCCATGATATCGCGGGTACGCAAACCCTGATCGAGCACCACGGACACGGCACTTTCGATTTTATCGGCCAGATCAGCGCGTTCCAGACTGTAGCGCATCATCATGGCGACAGACAAAATCGTCGCCAGCGGATTGGCAATGCCCTGCCCGGCAATATCCGGTGCCGAACCATGGCTCGGCTCATACAAACCTTGCTTGGAACCGTTCAGCGAGGCTGATGGCAACATACCAATCGAGCCAGTGAGCATCGAAGCCTCGTCGGACAAAATATCGCCAAACATGTTCTCGGTCACCATCACGTCGAACTGTTTGGGCGCGCGCACCAACTGCATGGCGGCGTTATCGACATACATGTGGCTCAACTCGACTTCGGAATAATCCTTGGCCACGCGCTCCATCACCTCACGCCACAGCTCGGAGGTTTCCAGTACATTGGCCTTATCCACTGAACAGACCTTTTTGTTGCGCTTCATGGCGGCCTCGAATGCCACGCGACCGATGCGCTCAATCTCGGATTCCGCATAGCGCATGGTGTTGTAACCCTCGCGCTCACCTTTTTCATTCACATGGATGGCACGCGGCTGGCCAAAATACATGCCACCGGTCAATTCACGCACGATCAAAATATCCAGTCCAGCCACCACTTCGGGCTTCAGGCTGGAAGCGGAGGCAAGCTGCGGATACAAAATCGCCGGACGCAGGTTGGCAAACAGCCCCAGCGCCGAACGAATGCCTAACAGGCCGCGCTCCGGGCGCAAGGCGCGCTCCAAGCCATCGTATTGCGGGCCGCCGACCGCACCGAGCAGAATCGCATCGGCTTCCAGCGCCATTTCACGCGTGCTGTCCGGGAAAGGATGACCGGCGGCATCGTAGCCCGCGCCGCCAATCAAACCTTCGTCCATCTCGATATCCAGGCCGAACTCGCCGACCAGAATATCCAACACTTTAACCGCTTCATCAACGATTTCCGGGCCAATACCATCACCCGGCAGAACCAAAATACGTTTTGTCATAAGAAAATCCTGAATTCATTGAAATAGTAACCCGGATAAGCGCAGCGCATCCGGG
>JAGUXT010000001.1 GCA_020061705.1 Halothiobacillus sp. | reverse complement strand
GAAACTGCGCAGCGAGCTTTACTCAGCCAAATGCTTGCCAACTTCGCCACGACCAACAACCATGACGACGCTTCCGTTCAAGTATTTGCCGAGCAAATTCATGAAGTTGCCGACCACCTGAGCTATGCGCTGTTAAGCGAGCAACGCTATGCCGAAGCGCGTGACATTGCCGAACAAGCGCTACAGATTGGCGCGGATGCCGCTTTGCTGCACACCCTGGCCCTTGGCGAACATGCACTTGGCGAGAGCAAAAAGGCCATGACGCATCTTGAGCAGGCCCTGAAGCACCTCGGTGACGCAGTGGATACCCAAAGTAGCGAAATGCGCAGCGACATGCTGGAGCATCTCGCCCAAATCCAGCAGAGCCAAAGTCAGCATTTGCGCGCAATCCAAAACCTTGAGCGTGCTGCCGAAATAATGCAAACCAATCAAGACATGGAGGGCTATATTCGCGTTAAAACCCCGCTCGCCAGACTGGCGCATGAGCTGGGTGACGCGCTGCTAGCCAGCGAACACTGGCTGGACATCCTCAGCGCAGCGCGCGCACCCGACGCAGGCAACACCCGCAGCGAACACGCCGCACGCGCCCTGCTCCAGCTTGCAGACCTTGCCCGTGAAGGCGAAAACATTGAAATGGAAAATAGTTTGCGTGGCGAGGCCTTAGACGTCCTGGCTGAAGCCGGTATGGTCAAAGAGCTCGCCCAGACCCTGTTTCAAATTGCCCGCAGCCAGAAGCAACGTGAAACGATGTGGCAAGCCGTGTGGCTAATGCTTGCGGTAACACAAAACATTGAAGGCTTAATCAACGCCCATGCATGGTTATATATGCGTGAAGATCAGAAAACCGATCCCGACGCAACTCTTTTGGCAGCGGCGACTTGGGCAACCATCGAAAGCCTCCCCACTAACAAAGTATCCAACGATATTGCCTGGCAGGCTCGCACCACACGTATGGTTTTATCCCAACTATTCACCTGCGCGCGTATCCAGGGAGTGCATGAAACTGAAATCACCGCATGGATGGAGCATGAAAAATTGCGCCTAAGCGATGGTGTGATTCAAACCATGCTCAATCGAATCGAAACCCAAATCGAATCCTCCGCATGGCTATTTGATTTACACCCATTTAAAAATTAAACGCACATTTTTTCCAAAATTCTTTTATTTGCGGACAAGCTGATTTAGACTTTGCCTGCCTTAAAACCACACTTGAATATTCAAAACTTTAGGAACTACTTATGAACCTTGAAACACTCGACTTAAACACCTATTCAATTGAGCAACTCACCGCCTTAATTTCCCGCGCCGAGGCTACCATTCGCCACAAGAAGGTTGAAACTGCCGATATTCTGCGCAAACAAGTTGAACAAACTGCGGCCGCGCTAGGTGTCAGCGTAAATGAATTGCTGGGTTTGGATAAGTCGTCAAAGCGTAGTGCAACAACTACCGCAAAATCCACAGCTAAAGTTGCCCCCAAATATCGCGATGCTCATGGCAATACATGGACAGGCCGAGGTCAAAAGCCTGTATGGATGCGTGATGCCATTGCCCAAGGCGCAAAACAGGAAGACTTCCTGATTGGCTGATTCAAAAAGGCTTTAAATGCCGCCGTATACTTAACCCCGCTGAAGCGGGGTTTTTTATGCGCTGGATTCGGCTGTGAAATAGTTGGGACTTACGCAAAACCGCCCCAGCGGCGTTAAAGCGACTCGCCGTACTAAGTTGTACTGTCTTCATCGCCTTGCCGTGCCTTGCTGGAACACTTTTGCGTAAGTCCTGATAGTGTATGCCGTCAGTAGGCATGACTTTCAAAAGCATCTTTTTGCCATTCCAATGTTTGTGTTGTATTGGTACGTTGGATACCGACAACATCAAAACGACAGGGACGAGCTGCGTGCTCAGAGTGCGCAGCAAGAAAGCAATGTGCTGCATGAATCAAACGACGTTGCTTGGTGACGCTCACGCTTTCCACCGCGCTAACGAGTCCACCCGCGCTGCGCAGGCGAACTTCAACAAATACCAGGGTTGCGCCGTCCAGCATTACCAAATCGAGCTCGCCGCCACGCACATTGAAATTACGCGCCACGAGGCGCAGCCTGTGGCGCTGGAGATGATCCAGTGCGACCTGTTCAGCTGATTGCCCGGCGATTTGACGGCTGGTGGGTGTCCTCAAGGTGATGTGCTATCTGCCGGACTACTCACGGGATTGGCCACGGAATTGACAAGTGGATTGGCAAGACCGCCACGGAACACACCCCAGCTTGGAGTGCGCTGAACGCGTCCGTCCGCGCCGACTTTTAGTTGACCGGTTTGACCATGCAAGTCGATTGGGCTTTTGGCGGCGGGGAATTGTTGAGCCAGTTGATAGGCATCAAAACCCAGGGCATACAAGCGTGGTTGCCCACTGTACACGGCCTGTTCAAAACGGTTGGGTTCGCTTTGTCCAGGGCGACGCACGTAAGCGAGCATCAGCGGCATATCACTGAATACCACGCCATCCAACGGGCGGTCGGCATCGGGTTTGGGTACACCTTCGTACACGTGCGAGCTTGAATACACCGCCAAATCACCACCACCCTGGGCGCGCAGGTAGGGCAGCGCCTGGCGCGCATCGGGCGCGCGGGCAATCAGAAAGAGCGCATCGGCATCTTCACGCATGCTGGGTTTACCCGTCATGGGATTGGGTTGCGGACGCAAAAGTTGCTGCACGCGGATGTTCCAGTCATTCGCCCGACCACTGCTGGGTGTATATTTTTCTACCGCCACCACACTGCCGCCTTCGGCTGCGATGCGCTGGCTAAATGCCTGCGTCATGCGTTCACCCAGGCTGTCAGCAGGTGCCAGCACCAGCACACGCTTTTGTCCCAGCGCTGCCATGCGTGCTGCAGTGGCGCTGGCTTCGTCTTCCGGCGGCAAACCAAATTGAACGAGCTTGGGCGGGGTATTGCCATTTTCCAGTGTGTTCAGTGCAACGACGGGAATGGGCGGGTTGAGGCTGGCAATTGCTTGCAGGCTGGGTCGATCCAGCGGCCCGATGGCGGCAATTGCGCCCGCCTGCACGGCAGCATCCAACTGGCTGCGGAAGTCATTGTTTTGACTACTATAGGGATAGTCGCGTACCTCGGGCGAGACTTCACCGGCCTCCTCATGAGCGCGAGTTACACCGGCGATAATGGCGCGTGTGGCTGCGTCAAAACTGGCGTCGCTGGGCAGAAGCAAGGCAACGTGCGCCGCCTTGGCTGGTTTGCGTGCTGCAACGTCGCGTTTTAGTTGTTCGAATAAAGCGGGCATCAGCGGAATACTGGCATGTGACAAACGCCATTGATCGAGCGCTTTGATACCCTTGCGTTCGGCCAGACTTAAATCAATCCAGCCATTGAGAGCCAAGTCTTGCGAGGCTTTACGCGCTTTGTCGAGACTGGTTTTATCCTGACTCCTCAACAACGCCAGGATGGTTTCCTGATTGGCTGTGCGGCGTGGCTCGCTCAGCATGGCATCGAGAGCAATACGTTGTTGCACGGCTTGTAAGGGTTGATTGTCCATGCTGCTGGCCTGTGCCAGCAACTCAAGGCGGCGCTCAGCTTCAGCAGGCTCAAGTGGCGCAGGCAGGTTGTTCAACAGGCGAATGGCTTCAGCAGCTTGGTTGCGTTGCAACAATTCAAAAGCTTGCACCAACATGGCACGGCGCGGGAAAAACTGCCGCCATTCGACGGGCTTGGCGCGCGGGTCCTTGATGAAGCCCATGGCCACAGGCACATCTGCAGACTTGGGGCTGTCAATCAGGGTTTCGATGGCACGCAGTTGCAGATGCGCCTTTTCCTTGTCTTCCATCTCGAGTGATTTTGCCCACAGTGCATTGGCCAGGCGTGGCGCATCGTTGGCCTTTTCAGCCTGGCTAATGGCCAAGTCAAGCTGCGCATCGGGGCGCGAAGCAGTCGGCGCACAGCCGCCAAGCGCCATGCTTAAAACGAGCAGCGAACCAAGCCAAAACATGATCGTGCGAGTGGAGGTGCGAGTCGAGAATAAGATGTTCATGCCTTGGCCAAGGTGGGTGAATCGGTTGGTGAGCGGCGTTTGTGCCCGTGTCAAGGTAGAGTATAGCCACAGAAAGTAACGCAACGGAAAGCCTTGGCTCATGAACAAACAACAAACTCACACTCAACCCAACGCGACGGCAGGTGTTTTATATGTGGTGGCCACGCCGATTGGCAACCTGGGTGATTGGAGTGCGCGTGCGCGTGAGGTGCTGGCATCGGTGGATGTTATTGCGGCTGAGGATACGCGGCACAGCCGTCCTTTGCTGCAACACTTTGGAATTGGCACACCCCTCATGGCATTGCACGCTCACAACGAAAACGAGCGGGTGGATGAGCTGATTCAACGCTTGCTGTGCGGGCAAACACTGGCGTTGATTAGCGATGCGGGTACGCCGCTGGTGAGTGACCCGGGCTTCCCGCTGGTGCGTGCGGCTTTGTTGGCAGGGGTACGGGTATCGCCTATCCCTGGGGCGAGTGCGGTGATGGCGGCGCTATCAAGTTGCGGCTTGCCGAGCGATCGTTTTGTATTTGAGGGCTTTTTACCGGCGCGCGCTACTGCGCGGCGCGCGCGTTTGCAGGCGCTAAAAAATGAACCCCGCACACTGATTTTTTTCGAGGCGCCGCATCGTTTGCTGGAATCGTTACAGGATATGGCGCACGTCATGGGCGGGTCGCGTGAGGCTGCATTGGCACGTGAGTTGACTAAAACCTTTGAGACAATACGCATGGCTCCGCTGGATGAATTGCTGGCTTGGGTCGAGGCGGACAAGGATCAGCAGCGCGGTGAAAGTGTGGTACTACTGCGTGGGCATGATGTTGAGCCGGCACCCGAACAGAGCGGCGTGAGTGCCACGTCATTGCTCGATAGCCTGCTCAAGCACGGCGTATCGGTAAAAACAGCGGCAGCGATTACCGAAGAAGTGTTAGGGGGGCGCAAAAAAGCACATTATCAATATGCGCTTGAGACTCAGGCGGCATTACGGGAAGGGGATGTTGAGTGATTAAGTGATTGGCGCACGGATTTGGATTTACCTTCCCCCTTTTGATGCCGCCGTGAACTGGCCTGTGTAGGCTGGGTAAATGCGCCATGGATGGCGCGGTACGGGTTTCGGTTTTCAATTCCCCGTTTGGGGTCGCCGTGAACGGAGTGCCGAAGGCATGGTAAACAGGCCATGGATGGCCTGTTTAGTCCCGTCGCAACATGGATGTTGCGTCGGGACGGCCTTGCCGTAG
>JAGUXT010000018.1 GCA_020061705.1 Halothiobacillus sp. | reverse complement strand
GCTGGAGCAGGTCAGTTCACGGCTTGCCCGCAGGGCGGCATCATCGGGGTGCATTTCTTTGGTGACTTTCTTTGTGCAAGCAAAGAAAGTTACTCGCCCGTATCAAACATGCCTTGTGCGAAGTCGCACCGTAGAGACGGGCGAAACAATGCCACCGGCCTTGAACGGTTAGTGGGTTATTTCGCCCGTCTTGACGCAGATACTCCGTTGCGAATTAAAGTGGTCACGGGCGAGTTACTTTTCTTGCTCGTGCAAGCAAAGTAACCAAAAGAACACGCCCCTTGGGGTCGCCCTGTGGGCAAGCCGTGAACAAAGCGCCTACGGCAAGGTCGTCCCGACGCAACATCCATGTTGCGACAGGACTAAACAGGCCATCCATGGCCTGTTTACCCTGCCTACAGCACTCCGTTCTCGGCGACCCCAAACGGGGGAATGAAAACCCGCGCTGCTGGCGAAGACTGCCAAGTAAACCAGCCCCACTCAACGAGCACAAAAAAGGGAGCTTATCGCTCCCTTCAGATTCAAACCGAAACGCGCCTGCGTCAGTCAGCCTGACGACGCAGAAAGGCAGGAATATCAACCAAATCAAGGTTGTATGCCGCATTACCTTGCATCATGGAGGCGGGTGCAACAACGGTTTCAGCCTGTTGACGCACCTGGTTGCGTGGATCGTTATCCACTACCACACGCGGGCGCGCCATGGGTGCGGCTTCCGCTTTGTGCATATTCAAGCCCGTCGCCACCACAGTCACGCGAATCTCGCCGTTCATTTCCGGGTCAATCGCCATGCCGATCTTCACATTGGCATCTTCCGAAGCCAGTTCGTGAATGATTTCACCGATTTCGTCATATTCACCGATGGTCAGATCCATACCAGCCGTCACGTTCACCAGAATACCGCGCGCGCCACGCAGAACCACCTCGTCCAACAATGGGCTGTGAATCGCCGCTTCAGCCGCTTCACGCGCACGCCCTTCGCCCGAAGCAATACCAGTACCCATCATGGCCGAACCCATGCCTTCCATCACCGTGCGCACGTCGGCAAAGTCCACGTTGATAAAGCCCGGACGAGTAATCAGTTCAGAAATGCCCTGCACGGCTGAAAGCAGCACGCCGTTGGCGGCGTTGAAGGCTTCCATCATCTGCGCCGACTTGCCCATCACCGCCAGCAGCTTTTCGTTCGGAATCACAATCAGCGAATCAACCTGTTTTTCCAGCTCACGGATGCCATTTAAGGCCTGCTCCATGCGTTTCTTGCCTTCAAAACCAAACGGACGAGTCACCACCGCCACGGTCAGAATGCCCATGTCTTTGGCAATCTGCGCAATCACTGGTGCCGCGCCCGTGCCCGTGCCGCCACCCATGCCGGTGGTGATGAACAGCATGTCGGTGCCCGCCAGCACTTCCTGAATACGATCACGATCTTCCAGCGCCGCTTGACGACCCAACTCAGGGTTTGCGCCTGCGCCCAAGCCCTTGGTGATATTGGCACCAATCTGCAACTGCACCGTAGCCTGCGATTTTTTCAGCGCCTGCACATCGGTGTTGGCGCAAATAAAATCCACACCTTCAATCGCGTGCTGCAACATATGCGCCACCGCATTGCCGCCACCGCCACCCACGCCGACCACCTTGATGGTTGCGCTATCTGAATATGAATCCACCAGTTCAAACATGCTCATTGCTCACCCCCCCTTTAAATTACAAATTCCACCAAGTTCACGAAAAATTTAGACCCACGCCCAAAAAATAAAATCAGCCTCAAAAATTGCCCTGAAACCAGCTTTTCATCTTCCCCAACACCGAAGCCGCTGATGCCGAAGAGCCTTTCTTCTCCTCAACCGCATCCTTCGCCCCCTGAAACAACAGCAAACCCACCCCGGTGGCATGTATGGGGTTCGTCGCCACTTCCTGTATTCCCACGACACGCTGCGGTAGCCCAAGGCGCACCGGCATGTGCAGCATTTCTTCCGCCAACTCCACCACCCCGCACATCAGGGCACTTCCACCCGTCAGCACGACGCCTGCCGTCACACGTTCCTCGTAACCACTGCGGCGTAATTCCTCGCGCACATGCAGGAAAATTTCCTCGTAACGCGCCTCGACGATCTCGCCCAAGGTGTGCCTTGAAAGCCGACGTGCCGGACGATCACCCACCCCAGGAACCTCGATAAACTCGCTCGCATCCTGCTCTTGGCACAGCGAGGCATGATCCAACTTGATGCGTTCCGCAAACTGCGTCGGTGTGCGCAAGCCCACCGCGATGTCATTGGTGACCTGGTCGCCAGCAATCGGAATCACCGCCGTATGCCGGATGGCGCCATCGACAAACACCGCCAAATCCGTCGTACCACCACCAATATCAACCAGACACACCCCAAGCTGACGCTCATCGCGGTGCAACACCGCCTCGGCACTGGCAATCTGCTCCAGCACCATTTCATCCACGCGCAAGCCACAGCGCTCAATGCACTTCACAATGTTCTGCACCGCGCTGGTCGCCCCGGTCACCAGATGCGCCCGCACCTCCAAGCGCACACCCGACATGCCAATCGGCTGTCGGATGCCCTCTTGCCCGTCGATAATGAATTCCTGCGGCAACACATGAATGATGCGTTGGTCGTGGGGCAGCACCACCGCGCGCGCGCCCTCCAGAGCGCGATCCACATCCTCTTGCGTCACCTCTCGATCCTTGATCGGCGCCTGTCCGGTCGAGTTGCGCGACTGCACATGCCCGCCTGCGATCCCGGCGCGCACCGCATAAATCTGGCAACCGGTCATCAACTCCGCCGCATCCACCGCGCGCTGAATCGACTGCACCGTGGACTCGATATCCACCACCACCCCGCGCTTCAGGCCATGCGACGGGCTTTCGCCCAGGCCGATGACCTCCACGGAACCATCGTCGGCGACCTCGCCCACGATCACCGCCACCTTGGAGGTGCCGATATCCAGCGCTACAAGCAAACCCTTATCCGACTTTCTGGCCATTTTTTTTGCCTTCAAATACAGTTGAAACTTGCATCATCGGGGCACGCTCACCCTGACGACCTGAATTCGTCACTTTTTCCACCGCACGCATACGCACGCTAAAACCATTGGCATAACGCAAATCGACTTCCTCGACCTCGCCGATGCGGCTGGCCAGGGTCTTGTCAAACACATCCAAAAAGCGCTGCAAACGCTTCTCGACATCCTCACGCCCCAGACGCAAGGTCAAACCATGCTCCAGCACCAAGGTTTGCGAACCACGCTGATCTTCGCGTAGGGCCACAACACGCAAGCCAGCAGGCTGAAGCAAGCCGCCCAAGCGATTAAACTCATTCCACAAGGCCATCTCGCGCCCATCCGCCCCACTCAGGGCGGGTAGACGCTCCAGATTGCGGTCATCCTCGCGCTTGTTTTCGGGATAAATCAGCGAACCATCGGCGGTAAGCACGGCATCCCCACGCCACAACGCCAGTGGTTTGTGTTCCTCGACCCACAAATGCAGTTTGTCCGGCCACTCGCGCCGCACCCGCGCATCGCGAATCCAGGCCAAATCGGTCAAACCGCGCAGCACATTCGTCAATTCCACGCCGAAAAAGCTGCCCTGCAAACGCTCATCCACCGCCGTCTGTACCGCCTGCGGCTTGAGGTGTTGTAATTCTCCGTCCACCTTGACCACGCGCAAGGGGAAGTTCCACGGGTCATGAATGGCGCGCCAGCCCCACACCAGCGCAGCCACCATGCCGGCAAGCGCCAGCAAATGCAGGGTATGCCGCGCCATCGCTGCCCACGGCCACGCCATGATCTGCTCGCCAAGTGACGTACCGGGGCGTTTGGCGTACACGGCGGCCATTACACGTCCCCAACCCGCGCGGCATGGACACTCAATTTAAGAATGCGCCACACCAAATCGGCAAAATCCATCCCCGTCGCACGCGCCGCCATCGGCACCAGACTGTGATCGGTCATGCCCGGCACGGTGTTGATTTCCAGCAACCAGAACTGCCCGGTGGCATCACGCATCACATCCACCCGCCCCCAGCCCGTTGCGCCAACCGCACGGAAGGCCGCCAGCGACAGACGCTTGAGTTCGTCCTCATCATGCGCAGACAAACCGCAGGGGCAGAGATAGCGCGTGTCATTCGCCAAATACTTGGCATCAAAATCATAAAAATCATGTGGCGTTTCCAAGCGAATCGGCGGCAAGGCCTCCTCACCAAGAATCGCCACGGTGTACTCTTCGCCGTGAATAAATTGCTCGGCGAGTACCGGGCCAAAGCCACTCGCCTGGGTAAACGCAGCAGGCAAATCCTCGGCACGATGCACCTTGCTCATGCCAATACTCGAGCCTTCCAAGGCCGGTTTGACCATCAAAGGCAGAGCCAATTCACGCCCGGCACTGACTGCATCTTCAGTCGAATGCAGCACACGAAACGCCGGTGTTGGCAAACCCGCGCCCAGCCAAAGTTGCTTGGTACGCAGCTTGTCCATGCCCAGCGCCG
>JAGUXT010000012.1 GCA_020061705.1 Halothiobacillus sp. | reverse complement strand
TCCATGGCGCTTTTACCCGACCTCTACAGGTCAGTCCCCGGCGGCATCAAAAGGGGACGGTAAATCCAAAACCAAAACCGCGTCGTCGGCAGCGACTGTCCGCCAAACCGTCGGTTGGTGAGAACGTGCTAAAGCGTAAAGCTCTCGCCCAAATAAACTCGCCGCACATGTTCGTTGCTCAAAATCTCATCCGGCGTGCCGGTCGCCAGCACTTGCCCATCGTGCATGATGGTGGCGTGGGCACAGATACGCAGGGTTTCGCGCACATTGTGGTCGGTAATCAGGATGCCAATGCCGCGCTCGGCAAGGTGTTGAATCAGGCGCTGGATGTCGAGAACACTGATCGGATCAACTCCGGCAAAGGGTTCGTCAAGCAGCAAAAAACGGGGTTCGGCGGCCAAGGCACGCGCGATTTCCACGCGGCGACGTTCGCCACCGGAAAGGCTTTGACCCAAACTGTGGCGCACATGGGTGACGTGCAGCTCTTCCAAAAGTTCGTCACACACGGCTTGGCGTGTGCTGTGACGATCTAGTTCAGGGCGCAGCTCCAGCACAGCGAGCAGATTGTCTTCCACGCTGAGCTTGCGAAAGATCGATGGTTCTTGTGGCAAATAGCCCAAACCCAGACGCGCGCGGGCATGGATCGGCAGGCGCGAAATATCGTGCTCGTCCAGGCTGATGTGTCCGCCATCCGCCTGGACCAGCCCGGTCATCATGTAAAAACTGGTGGTTTTGCCCGCGCCATTCGGGCCGAGCAGGCCGACGATTTCGCCGCTATGCACTTGAAGATTCATGTCGCGCACCACTTGGCGACTGCCGTAGCGCTTGCTCAGGCCTTCAGCGCGCAGGGTGTGGGCTGCAGTCATGGCGCTTTCGCTTCTTTCTTGCCCGCTTCATCCTTGGGGCGCGGTTGCAAGATCATGCGCACGCGGTCACCCTGGCCGCCACCGGCATCCATGACTTCGGATTTAAGGTTGTACGTGATGCGCTCGCTGCTGAGGGTATCTTTGTTGCGTTCGATTTTGGCCTGCCCGGTGAGGGTGAGAACGTCGCCGGTAGCTTTGCCCATGGCTGTGTTGTCGACTTTGTAGTCCATATTCAACGCTTGGCCACTCAGGGGGAGTCCTTGCTCGTCCACGTCCTGATAGGTCACGGGCTTGCCTTCGAGTTGCGCGCGGTCGAGCTGGTTGTCGCGCAGGGTGAGGATGGCTTTGTCGGCGTGAATCAACATGCGGCCTTGACGAATCACCACCTTGCCTTCGTACACGGCTTGCCCACCCTTGTAGTCGGTGTGTTTACGGTCGGCTTCGACTTCAAGCGGAAGTTTGCGGTCGGCACTGGCTGCCCAGGTACCCACGGGCACGAGTGCGAGCAGGAGGATAAACAAGGAGCAGTTAAGGTGTGGGTGGTTGGTAACGATCATGCACGCGGCCTGTTTGTTCGAGCTGTTCGGTGGCTAAATGGGCTTGGAAGCCGCTGGATTGGCTTTGCCAGTTGACCCCGTCCACGGTCACGGGATGGGTGCTGCTGGCTGTTTGTGCCTTGTGGGCGAGAGTAACATCTTGCGCGTGCAGTGTGATGCGTTGTTCGGGTAAAACACCGTCACGCTCGGCGTGAACCTGTCCTTCCAGTTGCACATGCTCACGATCGGCCATGATGCGGGCACGCTCGGACTGAATATTCCAATGCTCGCGCTGCTCCAGTGGCAGCGCAGTTTGGATGCCGTTTTGCGTTTGTGTGTAGAGGCGCATGTTGGCCTGGGTCAGGATATGCTCGTCGCTTTCGGCGCGGTGTTCGAGTTGTGTGCCACGAATGTCATAAGCAGCCTGACCTTCTTTGTCGAACACGCGAGCAACAGGCTGGATAAAGGCGTGATCGGCTCCAGTCTGGCGCTTTGCCACGCTGGGTAAGGGTTTATTCAGCGACAGACTCGCCCAGGTGCTGAGCACGGCGAGGGCCAGCAACGCCAACCATGGAAGCCACTTTATCATCGCCAGTTAACGCAGGTAGTAGGCAAGGGTTTCATCCCAGCGACCCTGCGCGTTGAGGATGAACTCGCACAACTCACGCGCCGCGCCTTGACCGCCGCGTTGCTGGGCAACCCAGTGGCACTGGCTTTGCATGAATGCGGTGGCATCGGCCACTGTGGCAGCAAGCCCCACACGACGCAGCACAGGCAGGTCAATAATGTCGTCGCCCATATAAGCGACGTGTTCATGGCTTAGACCCAAGCGGGCGATCAGATCTTGATAGGTTGCAAGCTTGTCATGCTGGCCTTGATGCACATGGGGCACACCTAAATCCGCCATGCGCCGTGCCACCGCCAGTGAGCTGCGCGCCGTGATGATGCCGATTTCCACCCCCGCCTGCATGAGCAGCTTCATACCCAAACCGTCGCGCACATGGAATACCTTGCTTTGCTCTTTTTCCGGGGCGTCCGGGTGCGAGGAATAACTCAAACGACCATCGGTGAGCACGCCGTCCACATCAAAAATGACCAGGCGTACAGCGCGGGCGCGTTCGACAAGTGCGTGCATGGTTAGATGACTCCGGCGCGTAGTAAATCATGGGTATTGAACGCGCCAATCGGGCGTTGGTTTTCGTCCACTACAATCAAGGCATTCACCGCGGTGCGCTCCATCAATCCAAGCGCCTCAGCCGCCAACATGTGCGCCGGGCAGGTTTTGCCGCCTGGTGTGTAAATGTCATCCACGCGGGCAGTGCGTAAATCCAGGGTTTCGTGGTCGAGCGCACGGCGCAAATCACCATCGGTAAAGACACCCGCCAATGCACCTTGTGCATCTACAATGGCGGTAATGCCCAGACCCTTGCGGGTGATCTCCATCAGTGCATCACGTAGCGGTGCGCCAAGCGTTACCACGGGTAGGTCGTCGCCAGCGTGCATCACATCGCGCACCAGGATCAGCAAACGCCGTCCCAAAGCTCCGCCGGGGTGGGAGAGTGCGAAATCTTCGGCGGTAAAGCCACGCGCTTCCAGCAGGGTTACGGCCAGCGCATCGCCCAAGGCAAGAGCGGCAGTGGTGCTGGCGGTGGGGGCAAGTCCGAGCGGGCAGGCTTCTTGTTCGACACTGGCATCCAGATGGATCGTGGCTTCATGCGCCAGGGTGGATTCGCTGCGCCCCGTCACGGCAATGATTGGAATGCCCATGCGCTTGATGGGGGGCAAAATAGCCAGCAGCTCGGGCGTTTCACCGGAGTTGGACAGCATCAGCAGTACATCCTGCCGCGTGACCATACCCAAGTCACCGTGGCTGGCTTCGCCAGGATGCAGGAAAAACGCCGGTGTGCCGGTACTGGCCAGCGTGGCAGCGATTTTTCCGCCGATATGCCCGGACTTGCCCATGCCGCTGACGATGACTCGACCTGAACAGGCCAGAACCAGTTCGCAGGCTTGCACAAAAGCGCTGTCCAAGCGAGTGCCAAGGCGTTGGATGGCTTCGGCTTCCAGAGCGAGCACATTGCGCGCGCGGCCAATCCAAAGGTGATTTTGGGTGAGGAGCATGGTGGTGAATGTGTAACTGCAAGTTTGAGTTTAAGGTTGATTTGATGTTTGTAACGAAAAAACAACAACGTGTCGAGCCTGTACGTTGTCTTTTTGTTGTACACGATTCACAATCGGCGCAAGTTTGGCTGGTTTTACATGAGGATTTCTGTATGCGTCGTTCAATTCATGCTTCAGCTCGAAGCTTCACTGGCGCCATGGCGCTAGCGCTGCTAGGTGCGGTGGCTACACCGGCTTATGCCGCACTCTACACCAATGATTATGGTGTTCAACTGGCTGCTACCAGCAACTGCGATGATTGCTTCGATGGCCCGATCAGTTTTGGCGCCGGGCAAAACATTAACTTCTTTGGAACGGTGTACGGTGATTTGTACGTGGGTTCCAATGGTTACGTCACATTCGGCGGAGGTGCCACGTCTTATTCGACTACGCCACTTAACGTTCAGACCATTCGTCCAATGATCGCCGGGGTTTATACCGATCTTGATTCTCGCGATGATGCTGCTTCGAATGTGTATGTAAACACCACCATTCCAGGGCAAATTGTTGTTACCTGGCTGGATATGGGACACTTCAGCAGGAACTACAGCGTGCGCAGCACCTTCCAGCTGGTGATTCGCTCGGATCAGTTCGCTGCCATTCTTCCTGGCGAAAGCAAGGTTGGTTTTTATTATGGCAATATCACGGATGGAAGTGCTGCGAACGGCGGCTTTGGCGATGGCCTTGCAGCCATCAACCCGGGTGAGATTAATCTGTTCTCCGGCCCGGCCAGCGGGCAGTCGAATGTGACCCAGACCTGGTTCAATTTCAGCGGCGGAATTCCTGCACAGGACGGTACCTGTGGCAGTGCCAATGGCGTGGGCGTAACCACAGCGCCGGCATCCAATCTGTGTGGTTTTGGTACGCCAAGTGCGGTAAGCACCGCAGCCGACCAGTTCACTTGGACGTGCGAAGGAGCAGGCGGCGGCGCGACAGCAAGCTGCAGCGCGCCACATCATTACACGCTGACCACCTCGGTCACAGGAAATGGCAGTGTGGCACCATCTTCCGGAACATATGCTTACAACAGCAATGTTGTCGTGACGGCGGTTCCGACCTTCGGTAGCACATTTATCGCCTGGGGCGGAAATTGCCTGGGCACACCGAGCACCTCATGCACACTGACCATGACTGGTGACAGAGTCGCGACAGCCCTGTTCGCAATCACAGGCGATAGCGCCTGTGGCCGTGCGAACAATGTGCCGACTGTGAACCCGCCAACTGATTTGTGCAGTGCGGGCTCGCCCAGTCGCATCCAGACCAGCAATAGTTCCTATTCCTGGAGTTGCGCTGGTGCGAATGGCGGCGAAGAGGCTGTATGCCGTGCTCCGCGTCACTATTTGCTGAATACCAGTGTGGTTGGTTTGGGCAGCATTGATGTTTACCCAATGCAGGCAAGCTACGCCTACAATACCAACGTGTTCCTGACCGCTAAACCCGGCAACGGTCAGGTGTTGGTTGCCTGGAGCGGTGATTGCACAGGTGATGACAGCTCGTGCAACCTGACGGTTGCGGCAAACAAAACCGTGGTAGCGACTTTTGGTCCTGCACCGGTTATCCCCGAAAACATCAGTCATTTCAGCAAGCTTTACCTCGCGGCTTTCCTGCGCGCAGCCGAGCTTGAAGGCATGAATTACTGGAGTAATCAGGTTCTGGTTGACGGCAAGAGCTATGTCTACGTCGGTGGAGTGATTTTCAGCCTGCCAATCGTTACTGATCTTTATCCGTTGACTCTTTCAGACAAGGAATTTGTTAGCCTGATTTACCACAACGTCTTCGGACGGGATGGTGATGATGAGGGTGTTGGCTACTGGGCGGGTGAGCTGCTCAGATTGCGCAACAGCTTCTTGGCTCAGGATTCGGTCAACCCAGGGTTTGAGGCTCGTGGTCAGCTGGTCATGGATATGATTACAGCTGGCTTGGGTACGCCGGATGGTACCTTGGGCAAGGTGTATATTGAGAACCGTCTGGAGGTTGCGATCTATGCAATTCAGCAACAAACCGCGCAAGGCAAGCAACTTTCTCCGGCTCAGCTACGTTCTATCATGGACACGGTAGGTGCGGATCGTGCAACAGCACGGGCTGCTAAAAAGGCTATTGATGCAGCGCTTCGCGTGTAGTCCTTCATCCTGAGCGAGCGACAACGCTCGTTCAGTCGAGCTCTAATTGAATGAAAACGCCCGTTTCCGGGCGTTTTTTTTGGCCTTATTTTAGTGTGTGCCAGGAAGGGTGCGCAGAGTTATGGCCGTAGACAGGTGTGCTTTCAGAAACATGGCAAATGAAAAGGCCATGTATGTCATGGCCTTGCTTGTGATGTAACTTTCAAGCGCTTGCTTGGTGATTGGAGGGCGGGCGAGATGCAAGCAGCGTCTAGTTCAATATCCAATACCCAAAGTTCAATCCAATATCCAAGGTTCAGCGACTCAGGCGGGCATAGGCCGAGTGATTGTGTATGGACTCGAAGTTTTCCACCTCAACGCTGAAACCGTGAATGCGTTCATCTTCGCCAAGCACATGCGCCACGTCGCGGATCATGTCTTCGACGAACTTCGGGTTTTCATAGGCTTGCTCGGTAATGTGCTTTTCATCGGCGCGCTTGAGCAGGCCGTACAGCTCGCACGATGCCTGCGCTTCAAGTTTGCGGATGAGTTCGGTGAGCGATAGTGTGGCCTCAGCCTGCACGTCTACACGAATATGCGAGCGTTGGTTATGCGCGCCATATTGCGAAATTTCTTTCGAGCAGGGGCACAGGCTGGTGACAGGCACTTCGACTCCCATAATCAGGTCGCACTCGTTCATATTGCCCTGCACGCTGAAGTGCGCCATGTAGTCCATCAGGCTGGATACGCCGGATTTTGGTGCGGTTTTGCGCACGAAAAATGGAAAGCTCAGTTCAATCTGTCCGGCATCGGCTTCAAGCAGCGCCAGCATTTCTCGGTGTAAGTCCACAAGGCCGGAAGCGGAGATGTCGCGCGGCGCATCGCCCAAAAGGGCAACAAAACGCGACATGTGCGTGCCCTTGCGGTCATGCGGCAGGTTGACGGTGAAGCTGAAGGTGGCGACGCTGGCTTGTGCCGCTTGTTCGTGGTCGTGAATGACCACAGGGTGGCGCAAACCCTTGATGCCCACCGCGTCAATGGCGATACGGCGGGTGTCAAGCTGGCTTTGGATGTCGGGAATAGGGCAGGGGGCAGTAGTCATTAGGCAAGGGTCTCTTTGTAGGTCACGCAGGCGCGGTCGGTTTCCCAGAGGGTGACGGCGCTGACATGGGCGTGTTCATTGTTCAGCAGCAAGCCGACTTCGCGGTAAAACCACGCAGCGAGGTTTTCAGCGGTGGGGTTAATCGTGTCGAACGGCGGAATGTCGTTGAGGTAGAAATGGTCGAGCCGTTCAGCGACATCGCGCGCGGCGCGTTTCATGGTTTTGAAGTCGGTGACCATGCCTACGTCATCGAGCTTGCTACCGGTGACTTCGACTTCAACCTTCCAGTTGTGGCCGTGCATGCGCGAACAATTGCCGGGATAACCGCGCAATTGGTGCGCGGCAGCAAATTCGGCGAGGACTTTAAGGGTGTATTGAGCGACCATGATGTTCTAACAGTTGCAATATAAGTGGATGGTAAGGGGGGCGTTCCGGCTTAACAAGGAATGCCATGATTTATCAGGGGATAGTTTGTTCTCATCACGGCATGGATTGCTGGATGGTGTTGATAATTCCCGCAGCATCCAGTTCGTAATGGCGGTACAACTCGGCTTGCGTGCCCTGTAATGTAAGCACATCCGGCAGACCAAGGCGCTGCACGGGGATGTGGATACCCATTTCGGACAGGGCTTCGAGTACGGCGCTGCCTGCACCACCCATTAGGGCATGATCTTCAAGGGTGATGAGCTGGGCGTGGGTGCTGGCTACATCCGCTAAGGTGTCGCGGTCGAGTGGTTTGACGCTGCGCATGTCGATGACACTGCAATCGAGTGATCCGGCCGCTTTAAGGGCTTCGTGTAGCAAGGGGCCGAAGGCGAGAATGGCTGTACCCTTGCTCTTGCCCTCGCTCTTTTCAGGGCCGCGCCTGCGCCAAATGGCCTGGCCAAAAGGACACGTTTCATACGCGGTAGCACAAGTGGTATCCGTTACACCGCTGCCACCACGCGGATAGCGCACGGCTACCGGGCCAGGCTGTGTCAGGCCGGCATCCAACATGCGAACAAGCTCGCTTTCATCCGAGGGGGTGAAAATCTGCATGTTGGGTATGCAGCGCAGAAAGGCGATGTCGTAAAGCCCTGCATGGGTTGCACCATCCGCACCGACGAGGCCGGCGCGGTCGATGGCAAACAGCACGGGCAGGTTTTGCAGCGCAATGTCATGCACCGCCTGGTCGTAGCCGCGCTGCAAAAAGGTGGAGTAAATTGCCATCACCGGCTTCATCCCTGCTGCGGCCAAACCGCCGGCAAAGGTGACGGCGTGTTGCTCGGCAATGCCAACATCAAAATAGCGTTCAGGGAAGCGCATGGAAAAGTCCACCATGCCGGAGCCTTCGCACATCGCAGGCGTCACGCCGACCACGCGCTCATCCCGCGCTGCCGCGTGACACAACCAGTCGCCAAAGGTGCTGGTAAACGTAATCTTCGGCTTGGCCAGTGTCGGTTCGAGTTTGTAAGGATTAAAGGTGCTGACCCCGTGGTAGCGCACCGGGTCTTCCTCGGCGGGCGCGTAGCCGCGTCCTTTTTGGGTAAGGACGTGCAGCAGGCGTGGGCCGGTTTGGGAGCTTAAATTAGCGAGCACATCGGTCAGTGTTTCCAGATCATGACCATCCACCGGGCCGACATAGCGGAAACCCAGTTCCTCGAAGAGCGTGCGTTGGGTTTCGATGGGGGTCAGCATGTCCTTGACCTGCTCCTTGGCACGGCGCGCGAGCTGCGCCATACCGAGCAGGTCGAAAACGTGTTTGCCATCTTCACGCACGCGTTGGTAGGTGCGTCCGGTAATCAGGCGGGCGAGGTGCTTGTTGAGTGCGCCGACATTGGGGGAAATCGACATGGCATTGTCGTTGAGCACCACCAACAGATTGGCCTTGCCCGCGCCTGCGTGGTTCAGGGCTTCAAAGGCTTGCCCGGCGGTGAGTGCGCCGTCGCCGATCACCGCCACGGCTTGATGAGTTTCGCCGCGTATCTTGAAGGCTTTGGCAAAACCTAGAGCGGCACTGATTGAGGTGCTGGAGTGTCCTGCGCCGAAGGGGTCGTATTCACTTTCTTCGCGCTTGGTAAAGCCGGATAAGCCGCCGAACTTGCGTAAGCCGCGCATGGCTTCACGACGACCGGTGAGGATTTTGTGTGCATAGGCTTGGTGGCCGACATCCCAGATCAATGCGTCATCGGGCAAATCAAGGACGCGATGCAGGGCAACGGTGAGCTCGACCGTACCCAGATTTGCGGCAAGATGACCACCGGTGTTGGACACGCTGTCGATAATAAAGCGGCGTAGTTCCCCGGAAAGCTGGTTAAGCTGCACTGCGGAAAGGGCTTTTAGATCGTGCGGCGTGTTACTGGATTCGAGCAGGGACATGTTAATTAAGCCTCGCGCGCCACGATGTAATGGGCAAGTTGTTGCAAAAGTTCGGGTTTGGGCAGGCCATCCAGCGCTGCGATGGCTTCGTCGCGCAACTCAGTAGAAAATGCCAGCGCGGCATCCAATCCCAGCAGGCTGACATAGGTAGGCTTGTCGTCAATAGCGTCCTTGCCCTGGGTTTTGCCTATAGTCAAACTGTCGGCAATTACATCCAAAATATCGTCGCGTACCTGGAAGGCGAGGCCGATGGCGCAGGCATAGCGGGTGAGTTGCACTTGGGTTGTTGCGTCTGCATGAGCTGTTAAGGCGCCCAGTTGTACACTGGCGTTAATCAACGCACCAGTTTTCAGGCGGTGCATCTGTTCGAGTGTGTCAAGCTCGATAGACTGACCGATGGCAGCAAGATCCAGCGCTTGACCGCCCACCATGCCTTGCGAACCGCTGGCCTGGGCAAGGGTGGTGAGCATGGCAAGGCGCGTTTCGGCATCCAAGCCGGGCGCTGTGGCCAAGGCCTCAAATGCCAGAGTTTGAAGTGCGTCACCCACTAAAATTGCCGTGGCTTCATCAAAGGCGCGATGACAGGTCGGTCGACCTCGGCGCAGGTCGTCGTCGTCCATGGCGGGTAGGTCGTCATGCACGAGCGAGTAGGCATGAATCAATTCCACGGCGGCGGCGGGGGCATCCAACAAGGCATTATCCGCGCCCAGCATGGTTCCTGCGCCATACACCAAAAATGGACGCACACGCTTGCCGGCCCCCAAGGTTGCGTAGCGCATGGCTTGATGCAGGCGAACGGGGTGCATGTTGGCATCAGGCAGCAGACGATTCAGCACCTGCTCAATGCGTGCGGCAGTATATTTGAGTGCAGAATTCAGCACGTTAGCCTTCATTATCAAGTGCGCTGAAGGCATCGAGTTTGCCATCGCGGGTGAGAATGTCCACACGCTGCTGCGCATTGTTCAACATGCTCTGGCACTGGCGGGTCAGTTGCACGCCACGCTCGAAATCACGCAGTGACTCTTCCAGCGGCTGCTCGCCTTGTTCCATGCGCGCCACCACGGCTTCAAGCTCTTTGAGCGAGGCTTCAAAGTGAGCAATATCCGCGGTGGATTCGACAGCTTCAGTGGTTTTGCGAGGGCGGGTGGCCATTGTGCAGTTCGCTTGAGCAAAATAAAGAGCGTAATTCTATCATGCGAAGACGGCACTTATGATGCTTTGATGTCAGTCTCTATTCGGCCAAATCAGCGAAAAATCAAAGTGGATGCTGCATTCGCCGGGTGTTCAATGATGACAGGCCTGAGGATGCTTTGGGGATTAAAGCAGCCCCAAGGCTTCGGTCAGTCGCGTCACACCGTGCAATTCCATGCCCTTGGGCAAGCTGCCTTGCAGGTTGGCCTTGGGCACGATGGCGCGTTTGAAGCCGTGTTTGTGCGCCTCGCGCAGGCGTTCAAGGCCATGCGGCACCGGGCGCAGTTCGCCCGCCAGGCCTACTTCGCCGAAAATTACGGTATCAGCGGGCAGCGGGCGATTGCGCAGACTGGAGAGTGCTGCACAGAGTAGCGGCAGATCGGCGGCGGTTTCGCTGATTTTGACGCCGCCGACCACGTTGATGAACACATCCTGGTCGAACATGGCGATGCCGCCATGGCGATACATGACGGCCAGCAGCATGGCGAGGCGGTTTTGCTCAAGGCCGAGCGTGACGCGGCGCGGTTGACCGAACGGGCTTTCGGAGACGAGGGCTTGCACTTCGACCAAGAGCGGGCGCGTGCCTTCGCGCGTGACCATGATGACGCTGCCGGAGACCGGTTCTTCGTGACGCGAGAGGAAGATGGCGGAGGGGTTGCTGACCGGCTTGAGGCCGTGCTCGGTCATGGCGAACACGCCGATTTCATTCGCCGCGCCAAAGCGGTTTTTCACCGCGCGCACCAGGCGATAGCGGCTGCCGGGTTCGCCTTCGAAATAGAGCACGGTATCGACGATATGCTCCAACAGGCGCGGGCCGGCAATCGCGCCTTCCTTGGTGACATGGCCGATGATGAATACGCAGATGCCGCGCTGCTTGGCCATGCGCGTGAGCAGGGCGGCGGCTTCGCGCACCTGCGAGACCGAGCCGGGCGCGGCGGTGAGTTTGTCGGAGAACAGGGTTTGCACCGAATCCACTACCATCACGCCGGGGTTGAGGATTTCGGCTTGCTGCACGATGCGCTCGACCGAGGTTTCGGCCAGCAATTGCAAGTCGGCGGCTTCGAGGTTGAGGCGTTGGGCGCGCAGGGCGATTTGCGCCAGCGATTCTTCGCCGGTGACGTACAGGCCGGGCAGGCTGGGTTGCAGGGCGACCAGGGTTTGCAGCAACAAGGTGGATTTGCCGATGCCGGGGTCGCCACCGAGCAGGATGACCGAGCCGGGCACCAGACCGCCGCCGAGCACGCGGTCGAGTTCGTCCATGCCAGTGGGCAGGCGCGGGGTGTCGGCTAGTTGCACATCGCCCAGACGGCGCGCGTCTTGTGCGCCCGCGTACTGCATGATGGCGCGCTTGGAGGTGTCGGCGGCCGTGGGCGCGGCCTGCTCGCTCAGGCTGTTCCATGCGCCGCATTCGCCGCATTGTCCGGCCCATTTGGGGCTGGTTGCGCCGCATTCGGCACAGACGTAGTGGGTTTTGGGCTTGAGTGCCATTTGGAGCGCTAAGGCTCCAGTTCGTTGATGTGTTCGAGTGAAGGCCATAACCGTGCCTGCTCGACCACCTTGCGTGCAATGCGGGTGACTTCGACAGTACAACCCGACATTTCGATTTTCATGCCAACTTCAGGTAGACATTGAATGTGTTCAAGGATCAGGCCGCTGAGGGTATTGGCGGTGTCAGCGGGCAGGTTGGTGCCGATGCGTTTGTTGATTTCACGTAGTGGAGTTTGGCCTTCGATAAGAAAGCTGCCATCGTCCTGTGCTTGAATTTCGGGGTAGTCATCATCGGGTTGCGAGGTGAATTCGCCGACGATTTCTTCCAGGATGTCTTCTAGGGTAACCAGGCCGAGAATGTCGCCGTATTCGTCTACCACCAGACCCATGTTCTTTTTTTCGCGCTGAAAATTCATCAGCTGTGTGTGTAGCGAGGTGCCTTCGGGGACGTAATACGGTTCCTGAATCGAGCGCACGAAGGTTTTGAGGTTGAGCTCGCCTTTTTGCGCTATAGGTAGCAAATGGCGCAGGTTGATGGTGCCGACGATGGTGTCGAGTGCGCCACGATAGACCGGTAGGCGCGCGTAAGGCGAAGTACTGATGGTGTGCAGAATTTCGTCCCACTCGGCCTCAAGATCGATGCCGTCCATCTCCTGGCGCGGCACCATGATGTCTTCAACCAGAGCTTCTTCGAGATCAAGAATGCCGGTGAGCATTTCGCGGTAACGTTCGGAAATCAGGCCGCCGGTTTCCCCCAATATGGTGCGCAGTTCGTCGCGTGACAGATCGTGACCACTGTTGGCGGTGACCTTGACCCCAAATAAACGCAAAAAACCATTGGCAAACAAGCCGACCGCCCAAACCAGCGGGCCGAGGACTTTTTGCAGTACGGTATAGACATAGGCGGCAGGCCAGGCAATGCGCTCCGGGTGCAGTGCGGCAAGTGTCTTGGGCGCGACCTCGCCAAAGACCAGAAGGGTAAGGGTGAGAATGCCTGCGGCCACGGCAATACCCGCTTCACCAAACAGACGCATAAAAATCACGGTGGCCAACGTGGAAGCCATGACGTTGACAAAATTGTTTCCGAGCAAAATCAGGCCAATCAGCTTGTCAGGGCGCTCAAGGAGTTTTTGTGCGAGGCGTGCGCCACGGTGCCCTTGCGAGGCGAGATGCCTTAAACGATAACGGTTGAGCGTCATCAGACCGGTTTCAGAACCGGAGAAAAAGGCCGAGAGCATAATTAAGGCGATGAGCGTACCGAGTAATACGCTAAGGGATATGTCGTCCAAAAGATGTACGAGGTAATTGAGATGCTACGGATGATAGGCGATTGAAGCGACGATGAAAAACTTTTTTCAGCGCAAATCAGCGTTGCACACCCAAGACCCATTCGAGGGCAATCTTGCTGCCGATGAAGGCTAAAAGCAGTACCGCGTAGCCACTTAGTGTCCAGCGCACAGCAGTTTGGCCGCGCCAGCCCATCGAATAGCGTCCAATCAGCAGCGCACCAAATACTGCCCAGGCAATGATGCTCAGGATGGTTTTATGCACCAAATGCTGGGCAAAAATATTTTCCAGATACATGAAGCCGGTAAGCAGGGCGAAGGTCAGAAGCACAAATCCAGCGCTAATCATGCGGAATAACAGCGTTTCCATGTCTTCCAGCGGCGGCAGGATGTGTGCAAAAACGCTAGGGCGGCGTGCGTGCAGGGCATGGTGCTGGTTGGCCAAAAGCAGGGCCTGCAAGGCGGCTAGCGTGAACAGGCTGTAGGCCAGAATGGAGAGCATGATGTGGATTTCCAGCGCAGGCTGGTGGCCGATAATGTTTTGCGGCGCGGTAGGCCAGGCAAGCTGTGCGGCAAGACCCAGCATGGTGAGCGGCAGGACCGGCAGCAGCAGATTTTCCAGCGGTTGGCGCAAGCTGGAAACAAGGACGATCAACAGGGTGACCAATCCGGAAAGTGACAGCGCCTTGAGTACGCCGAGGTCTATGCCGTCGGTATCACAGGCGCATGAAGCCAAGACACCTGCATGCAATAAAGCGCCGAAAAAAACGGCGACGATGGCAGGTGATTTATTGGGGATTTCACCTTGGCGCAACGCAGGCAAACGCCGCCAGAGAAGGGTGAAGGCAGTGGCGTAAGCGATTAAGGCTGCGATACCGAGACCGAGGGTGAAAAACATGCGTGAATCCTTGAGGAGTGCGCTCAGTTTAACCCAGATTTGCTGTTCGTTTCGTCGTTCGAATGTTCATCTGGAGCATTGCTCAAGGGCAGGGTCTTGTCCGCGTTAAGAATGCCCGCCGGGTCGAACACACGTTTAATCTGGCGCATGAGGTTGATGGCCGTGGCATCAAGTTCCCGGTCGATAAAGTCTCGTTTTTCGATGCCAACACCATGTTCGCCGGAAAGCGTGCCACCGAGTTGCAAGACTTTGGCAAAGACTTCGTCCAGACAGGTGTGGGCGCGCTCCCATGCACCGGGCGCATCAGGATCAAGCAGCAGGTTGACGTGGATATTGCCGTTGCCCGCATGGCCGAAGTTGATGATGGGGATGGCGTGAGTTTTGGAAAGTTCTTCGAGTGTCGAAATCAGCTCCGGGATTCGAGATACCGGCACGACCACGTCTTCGTTGATCTTTTTTGGGGCGACTTTGCGCAGCGCCGGGGAGAGCGCCTTGCGCGTCGCCCAAAGCGTTTCGACTTCGGTCTGGTCGGCGGCTTCGCGCCATTCAAGCAGACCATCGACCTCGGCGGCTCGGCGCACCGAGGCCAGTGCGGCATTCAGACAGGCCGGGGAGCCATCAACTTCGATCATAAGCATGGCGCGTGCATGGGTGGGCAGGTCAGCATTGGTGTGGCCGCGGATCATGTCCATCGCCGCGCCGTCGATGAATTCCAGCGCGCAGGGCGTGACCGGCTGCGCCATCAGGCGTGCAACCGCGTGGGCGGCACTTCGCATGTCTCTGTAGAGGGCACGCGCGGTGCGGATGGCTTCGGGCAGGGGGGTAAGCTTGAGGGTGGCTTCGGTAATCAGCGCCAGGGTGCCTTCCGAGCCTACGATCAGGCGCGTGAGGTCATAGCCGACCACGCCCTTGGTGGTGCGGGTTCCGCTACGCAGTTCGCGGCCATCGCCCGTGATGGCGCGCAAGGCCAACACGTTGTCGCGCACGGTGCCATATTTGACGGCACGCGGTCCTGCGGAGTTGTAAGCCAAGTTACCGCCGACTGTGCAGAAGGCGGAGCTGGTGGGGTCAGGTGGCCAGAAGAAGCCGTGTGGGCGCACGGCGGCTTGTACTTCGGCATTGGTGACGCCGGGTTCGACCACGATCAGGCGGTCATCCGGGTTGATTTCGAGGATGCGGTTCATGCGTTCGAAAGTCAGTACGACGCCGCCATGGATTGGGACGGTCGCGCCAGTGGTGCCTGTACCGCGTCCGCGTGCGGTCAGTGGAATCCGCTGCGCGTGACAGACCTGCACAATGCGCTGAACCTGGGCGTGATCTGTGGCGAAAATAACAGCATCGGGGACAGCATGGCGGCGACTATTGTCCATGCCATATGCCCAAAGGGTGGCGTGCTCGGTACAGAGGTTGTCGGTTCCAGCGGCTGCGGTGAGCGCCTGGATTTGCGGCGAATTGAGCATTATTAAATGAGTCCCAACAGGCGATGATCCAAAGCATCGCAAACGGCATGCACTGCACTTAACTCGCTTTCCAATAAGCTGGCAGGATTGGGCGCAGCGAGTTGAATAAGTACATCGTTCTCGTTCAATTGTTGACTGAGGGTATTAGTTAGCGGCGCAGTAAGAATGATGAGCTTCATCCCCAATTCGTGCGCACTGTCGATCAGGGTGCCGAGTTCATCGTGCTCGTTAAGGGCAAAAATCCAGAGTACATCACCGGGTGAAGCCAGGCTGCCAAAATACTGCGGATAGTGTGTGCGCTCGTCCGGTAGCGGCGACAGCAACATGGCCGGCAGGCTGGGACGAGGTTGCACCATGCCGCGTTGCAGCAGCCCGCTGGCCACTTGCGCCAGAAACAGGGTTTCATGGCGTGCACAGAGCGCTACACGTTGGCCTTGCATCATGCTGTCAAGCAGAGTGTCGGCAGCGCGAGCCAGCATGTAGGAGGTGCTGTGCAGGCTGCGCCGGATGTGTTCCAAGCGGGCTTCGGTACTTTCTTCGATGTGTTGGGCAAGGGCTGGATTCATGGGTTTATTGGCTATGTGTATTTTTTGGGCTTGAGTTTTGGATGGGGATGTTAACAGGGTGTTTGTAAAGTTTGAGTTGTTTGATGGAATTGGCCAACTGCGCGGATTTGGCTTTGGATTTGCCGAACCCCCTTTGATGCCGCCGTGGACTCACCTGCGGAAGCGGGGTAAAAGCGCCATGGATGGCGCATTTAGTCTCTCCGCGACAGGATGTCGCGTTGAGACGACCCGGCTGGAGCAGGTAAGTCCACGGCTTGCCCGCAGGGCGGCATCGTCGGGGTGCATTTCTTTGGTGACTTTCTTTGTGCAAGCAAAGAAAGTTACTCGCCCGTATCAATCATGCTTTGTGCGACGTATAGACATTGAGACGGGCGAAACAATGCCAGCGGCCTTGAACGGTGAGTGGGTTTTTTCGCCCGTTTTGACGTAAAAACTCCGTTGCTAATGAACGAGGCTACGGGCGAGTTACTTTTCTTGCTCGT
>JAGUXT010000002.1 GCA_020061705.1 Halothiobacillus sp. | reverse complement strand
TTGATCGAAATCCTCCCCGACGGCAATGGCGGTTGGATGGAAAAACCCGCCACCATCACCATGAAAGACTCAGGAACCCAGGGTAAATAACCATGATGCAGCCACACACTCCAAAAAACCGCCTCACACAGGCTATCGCACTCGCTCTAGGGCTCAGTCTGTCCTCGGCTTGGGCGGCTAATGAAATCAAGGACATCAATGTCGACCTGCTGCCTGATGGTTCCACACAAATTCGTTTTGTCATGGCCGAACCCATGCAGGCTGCCCCCTCCAACTTCGTGATCGAAGAGCCGGCGCGCATTGCAGTGGATTTCCCTGATACCCGCTTCGACACTGCCAACAAGCTTAGAACCATTGATATCGGCAATGTGCACGACCTACGCTTTGCAGAATCCCAAGGACGTGCGCGCGCAATTATCAGCTTGGGTCAAAGCACACCTTACGAAATCAGTGTGGACGGGAACAACGTTCTCCTCGCCATTCAAAACACCAACACCGCGAGCACGCTACCCGCCGCCACGGGCACCCCCCAGTCAAGCGATGATTCAGCTACTAATGCGACGGCGCAGACAAAACCCGCCGTTGCCGCTGCTCCCCAAGTTGATTTCCGTCAGGGTGTCAAAGGTGAAGGCCGTATCCTCGTTAACATGCCATCTGCCAATGCGCCGATGACCATGAAGACCGAAGGCAAGCGCCTGATTGTTGACTTCCCCAGCACGCGACTCAAAGAAGAAAAATACGACGTATCCGACTTTGCCACCCCGGCGCAAATTGTTACCGTCGAAAACAAGGGTCAAGGCTCACGCTTAATCGTTGACAACAACGCCGCCTTCGAAAACATGGCCTACCAAGTGGGCAATCAGCTCACACTTGAAATTCGTCCCGTACCGGCACCGAATGCCAATCAAAACAACCCATTGGCACCAAAAACCTTTACCGGCGAGCGTCTTACCCTCAAATTCCAAAACATTGAAGTACGCCCACTGCTCCAGCTGCTGGCTGACTTCACCAACCAAAATATCGTGGTCAGTGACACAGTTACAGGTCAAATGAGCTTGCGCTTGGATAACGTACCATGGGATCAAGCACTTGACTTGATTTTGACAACTCGTGGCCTAGCCATGCGCCAAAACGGCAATGTCATGTTCATCGCCCCAGTCGAAGAAATTGCAGCACAGGAAAAAGCCCGCCTTGATCTGATTCGTCAAAATGAAACACTGGCCCCATTGGTTTCCGACTTTATCCAGATCAACTACGCACGCGCTCAAGATATTGCCAAGCTACTCAGACCTTCGGGTGCAACGGGCGGCAACGTGGGTGCCCTCGGCGGCGCACCATCAACAAGTGCCAGCAACAATGGCTTCCTAAGCCCGCGCGGCACGATCACCATCGACGAACGCACCAACACCCTCTTGATCAACGACATTGCCGACAACCTGCAGCGCATTCGTGATCTGGTCAAAAAGCTCGACTCACCCGTCAAACAAGTTCTCATTGAAACCCGTATTGTCATTGCTACCGATAATTTTTCTCGTGAACTGGGCGTTAAATGGGGCATAACGGGCGTTAACACCGGATCAAACGGCACGGTCGTATATTCAGGTAGTGGCGCGGGCACGAACCAGATGCTTTCCAACATCGTTGGCGGCAGCGTTACTGGAAACATGATTCCTGGTTCTGCCCCCGGATTTCCCTCTAACCCAAGCAACCGTTACAACATTAACCTTCCCATTTTATCGAACCCCATGGGAACGCTCGGCCTGAGCATTCTTGGCTCAAACGTGCTTGTCGACATGGAAATTTCCGCCATGCAGGCCGAAGGCCAGGGTGAAATCATCTCCAGCCCGCGTGTACTGACTGCCAACGGGCAGGCGGCTTACATCAAACAAGGTAAGGAGATTCCATACCAGGAAGCCAGCTCCAGCGGTGCGACCACCACGTCCTTCAAGGAAGCGGTATTGCAGACAATTGTGACTCCCCAGATCACCCCCAACAACAATGTGATCATGGATATCAAGGTACAAAAGGATGAACCTGACTGGACACGTAGAGTGAACGACGTACCGCCACTCGACAAACGCGAAGTCAATACCAAAGTTCAAGTCAACAATGGCGAAACCGTGGTGCTCGGCGGGATATATGAAATTTCCAACATTAACCAACTCGACAAAATTCCTTTCCTTGGCGACCTGCCCT
Organism: Halothiobacillus sp.; assembly: GCA_020061705.1. Lineage (GTDB taxonomy): Bacteria > Pseudomonadota > Gammaproteobacteria > Halothiobacillales > Halothiobacillaceae > Thiofaba. Next base: position 7,525 of record JAGUXT010000002.1, on the reverse strand, counting down.
GGATCGGTCGAGCCTTGTTTAGCAAGACATTCAAAAAAAGCCAGAAATTTGAACTGTTGATCTTCGTCACCCCGCGCATTGTTGAAAACGGCATGATGACCGAAGTTCAAAATGTCCAGTAACCTACAAGCCAAACACAGGAACCCCAGCATGAACCCCACGATATTTGGCAAAATTCGCCGAAAAGCCATTCAACTTCTTGCCATCATCGCCCCGATAGCCTTTCTAACCGCCTGCGGTGGAGGTGGTGGCAATGGTGGTGACACGCTTACGGGTGGGAAATCCGGCACAATCACACTAAGCGTGGGCAACGCCACAATGCCCGTGCAAAGCGGCTCCTATGTCGGCCCGGGCAGCAACTCGCCCTACACCACCACAGTCATTGCCCGAGCCTACAAGGCAGATGGGTCACCCCTTCAAACCGGCACCATCATCCAATTCATGATGGATGGCGGCAACACATATTCAGGTGCGCTTTATCCACAGCCTTTCGAAACCGAGGATGTGACCCAGCCTGACGGTACGATCGTCAAAGTACCCAAAGCCTTCTGGAGCTACCCAGTTGAATCTGCGGCAGGTCAGGCGCTTATGTTGTTCCAGGCGTGGGATCGTCCTGGCACCGTAACCATTCGCGCATCTTTCCTCGATCCGAACTCTGGCAAGGAAGTTGTGGGCAGCGCACAAATTGTTGTGGGCTCGCCAATCAACACAGGGCTGCCTTCGACAATTACGGCCAGCCTGCTTAACGGCCCGATCTTCGTTGCCAACCAGGGCTTGAATGATGCCGGGCTGATCCAGATCAACGTGGCCGACCCAGTCGGACAGCCCGTTAGCAACCCGCCCGCCCAGAACGTGCAGGTGCAACTCCTCAACCCTGAACTCGGCGCAACCCTGCTTGGGCAAGGCGGCGCGACCGGCACTATCGTGCGCACGACGACCACCAACGGTGTCACAAACGTGAGCCTGCGCACTGGCACCATCCCCGGCGTGGCCAAACTGCGTATCACTGCTGACGCGCTCGACAACAACATCGATAACGGCATTCAGAACCCGGTCACTGCCGATGTCAACTTCACCATTGAAGATGGTCGCATTGCCGCCTTGGCCTTCACTGGTGCATTCAGCCAGGCCATTGCCGCCAATCAAACCACCCTGCCCCTGGGTACGGGCGATGTCTTCCTTGACGGAACTTACCTGCGCGTTGTCAGTGCCATTGCTACCGACAGCTTGGGCAACCCGGTTCAGGGTGCACGCATTGACTTCAGCCTGATTGACTCACCGATTGCCAACTACCCACAGACTGCTGGCGACTTCATGATTCAAGGCACAAACGGTGACCCATCTGAAGGCGGCAACCTGTTTGTAGCTCAAGGTGCTAACTTCTTTACCAATGGCGCACGCAAGGGCGACCGCCTCGTGCTGCGCCCGGATGAGCAAGGCACCAATCGCAATCTGCTGGGCAGCTACGGCATTGCCGACTTCCTGGATGCCAACCGTCTGTACATTACTGAAACCTTTAACGGCAACAACGGTGTCAATGCCTCCAATGTTCCATGGATTATCGGTCGTGCTCAGTACGGCGTGATTGGCGGCTCTGCCACCACTGATGCACAAGGTGTTGCTACAACCTTTATCACCTACCCGGCAACCCGCATCAACCAGCGCGCCCTGTTGACTGCCCGTGCGGGCAACAGCCGCGCCATTGTGATGGATGCGCGCTACCTGGGCATCAAGGACTACACCATGGTCAGCTCGGTGACCGAAGCGGTCTCCGGCGAGATCACTCCGGTGTCCATCTGTGTCTTCGATGCCATTCAGACCCCGATGGTTGGCCAAGTGTTGCAAGTCACTGGTTTGATTCCAGCCACCTCAACCGTGGCCGCGCCGATTACCCTCAGCCCAGCGACCCCGGTCACCGGAGCCGACGGGTGTGCCAATTTCTCCATTGATGCCAAGGCCTATGTCGGTTCGGAAATCATCAACCTGACCTTCAGCATCAATGGCATGGCCAAGCCTGTGGTTAGCATTGCGGTCAAACCGCAAGCGCTGGGTGATCTGATTACCGGTATTGGCGGAAGAGTAAATGCGGTTACCACTGGACCTAACGAGCGCGAATTCACAGTGACCTTGATTGATACGCGCGGTTTGCCAATGGTTGGCCGTCAGGTTCTCATTAACGGATCAGCGTCTGACGATGGTGCTCCAAGAGGCTGTCCCCCGGATGGTTCGACTTGCTCAGCAACACCTGCAGGTACAATCGGAGTGGGAGCAGCATTTACAGGTGTGACTTTTGAACCAGTGGGGGCAAACAAAACCGACAGCAACGGGCAAGTCAAATTCAAGGTTAGCTATACAGGTAACGCACCCTTTACTTGGACGATCAGCACTCCGGATACGGCTGTACCTCCAGGCCCTCCAACCATAGAATCAACCGACTACGACGGTGATACCTACACCCTGACGATCGACATCACAAACTCATCGGGCAATGCAACCGTAACCTTCCCCTACTAACCCCTCCCTCGCGAGCCCTCTAGCCGACGGCTCGCGGATTCGAGGCTTAATCAAAAACAAAGGCCGTTCAGACCAAAATCTACCCGATTTCGCTGAACGGCCTTTTTTAACTTTTGTGGGTTGATGAGAGCGAAGCTCTCCCCAACCCGAAGTTTTTAAATTTACTCTGAACAGGACGCCTAACAATGAAGACCTTCCCTATCGCACCGCTCTCCGTTGCTCTGCTTCTGGCCGTAAGCGCCAATAGCCATGCCGCCTTCGACCCGGCGCAATTTGGCGCGCTGGATATCAATTTTGGTTCACAGGGCAAGCAAACCACCTCGTTCAGCCCGTGGAACGATGTGGCGCATGATGTGGCGTTGCAATCCAACGGCAAAGTCGTGCTCGCCGGTCATGCCAATAACACCGATGGCACAGACGAGGATTTTGCCCTGTTGCGCTATAACGCCGACGGCAACCTCGACACCACCTTTGGCACCGGCGGTAAGCTGACTACCTATTTCTTTGCCACTCCAAATGACAAACAAGAACAGGCTGAAGCCGTGGCTATCCAAGCCGATGGCAAAATCGTTGCTGCCGGCTGGACGATCAATCCACAAGGACAGGCTGTTTTCGCCCTCGCCCGCTACAACGTGGATGGCACACTCGACAAAAGCTTTGACACGGATGGCCTGGTAACAACCAAGCTGCGCGCCAAAACCGAAGACGATGCTGACTATATTCGTGATGTCGTGATTCAGCCGGATGGCAAAATTGTCGTCACCGGCATGAGCTATGACTCGGTCAAGGGAAGTTCAGACTTCGCCACCGCGCGATATTTGACCAGCGGTGCCTTGGATACCAGCTTCGGTACCAATGGCATTGTAATCACGCCTATTGGTGAGTCAGATGATGGTGCGAGCGGCCTTGTTCTTCAGCCCGATGGCAAGCTGGTCGCTGCGGGCGCAAGCTGCAACTCGCTGGATTGCGACACCACCAATGGTAACTATGACTTTGCCTTTGTGCGCTACAACACCGACGGTAGTTTGGACAAGACCTTCAATGACGACGGTAAAGCGGCGTTCTCAACCGCTATCCTGCTGTTCAGTGACGGCGCCAGCCGTGTGACCCTGCAACCCGATGGCCGCATCGTCGCCGCAGGCGGTCGCATGAAGGGCGATGACAACTACCGTCAGCGTGGCGATTTTGCGCTGGTGCGTCTGACCGCCAACGGTCAACTGGACACCAGCTTTGGTCAAATGGGTTGGGTTAAAACCCCGATTGGTTTGGATGTAAGTGGCGCGGCAGATCTTGCCTACCGTGTGGATGGCAAGCTTGTGGTCGTTGGCGCGGCTGAATACAACACTGTCAACAGCAACTTTGCCATGGCCATGTACAACTCGAACGGCAGTCTGGATATGAGCTTTGGGCAAGCCGCCAGCGGCATCGTGACGACTACCTTTGGTGCCACCCCAAGTGCAGCCAATGCCGTGATGATTCAGCCAAATGGATATATCGTCGTCGCGGGTGTCGCCGACTCTACGGCCTACCACGAAGACTTCGCCGCTGCGCGCTACATGGCACCGGATCTTACGCCCAATGCATTTGGTTTCACGCCGCTGGGCTCGCAGGAGGTTTCAACCAAAGTAGAGTCTGCGTCCTTGATCATTAGCGGCTTCGATGCGTCCACGCCCATCAGTGTGAAAAATGGCGAATACCGCATCAATGGCGGAGAATTCACCTCGGCTCCTGGCATGCTTAGCCCTGGCGATCAGGTGACTGTGCGTCAAACAACCAGCAGCAGCTTCAACACCACCAACACCAGCGTCGTTACAGTTGGTGGCGTAAGTGGTGATTTTTCCACAACGACACGCGCTCAGGCTGAGTCCGGTGGCGGCGGTGCCGTGGGTCTGGAAGGCTTGGCACTGTTCGGCATACCGCTACTTGCATGGGCGCGTCGCCGTATGGGTGGCAAAGCTAAGTAAGCTGAAAACGCTTGATTAAAAAAGGCCGGGGATACCCTGGCCTTTTTGTTTGGCGCTTTTGTAACCTGGATGATAATCCGGGGGAAAACTTACCCTTGAAATGGGCTTCCCCGGGTTACGCTGCGCTTCATCCGAGCTACAGCTTCCACCTTCCTTCCCCCGCAAGAGAGAGGCGGTAAAGTCCATTCACCAGCGCGTAAAACTGACTGTTTCTCCAGCATGACGGTGGCGGCGCTCAAGGGTGATGAAACTGTAGGCTGCACTATTAACTTCATCAGCCGGGTGGTGCTCTTCGTGAATCACGCCCCAGTCGCGGCGGTCGTATGCGGGGAAATACGCATCACCTTCAAATTTGCCATGTACCAAAGTGAGGTACATGCGTTCGACACGCGGCAGGCTTTGGAAGTAGATGTCAGCACCACCAACGATCATGACCTCCTGAGCATCCATGCCATACGCTGCATCTTTGCCTGCTTCGAGAGCATCACTAAGGGTGTGGGTCAAAATAACCTCGTTATGCAACTTCACGCCTGTATCACGGCTGAGCACAATGGTAGTGCGTCCGGGTAACGGTCGTCCGATGGATTCATAGGTTTTACGCCCCATAATGATCGGCTTGCCGATGGTGAGCGCCTTGAAGTGTTTGAGGTCGGCTGGCAAACGCCACGGTAGGGTGTTGTTTTTGCCGATGAGTTGCTGCCGATCCATCGCGGCAATGATGGCGTAGCGCATCTTGGATGATTCCGTAGGGTTATTCCGTGGGTGGGTTACTCGGGTAACGTGCCGAGGCAAATTTCAGCACAAGCACGGCAAGTGTAAGTATCATGATCGCGCTGGTGAATACCATGATCTCGATATATTCCATTTCCTTGACATCGACCACCAGAATCCGCGTTAGCGCGGTGATGGCGATATACACCAGAAAGCGCACGGGCAGACGATGGGTGCGGAAATAGATACCCACCATCGCCAGCACTTCAAGGTAGATGAACAAAAGCAGAATGTCCTTGAGCGTTGGCGCGGCGGTCAGGGTAAAAATATGACCAAATTCGCCAATGGCTGACCAGATGGTGGCAATGGCAATCACGAACAAGAGAAGGTTGTGCATGACAGCCATTAGGGCATTGCCAGCACGATCAACAAGATGACTATTGTGAATTCGGCTTTGATTGGGTTCGGTCATGGGTGGCTCAATGTTGATAGGGGTAATGGCGTGGTTCAGTTATAGGCTGCATTTATGACATATCTGACGGAATGTTGAAAGCAAAGCCTGATTGCGCCATGTCGCTTCAACACACTGTAGGAGGGGATTCATCCCCGACCTCAGAGCGTGTAAGGCGTGACCCCCATGTCGCGGCTGGATCCGCTCCTAAACAATCAACACTAAACCGCCACCGCAGCCTTGATATGCGGATGCGACTGGTAGTTTTCCAGGCTGAAATCATCAAATCTGAACGCAAAAATATCGTCAATAGCAGGATTAAGGTGCATGGTGGGCAAGGGCAAGGGCTCGCGGCTTAATTGCAGCTCAACCTGCTCCAGATGATTGTTGTACAAATGCGCGTCGCCAAGGGTGTGTACAAACTCGCCAAGCTGCAAGCCGCACACTTGCGCCAACATCATGGTCAACAGCGCATAACTTGCGATATTGAACGGCACGCCGAGGAAAATATCCGCGCTGCGCTGGTAAAGCTGGCATGAGAGCCGCCCATTTGCGACATAAAACTGCACGAAGGCATGACATGGCGGCAAGGCCATCTGTTCGATCTGGCCAACGTTCCATGCCGAAACAATCAGGCGGCGCGAGTCGGGATTGGTTTTGAGCTGTTGCACCAACTGGCTGATCTGGTCGATATGCCCGCCATCCGGTGTCGGCCAGGATCGCCATTGCACGCCGTACACTGGCCCAAGCTCGCCTTGCTCATCAGCCCATTCGTCCCAGATGCTTACACCGTTTTCCTTCAGGTAGGCGATATTGCTGTCGCCGCGCAAAAACCAGATCAGTTCATGGATAATTGATTTGAGATGCAGCTTTTTGGTGGTGACAAGCGGGAAGCCTTGCGCAAGATCAAAGCGCATTTGATAGCCAAACACGCTGCGCGTACCCGTGCCGGTACGATCCGATTTTTCCACACCGTGGTCGCGCACATGGCGCATTAAATCGAGATATTGTTTCATTTGACCTCCCTCCCCTCGCGTGCGTAGGCCACCCAGATAAAGGCTAGGCCGATGAAGATCATGGGCAGCGACAGAATCATGCCCATGCTTAGCCAGTTCGCGACAATGAATCCCAAGTGTGCATCCGGTTCGCGCACCTGTTCAACCAGGAAACGAAACGACCCGTAAAGCACAAGGAATAACCCGGAGATCGCCATGCGCGGGCGCGGTTTGGATGAAAACCACCACAGCAGCACAAACATCACCACGCCTTCGAGCAAGGCTTCGTACAGCATGGAAGGGTGCCGTGCCAGTTGATCGACATGCGGAAACACCATGCCCCAGGGCAGATCGGTTGGCCTGCCCCACAATTCGCCATTGATAAAGTTGCCAATGCGTCCGGCGAAGAGCGCGGGCGGCACCAGTGGCGCGATAAAGTCGGCAACGGTGAAGAAGTTGCGCTGGGTTTTGTGTGCATACCACGCCATCCCCAGAATCACGCCGATCAGCCCGCCGTGGAAGGACATGCCGCCCTCCCACACCCGCGCCAGCATCAGCGGATCGGCCAGAAAGCTCTGGAATTTGTAGAACAGAACATAACCAATGCGCCCGCCCAGAATCACGCCCAGCGCACCGTAAAACAGGATGTCACCGGGTTCCTCGCGCTTGAAACCTTTGGACTCGGCGCGCAAGCGTCCCAAAAACCAGACCAGCGCGAAGCCGATCATGTACATCAGGCCATACCAATGCACCTTGAGCGGGCCTATTTGCAGAGCAACGGGGTCGATATGCGGGTAAATGAGCATCGTGTTTCAAACTCTCCATAATTTGTAGGGTGGATAAGCGTAGCGCATCCACCATGGCCGGCACGGTGGATGCGCTACGCTTAT
>JAGUXT010000043.1 GCA_020061705.1 Halothiobacillus sp. | reverse complement strand
GGCGACGACACCCTGACCATGACCGATGCCAACGGTGCGACCACGGATCTGGATCAAGTCACCAACATTGAGCATCTGATTCTGGGCAATGCCATGACCGGCATCGTGACCGTGGATGCCCTGGTCGCTGCGGGTGCCACTCTGGAAGTGAATGCCTCGGCCTTGACCGGCGCTAATAGCCTGTTCTGGGATGGTATTGCTGAAATTGACGGCATGTTCAGTGTGATCGGTGGTCAAGCGGGTGACACCATCCGAACCGGCTCCATGGGTGACACCGTACGCTCGGGTGATGGTAGCGACATCGTTATTACAGGCTTTGGTGCAGACTCGCTGTTCGGCGGCGCGGGCAACGATGTTCTGGATGCGGGCTTCGGCGTGGTGGGTGACGGCAATAACTTCCTTGACGGCGGTGCTGGCATGGATTACTTGGCTGGTGGCGATGCCCAAGACATCTTCTACTTCGGTATCGGTGAGTCGGGTGCGACCCAGGCCACAGCGGACAGCGTGTTTGCTTTCGACGGCCTGGAAGACACCCTGGTGTTCCAGGGTGGCGCAGCCGGTAGCGGCACCAACTACTTCGAGAACGGCGTGGTGGCAGCAACCTACGCAGCAGCACTGGCAGCAGCGAACCTCGACTTCAGCAACGTTGCGGCACTGAACTACGTGGTGGTGGAAGTGACCAGCTTCTCCGGTGGCGTAGCCAACGACCTGGTGGTGTTTTACAACGGCGGCGCGGGCAGCGCGGTGTCTTCAGTCATTCTCGAAGACATTCCGTTGACCGGTATCGGCTTCGCGGATATCGCGGCAGGCTGATTAAGCTAAGCTTTGGCTTCCGGGAGTGACCCCGGTCGCCAAAGTCCTTAGTGATCTAACCCGTTGATCATTAAAAACCCGCTCGTTTGAGCGGGTTTTTTTGCGCTGGAATTAGTGGAATTTTCGCTGTAGGAGCGGGCTTGCCCGCGAAGGATTGCGTATTCGGCGAGGTTCCTTCGCGGCCAAGGCCGCTCCTACATGTTGCGTCATAGGCGCGTGTCGTATGGATATGTAGGAGCGGGCTTGCCCGCGAAGGATTGCGTATTCGGTGAGGTTCTTTCGCGGCCAAGGCCGCTCCTACAGGTTGTGTCATAGTCGCGTGGCGTATGGATATGTAGGAGCGGGCTTGCCCGCGAAGGATTTGGCATTCGGTAAGGCCATTCGCGGCCAAGGCCGCTCCTACGGAAAATTATTCTTTTCAATTCAAGGGTGCTTTGTGCCAACTACACATTTTCACGCCAGGAATCTACGCAAAGGACGCTTTTCAGAGTCCGGGCGTGCCTATTTGGTGACCACGGTTTGCCATGAGCGTGCAAGATTATTGACCGAGTTGCGGGTTATGCGGGCAGTTGTGCAGGAGATGGCGTGCGCTAAAGTTCAAACGCTTGCTTATGTTGTTATGCCGGATCATGTGCATTGGTTATTGGTGCTTGACGTGGAGTCTTTGCCCAATGTGCTGCGCCGTTTTAAATCCTGTTCAGCACGATCGGTCAATGCCTATTTGGGTCGAGATGGGCGATTTTGGCAGGCGGGCTATCACGAACATGCTTTACGGCGTGAGGAGAATTTACGCACCGTTGCGCGGTATATCGTGGCGAACCCATTGCGTGCCGGGTTGGTGAAAAGGATAGGGGATTATTCAGGTTGGGACGCAATTTGGTTGTAGGCGCGTAAGCGTATGGATCTGTAGGAGCGGGCTTGCCCGCGAAGGATTGCGTATTCGGTGAGGTTCCTTCGCGGCCAAGGCCGCTCCTACGAGTTGTCTTGATTAAAAGCCCCGCTCATTTGAGCGGGGCTTTTTGGTGCCTTGCGCGCGCGGTTGACAATAAAACCACAAGAGCGTTGTCAATTAATTAGCCCATGGACTATCCTCAAGGGTAATGCGTGCATTCTTGTGTGCATCCTCTATTTATGAATTCTGGAGCTCAAAACCCATGGCCACTGCAACTGAAACTCGTGATTACTTCACCAAACTGTACTTGGCAGCGTTTCTGCGCGCGCCCGAGACCAGTGGTCTCGACTACTGGAGCAACAAGGTTCTTGTTGAAGGCGACAGCCTCCAAGAAGTGGGTGGGGTGATCTTCAGCCTTCCTACCGTCGCCACCCTCTACCCCGTCTTTCTGACCTCCACCCAATTCGTTGAGCAGATTTATCTCAACGTCTTCAACCGCACCAGCGATGCAGAAGGCTCGACCTACTGGACCAATGAACTGAATGCCCTGATCACCCAGTTCACCAACGAAGGCTCAGCCCAGCCATTGTTTGAAGCACGTGCCCAGTTGACCCTCAACATGATCAACGCCGGTATCGGCGCGGTGGGCGCCGATGGACACGAGTACATCATGAACCGCATGGCGGTGTCCGAGTACACCATCGATGCACAGATTGCCAGTGGCAATGAAATTGACCCGGCGCAACTGTCCGCCATCATGGCGACCGTGACCGCAGACCCTGCCACCGTCACGGCCGCCATGATGGCCGTCGATGCTGCTGCCGTTGGCGGCGAAGCCTTCTACCTCACCAGCGGCGTGGATGGCCTGCCTGACTACCTTGGCACCATCCATGACGACACCTACTACGCCACCAACAGCACCCTGACCGCAGGCGACGACCTTGACGGCGCT
>JAGUXT010000015.1 GCA_020061705.1 Halothiobacillus sp. | reverse complement strand
GGCGGCTCAACGATGCGCCGCGCCCCGGCGGGCAGCGTCAGGCCGTCATTGAGCTGTACGCCGCGCGCCAACTGCGCCAGGGCATCATCCGTCACCCCGCCCTCCACCTGAACGAGATAGGTTTTGGCCAGCTTGTGTTTCGGGTCGGCAATCAGCGATTGCAAGCGCCCCTCATTGGTCAAAACCACCAGCCCCTCGCTGTCCCGATCCAGCCGTCCTGCCGGGTAATAGCCTTTCTGATCGACAAAGTCAGCCAGCGTGGCACGCCTCACGCCATCAGATTGGCCGTCGGTGAACTGACAGAGCACATCAAAGGGCTTGTTGAGCAGAATAATGGGAGACATGGACTCACTCGCTCGGCGGTCGCGCCGCATGACCAAACAGCCAGCCCTGCATGTAATCCACCCCCATGCCGGCAAAAGCAACGCGCTGTGCCTCTGTGGAAATTCCCTCGGCGACCACATCAAAGCCACCATCGCGAAGCATATTGATGACATGCACCACCATATTGCGCGAGGCCATGTTCTCGCTGTAAGACTCAATCAGACTTCGATCCAGCTTCACGATGTCCACAGGCATGCTCGCCAAATAGCGCAAGGACGAATAGCCGCTACCAAAATCATCGAGCGCGATGAACAACCCCAGGCTGCGATAACGCCCGAGCACTTGACTCAAGTGCTCAAAGCGCGAAATGAGTGAAGTTTCAGTGATTTCAAGGACGATTTTGTACTGCCCGACATAAGGAAGCAGTGCATCCAATGAATTCACCACCTGGGGGTCGGCGATCGACGCGCCATCGAAGTTAATTGACACGCCTTGACCCGGCGGAATCAGGCCCGCGCGTAAATCAGCCAGCACGCCGGAGAGGATCATAAGATCCAAAGGAATTTGCAGCCGACGCCGCGCCGCGACTTGAAAAATATCATCCGGCTCAATGATGCCTTCTTCGTCCACAATACGCGCCAACGCCTCGTAATAGGCAATTTCGCCGACTGATGTATTCACCACAGGTTGATAGTGCATCGTGATACCCACGCCTGTGGCGGCGGCCTCGACGACGGCATGAACAATTCGGTTCGACCATTGCGCCTGGGCTTGATCCATTGAGGCGCCATACAGCACCACCTTGGCCTCACCAAACTCATGCTTGGCCTGATACATGGCCATATCCGCACGACGCAAGAGATCCGGCACGTCTAAACAAGGATTCTCGGTGGCTACCACGCCAACACTGATCTGCAATTTTTCGCGGATTCCCAATGCTGCTACCGAGACTGCGCTCACCGCCAGACGGCAGCGTTCACCAATTCGCATCGCCTGAACATGACTTGCATCCCATAAGATAATGAGAAATTCGTCACCGCCTATGCGGTAAAGGTGCTCATCATGGCGAAGTTCACCCGCCACCACGCGTGCAATTTCACGTAACACACGGTCCCCTGTTTCATGGCCGTAGCTGTCATTGATGGCCTTGAAAAAATCACAATCAAGCAAAATGAGCGCCAGCGGTGCATTTTTCTCACAGCGTTGCAGCTTGGCCCAGTCCTCATCAAAGGCGCGGCGGTTAAACACGCCAGTCAGCGCATCAATATGTGCCTCATGCCAGAGTTGTGCATTGCTCAAATCCAGTTTGCTATGCGCTTGCTCCAGCGAATGCCGATACTCGTGCAAAGCATGCCTGACCTCGCTCAACTCACGCACCGGCATCCATTCAATTGGCGCATGCGCAGCCTCACCCCCGGCACGCAAATGCTCCAACTCATTGCGCAACTGGCGCAGCGGCCGCGTAAACAGGCGCGTGACCAAGACATAATGCAGCGCAATCAGAATAAAAAATGCCAACATGAACTGCACCAACGTCTGGCGCACCAGCGACGGCAATACAGAAATCCACGCTGCCTGTCGGCTCTGGAAACTCACCATTTCCACCGCCATGCTTGCCGGATAAGCACCCTCATAACCTGGCTTGAGCAGCAAACTTTCAGGGTCGATGTAAGTAAATCGGTGTAAATTGCGCAAGGCGCTGAGAAAATCAACTCGCAGCCCCACGCTGCCTATCGGGGTCGCCAACGCATCCCCCGGTTCGACAACTTCGGCAAAACGCAACATGCAAAGCTGGCCGTCCTTGGTGACGATCAACTGGGCCTCCAGACCCTGCGGCAGGCGCGGCGGCAGCTTGGCTGCATCGTTCGACAACAAATCACCGCGCGCATCGTAAAGCTCCACGCCGCGCACATAGATCGGCCACAAGCCTTGCGCCGTGGCGCGGTTATCACGCCAATAGGTGTAATAGGTGGGCGCGTCAAGCTGCTGTCGCACCTCATCCCAGCTCGCAATCTGCTCGGCCAGCCCGGCGACCTGAGCCAGAGTATTCTCCATTGCGCGCTCAAACTCCAGTTGCGCCGCTGCGGCAGCCTCCCGTTGCTGCGCCTGCTCAATCACATGCAAGCGATCCAACATGCGCCAACCAAGAACAACAAGCACAAGCGCCCCCAGTGCGAGCAGCAGAAGGGTATAAGTGCGCAGGCTATGCGAACGTGAAATCAAACCAGCCACCGCTGGCGCAAGACAAAACTCATGGCTTAATTTTCATTTCGATCAACGCAAGGCTAACTGCATCCAGTAAATCAAACTCAAACGTGCCATCAAAGAAATGACTCGCTCCCGGAACGAGCTGCACCCGCACTCCGGCGCGCTGCATGGCATTGACCCAATCACCCGCATAACGTTGGTCCGCGCCGCCAATGATTGCAATCAAGGGTATACGGTTTTTACGCAAAGCTTCAAGCACCTCCGTACGTCCCAGATTGGCATACGATAAAAAGCCCTCGGCAGTCGATGTGTAATTACCGTGACAATAAATCAGGTTATAACGCCCCAAAGACGTTGCGCCCTCAGTCTTTTGCGACTCCGCCCGCTTGAGTTGATCGCCCTGAAGCTCCTCGCCCTGTGCACCAACGTAGCTCAAGCTGATACCAATCAAACCAACAACGCGTGGACTGGGTGTGCGCAGCACGTAGTCAAGCAATTGCACACTCCCAAACGAATGCCCCACCAGCACAATGGAGCCTTGGCTGCGCTGCGCCAACCAGTCAACCCAAAAGGCAATTTCCGCCCGATCTTCAGCCTGTGTATGCGTATGAACCGCATCACAGGCCAAGCCCGCGCGCCGACGATTCAGTCCCAAACTCAAGGTTGGCGCAAGCACGCCATAACCCTTGGCGGAGAACTCATTGGCCAGTGTCTGCACCGCCGGGAAAGCACTGGTCGCCAAAAATCCATGCAAAACCAACAACGTAGGCGAGCCTGCCGCCGCAGGCCGGTAATCTGCGCTCACTTTCAATCCATTGGGCAGCGTCTCAGTTATGTCTGCAGCGAAGCCAGGCACCCCCCCCAACACCCACACGAGCCAAGCTAGCATCATGCACTTCATTTTCACGCCTCCTTCCGTTGTAACAACGGCTGTATGGATACCGTGCTTATCAATAGAGCTTCCGCAAAACCACTCCAGTGGAGTTAAAGCGCTTCGCCGTACCAGATTTTGTGTATTTGGTGCCTAGCCTTGCTTAGATACTTTTGCATATGTTCTATAGTGCATGAATGTAGTCAACTTATGGATTTCTCGCCATGCATAGTCGATTACAGGACTTACGCAAAATTGTCCCAGCAAGGCAAAGCGACGAAGACAATCACTTGGTACGGCGAGGCGCTTTAACGCCGCAGGGGCGGTTTTGCGCAAGTCCTAAATAGTTTCGAAGACTCACACCAAACCGCGCTTACGCAAGCCATCCTTGATGTAAGCGTACAGAATCGGGCTTACCACCATACCCGGCACGCCAGCGATACGCTCCATAAGCAGCATGGAAATCAGGATTTCCCAAGCTCTGGCCTGGATCTGACCGCCGACGATGCGCGCGTTGAGGAAATACTCCACCTTGTGAATGATCACCAGGAAGCTCAGCGAGGTCACCGCTGCTCCAAAGGAATGCGAGAGACTGATGACCGTAATGGCGGTATTGCTTATCAGGTTGCCGACAATGGGGATGAAACCCATCACGAAGGTCACGAGTATCATGGTTTTGACCAAAGGAAGCTCGATACCCGCAAGGGGCAGAATCACCAACAGGTAGATGCTGGTAAGTGCCGTATTGACGGTAGAAATCCACGCTTGGGCGGTGACGATTCGGTTGAAGACCTGACTGAACGCGCGTATCTCGCCAAGCAGGGCGTTAGCCAACGGGCGGGGCTGTTGCGGGTCATTCGCCTCCGTGTGCAGAGAGATCATGGCACCGATCACCAGGCCGATCAGCACATGCACCAGCCCGATGCCAAAAGCGCCGCCAGCACTGCCAACTTCGGCAGCGTGCGTACTCAGCCAATGCACCGCCTTATCCTTGAGGGTTTCAGCGTCCGGTGGCAACCAGCCCTCTGCCCAGTCGGGCAACGCGGCCTTGGTCTCACTCAGCACGCGCGCCATTTGCTGCATCAGCCCCTCAATCCCTTCCTGGCCACCGCCATGCAGCAGCTTCAGAAAAGCGAGTCCGCCCAAGGTCAACGCCGACAACACCAGCGCCGACACCAGCAAGATGGCGGCAACCCGTGCAGTGTGCGATGAAAACGACGGGCTAATCAAACGTTGCGCAATGGTATGCACCAACTGGTGCATGAGCAGACCGGCAAGCAAGGCAGGCAGCAAATGCTCACCGACGATAAAAAACACCACAAGGACGATTAAGGCAAAAGCCAGCCAAGGCATCCATTTGGGTTCAGCCAATGGCGACCATGACAGCGGTGCTAGTGGAGGAGGTGTACTCATGCCGTGTTTCCTTGGCGTTACAGGTTGATCGTCAGTCGTTGATAAGTGAAGCCGCCGTCATCATCCACCCCGCCGACCCGGTGTACCACGTCCAGCCGCCGCGGCCGTTGTGTGGTTCCACGCCGTACACATCCGCTGCGATCACATACGGTTCGGTCATGTAGCGTTCCGCGCCCTGTTGCGTCGCGGTGTGGCGAATGGGGCTGATCATGCTCAAGAGATCAAGCGCATTGTCTTTCTGCCCGGCCTGGGCGTAGGCCATGACTGACCACAGGGCGGCGTGGGTGTATTGGCCACCGTTTTCGCGCACACCGGCGACGTAGCCCTTGATGTAGCCGGGGTCGTGCGGGGTTTTATCAAACGCGGGGGTGAGCAGGCGGATGATGCCGACGTCTTTGTCGATCAGGCGGGCATCCATGGCGCTCAGCACTTGCTCCACGCGCTCGCCGGTTGCGGTGCTGGTGAGCACCGCCCAAGCCTGGGCGAGGGTGTCGATCTGGCATTCGTCCGAAGTCTTGGAGCCGAGCACCGCGCCGTTGTCGTACCAGGCGCGACGATACCAGTCACCGTCCCAGCCCTCGGTATTGAGTGCCTCAAACAGTTTGGCGCGGTGGGCGCGGTATTTTTCGGCGCGGGTGAGGTCGCGGCGGGCTTCGCACAGGGGAATGAAGTCGCCGAGGATGGCGTAGAGGAACATGCCCACCCACACGCTTTCGCCGATGCCTTCGCGACCGACGCGGTTCATGCCGTCGTTCCAGTCGCCGGTGCCCATCAGCGGCAGGCCGTGTTTGCCGACTTTCAGCGAGCGGTCGAGCGCGCGGCAGCAGTGGTCGTACAGGTCGCCCTGCGTGCCGGAATCGCTCGGGATCATGAAGCGCTCGTCTTCGCCCTCATCCAGCAACGCGCCGCTGAGAAAACGCGCCTGTTCATCAAGAATGGTGTTCTCGCCGGTGTGCTGGATGTACTTAGCGGTGGCGTAGGGCATCCACAGCAGGTCGTCGGAGAAGCGGGTGCGGATGCCGCGTGATGTGCCATCCGGGAACGGATGCCACCAGTGCAGCACGTCGCCTTCGACAAACTGGTTGGCGGCATTGAGCAGGATTTGCTGGCGGGTCAGGTTGGCATCGTGGCGGATCAGGTTGAGGGCATCCTGCAACTGGTCGCGGAAGCCGAACGCACCGCCGGACTGGTAGTAGGCGGTGCGCGCCCAAATACGGCAGACCAGGTTCTGATACGGCAGCCATTGATTGACCAGGATGTCCACCTCCGGCTTGCCGGTGTGGACTTTGGCCTTGCGCGTGAAGTCCTTCCAGAACGTCTTGACCCTCTCCAGTGCAGCATCGACTGCGCCGGGTTGGCGCAGCGTGTG
Source organism: Halothiobacillus sp. (assembly GCA_020061705.1). Taxonomy (GTDB): domain Bacteria; phylum Pseudomonadota; class Gammaproteobacteria; order Halothiobacillales; family Halothiobacillaceae; genus Thiofaba. Next base: position 910 of record JAGUXT010000015.1, on the reverse strand, counting down.
GAGCAGGTCATGCAGGCCGTCGGCCGCATTGGTTTCGCCAAGGACAAACACCACGCTGCGCTTATCGCTCGGCTCGATGGAGAGTTGCGCTTGCAGGGCGGCGCAGTCGTAGCCTGTGCCGGTGCGGCCATCAAGCACGGCAGCGCATTCCACCGAAAGCGGACGCGCCGGGCTGCGCCCCTGGCCGATGGTGCTTGCGCGGTTGGCGCTGTGATGCACGGCTTCAACGGGGGAGAGCAGCGCAACATAGGCGGTGCCTTGCGCAAACGCCCCTGCGTTCGGGTTTTGTGCTGTGAGCGCATGGGCGGCTTCATCCCAGCGGGTTTCGAGATGTGCTGCCGTGTCTTTGGGGTTCACGCCCAGCACCAGACGGTTGATATTGAACAGCGACAGACGACGCGGCTGGTCGGACAGGTTGCGCAGTTCGATGTTTACAATCCGGCAGCTTGTGTCCAGCGGCACGAAAACGGTGGTTTTCTGCGCAAGATCGCTGCTGACATGGTGGAATGTGGTGTAACCCTGTCCGTGGCGCACTTCGTAATCGCCTGCGCCGGTGACAGGACCCGTAGTAGGTGACCAGTACAGCCCGGCGTCTTCGTCGCGGATGTAAAACGCCTCGCCGTGCGGGTCGATGACCGGGTCGTTGTGCCAGGGGGTGAGGCGGTGTTCGCGGCTGTTTTGCGCGAAGGTATGCATGGCGCCGGATTCGGTGACGATGCAGCCTGAATTATGTGCATTGGCCAGCACATTCGACCAGGGCAGTGGCGGCCTTTTGACGCTGCCATCGGCTTGTTTGGGCAGGCGGATGACATATTCCGAGCCGTCGGCATTGAAGCCGCCATAGCTGTTTTCAAATTGCAGCAGCTCGGCGCTGTGGTGCGGGGCAAGCGTGCAGGTGACGGCATGAGTG
>JAGUXT010000004.1 GCA_020061705.1 Halothiobacillus sp. | reverse complement strand
GTTCCCACTGGATAGCGACCCGACGCGCGGTGTCGTGCTTATTTCCGGGCTCGATGCCAAACAAGTCACCGAAGCGGCGCAGGTTTTTGCCCTGCATAAATTCGCCTTGCCTGATCGCCAGAGCATTGACATCAAAAGCCTTGAGTTACCCGTGGGTTTCAGTCGCCAGCAAGGAAACATCAACCAAAGCAATCGCGCCGACGAGCATGGGTGGATTAGTTTTGCCCGTTTGGATTTTGCCACCACGACACTGCACGGCATGTACCCCAAACCGGCAGAGCTTAACTTCTGGGCTTTTGCCGAAATGTTTAATCCGCAATTGCGCAGCCTGGATGTAGAAATCAACTTTGCCTATGGCGCAGGCTTCGACCAGAAGTCAGCCCTGAACGTTCTGCTGAACGGGCAGTTCATTCAAGCCATTCACCTCGGCAACCCCCACGGGGAGCAAATCTGGCGCACGAAAATCAATATCCCCATGGCGCAACTCATGGCCGGGCGTAACACCCTAAGCTTTGCCCCCAGCGTGATTGGCAAGGATGTCGGCGGCGAGTGCCGCCCTATCTTCACCGACAACCTGTATGTCAGCATTGCCGACGATTCACGCATCGCCTTGCCGCCCAATAACGGCTTTATGCGGCTGCCTGATCTCTCCTTGCTCTCGCGCACCGGACTGCCTTACACCCAGCCCTACGATGGCAGCAACAGTGCCCTGGTCATACTCGATGAAAACGAGGACACCTACAGTGCAGCGCTCACCATGATCGCAAAACTCACGCAAATTAACAAAGCGCCGCTCACAGGCCTAAAAGTGACTCGCGACCTTACGCATCTGCAAAACAAGCAAAACCTGCTGCTCGTGGGCAACCCTTCAAAGCTGCCCGAAGCGCTGCGCAATGAAATCCATGCCTTTACCCCCGGTTTGCGCTGGCAAAATCTGGTGGTCGGTGTGCAGGAAAGCCTGGTACGCGCCAGCCTGCAAACCTGGCTTGCCGACCCCGGATTAAGCCCTGTGAATATGCGTAAAACCACCCCGGTCAACGCCCAGCTCGCGTTGGAGCGCGGCCTTGGCCAAAGTAGCGCCGCCATTCAGTTCATGTCCGCGTTCAGTGGTGGTGCAGTGACCCTGCTGGCCGCTGAAGACCCGCAACGCCTGCGTGGGGGTGTTAACCAGCTTGTAAACTTTGAGACTTGGGGCGCACTCAATGGCAATGGCATGATATGGAATTCTGACGGCGAAGCACTGGGTTTCTCATTCCCGGCCAGTCATAGCTTTGTCGGCGAACTCCCAGCAACAACCTGGCTCTCCCTGGTTTTGAGTGATCGTCCGTGGCTGCTTGTTGCCGGAGCGCTTGGCATTATCCTTATCACCAGCGGCCTGACCTGGCTCCTCCTGCGCCGCCGTGCTCGTCGGCGCAAGCTGGCCTAGTGAGGTGACATTGTGCGCGCTTTCCTCCTCGCCGCCCTTGCCCTTTTATTGACTGCATGTAACCCGCCCCCACCTGTAAACTCGGGAGGACATATCCCCCCCGAGCTTTGGCAAGCCTTCAAACAGGCCTATGTGCATGAGAGTGGCCGAGTCATTGACAGCGGCAACCGCGACATCAGTCACTCGGAAGGGCAGGGCTATGCCATGCTGCTGGCCGTCGCCGCTGACGATCAGGCGAGCTTCCAGCGCATCTGGCAATGGACGCAAGACAACCTGCGCCGCCAGCAGGATGTTTTTTTCTCCTGGCGCTGGAGGCCGGACGCAACCCCGCATGTCGATGACCCCAACAATGCCAGCGATGGCGAGCTGCTTATCGCATGGGCTCTTTCGCGCGCTGCGGCGCGCTGGAGCAAGTCCGAATACAAGCAGCAGGCGCTAACGCTTGCCCAAGCCCTGCGTGCCAAGCTCATCCGCCCCAGCGTGCATGGCCCGGTTCTGCTCCCCGGCATGGATGGCTTTGAACATGCGGAAAGCCTGACCGTCAATCTGTCGTACTGGATTTTCCCCGCCTTCTCCGAGTTGAACACGCTTGATCCCTCGCCCGAATGGGCAACGCTGCGCGAAACGGGCATTGCACTTATCCGGCAGGCGCAATTCGGTCAAGCCAAACTTCCCCCCGATTGGTTAAAGATTGACGTCAACGGCAGCCTAAGCCCAGCTCCGGGCTGGCCACCGCGCTTTAGCTTCGATGCCATGCGCATTCCGCTGTACGCCTGCTGGGCGAATCTCGACCTTGCACCGCTCTATGCACATGTTGACGTGCTTTGGCAGCACCCCGGACACCCAGTCTGGGTCAATCTGGAAAGCGGCGAGCTGGCACCCTACCCGCTCTCCAGCGGTGGGCGCATGATTTTGCAATTCATGCAGCGCTGCCTAAACCCGGGTCAAGCTCAGCCCCTGCCCGTGACGACTGAGCTAAAGGACGAAAACTATTATTCCAGCGTATTGACCTTATTGACTTACCTGGCACAAAGCGAGCGTGAGCCATGAAATTCCTCTTCATGCTGCCTTGCCTGACCCCGTGGCTTGTGTGGGGTATCGCACAGGCTGAACCCATTGCGCAAACCGAAGTCACTGCACCCACCATCGAACGCACCCCCATCCCGCAGGACATTTTGATTCAACCCTTGCCATCCGCCGTGGAATCGGTGCGCGATGCGCGTCGCCCGCGCCCTGTGCTGCCCATTGAGCCCGAAGCCGGAACGCTGGCGGATGCACCCGCCACGCAAGCTGTACCTGAGTCACCTGAACCCGGTGCGCAGCCAAATTCCCGCCCAGCACCCCGTCACAAGCGCCCCGCAACGGTGGACGCGCTGACTCGCGCCCTCACTCAGGCGAATGAGGATTTTCAGGCGCAGCGCTACGTCCAAACGCTGGACGTGCTCCAGCCGTTTGAAACGCAACTGTTCAGGGCGCGCAATGTGGATGCTGCTCGCCTGCAAGGCTGGGCCGCCTGGCATCTTAACGACTGGCCACTCGCCCAGCGTTGGTTCACGCGCGCCGCCAACTGGACGAATCAGGTCAAGGACATGGCCAACGTAGTGCGCGTCGAACTTGTACAAAACAACTACCCAGCCGCACTCAAACAACTTGGCTTCATGCCGTACAACCAAGCCTCACGCGAACTGCGCATTCAAGCGCACCAGTCCTATGCTCTGCACGCGTTCAAAGCCAACGACTATGCACAAACCATCCACCAACTGGCCGCGCTGGAAACGCTGCGCCCGCCGGATGCAGGCGAGCAGGAGATTCTGGGCTGGAGCAATTACAAACTGGAGCAATACGCGCAGGCAGCTAGCGCATTTGAACAGAGCCTGAAGCTGAACCCCCAAAGCCAGGGCGCTGCCGAGGGATTGGTCTTTAGCCTGAGTGCGCAGAACAAACTGCGCGAAGCTTACCGTATCAGCAATACCCTTGGCGCAGGCACACCTCTTGCCCAATTAACCGCCGACCCCATGGCGCGCGAACGGCTGCTGAGCACGTCAAGCAACCCGCGCATCATGCTCGATGCCTCCGGGCATGTTCTTGCCGCGCCCTACCTGCCGCCAGCCCAGTCCAGCCATGTGCGCACGGAGCTTTTCATCAAAGATAGCGAGACCCCATTCAACCAAGGGAATTTCTGCATCGACGGTCTGCGCCTCGAAGGATTGCTGAGTGGTGAACGCTACCGCCTGCGTGCCGATGCCCGCGTGTTCAATGCCAAGGACGATCAACAGAGCGCAAGTGGGCTAAGTGATTTGTACCTGCAAACACGCTACTACGACGCTGATGGGCGAGAGTGGACGCTTGGCCTGGGCGGCACACCGCAGGGAGGTATTCTCAACCCCACCTGGCGCGGCGAGCTTGGTTTGGGCTGGCTGGAAAGCGAGCTGGGTGGACGCATTCGTCTGGCGCGGCGCAATGTAGAGCAATCCGTGCTGTCCACCAGCGGGAGCGCCCAGCCCGCCACCCCAAACACCCCTGCTGTTCAATGGGGCCGGGTCATGCGCGAAGGGCTGGAGCTTGGAGGCTATCGCACTCTAGGCAAATGGAAAGCCGAAGGATCATTGACCGCAGCAGAGCTTAATGGAGTGGGCGTTGCCGATAACCGCATGTATGAAGTCTATGCCAATGTACTGCACCCGGTCTCCCCTGAGTTTGAAGAGATCAAGCTCGGCCCCGTGATTTTTGCGACGGGCTACCAGAAAAATCTTTCGCCTTTTACGCCAGGTAACGGAGGCTATTATAGTCCGGAAAGCCTGCTGCGCATTGCCGCAATGGGACGCTACCAACTATTGTCAAAAGATGACACAGGGCTTAACCTGCGTCTGGATGTCAGTGCAGGCTGGCAAACGGCTCACGAAGCTGCGGCAAGCCTTGATCCACTTGCACCCGATGTCACATACGCAATCAGCCCAAGTAACAGCAGTGGCTTTGCCACAACACTTGATTTGGATGCTCACTACAATGTCAGCCAAAACTTGCGTTATGGTCTACTGTTTTCAGGACAAAGCAGTCCAGACTATTCATTTCTTTCTGCACATATCTACCTGACATACGCATGGCAATAAAAACAGGGCGTGCACAAAAATGCTCCAGCGAGGCAAAGTGTCGAAGACAGTACTTTGGTACGGCGAGACGCTTGAACGCCGCTGGGGCGGTTTTGTGTAAGTTCATAGGGATACACATCGCATGAATGACCGATTAAGTCGTTTGACCTGGATTCAGGTTGTCACCCCGCACGTCGTGCTGATCGCGCTTTTTGCCGCGGCGGTATGGATTTCAAGCATCATGTTGCCGCAACAGGATTTTGAGACTTGGATGCGTCCTGTAAATGTTCTGTTGGCTTTTGCCGGGCTTGAGGTCATTTTACTCGGCCTTCAAGCCCTGTTCTGGGCGGATCGTTTTCGCACCCTCGGATGCACACTGAACACCATCGCCCTCAAACCCGATGATGAAATCGTACTTCCTTGGCAAGACAAGGTGGGCGAACTCGGTCAACTCGCAAATGTACTAAAGCGCCTCCGCAGCGCTATGCGTAGCAAGGACGCGATGACACACACCTGCAATGAAACCAAACGTCAGCTTGAAATTGAAAGCCAGGCACGCATTGACGCAGAGGATGCACAGCAACTCACGGGCACCCTGTTCAGTCATGTCCAGGCGGGTGTTTTCTTTTGCAGCCCACAGGGTGTGATTAGCCAAGTCAATCCGGGTTATGTCACTTTGCTCGGACACACAGCGGATTTCTCGGTCGGCCGGAGCTGGCAGGAACTTCTTTTGCCTGAGCAAACCGAGCTTTATCAGCGCATTATGGGTGCGCTTGTGTGTGACGGTCAGTGGGAGGGGCACGCAGCATTAATGCGCGCCGACAGCAGCCAAATCACTACGCAATTCTCTGCCCGCACCATCACGGACGCGCAGAACCGCACCAAACAGTTGATGTGCATCATGCAGGACATCAGTGCACAGAAAAAAGCCGAGCTCACACTGACGCAGCTCACCCAATACGACCCGCTCACTGGCTTGCTCAACCGTAACAGCTTCTTGCAGAAACTTAACGCGGCGCAAACGAATATCAGTGCGGAACGTTCGCTAATTCTGTTGCACTTTGGCATTGACCGTCTAAAAACCATCAATGACACACTCGGGCATGCCATGGGCGACCAGGTGCTACGCACCATCACCCAGCGAGTTCGAGCTATTTTGCGCGAGAATGATGTGCTGGCCCGCCTCTCTGGTGATGAGTTTGCCGTACTTTTGCCGGTCAGCTATGACATTGCTCGTGCCGCCAGCATGGCGCCGAGTCTGAGCGAGAAAGTCCTCAACGTGCTGCGCCAACCGGTTCCCCTGGATGGTGGCGACATGCACATGAAAGTCACCGCCAGCCTAGGTGTAGCGCTTGCCCCACGTGACGGCGAAAACAGCGACGCATTAATGCAGGCTGCTGATATGGCGCTGCACGGAGCTAAACGAGCGGGGCGCGACCGTGCGCTGATTTACACTCCTGCGCTGGGTCAAGAAGCTGCACTACGCTTCGATATTGAACAAGGCTTGCGCAAGGCCTTGGAGAAAAAGGAGTTTGAAGTCTTTATGCAGCCCTTGGTCGAAGCCGGCTCGGCTGAACTCAAGGGCTTCGAATGCTTGCTCCGCTGGAAGCGCGACGGCTCGCGCCCCGTGTCGCCCGCCCTGTTTATCCCGATTGCCGAAGAAATCGGCATGATCGAGCGTATTACTGAGTGGATTTTCTCAGAGGCGCTACCGCATCTTGCCATGTGGCGGCGCGCCACCCAACGCGACTTATTTCTCTCGATCAACCTCAGCCCACGGCATTTATTGCGTGACGATCTCGTCACCAAGCTGCGAAAAACCGCACGCAGCCAAAGCATTCCGCCCAGCGCGATTGTTCTTGAAATCACTGAAGGCGGCTTGGTGGGTGGCCTGGATTTTGTGCGTGAGCGCATTCAACAGTTGGTTGCGCAAGGCTTCCTGATTGCCATTGATGACTTTGGCACGGGGCATTCCACCTTGGGCATGCTCACCGAGCTACCGATTGATAAGCTTAAAATCGATCAGAGTTTTGTTCGTGATCGCATCCCCAATAACCCCGATGCGGTTAAAGTGCTTGAAGCCATGTTGGCACTCACCCACGGCCTGCAACTGCATGTCGTCGTTGAGGGTGTAGAAACCATTGAGCAAGCGCGCTTTATTCGTGCACGCAATCCACACGCCTTGTTGCAGGGCTATTATTTCGACCGCCCGCAAGCCGCCATGGATTGGGATGCGCGCATGATCCATGGGCAATTGCCGAAATACGAGATTTAATCCTTCCGCCGTAAAACGAAGACTAGGCAGAAGCCCGCCCCAACAAAAAAGCGCCTTGCGGCGCTTAAAAACGTTTCGTCACAACACGGGCATCGCGTTCCTGCGATTTGGCGTATCCCCCTTAAATAGGGTCAGCCAGTTAGTGCAAAGCGCCCACCAAAAAGTTCAATGCGCCTCGTCCCAATTCTTGCCTACCCCCACACCCACCACCAAAGGTACGGCCAAATCAGCGGCAGCGGCCATGCGTGTCTTGATTTCCGCGGCGAGCGCATCGGCGTGTTCAAGCAGCACTTCAAACACCAGTTCATCGTGCACCTGCATCACCATTTTGGCCGGAAAACTGCTGGCGATTAGCCATGCGTCGATGTCGATCATCGCCCGCTTGATAATATCTGCTGCCGTGCCTTGCATCGGCGCATTGATCGCAATCCTCTCGGCTTGCTGGCGGCGGCGCGCATCACGCGCCCTGATCTCCGGCAGGAGCAAACGTCGCCCGAACAGTGTTTCGGCGTAACCCAACTCCCTTGCCTTCTCCCTTGCCCCTTCCATATAACGGCGCACGCCGGGATAGCGCGCAAAATACAGATCAACATAGGCCTGCGCCTCGGCGCGCGGAACGGACAATTGCCGCGCCAGTCCGAAAGCCGACATGCCATAGATCAGGCCGAAGTTAATGGCTTTTGCCGCACGGCGTTGCAGATCCGTCACGGCATCTTGCTCCACGCCGAAGACTTCGGCAGCCGTGGCACGGTGGATGTCCCGTCCCTCCGCAAACGCCTTGAGCAATCCCTCGTCCTTTGAGAGATGCGCCATGATGCGCAGCTCAATCTGCGAATAGTCAGCGGACAGAATGACGTGCCCCTCTGGCGCGGTAAACGCCTGCCGAATGCGACGTCCTTCTTCGCTGCGCGCCGGGATGTTTTGCAGGTTCGGCTCGGTTGAAGACAAGCGCCCGGTAGAGGCCACCGCTTGCTGATACATGGTATGCACCCGCCCGGTATGTGGGTTGATCGCCTCTGGCAGCTTGTCGGCATAGGTGCTCTTGAGCTTGGCCAGCATACGGTGCTCAAGAATCACACGCGGCAATTCATGCTGATCGGCGAGCTGCTCCAGCACATCTTCATTGGTGGACGGCTGACCGGTAGGCGTTTTATTCACCACTGGCAGCCCCAGTCGCTCGAAAAGAATCTCCTGCAACTGCTTGGGAGAGGCCAGATTGAACGCGCCACCTGCAAGTTCATGCGCCTGCTTTTCCAAGGCCATCATGCGCATGGATAACTCATGACTGACACGCTTTAACAGGGGTACATCAATCTGCACGCCGTGGCGTTCAATGCGCATCAGCACCGGCAGCAGGGGAATTTCAATGCTCTCGTAAACAGCCTGCAAACCCGGCACAGCCATAAGGCGGGGCCACAAGACCTGATGCAGGCGCAAGGCAATATCGGCATCCTCTGCCGCGTAATCCGTGGCGATTTCAACACTGACCGCCGCAAATGGGAGCTGCTTCGCACCCTTGCCCGCAACCTGCTCGTAAGTGATGTTGTCGTGCTCAAGATAGCGCCGCGCCAGCGTATCGAGGTCATGCCGATTTTGCGCCGCATCCAGCACATACGACTCCAGCAAGGTATCGTGCTTTATGCCGCGCAGGGTGATGCCATGGTTAGCCAGCACATGCGCATCGTATTTCAGGTTTTGTCCCACTTTGGCGTGCGCCGCGCTTTCCAGCCACGGACGTAAACGTTCCAACACAGGCTCACGCTCAAGCTGATCGGGTACACCGGGGTAACTGTGCGCCAAGGGAATGTAAACCGCTTCGCCCGCGTGCACCGCCAGGGATACGCCGACAATTTCGGCCTGCATGGGATTCAGACTCGTCGTTTCAGTATCAAATGCGGTCAACTCCGCTGCTTCAATACGCAAGAGCCAGTCTGCCAGATCCGTTTCGCTCAGAATGGCGTGGTAAATTCCCTCCCCTTCGGCGCTGGGGGACAGCATACCGCCCGAACCTTCTGCTGCGTCATCCCCCCCCCCATGAAAAGGAGGGGCTGCAGGGGACTTGAGGGCGGCAACAGCGTCCAGTCCTGCCAAATCCCCCTCACGGGGCGAAGCAGGACCATCTTTTGCCACAAGCTCAGCCTGCAACGCACGCCAAACCTTCAAATGCCGCTGCAATTCATATTTTTCCGCCAACGCAACCAAGGCATCCAAATCCGGCGCACTCGGCCTGAGCGCGTCCAGACTGAGCGGCAACGCCACATCCCTACGCACCGTCACCAGCTCGCGCGAGAGAGGCAGATGCGCCAATGCCTCACGCAGATTCTCTCCAGCCTTACCTTTCATCGTCGCAGCGGCAGCCATTACGCCGTCGAACGAACCATATTCCAGCAACCACTTCACCGCTGTCTTCGGCCCGCAGCCCTTGACCCCCGGCACGTTGTCGCTGCTGTCGCCCATCAGTGCCAAATAATCAACAATCCGCGCAGGCGGCACACCAAATTTCTCCTCCACCCCCGCCGGATCAAGGCGCGTGTTTTTCATCGTATCAATCAGGGTCACGCCGGGTGCGGAGAGCTGCGCCATATCCTTGTCGCCGGTCGAAATCAGCACCGGCAAACCGCGCGCCTGCGCCTGCTGCGTCAAGGTTGCGATCACATCGTCCGCTTCCACGCCATCAATAATCAACAGCGGCAGCCCCATGGCCACAATCGCCTGATGCAATGGCGCAATTTGCACGCGCAATTCCTCCGGCATCGACGGGCGAGTGGCCTTGTAGTCCGCATACATATCTTCACGAAATGTCTTGCCCGGTGCATCAAACACCACCGCCACATGACTGGGTTTTTCTTCCAATACCAGCTTCTGAATCATCGACAACACGCCATGCAGCGCGCCGGTCGGCGTGCCATCAAACGTGGTCAGGGGCGGCAGGGCATGAAAGGCACGAAACAGATACGATGAGCCATCCACCAAAAGCAGCGCGGGTTTAACAGCGGACATTAGATTACCTTTCGACAATTTGAGTCACATGTTACCTTCTTGCGACAAATTTTTTTCTACGCTCTCGCATACGCAATCCATGCAACACCCCACCCCTCAGCGCATCCCCCGCCCACCCAAGGACTCCAACGCCCTCGCACGCGAGTCGTGGAAGGTATTTCAAATCATGGCCGAGTTCGTCAACGGCTTTGAAACCCTCTCCAGCATCGAGCCTTCGGTGAGCATTTTCGGTTCGGCGCGCTTCAAGGAGGACAATCCCTACTACGCGCTCACTGTAGAGATCGCACGAAAGCTTTCTGATGCCGGGTTTGCCGTGGTCAGCGGCGGCGGCCCCGGCATCATGGAAGCCGCCAACAAGGGTGCCAAAGCAGGTCTTGCGCCCAGTGTAGGGCTAAACATCAAGTTGCCGCATGAACAGCACGACAACCGCTTTCAGGACATTTCTCTACATTTCCAGCATTTTTTCTCGCGCAAGGTCATGTTCGTCAAATACGCCTCGGCCTATGTTGTTCTGCCCGGCGGCTTCGGCACGCTGGATGAACTGGCCGAAATTCTGACCCTGATTCAAACCGGAAAATCTCGCCGCATTCCAATTATTCTGGTCGGCAGTGACTTCTGGAACGGCCTGGTTGCCTGGTTCCGTCATACCATGCTCGAACAGGGCACCATCAGCGCTGCGGATCTGGATTTATTTCATATCATCGACGAGCCACAAGGCGTACTTGATGCTATTTTCGCCTTCTATCAAAACCGTAGCGTCGCCCCTTCCCCCGAAGAACAACGCATCTTGCTGGAGCTTTAATCATGTTGCGCCCTCCATCCACGCATATTCTCGCGCCCATTGTCCTGATGCTCGGTCTGCATAGCGGCATCCTCCTTGCCGTGGACGATGCTCCACCGCCTGCGACGACGAACGCTAGCCCGTCCCAGGAGCAAGCTCCACTCGCGGCTCCGCAGACCGACATCCCCGAACCGGAAGTGAATATCCGCGAAGAGCCGACCCAAACCATCGAAGAATTCCGCAGCCAAGGCCGCCCCTACATGATTCGCGTCACTCCGCGCGGCGGCTTGCCGCCGTACTACATGGTGGATAACGACGGTGACGGTACGCTGGAAACCCGTGTCAACAGCCCCTCCAACCCGCCGGCCCCACCGCGCTGGGTACTGTTCCGCTGGTAATTCCACTTCTTTAGGACTTACGCAAACGTGTCCCAGCAAGGCAAAGCACCGAAGACAGTACACTTAAGTACGGCGAGGTGCCTTAACACCGCTGGGGCGATTTTGCGGAAGTCATACTCTTAATAACAGGCTACTTATGTCGGTTTACACCCGCGTCGAGCGCCATCAGCTCGAAGCATTTCTACACAATTTCAATGCTGGCGAGCTGGTCGATTACGTCGGTATCAGTGCAGGCATCGAAAACACCAACTACTTTGTGACCACCGCGCACAGCCGCTATGTGTTGACCCTGTTTGAGCAACTTGGTGCCGAAGAGCTGCCTTTTTTCCTCAATCTCATGGCGCACCTCGCCGAACATGGCGTGCCCACGGCGCACCCGCTGGCCAACCGTCACGGCAGCTATCTTGATGAGCTGTGCGCCAAGCCGGCCGCCCTCGTCCAGCGTCTCGGCGGAGGTACTCTTGAACACCCCGAAGTCGCCCATTGTGCGGCCATTGGCACCGCATTGGCACAGTTCCACCTTGCCGGGCAAAGTTATCCTGTGGAACGTGCCAACCCGCGCGGCCCACACTGGTGGCGTGAGGCCGTTGCGCGGTTGCATGAACAACTTCATCTCGACGCAGCGGCGAAGCTTGATGCCGAAATCAGCTTCCAATTCAGCCACCGCTTCGACCAACTGCCGCGCGGCATCATCCATGCCGACCTGTTCCGCGATAACGCGCTGTTTGAAGGGGAAAACTTAAGCGGCATCATCGACCTCTATTACGCCTGCACCGATGCGCTGCTCTACGACGTGGCCGTCACAGTCAACGACTGGTGCGTGACTGAAGCGCGCGAACTTGATCCCGAGCGCACCCTCGCCTTGCTGACTGCCTATGCCGCAGTGCGCCCCTTCAGCGCCGAAGAACACGCCGCATGGCCAGTCATGCTACGTGCTGCCGCCCTGCGCTTCTGGCTCTCGCGTTTGCTTGATTTGCATTTCCCGCGTGAAGGTGAACTCACCCACACCAAGGATCCGCAAGCCTTCGCACGCTTGCTGGCAGCGCATCAACGCCACCCCCAGACACTACCAAGAAATTAGCCACAGAGTTCCCGGAACTGATAACTGTGTCTTCTGGATTTATGCGTGTATGTGTTAGCGATAGCCCCTTGGCAAGCCTTTATCGCAAACAATCTCTTCCATACAAAACGCGGCATTCTTCTCCGTGAACTCTGTGTCCTCTGTGGCTAAAATCGATTTTTCAGGCTTTTCCTATGCGTATCGGCTCCTTCCAACTCGACAGCCCGCTCGCCCTTGCCCCGATGGCAGGCGTGACCGACCACCCCTTTCGTCACCTGTGCAAGACCTTCGGCGCTGGCCTCGTGGTGGGCGAAATGTCCTCCAGCAACCCTCAGCTGCGCAACACGCGCACCAGTCATCGCCGCCTGCCGCATGAAGACGAACCGGAGCCACGCACCATCCAGATCGTCGGCAACGACCCGACCAACATGGCCGAAGCCGCGCGGCATGGGGTGGCGCATGGCGCGCAAATCGTCGATATCAACATGGGTTGCCCGGCGAAAAAAATCTGCCAAAAAGCCGCAGGCTCGGCTCTGCTGGGCGATACCGAGCACGTTGGCCGCATCCTTGATGCTGTCGTCGCCGCCGTGGGTGTACCCGTCACGCTCAAAATCCGCACGGGGCTCGACCCCAAGCAACGCAATGCCGTGCAGATTGCGCGCATCGCCCAGGCCGCAGGCATTCAGGCCTTGGCGATCCACGGGCGCACCCGAGCGGATATGTTCCGTGGCGAGGCCGAGTACGACAGCATCCGTGCGGTGCGCGAAGCCGTGGACATTCCGCTGTGGGCGAATGGCGATATCGACACCCCCACCAAAGCACGCGAGGTGATGGATTACACCGGTGCACACGGCATCATGCTTGGCCGCGCCACGCTGGGCCGCCCGTGGTTGTTCGCCGAAATGCGCGCAGCCCTGACCGATCAACCCCATCCTGCCGAACCGAGCTTTACCGCAAAGCATCAACTCATCACGCAGCATATCAACGCCTTGCACGAACTTTACGGCGAGCATATTGGCGTGCGCGTGGCGCGCAAACACATCACCTGGTATTGCATCCACCTACCCGACAGCGATACCCTGCGCATCCCCTTCGTGCGCGCCGAAGATGCCGCCACGCAATTCGATTTGATTGATCGTTATTTCGCCACACACGCCAACGCCCCGGCCAACGCAATGGCCATCGCATTGGCCGATTCTGGAGCCGACGCATGAGCCCTCGTCCATTGCACGAAATCGTACGCAGCGCACTCAAAGACTACATACAAACATTGGAAGGCGATGATCCGACCGAGCTGTATGCCATGGTGATGCGCGAAGTGGAGCGCCCCCTGCTCGAATGCGCTTTGCAGCACTGCGAAGGCAATCAAACCCGCGCCGCGCAATGCCTGGGGCTGAATCGCGGCACCTTGCGCAAGAAGTTGCGCGAACACGGCTTGAATCATGACACAGCACAGGACTTGACCTGAGAGACAAGCTACGGCATAACACGCGCCACTAAAACCCATTGACGACGTGAGACTGCCATGAGCGAAGCCAAATCCATTGAAGACCTCGACGATGCCCTGATCCCCGTGCCTGATGCAAGTGAGTTGCCCGATGAAAACACCAAGCCGGTAGTTGTCGATAAGGACACCCGCCGTCGCCTTGAAGATGCCCTGGAAGAACGCCGACTGAAAAAAGCCATCGAAGATGATTTTGGCGCATGAGCCAAACTTACCGAGCTCACAATCAAAGTCGCCTGTTTATCCTGCTGGCCAGCCTCTTGGGCGGCTTGGGCGTGGTCTTGGGCGCATTTGGCGCACATGGCTTAAAAAATATCGTCGAGCCGCGCTTGCTTGAGGTATTCAATATCGCCGTTCAATACCAGCTCATCCATGCACTGGCGCTACTCGCACTCGCCTTCTGGATGGGGCAAGCGACTATCCAGGGATTGGCACAGCGCGGCACACTTAATCGCGCTGCATGGAGCTGGTTCATCGGCATCGTGCTGTTCTGCGGCAGCCTTTACGCCTACATCCTGACCTACACCTTGTTCGGCATACGCTTTTTTGCCTTTATCACCCCGCTAGGTGGTGTATTTTTCATCCTGGGCTGGTTGCTGTTGTTTTTGGCGGCGTGGAAGCTGCCCAAAAATCAAGAATAATTCCAAACTATTAACCACAGAGAACGCGGCGTTCGCCGAGAAATATGGCCTGCTCTCTGCTCTCGTGGCAAATTTTTACACCACCCCATACGCCGCACGATATTGCTCGACCGCGTCCAGTACGGCCGCATACTTCGGCTCGCCACGCAGCAAATCAATCAAATCAGCCACTCCCGCCAGTGGCAATGCCACAAGCGCATAATCACGCTCCAGCTCCTGCACGGCAGACAATTCACCCTGCCCGCGCTCCTGACGATCCAGCAGCACAGCCACGGCCACAGGCTGCGCACCTGCGGCCTGCAAAATCGAAATCGACTCGCGCATGGCGGTTCCGGCGGTCATCACATCGTCCACCATCAACACCCGCCCTTGCAGCGGCGCGCCGACGATACTGCCGCCCTCGCCATGCGCCTTGGCTTCCTTGCGGTTGAATGCCCACGGAATGTCCATGCCATGTTGCTCATACAGAGCCATCGCCGTGGCGGCCACCAGAGGAATCCCCTTGTAGGCCGGTCCAAACAACATATCGAACTCAATGCCGGATTCGACGATGCGCGCCGCATAAAAGCGCCCAAGGCGACTTAGCGCTTCACCGCTGTTAAACAAGCCGGCATTGAAAAAATAGGGACTGATTCGCCCTGACTTGAGCGTGAACTCGCCAAAGCGCAATACTTCGCGCTCAAGCGCATAGTGCAGAAAATCGTGAGAAAGTTGTGACATACGCAAAGCGCCCGGTTCTGCAATAAAAGAGGGCGCATTCTAGCAGCCTGTCGAACTTGAGACGATCTGGCCGCAAAAGCTGCTCAAGGGTACTTCCATACATCCGCTGAAGTCGCGCTTGGTTCGTCAAAATACGGCTCAAAATGCTCACATAGTTGTCTATGCTGCGCTTTTTCGCAGCATTTTGCCTTGCAATCATCGACTTGATCGAATTTATAGAAGTGCCCTCAAGTCCGACAGGCTGCTAGCAAGGCAGAAGCTTACTTTTTCAAGCTGTCACGAATTTCACGCAGCAACAACACCTCTTCGGACGGCGCAGGTTCCGGTGCAGCTTCTGCCTTGGCCTCATCCTGACGACGCAGGTTGTTCATTAGCTTGATCACCATAAAAATGGCAAACGCGATAATGGTGAAATCCACCATCGACTGAATAAATACGCCGTAATTCAGCGTGGCCACCCCCGCTGCTTTAGCCGCGGCAATCGTCACATACTCCTTGCCATCCAGCGCAAAGAACAGGTTATTGAAGTTGATGCCACCCAGCATCAGACCAATCGGCGGCATAATCAGATCACGTACCAGCGAATCGACAATCTTGCCAAAGGCCGCGCCGATAATGACCCCCACCGCCAAGTCAAAGGCATTACCCTTGACCGCAAACTCTTTGAACTCTTTGAGTAAACTCATAACGCCCTCACTCCTGATTGATTTGGCCTGTTCGCATGGCAGATGTTCTGTCATGCGTACCGTACAATACGCAAAACTACTCTGAAAGGGATAAAAAATGAAAATTTTGGTCATTGGCTCCGGCGGCCGCGAACATGCCTTGGCCTGGAAACTCGCCCAATCACCCCGCGTCACTCAGGTCTTTGTCGCTCCCGGCAATGCCGGCACGGCGCATGAAGCAAAGTGTACGAACATCGCCATTAGCGCCACTGACATTTCTGCGCTGTTCACCTTTGCCAAGGACCACGCCATCGACCTGACCGTGGTCGGCCCCGAAGCGCCGCTGGCCGCTGGCGTGGTGGATAGCTTCCGTGATGGCGGCTTGCGCATCTTTGGCCCAACACGTGATGCGGCACAACTGGAAAGCTCCAAGGCTTTCGCCAAGGATTTTCTCGCCCGTCACCGTATCCCCACCGCCGAATACCGTGTGTTCACCGAGCTGCAACCCGCCCTGGATTATTTAAGCGACCACAGCGCGCCGATCGTCATCAAGGCCGACGGCCTGGCAGCGGGCAAGGGCGTGGTCGTGGCCATGAGCACGCAGGAGGCTGAGGACGCTGTGCGCGACATGCTCGGCGGCCAGTTCGGTCAGGCTGGCGCACGTGTGGTGATCGAAGAGTATCTGGACGGCGAAGAAGCCAGCATCATCTGCATGGTGGATGGACAGAGCATCCTCTCCATGGCCACCAGCCAGGATCACAAACGCCGCGACGACCGCGATCTGGGGCCGAACACCGGCGGCATGGGTGCCTATTCACCCGCACCCGTAGTCACGCCGGAGCTTGAAGCGCGCATCATGCGCGAAGTGCTGGAGCCCACGGTGCAAGGCATGGCGCTTGACGGCCTGCCCTACACCGGTTTTCTCTACGCCGGCATCATGATCGACACAAGCGGTGCGCCCAAAGTGCTCGAATTCAACTGCCGCTTTGGCGACCCGGAAACCCAGCCGATCATGCTGCGCCTGCAAACCGATCTGGTCGACTTGCTTGAAGCAGGCATCGACGGCAAGCTCAATCAGGTCGGTGCAGCCTGGGATGCACGCGTGGCACTTGGCGTGGTCATGGCGGCGGCGAATTACCCGGCCACCCCGCGTCTTGGCGATGTGATTTACGGCCTGGATACGCCTCTGCCGAGCCACAGCAAGGTGTTCCATGCCGGAACTGCGCAAAATGCCGATGGTGCCGTCGTGACCGCCGGCGGGCGCGTGCTCTGCGTCACCGCGCTAGGCAGCACCACCCATGAGGCACAGCAACACGCCTACGCCGCAGCGACACACATCCATTTTGAGGGTGGTTTCTATCGGCGCGACATTGGCTGGCGCGCCTTGAGCAAGCACACGGAAGCCTGAGACATGACGCAATGCACTCTGGGAACTGCGCTGGCACCCTCCGCCACCCGCCTGATGCTGCTCGGCTCCGGCGAACTGGGCAAGGAAGTGGCGATTGAGGCGCAACGTCTTGGCGTTGAGGTGATTGCCGTTGATCGCTATGCCAACGCCCCGGCCATGCACGTCGCGCACCGCAGCCATGTGATCGACATGCTTGATGGCGCAGCCTTGCGTGCGTTGATCGAAGCGGAAAGGCCCGACCTGGTCGTGCCGGAAATTGAAGCCATCGCCACCGCCACGCTGGTCGATATGGAACAGCAAGGCTGGCGGATCATTCCCACCGCGCGCGCCGCCTTCCTGACCATGAACCGCGAAGGCATTCGCCGTCTGGCGGCAGAGGAACTCGGACTGCCCACCTCGCCCTATCGCTTCGCCGACAACGAGGACGACTACCGTACCGCCATTGCGGCGTTGGGCATGCCCTGTGTCGTCAAGCCGATCATGTCATCCTCCGGCAAAGGGCAAAGCCTGGTGAAGACAGCGGACGACATCGCGCCCGCCTGGCGCTATGCCCAAGAGGGCGGGCGCGCAGGCAAGGGGCGCGTCATTGTCGAAGGATTTATCGACTTCGATTATGAAATCACCTTGCTCACCGTGCGCCATGCCGGGGGCACATCCTTCTGTCCGCCCATCGGTCATCTCCAGATTAAGGGCGATTACCGCGAATCCTGGCAGCCACAGGCCATGAGCGAAGCCGCGTTGCGTGCAGCCGAACGCATTGCCGAGGCGGTCACTACATCGCTTGGGGGTCATGGTCTGTTCGGAGTCGAGTTATTCGTCAAAGGCGACATGGTGTGGTTTTCCGAGGTCTCACCACGCCCGCACGACACCGGTCTGGTCACGCTCATTTCGCAAGACCTGTCCGAATTTGCCCTGCATGTGCGCGCCATTCTCGGCCTGCCGATCCCGAACATACGCACTCGCGGCGCAGCGGCTTCCTGCGCGCTACTGGTCGAGGGCGAGAGCCGGGATGTGCGTTTTTCCGGATTGGCGCAGGCACTGGCCGAGCCGGATACCCAGTTGCGCCTGTTCGGCAAACCGGACATTCACGGCAGCCGCCGCCTGGGTGTGGCTTTGGCGCTGGGGGAGGATGTGGACGCAGCGCG
Organism: Halothiobacillus sp.; assembly: GCA_020061705.1. Taxonomy (GTDB): domain Bacteria; phylum Pseudomonadota; class Gammaproteobacteria; order Halothiobacillales; family Halothiobacillaceae; genus Thiofaba. The sequence continues at coordinate 496 of JAGUXT010000004.1, read as the reverse complement.
CGCCAAGGCGCGGCGGGTGGTGGAACATGTCGAAATTACTTTCTGACGGCGCGGCTAGAAGGAGTCCGGAATAAAAATCGCCGCGTAGCGCAGCGATTTTTTAATCAAATCAACACCAGATTATCCCGATGGATCAGCTCTGGCTCATCCTCGTAGCCCAGCAGGGCGGGCAGGGCGTGGCTGGGTTGCCCCTGAATCTTGCGGGCGTCGTCCGCGCCGTAGTTGACCAGTCCGCGAGCGACTTCTGCACCGTCGGGGGCAAGTACGGCGACCAGATCACCTCGCTGGAAGACACCATCCACGGCTTTGACGCCCACGGGTAGCAGGCTGCGCCCCTGCTCGCGCAGGACACGTGCAGCGCCGGCATCAATGTGCAGGCGACCGGCGACGTGCAACTGGCTGGCCAGCCACTGCTTGCGTGCCAGCAAGGGCGGTTGGTCGGGCAGGAATACCGTGCCCACATCTTCGCCGCTCGCCAGCCGGGTCAGTACATCCG
>JAGUXT010000059.1 GCA_020061705.1 Halothiobacillus sp. | reverse complement strand
CAGGCCACGCTTCCCGACCATGCCTGCCTGCGAGGCTATCCGCGCGCCACGCGCAACGAACTCGGACAGCGCAGCGATTTGGTCATTGCCGTCGGCGGTGATGGCACGCTCATCCACGCCGCACATAGTCTTGCCGCCTACGACAAACCTGTCCTTGGCATCAATCTCGGTCGTCTTGGCTTTTTGGTCGATATTTCCCCCGATGAAATGACCAGCCGACTTGAGCATATTTTTAACGGCGAATACATTCTCGAAAAACGTTTCTTATTACGCGGCGATGTCGTGCGTAATGGTGCCGTAATTTACAGTAGCGATGTCTTTAACGACTTCGTGTACAAAGTGCGCGACACCGTACGCATGATCGAATTTGAAACCCATGTGGATGGCAAATATCTGCTCACCCAACGCTCGGACGGCATGGTTATCAGCACCCCCAGCGGCTCGACCGCCTACGCGCTTTCCTCCGGCGGCCCCATTCTCACACCGGGACTGGAAGCCGTGGTGCTGGCACCCATCTGCCCGCACACCCTGAGTAACCGACCGATTGTCGTGCCCTCCACCTCGGTGATTGAAATCCGCGCCACGCGCCACAGTCGCGCCAATAGCTTGGTCAGCTTCGACGGACAATGCCAGATTGATCTGGAGCCCAAGGATACCCTGCGCGTTTCGCGTTCGCCGCGCTACGCCCAGCTTATCCACCCCGCCGACTACGACTATTTCCACATCCTGCGCGCCAAACTCCACTGGGGCGGCCACCCGTAGAGCCAATTCGAATCTTCGGATGCAGCTTCAACAAATCCCTCTCAAGGCGTTGCCCACATGCGCAGCAAGTTGTGATAGCACCCCGTAAGACGCACTGCGTCTGCATCGTCGCCCATACGCTCGCGCACTGCCATGATTGACATATCCAGATCAAACAGCAATCGGCGGCATTCGGTTTCGCGCACCATGCTCTCCAGCCAAGTGAAGCAGGCAATACGCGCACCGCGCGTGACCGGCTCGACACGATGCACGCTGGACGAGGGGTACAGCACCATGTCGCCCGCTGGCAATTTGACGCGCTGTGCGCCAAAGGTATCCTCGATCACCAGTTCACCGCCCTCATACTCGTTCGGCTCGGTGAAGAATAAGGTGAAAGACAAGTCCGAGCGGACGCGGTGGCTAGTGCCGGTCACAGTGCGGATGGCATTATCCACATGATTGCCAAAGCTGTTATGGCTACCGGTGTAACAATTGAACAACGGCGGAAAAATTTGTTTCGGCAGCGCCGAAGTGAAAAAAAGTGCGCTGCGCCCCAACGCGCCAAGGACAATGCCCTGCAACTCGCGTGTAGCTGGCGCGTCCTCAGGCAGTTGCAGATTGTTTTTGGCCTTGGCGGCCTGCGACCCGGCGGTGATGTTGCCGTCCACCCAACCTGCTTCCACGATGATTTGACGACAGCGGTGCAATTCGTCCGGGCTGAGAACTTCGGGAATGTGCATCAGCATCAATGTGTCTCCTGAAACTAAACAAACAAAGGGGAACCTACCTGAATTCAGGTATTTCCCCTCGCATTCCAATCCGTGCAGACGAATATCTAGAACTTGAACTCCGTGGTCAAAATAAACGCACGCTCAGGACCCGGCACTGCAAAACCGCCGTTGTCGTACAGTGCGTCGTAGTATGTTTCGTTGAAGATATTGCGAACATTCAGACGCACGGTATAGCTCTTCTGCTCGTAGGCCAGCATGGCATCCCAGCGTTGGTAGGCTTCTGCTGTGTTGGGGTTAAATTGACCGTTGGTGAACAGGCTGTTGGCATTCGTGGTTGACGGGTTATAAACCAGGCGCTCGCCCTTGGTTTCAAGCCCGCCACCGACTTTCCAGCCGCCGCCCAACTTGTAGGTTGTCCACAGATTGAAGGTGTAATCCGGCGTATTGCGCGGCCTTTGCCCCTGCAAGCGCGGGTCGGCACTGGTGACGACGCCGGTGGTGGCATTACGGTTTTGCGCAACCTCCAAAATCTCGGCATCCATGAGCGCCATTCCTGCAAAAACTTCCCAATCCGGCGTAATCCGCCCGGCCAGTTCAAACTCGATACCATCAGTGCGGCGCTTATTGGTCAGAATTGCCGCCGTGGACTCAAGATCCGTGTTGCGCTCATATTCCTTATCGGCGCGATAAATGGCACTACGGAATGCCAAATCACCCTCCATAAACAGCCACTTTGCGCCCAGCTCGGTGACCTGGCTGCGTTCGGGCGGATACTCCCCTCCAGAAAGCTGATAAAGATCAGCGGTCGGGCTGAATGAATCGCTCCAGCTTAAGTAGTAATGCGACTCGGCAGAGGGTTTCCATGACAGGCCGGTGCGCCAGCTCCACTCGCCGAAATCGAGTTCCGGCGATGTCAGGCTGGAATATTCGGCATCCAGTTGGTCACGCCGCGTCCCCAACATGACCGACCAATCGGGGACAAACTCAACCGTATCCTGAATATAGAATGCGTAGTTGTTGCCCGAATAGGTTGTGGGAGGGCCGGAAACATCATCTGGGGTGTAGATCGGCGCTGTAGTCGTTCCGAGATTTTTCAGACCCCAGCGATCCGAATCTTCCTTGAGGTATTCCAGGCCAGTAATGAGCTGATGGCGCATTCCCGCTGCCTCAAAGCGGGTACTCAGATCAGATTGCAATGCAAGGTTTTCGGTATCCGTTTTGCGCGTCTTGGGGCTATTGCCATCGGCATCTGGCGGGGTGGTGTTACTAGGGGCGGAGGCCCAGTAAGCGCGATCATAGCTCGACCTGCGCAGCGTGGTACGCAACTCGGTCTGACGCGAAAAGCGATATTGATGAGTCAACGTGGTAATACTGGTTTCACTTTCATCAAAGTTCTGGTCGATACCCCAGAAATAGTTCACCGGGAATTTTTCGGTTGGACGCTTGGTCGCGTTATCAAAGGGAACGCCGTAATCAGGATTGTCATCCGTCTTCAAATAATATTGGCTCAGAGTGAACTGATTGTTGGTTCCGATGCCCGTGGCGATACTCGCACCAATACCGCCACGGTTGATTTCCGGTTCCGCACCTGTGACCGGGTTTTCGCGCCAACTGCCCTCGTGGCGACCCATGAGATTGACGCGCAGCGCCGTGGTTTCACCAAGCTTCTTGTTGAAGTCGGCTGTGGCCTCACGGTAATCCTCAGTGCCAAGGCTCAAATTTACTCTATTGAAATCATAGAGTTTTGGAATTTTGCTGACCTGATTGATAACGCCGCCCGCCTGACCACGCCCGAACAACATGGCCGCAGCGCCGCGCAGTACGTCGATTTGTTCAAGGTTGAAGGTTTCCCGGTTGTACTGAGCCGTATCACGTATACCATCAAGGTAAATGTCGCCGAAGGTGTAGAAGCCCCGCAGGTTCATGTTGTCGCCCGAACGCCCGCCTTCGGCAGCGTTGAAGGTCAGGCCGGAAACATTGCGCAGCGCTTCACGCAATGTGGAAACCTGCTGTTCCTCCATCAATTTGTTGGTGACGATAGTGATCGCCTGAGGAATGTTATGCGGGTCTTGAGTCACCTTGCCGACACGGGTTGAGGTCGCCTGGTAGCCATCAGAAGAGCCGCCTTCCTGTTCGGCAACGTCCTTGACCTGCACTGTGGGCATCGTCTGATCCTTTTCGATACTGTCTTCTGCCAGCGCAGATGCGGATAAGGACATGCCGCACAACAGGGCACCGAGCGGCAAAATGACGCCCGCAGAGGATGTTCGAGGATTGAAGGATGAGACGATGCGTGCTGTGGCATCGACATCACCCCAAATGGTTAGGGATTTCACGTGGTTTTACTCCGGGTTCATGGTGGTAATGAAAGCGGGCTTGCACCATGGCGGAGGCTTTGGCACTGGCTGGCAGGTTGTCCGGCAATTGCCGGGGATTACTTGGTTAAAATCAGTTTGTTTTCTCGCGTCATACGCAGTCGATAAAGCTGGCCAAAGTGCTCGATCAAAAGCTCCGAACCGTAACGAAACAACTCTTGCGATGAAATGACGGTTTGAGCGCCTGAATTTGGTGGGTCGGATGCCACAAGCGTGAGACGCACGGCAGACTGCGTTTGCACGTGTTCAGGGCGCGTCATGCGTGTCTCCCGGTAACGTGACAAACCCCAATTTGCTTAGTCCAGCGGCACGCACCGCGCTCATCACCTCGGCCAAGGCCTGGTAGCGCGTTTCCTTGTCAGCGGCCAGGCGCAGCTCCGGCTGAGGCTGGCGCATAGCAACTTCGGCAAGGCGCGCAGAAAGCGTGGCCGAATCAATACGTTCCTCACCCCAAAACAGGCTCCCGCTGGCATCCAGAGTGAGCCGAATCGCCTCCGGTTCTTCCACGGATGGAGCCTGCGGAACCTTGGGAAGATCAACCGGAATCGCGCGCGTCATCAACGGCGCAGTTACCAGAAAAATAATCAGCAGCACCAACATGACATCCACCAGCGGTGTCATGTTGATTTCCGACATGGGCTTCGCATTGCGCCCCTCGAATGCACCGAAAGACATCAGACTGCCTCCTGCATTGAGCCGCTTGGATCACGGCACACCCCGGCAAACTGGGAGACTGCATCCGGATGCGAACGCCCGAGGGTGAAATAGGCATGCAGATCATGCGCAAAACCATCAAGATCATCGCCAATCACCCGCAAGGAGCGATTGAATGCGTTGTAAGCCAGAACGGCTGGAATCGCCACGAATAAACCAAGAGCCGTCATTACCAGGGCTTCACCTACCGGACCTGCGATTTGATCGAGCCCCGCTTGCTTGCTTTGACCAATCGCCAGTAAAGCGTGATGAATGCCCCACACGGTGCCAAACAAACCGATAAAAGGTGCCGTGGCGCCAATCGAAGCCAGCCAGGCTTGACCACTTTCCAGGCGACTGGATGAAGTTTGAATGCCATGACGCAAAGCGCGCGTAATCAACTCGCTGGCGGACAAATGACCATCAAGATGCTCCTGGCTCCCCGCTGTGTGTTGCTGGGCGTGGCGAGTGGCGCGCATCCCGGCATCGACCAGACGCACAAAGGCCGGCAGCCCCTTTAAATGATGCAAGCCTTCTTCAATGCTTGCGGCATTCCAAAAGCGTTCAGTTGCACGTTCGGCGACCGAGTGCAGCCGCATGACCTGCCAACCTTTGGCCAAAATCAAAGTCCAACTGATCAGCGACAAACTGAGCAACAGGATCAACACAGCGCGGGACACATCATCCCCTTGGCTCCAAATGGCCGCCACGTCGAGAGAAGTTTGCATATTTCAATGCTCCAGAGAAAAGTTAAAAGGAATCTGCACCCAGCTCGCTACCGCTATGTCGCCGCGACGTGCTGGAATAAAGCGCCATTTGCGCACGGCTTCGAGCGCGGCGTTATCCAGCCGCTCGCTGCCGGAAGAAACACGCACGTCAACCGCTTGCGGCAAACCATCGGCTCCCACCTGTGCACGAATAACCACCCGTCCCTCTTCGCCAAGGCGACGCGCCATTGCGGGATAGGCCGGTGCCGGATTTTTCAGATAATCCGCATCGTGCCTTGCCTCGATCAGCACCGGATCAGGTTCGGGAGCACGCGCAGGCGGACTCGAATTGGACACCACGGGCGAGACCGCATCGCTCGAAGCCGCAGTAACAACGGGTGCCGGAGTAGACGCGGCAACGGATTGGCGCGGGGTTGCCCGTGGCGCAGGCTTGGGCGGAGGCTTGGCCGCTTTGGCTGGAGCTATCTTTTCCGGTATCGCGGGTTCAGGCGTGGGTTCAGGTTCAGGCAAGGTTTGCTCAACCGGTTCAGGTTGCGTTGCTTCAGGAGCAAGCGCTTGCGTCACAGGTAAAGGGGGCGCGACACTACTGGGTGCCGCGATAAGACTGACACTGACGACGGACTCCGATTTCGGCAAAACCGGCTTCTCCACAGACGAGCTCGGCCAGAACAGCGCGACCAATAATGAGTGCAGAGCCAAGGCAACGGTGACCGGGATCCAATACACATAGGGAGGCGTGTCCGGGTGTGAATAACCAAATAACGTCACAGTAAAAATACATGCAAATAAGAATGCTTCTCATGTTACATGCTATCCATTCGGGTTCAACCACATTTAGAGTGGGGATGCAGCCGTTCAAATTTATGGTGCGTCACAACAATCAGCCTCTTGGCACTTAGCCAAAACTTTCGTCTGAACAAGGGTTGTGGCAACCTGCCCCAAGCCAGACCCAGCCGACCACCACCAAGCACGAGTCCACCATGCTGCGCCATATCCACGTTCGCAATTTCGCCATTATCGACACGGTACAACTCGAACTCGAAGGCGGCCTGACCGTCATGACCGGCGAAACCGGCGCGGGCAAATCCATCCTGGTTGATGCTCTCGGTCTGTTGCTGGGTGATCGTGCGGGTGCCGAAGCGATTCGCCCCGGAGCAGATCGTGCCGAACTTGAAGCTCTGTTCTTCCTTGAAAACAGCACGGAAGCCCAAGCCATGCTGAGCGAGCTCGCCCTTGACGACGAGTCCGGCGATTGCCTGCTACGCCGTGTCATCGCCCGCGAGGGCGCAAGCCGCGCCTTCGTCAACGGGCGCAGCGTCAACCTCGCCACCCTGCGCGAACTCGGCGGCCTGCTGGTCGATATTCATGGCCAAAACGAACACCAACACCTGCTGCGCCCCGCCGTACAGCGTGAACTGCTCGACACCTACGCCGCTCATGACACGCAACTTGACATTGTGCGCCTGGCCTATGGCGCATGGAAAACCACCTTTGAGCAGCTCGAAACCCTGCGCCAAACCGACACCCAGCGCAGCGAACGCATCGACCTTTTGCAACACCAACTCAGCGAACTCGCCGCCCTGCGCCTTAAGGCCGATGAATGGCCGCAACTCGAAAGCGAACATCGCCGCCTTGCCCAGGCTGGCAAACTCATCACTCTGACCCACGGCGCACTGCAAATCCTCGACGAAGGCAGCGACGAACAGCGCAGCCTGCACAGTCAAATCAACCAAATCGCCCACCAACTTAGCCTGGCCCTCAGCGACGACCCCAGCCTGCACCCCAGCCTAGACCTGCTGCAACAAGGCGAAATCCTCATCTCCGAAGCCATCGACAGCCTGCGCAGCTATGCCGATGCACTCGAACTCGATCCTGAACGCCTGCACCAGCTCGAAAGCCGTCTTGGCGCCCTGCACGATGCCGCGCGCAAATACCGCGTGCGCCCAGAAGACCTCTACAGGCACCAGCAAACGCTACAAGAGCAACTCGACGCACTCGAACACAGCAGTGCATCTCTGGAACAACTAAGCACCGAACTCGCCCAACATGCCGCCAGTTACCAACACGCCGCCAGCGCGCTTTCTGCCTCACGCCAACAGGCTGCCACCCGTTTGACTTCCGCCGTCACCACCGCCATTCGCGGCCTCGGTATGCCCCATGCCGAGTTTGAACTGCGTGTGCAACACCAGCCCGATGCCCCATTCAGCGCCCACGGCCTCGACAGCATCGAAGCCCTGGTCACCACCAATCCCGGCCAACCGCTGCAAGCGCTCAACAAGGTCGCCTCCGGCGGCGAACTCTCGCGCATCAGCCTTGCCCTGCGCGTACAAACCGCCGCACAGGGCGAGGCGGCAACCCTGATCTTTGACGAAGTCGATACCGGCATCGGCGGCGGCGTGGCCGAAGTCGTCGGTCGCCTGCTCGCCGAACTTGGCCGTGAACGCCAGGTGCTGTGCGTCACCCACCTGCCCCAGGTCGCCGCCCAAGGCCAGCACCACCTCAACGTGCACAAACAGCAAGATGCCACCAGCACCCGCACCATCATCCACACGCTCACCCCCACCGCCCGCATCGACGAACTCGCGCGCATGATCGGCGGGGTCAACATCACCCCGCAAACGCGCAAACTCGCTCAGGAAATGCTGGTCAGCGCCGCCAATATCCAAGGCTCAGGGCAGCAGATCCCCTCACAACAGACAATATTTGATACGCCCTAAGCGAATTGCCAATGAACCTCGACGTTTTCATCACCCGCACGGACACAGGTGTCTCTTCCGGCTTCGAGGGTGCCAATTTCCCGTTCTTTCTCACCGGGTTTTGCGAGCTGCACTGTCCATAGCTCGTTAATGCAGGCAGCGCAACAGGCCATGGCGGTTTTATGAGGACAATGTAATGCATGAAAATCACGCAGACTGGACTTGGGTGCCCGCTTTGGAATGGGAATGGCGGGTGGGTGACGCAACCCAAGGTGTGCACACCCGTGAGGGCCAGCTTGTCTGGTGGGAACGCCCCAGCGGGCCGCACGGATATGCTTTCGAAGCTGCGCGGACACAGCCGTTTCAGGATTTTGTTAGGTGTGGGGCACCAGTTACCGCGCCGCCGCATGTGATCGAAGCAATCCAGCGTCTGTTGCAAGGCCGGGGATAGTTCAATTTTGGTTAAATTGTCTATTCTTTGCCATGCTCCCGCATGGGAACCTTCAAAATGTGCTTGGCTACGCGGGGAAATCCAGAGTGGAACATGATTATTGGCACGAACGCTGGGCGCTGAATCAAATCGGTTTTCATCAGGCCGAGATCAATCCGCTGTTACAGCGTTTTTGGCCGGAGCTGAACCTTGTACCAGGTGATGAGGTACTGGTTCCGCTGTGCGGCAAGAGCAAGGACATGCTGTGGCTGCATCAGCAAGGCCATAAGGTGCTGGGAGTGGAGCTGTCACCGCATGCACTGGCGGAGTTCATTGCCGAGAACGGCTTGACGGGTGAGCCGGTGCAGCACGCGCATTATTGCGGCTACGACTTGCCGGATATGACGCTGCTGTGCGGGGATTTTTTCAAGTTGAGCCGGGACGATTGTCAGGATGTGCGCGGTGTTTATGATCGTGCGGCTCTGGTGGCGTTGCCGGGGGCCATGCGTGCAGACTATGTGCGGCATCTGTTGCAGGTGTTGCCCAAGGATTGTCAAATCCTGCTGATCGGCATGGAGTGCGCCACATACGGCGGCCCGCCATTTTCAGTTGATCAGGCCGAAATCGAACACCTGTTTTCTTCGGCGGATGGGCTGGTGTTGTTGCACTGCGAGGAAAGTGTGTTCAAGGGAATGCCATTGGTTGAGAAGGTTTATCGCATCGTTGTTTAGCCTGACAGGCTGCTATGCTCAGACGCAGATTCTTCAAATTGCTCATTCCGATGCTCCGACACGGAGCATGATTCATTCTGCTGCGTGAGGTGTGCTCCATGACCAATCAACGTTGTTATGCCTTGTGGGATTTGCCTGTGCGTCTGTTTCACTGGTTGCTGTTGGCGGCAATTGTGACATCGGCGGTGAGTGCAAATCTGGATGCAATGACACTGCATATCTGGGCAGGACAGGCGGTGTTGGGGCTGGTGCTGTTTCGCTTGCTGTGGGGGGTACTGGGTACGCGCACGGCGCGGTTTGCCAGCTTTGTGCGCTCACCGGCTACGGTGCTGGCGTATGCGCGCAATCTGCCTGCACAGATGAAGGTGCTGCACCTTGGACATAATCCGATGGGTGCGTTGTCGGTGCTGGCGTTGATTGCGCTGACCCTTATTCAGGCGGCGACGGGTTTGTTTGCCGATGATGATGTGTTGACGCAGGGGCCGCTGGCGCATCTTGTGTCATCCAGTACGCGGGAATGGATCACGAGTTGGCACAAGCTGAATTTCAATCTGCTGCTGGGCATGATCGCGCTGCATGTGCTGGTGATTGTGTTGTACCTGCGTGTGGGCGGGCAGAATCTGGTGCGACCGATGGTGACGGGCAAGGCTTGCGCGCCGGAGGGTCGCCCGGTGGACGGTGAAGACAATACGGCCACGCCCTGGATGCGTTTTGCGCTCTCCGTGGGCGTGGCCGTGGGCGTGGTTTGGCTGCTGAATGTGGTTTAAATGCGCGCTAAGTGGCTCAAGACTGGGAGTCACATGTGTGTAAACCGATCAAATTGCCTTCGGTGTCCTGCACCAGTGCGATATGACCGAATTCACCAATGGACATTTTTTCCCTGATTAGAATACCTCCATGTTCAACGGCTCGAGCCGCTTCGATAGCACAATCAACACAGGAAAAGTAAACAAGCGTGCCGCCCGCGCCGGAGGGGACTCCTTCCATCTTCACCAGCGAGCCACATGCGCCGTAGCTGGTTTTGGCGCTGTCTCCATTGGAAGGGAAACCCCACATTTCCATGTTCATTTCGGCTGTTGGGGATGGCATGTTCTCCAGTTGGATGTCGAACACCGCTTCGTAAAACCCTTTGGCGCGCGCCATGTCCTGAACATAGATTTCAAACCATACGACAGGATTGCCTTGATTGAAGCTCATGGGTTTGTCCTCTTGAGGTGAGAAATGCTTAATCCTTGCGGAATGCCTTGTGGCAGGCCTTGCAGGTTTCGGCGGTCTTGCCAAACACGGGCTTAATGGCATTCATATCGCCACCTTTGGCTACCGAAGCCAATTCGGCGCTGGCTTTTTCAAAATCGGCCATTTTGCTTTTGAACTCGTCCGGCTTTTTCCAGATGTCGTCCTTGGCTTCGGTGTCGCCTGCCTTGGCATCACTGCCGGGAATAAAGCCTTCGGCGGCAAGTTTGCTCATGAAGGCTACATTTTCCGCCATGCGTTGAAACTCGGCGGCGTTAAACGGCTTTTCGCCTTTGATCATCGCGCCCATGGGCTTGAAGTGCCAGCCCACCACGGTAAATACCGATTGACGGTATTCGATGGCCTTTTCCTGGGCTTCGTCAGCAAAGACAGGGGTAAATACGATTGTGCCTAGCAAAAGTGCGGCAAGCGTTTTTTTCATGGTCATGATTAAGTCTCCGGGGGCGTGGTTCAGGGGTTCTGCTCCGCGTAATGGGGCAATGCTGAGTGTAGTCAACAAATTCACCGTGCATGGACGTACCCGAAATAAAAAAGGCCGCAATTGCGGCCTTGATTCGAGCTTTCTCCAGGTCAGAGATTACGCAGCATTGCGCAGGGCGGCAATGCGCTCATCCAGCGGCGGGTGGCTGCTGAACATTTTCTGGATGTCGCCACCGTTGATGCCAAAGGCAGCCATTTGCTCAGGCAAATGACTTGGCTCGTGCATGGCTTTGAGTTTTTCCAGTGCAGCAATCATCTTCTGCTTGCCGGCAAACTTGGCTCCGGCGGCATCGGCACGGAACTCACGCTGACGCGAGAACCACATCACAACCGCGCTGGCGAGGAAGCCCAGGGCAATTTGAGCCACGATGTTGGCGATGAAAAAGCCCAAGCCTTGCCCTTCTTCATTTTTCAGGATCACGCGATCCACGAAGTAGCCGATGACATAGGCAAAGAAGACTACGAAGGTGTTCACAACACCTTGAATCAGGGTCAAAGTCACCATGTCACCGTTGGCAACGTGACCGATTTCATGCGCCATGACCGCTTCGGCTTCGTCACTGCTCATGTAGTTGAGCAGGCCGGTGCTGACAGCAACCAGTGCGTTGTTGCGGCTGGGGCCGGTAGCAAAGGCGTTGATTTCGGGCGAATCGTAAATCGCCACTTCGGGCATGTTGATACCCGCGGCATTGGCCTGGCGACGCACGGTTTCAACCAACCAGCTCTCCTGAGAGTTGCGCGGTTGCTCGATAACCATCGCGCCAACGCTGCGCTTGGCAATCCACTTGGACATCATCAACGAGATGAATGAACCGGTGAAGCCGACCAAAACGGAGAAGACCAGCAATGACGTGAGATTCAGGCCGTCCTTGCTCTGGATTTGACCCAGGCCAAAGACGCTGGAGACGATCATCCACATCAGGCTGATGACCACCATCACGGCGATGTTGGTAAGGACGAACAGTAGGATGCGCTTCATGAGTGCTTAAAACCTCTTGGGGTTGAGAAAAAGTGAACGGCTAATTAGATAGTGGTTTTTATGAATAATTCAATCGCTGCTTAGCCGCCTATGAGCGATTCAAGACGCTCCGCACGCGCAAAACCGCGTGGCATTGGGCGACCACGCCGCGCACGTTGACTGAGCATGGCTTGCCAATCGCCAGGGTTCAGGTTCAAAAACCGCCCGCTGGTGTGGACGCGCAGGCAATCCTTGGATCTTAGCAAGGCAACACTGAGCAATGGCTCGTCCTTATTGAGCGCCATGAGCTTGCTGCCTCGCCCGCCGCGCGCTTCGTCGATCAGCTCTTGCAGCGGGAAAATCAGCAAGTTGCCGCTGCCCAGAGTGGCGAGGTAGAGCGGTTCGTCGCCAGTTTCAGGTAGCAATAGTGGCTGTAAAAGATGCGCGCCTTCAGGAATCGTCATAAAGGCCTTGCCATTCTTTTGCCGACTATGCAGCTGATTTAACTCGGTAATCAGGCCAAATGCAGCACTGGAGGCAAACAGGTAACGCGTATCGGGCGCACTTAAAATTACATGTTGAAAGTTGCTGCCCGCAGGGGGAGAAAATCGCCCGGTGAGCGGCTCGCCATGCCCACGCGCCGAGGGCAAAGTGTGCGCAGCAGCACTGTAAGCACGCCCTGTGCTGTCAATAAACAACGCTTGCTGGGTACTGCGTCCGCTGGCTTGTGCAAGAAAGCCATCGCCCGCGCGATAGCTCAAGCTGCTGCCGTCCACCTCATACCCCTTGGCCAAGCGGGCCCAGCCCTGTTGCGACAACACCACGGTGACAGGCTCGCTTTGAATCAGCGCAGATTCGTCCAGCGCCTGCGCACTGCTGGCTTCAACCAGCGGAGAACGGCGCGGATCACCGTGCGCTGCGGCATCGGCCAGTAGTTCTTCGCGCACCTTGGCGTGAAGCTTTTTCTCGCTTTCCAGTAAGGAACGCAGTGCATCGCGCTCCTTGGCCAGATCGGCTTGTTCGCCGCGCAGCTCCATTTCCTCAAGCTTGGCGAGGTGACGCAGCTTGAGTTCAAGAATCGCCTCGGCCTGCGCGTCACTGAGCGCAAAGCGCGCCATCAGCACCGCTTTGGGTTCGTCTTCGTGGCGAATGATGTGAATCACTTCGTCAATATTCAGGTAGGCAATCAGCAAGCCATCCAGAATATGCAGACGCTTTTCCACCCGCTCCAAGCGCCATTGCACACGACGGCGCACGGTCTGGATGCGGAATTGCAGCCACTCACCGAGCATATCGCGCAGGTTCATCACGCGTGGCCGCCCGTCCAGCGCAATGATGTTCATGTTGACGCGGTAACTGCGCTCCAGGTCGGTGGTGGCGAACAGATGATTCATCAATTCGTCGGCATCAACATTGCGGCTACGTGGGAAAATCACCAGACGGGTGGGGTTTTCATGGTCGGATTCGTCGCGCAAATCAGCCACCAGCGGCAGTTTTTTGGCCTGCATTTGCGCGGCGATCTGCTCCAGTACCTTGCTGCCGGAAACTTGATATGGCAAGGCGGTGACGATGATGTCGCCATCCTCAATCTCGTAAATTGCGCGCTGGCGCACCGAACCTTGCCCGCTTTGGTACATTTTCAGCAGGTCGGCGCGCGAGGTAATGATCTCGCCCGCTGTAGGATAATCCGGCCCCGGCAGGTGTTCGCACAAGGCGGCGACATCCGCATCTGGGTGGTCAAGCAGATGCACACAGGCCGCAATGGCTTCGCGCAGATTGTGCGGCGGAATATCGGTGGCCATGCCGACCGCAATGCCGGTCGTGCCATTGAGCAGCACATTAGGCACGCGCGCGGGCAGCAACGCCGGTTCGTCCAGCGTGCCGTCAAAGTTGGGTTGAAAATCGACCGTGCCCTGTTCCAGCTCGCTCAACAACAGGCGGGCGTAAGGTGTCATGCGCGATTCGGTGTAGCGCATGGCGGCAAAGGATTTGGGCTCGTCCGCCGAGCCCCAGTTGCCCTGCCCGTCAATAAGCGGATAGCGCGTGGAAAACGGCTGCGCCATCAGCACCATGGCTTCGTAGCAGGCCGAATCGCCGTGCGGATGGTATTTGCCGAGCACATCGCCCACGGTGCGTGCCGATTTTTTGTGCTTGGAGGCTGCCGACAAACCCAGCTCGGACATGGCGTAAATGATGCGCCGCTGCACGGGTTTCAGGCCGTCGCCAATATGCGGCAGGGCACGATCCAGAATCACGTACATGGCATAGTCCAGGTACGCCTTTTCGGTGAACTGGCTGATGCTGATGCGCTCTTGACCTGCATTCACATCAAGCAACATGACGACTCTCCTGTCGATGCAAAAACCAGATGGCGACGGCCATCATAACCAAAGGTGGCAGCATGGCGGCAAACATCGGGCTTAATCCGGCCAGCATGCTGCCTTGGGTAAGTAAGCGCGAGAGCACAAATACACCCATGCCCAAGACGATACCAATCACCAGGCGCACCCCTGCTCCGCCCGCGCGGCGCGTGGCCAGCGAAAATGGCAGGGCTAACAGCAACATGGCTATTACGCTGAAGGGAGCAAGCAGTTTACCCCACCATGCCAGCCAGTAGGCCTCGCTTTTCAGGCTGTTTTTGTCCAAAAACTGCGCATAACGCCATAGCTCGCCGAGACTCATGTACTGCGGAATCACGGCTAAAACATTCAGTACATTCGGTTGCACCAGACTGGACAGCACTCGCTGTGACTCAAAACTGCTGACAATGGAATCCGTGGAAAAACGATTCAGTGTCACCTGCTCGGCAAGCCAGCCCGCATCATAGGGCTTGGCTTGTGCAAAGCGCATAGCTTCATGCAACCCACCGTCAGCGGAAAACTCAAACACCCGCACCCCGCGCACTTCACCGCCCGGCGTGACCAAATCAATATGCACAAAGCGTTCGCCCCCATCGGATTCGAGACGCTTTTCTCGCACCCACAAACCCTCGCTGCCTTGCAGGGAAAGCGTTTGCCCCAGCGCCTGCGCGCGCATCAAACGCGCCTCGCTTTGCCCCCAGGGGCCGAGTGTTTCGCCAATGAACATACCCATCAAACCCAGCAGCACACCCGCCAGCAACACCGGAACGGAAAGGCGCGCCAAAGACAGCCCCATCGAACGCATGGCGGTAATTTCATTGCCTGCCGCCAGCGCGCCCAAAGCCACCAGGCTACCAATCAGTGTCGCCAGCGGAAAAAATTCCAGCATGTAGCCCGGCAACATCAACACCACAAACATCACCGCTTTGGGCAAGGTATAGGCTGCATCAATTTTATCGACCTCATCAAGGAACAGCAGAATGAGCGCCAGCCCCAAAACAATGCCCAGCGTGGCCAACGTGCCACTCAAAACCGTACGCAAAACATAGAGATCAAGCCGCATGGACAGGCTCCGCAGGTTTTGAGTGAATCACACGTTGTACGCGCACAAACGCGCCTTGCCGCCAGTACCAAATCAAAACCAGTGCCAGAAGGATGCCATGCGGTACAGCGATGCCCAAAATGAGTGAAATTTTCTCATCCTCAATCGCCTTGCTCGCCAAAGTGATAAGGTTGAAATACACCACATAAATCAGCACACCCGCACCGATACGCGCAAAACGCCCCTGACGCGGTGCGGCACGAGCCAATGGCAAGGCCAGCAGGCCTAACAAAAACGCGCTTAAAGGTTGCGCAATCCGCTTGGCAAACTCGGCATGGGCCTGCGGCGTATTATCTTGCATAAGCGCCACGAGCGGCATGACGGAAAGCTTGCGCGACGCGCCTTGTGGGTCACGTTGTTCCAACCCGAGATCAATGCGGTGTTCGGCATAATGCAGTACGCGCCAATCGCCCTGCCCGATCACTCCGTCATAGCGCTGCCCGTCTTCCAGTAGCAGTTGGCGATAGCCTTCGGCATCTTCGACAAATCGTGCCCTCGCTGCACGCTCGACCCCTTCGGACTCGCTCATGCGGGTGTGCACAAACACATCTTCCAGTGTCATGCCATCGTCGGACACGCGCGCCGCATAGACCGTGACGCGCCCCTTATCCGCCACCAGAAAGCGCCCAACCGGCAGGCGGTCGAATACAGACGCACTCATCGCCTGTTGCAACAAGGTATCGCGTGCGCCTTGGGTGGCCGGCCAAACCTGCAAGGACAGCCAGCCAATCAGTAGCGACCACAACAAGACGATGAGCGTGATAGGTCGTTGCACACGCCAGGGCGACGCTCCGCAGGCCAGCAAAACAGGAATTTCATGGTCACGGTACAACCGCCCCAGCGCGAATAAGAGCCCCAAAAAACCGCCAATCGGCAAAATGAACATCAATAGCTTGACTGCGTTCGCCCATAACAAACCAAATAGCACAGGAGCAGGCAGACTACCCTGCACAATATTGCCGACCAGTTGCACACCGACATTGGCCATCATTACCAACCACAGCACAAAGCTCACCGCCACCATGCCCAGCAAGGCTTCGCGCATTAAATAACGGTCAAGTCGTGGAAACATGCTGATGCCTTCCTACAGTAGGTGCGACTTGTCGCACTCATGATCTAAGTGCGACAAGTCGCACCTACAGACAGGCTTAAAGATAACGCGCTAACAGAGCGAGCCCCAACTCATTCGGCGCAATATCAGCCACGGGCAGAGGCAAGCGCACCTTCCAACCGCTGCCGGGAGCGACCTCCAGCGGCTGCGCGTGCTGATCGAGCATTTGTTCCACCACAAAATCATGATTGCCGCTTGGCAGCATCAATTCCAGGCGATCACCCACGCTGATTTTATTTTTAATCGTCACCTCGGCCATGCCGCGCACGCTGTCCATGCCGGTAATTTCGCCGACAAACTGCTGGCTGTTGTTCAGCGATGCACCCGTGATGTAGTTCTGATAATCCTGTGTGTGGTGACGCTCAAAGAAACCATCGGTATAGCCACGGCTGGCGAGCGACTCAAGTTTGCCGATCAGTTCAGGATTGAATGGTCGTCCGGCCACAGCATCATCAATCGCCTGACGGTAAAGTTGTGCACTGCGCGCCACGTAATAATGGCTCTTGGTACGCCCCTCAATCTTTAGACAATCCACGCCCAAGGCGGCGAGTTTGTGCACATGCTCAATGGCACGTAAGTCCTTGGAGTTCATGATGTAAGTGCCGTGTTCATCCTCGAATATCGGCATCAGCTCACCCGGACGGCTGGCCTCTTCCAGCAAATACACCTGATCCGCAAGCGGATGGCGACGATCGCCCCCCACTCCGGCACGTCCTGCATCCTTGCCTTCCGTAGCTTCCTTCATGGCTGCATTGATCGCATCCATGGAGATCACTGCCTCGGCGGGTGGGCGAATGACGCCAGCGGCATCTTCTTCCGCCTCTAGTGTTTTGTATTCCCAGCGACAGGAGTTGGTACAGGTTCCCTGATTTGGGTCACGATGATTGAAATAGCCCGACAGCAAGCAGCGCCCTGAATAAGCAATGCACAAGGCACCATGTACAAACACCTCCAGCTCGGTATCCGGGCATTCCTGACGAATCTCGGCAATCTCGTCCAGCGACAGTTCACGTGACAAAATGACCCGTTCCACACCAACCGACTTCCAGAACTTTACTCCGGCGTAGTTCACCGTGTTGGCCTGCACCGACAAGTGAATCGGCATATCCGGCCAGCGCTCGCGCACCATCATCATCAGGCCTGGGTCGGCCATGATGATTGCGTCCGGCTTCATCTCGATAATCGGCTCGGCATCCTTCAAAAACGTGCGTACCTTGGCGTTATGTGGCATCACATTCATGGCCACGAAAAATTTCTTGCCCAGGGTGTGCGCCTCGTTAATGCCGATGGCGAGGTTATCCTCCAGAAAATCGTTATTGCGCACACGCAACGAGTAGCGAGGCTGCCCTGCATATACCGCATCCGCTCCATAGGCGAAGGCGTAACGCATGTTTTTCAGGGTGCCGGCGGGAGAAAGCAGTTCAGGCGTGCGCATAGAGTTCATTTAAATCCAAAAAAATTCACCCGTTATTGTACCCCGACAAGCGCGTAGAAAAATAAGTAACCCCCCTACGATTCCTGGATGCATTTCACAGGGACAATTACAGCATTGCCAGTCTTAAGAGCGCACATTTTGACAAAAAATGCGCTAATCTTGGTCACATTCTGACAGATAGCCGTTAAAGGATGCCGCATGTCCAAACCCGAAGAGCACCGCCCCAACCCAAAATTGGCCTCCAGCGCATTCACGCACTTGGTGGGATCTTTTAAAGATCGTATTTCAGGCATGTTTGACCAAATGGTCGATGTACTACTTGGCATGGCAGAAAAAAGTGCCTCGGTCAAAGATCAACATTTGTACTTCGACTCCATGCGTACCCTGCGCCAGTCACGCGGAGAAATCATCGAAGCGTTTGAAAAAAACCTGAACGACATGGGTAAAAACCCAGAGGCACTTGAAAAGGCTGAAATGCCAGCAACAATCGACACGTTGGAGCTGATTAGCGATGACACGATGAATGAAAACGTCACGCTCAGTAATCTCGCACAACGCATTGCCAACCGTGCTGGTGATGAAATCAGTGCCCTCGACATTCGTATTGACTCGATTAGCAGCGACGACAATGTCATTGGCATTACGCCGGAAATTGCATTACGTGCCCTTAAAGCTGCCTTGCGTAAAGCTTCGCTGGAATTTGAAACCCGTCAGGTTGTGTATCAAATCATCGAGCAGCAGGCCGTGCACTCGCTCGCCAATGTGTATGCCGAAATGAACCAATGGATGATTAACCAGGGGGTAATGCCGCGCATTCCACTGGGCTATGTTCGCCGTGGGGTTATTGGCCGTCGCAAAAGCATGGTTGAACCCATCGTCATGCCGACAGAGGCCGATGCAGCGCGCTTACGCTCGTTTGCCGATGAGATTGCACATGGTAGCGAAGAACAGCCAGGGCAGGTCGTGCCAGAAATGGCTACCGCCCGTACGTCGTCCCTACGTCACTTCAACCTTGAAAACGAAGATAGTTTTGAAACAGTTGCGGGAAACTATGCAGCAACAGCCTTCATGCCTGGAGGCTCAATGCCGGGCGGATTATCCCATAGTGACCCCATCCCGAGTGGTGGTGCGCAGGACTGGCCATGGAATGGTGAAATTAGCGAACTACATATTCCGTGGCTTAGCCAACAGCTAGAGAAACTCAAAGCACACCAACAGAGTCCGATTGCCCAGGCCATTACTCGCATTACCCCTGCATTGAATGCAGCAGCTTCGCGTGATTTGAGCATCCTGCATGACCGTCGGCATCCTATGCGTCGCGCACTTACATTGCTTGAAGACTTGGTAATCGATCTGGATAGTGAAGACGGTTTGGATGATATTGGTGATGAAATCAATCAGGTGATTAGTTTGATGGAGTCGCGTGCGGCTAGTGGCCCCGGCTTCTGGCTTCATGTGGTCAAGTACCTTAACTACCTCAAGGATGAGCTTCACGGCCGCTTGTGGAGCGATGATGTGGATGCTGATCATCAGGAACGTGTGCGCCTTGCGCGCCGTCTTGCTACGCGTCAAATCCAGCTCATGATGCGTGACAAGCGCGTCACCCCGGCTTTACAGCGCATTCTGTCTCAAATGCTCGGCCCGGCTTTAGCCATCCTAATGCTGCGCCATCGACATGACCGTGACTCGCAAGTGTTAAAAAATGCGCTGCAATTGGTTCATGATGTGATTGAAAGTGTTCAGGAATTACCTGACTCAATCGAATCCATGCACTATTTGGAGCATGCATCGGGCAGAGTACTTGTCCAGCGCCTTGACGGCTTTTTCATGGGTTTTTCCGGCTTCAATCAGAACGTGATTGCGGAAATCTTGCAACATCTCGAACAGGAACACAGCCATATACTCAGTGCGCTTGAGACGCGCAATGACCAGCTCACCCTGCCCATGTTTTCGGCGCATATCGCACATGGCAGCGAGCAAGAAGCCAGCAAGGCGCTCCATTTACCTGCACTCCCAAGTCCATCTCTCGGTGAAGAGATTGAAATTGCAGACTATGTGGAGACGACAAGCCCTGTTCTTGAGCAGTCCACCCCCAGCCACACAGAACCGACCATGGCTGACGAAACTCAGCCCACAAGCGAAACAATCAATGAGCTGCCCCCCATTGTCAGTTCACCTGCCACGCTGGGCGATTCTCCTCCAGTAATCGATGCTAATTTAGCCGCGCTGAACAATCTTGCTCTGGATGCCTTGTTGGAAAAACTCATGCGCGAGCATCGATTCACCTGGTTTCAGGTTCCCGCCTGCGAAGGCTGTAATCTGCGCCGACTCATGTTCGGAGCTTACGATCACACGCGCCGACTGGTCATGTTCTGTAATGTACGTCAGGAACCGAGCTTGAGCATTAGCGTGGTGGACTTTGACATGGGGCTTAAGGCCGGGCTGACCCGACCCATTTATGATGAGCCTGAAATTACACGACTTTTAAAGAATTACTTGAAGTCGTGTGCTGCAAGCGCTTGAAATAATGGAATTTAAAGCAAGACTTACGCAAAACCGCTCCAGCGGCGTTCAAGCGCCTCGCCGTAGTAAGTGGTACTGTCTTCGGCACTTTGCCTTGCTGGAACACTTTTGGGTAAGTCCTAGTAAACACAAACCCCGGAAGGATTGACCTTCCGGGGTTTTTTTCCAATCAGGAAACTGCGGGGGTTACTCCTGCGTCATGGCTCGCAACATCCAAGCATTCTTTTCATGAATTTCCATGCGGCGAGTCAGCAAATCAACCGTAGGCTGATCGTTGGCCTCATCCGCCACCGACAACGAAGCTCGCGCTGTACGCACTACAGCTTCTTGAGCCTGCACTAACGCGAGTAGCATTGCACGAGCATTCAAGGCTTCTTCTGGAATTTCAAACGAAGCCAATGCTTCAAATTTCTTGAAGGTCCCCGGTGCCGCCAAACCCAGTGAACGAATGCGCTCAGCAATTTCATCCACACCGGTAAACAACTCGGTGTACTGCTCTTCAAACATCAAGTGCAGGCTTCTGAACTGTGGCCCGACCACGTTCCAGTGGAAATTATGCGTCATCAAGAACAGGGAATACGAATCCGCGAGCAATTTCGACAGACCCGCACCAATCGCTTCGCGTTGTGCGTCATCAAGACCAATGTTGATTACGCTTACTTCAGACTTCTTCTTGGACATACCATATCTCCTCATCAGGTTAGTGAGAGTTAATCTAGTCCACAATTCTCAATTTGTGATGTTGTATTTTTTTATGAGCTCGATAGTCTAAATCGTGGCTCAAGCCTTGAAAAACGCACACACCTGCTCCAGCGACTGCGTGCGACGCATGGGAGGCAAGCTATCAACAAACTGTTTGCCATAGCCCTTGCTGCGAATACGCGGATCACACAACATCAATACGCCACGGTCCTGCTCACCACGAATCAGCCGTCCCGCTCCTTGTTTCAGGGTCAGAATCGCCTGCGGCAACTGGTAATGCACAAACGGCTCCAAGCCTTGTTTACGCATGGCATCCATGCGCGCCTTCAGTACCGGATCGCCAGGGGTGGCGAACGGCAGTTTGTCGATAATCACCAGCGACAAGGCTTCGCCCTGCACGTCCACCCCTTCCCAAAAACTTTGCGTACCCAAAAGCACGGCATTCCCCAGTTCACGGAAGCGTTCAATCAAATAATGACGCGGCATTTCACCCTGCACCAACAACGGGTGAGTAATTCGATTGCGCAGCAGTTCTTCGGCTTCCTTCAGTGCGCGGTGACTGGTGAACAGCATAAACGCCCGCCCTTGACTGGCTTCGAGCACGGGCAAGGCAGCTTCAACCACAGCGGCCGTAAAATTCGCGCTATTCGGCTCCGGCATGCCCGTCGGGTGGTAGAGCAAGGCCTTGTTGGGGTAATCGAAAGGGCTATCCAGACGCAAGGTCGGCGTATCCCCCGCCAAGCCCACGCGACGGGTGAAAAACTCGAAACGTTGCTGCGCTGTCAGCGTGGCCGAGGTAAAAATCAAGGCGCGTGGACGGCCATGCAGCGCGCGCGCCAGTCCTGCCGACGCATCCACCGGGGTGGCGTGTAGCGAAAAGCCACGTCCATTCAGCTCATACCACAGCACTTCTTCCGCATTTTCGGCCCGGCTAAAACGCGCAAACAACACCAGTGCGGCTTCTGCACGTTTTTGTGCATTTTCCAGCCCTTTGCCGCGTGGCGCAGCCAGCTTCAAACCCGCGTTCAATTCAGCCAAGTCCGCCTCAAGCACATGCAAAGCATCCACCAAAGGTGCATGCGTGCGCACTTCGCTCCATGCATCCTTTTGCGCTCGCATTTCAAACGCCAAACGAAAATCGGCAATCGCCTTTTCAAGTGCCAATGCCAAATCACGCAAAGCCGCCATGTCCGGAGCATCACGCATCTGCTCGTTGACCGTATCGCGAGCCAGATCAATCAATTGGCGCGAGGTGAGCGTTTCTCCGGCAAAGGCACTGGCGATTTCCGGCAGTTGATGTGCCTCGTCAAAAATCAGCGCATCGGCATCGGGCAAGAACTCAC
Organism: Halothiobacillus sp.; assembly: GCA_020061705.1. Classification (GTDB taxonomy): domain Bacteria; phylum Pseudomonadota; class Gammaproteobacteria; order Halothiobacillales; family Halothiobacillaceae; genus Thiofaba. The sequence continues at coordinate 64,593 of JAGUXT010000059.1, read as the reverse complement.
CAAAGCCTTCATCGCGCAGGGCGGCATCAGCACAAAACAAATGATGGTTGATCACCACCAAATCGGCTTCCTGGGCACGGCGACGCGCCTCGAACACAAAGCAGCCCTGAAAATCCGGGCATTCACTGCCCAAGCAATTATCCGTGGTAGAGGTGACCATGCCCCAAATCGATGAACCCTCCGGCACACCCTCACACTCGGCCAAATCGCCGCTCTTGCTGCGCAGCGTCCATTGTTCAATGGTACGTAGCTGCTGGCGCAGCTCACCCGAGCGTATAAATTCGAGTGTTTTGGCACCATCCAGCCGATATCGACACAGATAATTTGAACGTCCCTTGAGCAGAGCCACATCACGACTTGCACCCAGAATCGACTTCACCCGTGGCAGGTCATTCAGAAAAAGCTGATCCTGCAAATGTCGCGTGGCGGTGGCAATCATCACCTTGCCCGGATGCAGCATGGCCGGAACCAGATAGGCAAAGGTTTTACCCACCCCCGTTCCGGCTTCAACCACCAAGGTCGAGCCTTCTTCCAGCGCTGTGCCGACTGCATCCGCCATGTGCCCTTGCGCTTCGCGCACGGCAAAAAGTGGGTTGTTCTCAGCAAACGGGCCGCAAGCTCCCAGCAGCGCTGATGGACTTTGCTTCGGGCTCAATTAACGTCCACGCGCCTGTGCGACGATCTTGTCATTGCGCGCGCGCAAGGCGGCATCTGCGCCCGCAAGTCCATTGGCCTTGAGCGCCAGCTGTTCGGCTTGTGCTGTATCACCCTGACGCAAACGCACCTCTGCAAGGCGTGACCACAATCCTGCATTGTTCGGCTCAATACGCAATGCCCGCTCCAAACTGGCTGCCGAAGCAGTCAAATCGCCCCGCGCCATCGACGCATCGGCGCTGCTCGCCAATTCACGCGCTGCCGGGCTGCCGCTCAAACTGGCTGCGGGCAATGCCACTGCACCTGCCGCCTTGCTGCTCGTCGCCACAGCGGCTTGATTAACCTGCCCCACTCCGTCATTGATTTTGGCGGTGGTCGTGGCACTGGTAGCACTCGCCTGCTTCGAAGCCAAAGTCACTCCCATACTTGCTTGGGAACTCGCCGCAGCGACTTGTGTATTTGCAGACTGTGCATAATCCACCCCCGGAGCCATGGGCACACTCGGCGCGACTGCACTTGGCGCGTAACTATTCAATGGCTTGGCAGGCAAAGGCTTGGCCTCCAGCGGAGTCTCCTTGAATCCGGGGGCAGACAAGGCACGCACGACCGGAGCATTGGGATCGACCTTGGGTGCGGGTTTGACCGTTGGTTCACCTTTGTATATTGACGGCGCTTGTGGTGTGGAGCAGGCCGAAAGCAGGCCGCCCGCAATTAAAATGATTAAAAAACGATTATTTTTCATGCTGTTGTACGTCATAAGTCACACAAAATTTAAGGAAGGATTTTATTCAGCCAATCCACCAGCGACTCTTCATTGCTACTGCTGTCGGCTCCCCGCGCCCCGGAATGGCCTGCTGGATCAAGAAAGCCATTCGGCGCACTCTCGCCACAGCCACTCCATTCCACTGGCGCACTGCCCTCAATATACGGTAATTCCACCGCACCGGGACAGGCCGCTGTGGCGCGTCGTCCAGTGCTCAAGTCCGTAGTCACCCACTCCACGCCCGGTGGAGCCTCTGCCGGACGCGGCTGCTGCGGCAGCGCACGCATAACTTGCGCAAAAATCGGCAAGGCGCCGCTGCCACCGGTCAGCTTGGTCGGCTGATTATCATCACGCCCAACCCAAACCACCATCAAACGATCGGCAGAAAAACCAGCGAACCAGCTATCACGCATATCATTGGTTGTCCCCGTTTTGCCCGCCAGTCGCAGCGCAGGCAAGGCCCGCCCAAGCGCCGCTGCCGTGCCCTCCCGTACTGTGGCCTGCATGGCGTAGGTGACCAAAAACACCGGCTGCGGCTGCGCATCCTGACGTACGGTTAAAACATAACGCGCCAAAGGCTTGCCATCGGCATCCAATACGGCACGAATCGCCCGCATTGGCGTGCGGAAACCACCTGCCGCCAGGGTTTGCATCATCTGCGTCACTTCAAGCGGCGCCATATCCAGCGCCCCCAAAAGCATGGAGGGGGTGGGTTTGTCCGGTGCCCGCCCGCCCAAACGCTCCACCGTTGCCGCAACCTCCTGCACGCCTACATCCAGCCCCACGCGCACGGCGGGCAGGTTGAGCGAGTTCGCCAACGCCCTGTACAGAGGTACATCACCCCTAAAACGATGATCATAATTTTGCGGCGACCACGGTACACTGCCCGCCTGATTGATGGTCATCGGCTCATCCGCAATCAGGCTGCTCAAGGTAAATTGCGCTGGCCTTTCCAGTGCGGTGAGATAAATCGCCGGTTTGACTAGCGAGCCAATTGGACGTCGCGCATCCAGTGCACGGTTAAAGCCGGCAAAGCGCGCATTGCGATCACCCAACATGGCCAAAATCTCGCCCGACACGGGCTCGGTAATCACCACCGCAGCCTGCAAACTATCCACCGGCAATTTGCGCGACTTCTCCAGCACAGGCAGCTGTTCCGCCACGGCTTTCTCCACCTGCATTTGCGCCTCAGGATCCAGCGTAGTGTAGATTTTCAGCCCCAAAGTACTTAAGGCCTTTTCATTGTATTCCTTTCTAAGCTGTTGACCTACAAGCTGTAAAAAGGACGGATAGACCCCCTGACCAGCATTGGCGTTCTCCGTCACCCCCAAGGGGCGTGCCCGCCAAAGATCAAGCTGCTCCGGCTTGAGCAAGCCTTGTTGCGCCATCACGCCCAGCACGACGTTGCGCCGTTCCAGGGTGCGCTCCGGGTTACGCCGTGGGTTGTAATAACTTGCTCCTTTGACCATGGCCACCAGCGTGGCCACTTGGTCAGGGCTAAGTTCGGCAATGGGTCGGCCAAAATAAAACTCACTCGCCAAACCAAAGCCATGAATGGCACGGCTCCCCTCCTGCCCCAGCCAGACCTCATTCAGGTATGCCTCAAGAATCTGTTCCTTGCTGTAATGCAGTTCCAGCTCAATCGCCATAATCAGCTCATTCAGCTTGCGCACATAGGTGCGTTCATGGCTCAAAAAGAAGTTCTTGGCGAGCTGCTGGGTAATCGTACTGCCGCCCTGGGTCAGCTCGCCGCTGCCGATATTCACCAACATGGCGCGCATAATCGCCCACGGGTTCACGCCGTGATGCTCAAAGAAGGATTGGTCCTCAACAGCCAGAAGCGCGTGTACCAACACGGGTGGCGTGTCCTGCAAACGCAGCATGACCCGGTCTTCCTGCTTGTCAGGATAAAAGCTGCCAATCACCAGCGGATCAAGCCGCGCAATGGCGACCGGAGTGCGCGCGGCATCCCATAATCCCACCAAACGCTCGCCCTCAAAACGCAGGCGCAACAAACGCTCCGGCTCCTCGCCATCGAAATGTTCGGCATGACGTGCGAACACCTCCCACTCCGTGCCAGCCTTGCGGTATTCACCGGCACGCGGCTCACCCTCGACACTACGATAACCAAGACGGCGCAACTCGCGTTCCAGTTGCGCCGGGGACAGCGGCAAGCCTGCGTACAACTCCATGGCCCGCGCGTACACCTTGGCGGGCAGAGCCCACAAACTGCCGGAAAAACGCTCCTGCACAATGCGATCCAGGTGGGTGGCATACAAACTTATGGCAAGCGCGCCGACAACAAAAAGTGCCAGACCGAGTTTAAGTACGGTGAAAAAAAAATGACGCACGGTGTAAGGATGGCTCAGAGCAAGAGTGTATGGGGGACGTGGATACAAGGTGATGACTGCTTTATGCTGTCGCATCTTAACTTATGCAAGCCAGCCATGTCCGCTCTCGATCAACACCAACGCCTTGTGCGCGCCCTACTCGCCCAGTTTCTGATTCAGGATCCCAGCGCGCGTCTGATTCAAACGCATATTTCCTCGGTCATCCTGGCTGGCGACAAGGCTTATAAACTCAAAAAACCTGTGGACTTTGGCTTTCTCAATTTCACCGACCGCGCCCAACGTCGACATTTTTGCCACGAAGAAATCCGCCTGAATCAAGCCTTGAGCGATGGCCTTTATCTGCATGTCGCCGATATTTCAGGCTCTGTCGACGCCCCCAGCTTTGGTGCCGAGGGCGATGTCATTGAAAGCGCCATCGTCATGCACCGCTTTGCCGACGGCGCGCGCCTGGATGAAGTTTTGGCACACGAAGGCCTAGCTTTGGAGCAGATGGACGAACTCGCCATCCGCCTGGCCGATTTTCATGCCCACGCGCCCCGAGTCGAAGCAAACAGTACATTGGGTGAGCCCGCTACTCTGTACTTTCCGATGGCGCAAAACTTCGAACAGATCCGCCCACTTCTGGCTAGCGAAGATGTCGTCAGCCACGCCCAACTCGAACGCCTGCGACTATGGACTGAAGCCCGCTATGCTCAACTGCAAGCTCTGCTGGCTGCGCGCAAACATGAGGGCTTTGTGCGCGAACTGCACGGTGACATGCACCTTGGCAACATGGCGCGGGTCGATGGCAAGATCATCATTTTCGATGCAATTGAATTCAACGACAGCTTCCGCTGGATTGATGTCATGAGCGAGCTGGCCTTCCTGCTGATGGATTTGCAGGATCGAGGGCTTCCCGCCCATGCCAACCGCCTGCTCAACCACTATCTTGAGATCAGCGGGGATTATCCCGGTTTGGAGTTGCTGCGCTTTTACCAAACCTACCGCGCCATGGTGCGCGCCAAAGTCGCCTTGCTTGGCGTGGCGTTTGGCGGCAGCGACGAACAAATTGCCGCCGCACGCGCCCAATACGCCCGCTATGCCAATCTTGCCGAAAGCTACAGCCAAGCTGCGCCCACCCAACTCATCATCACCCACGGATTTTCTGCCAGTGGCAAAAGCCTAGCCGCGCAGATACTGGCCGAAAGCCTTGGCCTGATTCGCATCCGTGCCGACATCGAACGCCAGCGTCTCTATCCAGAACGCGGCGAAGCGGGCGTGAACAGCGGACGTTACAGCCCGGAGGCCACGGCACAAACCTACCAACGCCTGCTCGAACTGGCGCAGGGTGTGCTGAAATCCGGCTGGGGCGTGATTCTGGATGCGACCTATCTTAAGATTGCGACACGTACACCGGTGCTTGAGATGGCAAACAGGCTTGGTGTTCCCTATCACATTATCGACATGCACTGCCCCGATGAACTGCTGCGCCAGCGCTTGCTAATGCGTGCCAAGGCTGGCGGCGATCCGTCAGAAGCGACACTTGAAGTTCTCAATGCCCAACAAAGCAGTGCCGAGCCATTGAGCGATGCAGAAAAGCCAAAAGCCCTCCCACTGCGTTGCGATACCGCTGTGGAAGGGCAGATTGCGGCGTTGATGGGGCTGCTCGCCCCCGCCTGAGTCTCGCAGCTTGTTGGCTTACTTACCCATCGAATCCTTGCTCATGTGGTCCTTACCCATGGAGTCTTTGCCCATGGAGTCCTTGCTCATGCCATCTTTGTGCATTTCGTCCTTGCCCATGGCATCCTTTTTCATGGAGTCCTTGCCCATCGAATCCTTGGACATGGAGTCATGACTCATGCCGTCCTTGGCCATACCAGGCTTGTCCATATGTCCGTCGGCCATGGCATTGGCGCCAAACATCAAAACAGCAGAACAGATCACAGCAGCAGCTTTCAGTTTCATGATGAAATCCTCACAGGTTGAATAAACGAACGATCACGGCGGAATTGCCGTATTTCAGGACAGATGAGCACATGCTCAACTGCCGCCGAACCAGTTGTACCCCTGGTCTTCCCAGTAACCGCCGGGGTACGAATTAGTGACGAAAATCGCCTGAACATGCTTGGGGTTTTTGTAGGCCAGCTTGGTCGGCATACGCAGCTTCAGCGGAAAGCCGTGGCGTACCGGCAGTGTTTTGCCGTCAAAACTCAAGGCCATCAATGTTTGCGGATGCAGCGCCGTCGGCATGTCGATGCTGGTGTAATAGTCATCGGCACACTTGAAGCCGACGTATTTGGCTGATAGGTCAGCACCGACCAAGCGCAGAAAATCTGCAAAGGGAACCCCGCCCCACCGCCCGATGGCGCTCCAGCCCTCGATGCAGATATGCCTTGTAATCTGCTCGGTTTGCGGCAAGGCCTGTAACTCAGCAAGTGACCAGGCGTGCTTGTCGGCCACCTTGCCGGACACGTCCAAACGGAAACTTTCCGCGTCCACCCTCGGCGCTTTGTTTTCACCGTAAAAGGCATTGAAAGGAAAAGGCCGGGTAATCATCGACGCGGAATAAGTCGGTGCCAGCCGTTTGGGGTCGAACATCCAGGCTTGCACCTTGTCATTGAAGCGCGACACCTTCATCAACATGGACTCGATGCTCGGTTCATCGCTGATCGAACAGCCCGTCAGCATGGATAGCCCGCCCAGAGTCACCGCGCCACGCAGAAAAGCTCGGCGTGCAGGAATATGCAATTCACCCAGCGCGTCTCTAACGATTAAATCGGCTGTTTGTGGGTCTATACGTTGGGTTTTCATTGAGTGCTCCTGATTTCCTGTTCCATCAACGCCCGCGAACCATGGCAAGCAGGCTGCGCGGCACCAGCAGCGCCATCGCCACATGCACAATCACAAATCCAACCAAGGCCGCCATGGCAAAGAAATGGATGTAGCGCGCTGTTTCATATCCACCCAAAAACTCGCGCAGCAACGGAAATTGCACTGATTGCATCAACACCAAGCCCGACAACACCAGCAACACACTGACGAGCATCACAAACAAATAGGACGCTTTCTGCACCATGTTGTAACGGCGCAGATCAGCATGTGAGAGATGTCCACGCAGTGCCGAACCTATGTCGGCAAACAGAGCCCCCGCCGAAAGCGGGAAGAAGCGCCTGGCAAGCCGCCCGCTGAACACATTGATCAGCAGATAGAGCACGCCATTGATTCCAAGCAGCCACATGGCAGCGAAATGCCACTGAATGCCACCCGCAAGCCAGCCGCCCAGGGTGATCTCACGCGGGAACTCAAAGCCGAACAAGGGCGAGGCGTTATAGATCGTCCAGCCACTGCCCACTAAAATGAGCACCGCCAACGCATTCACCCAGTGCATAATGCGCAGCCAAGCGGGATGAATCACTCCACCATGCTTGGCTTCTTGTCCACTGGAAATAAGTTGTTCCACATACACCCCCTGATGTTCGATCCGACGCTCAAAGCAATGTGCTGCTTGTAACGACTAATTCGCATCGAGTTGGTAATTGGTTACAACTCGGGTTAAATATTTTTCAGAAAAATTTTTGGTGTTTGTTTTTTTATCAGCCTGGACGAGATTTCGTCCGGCTCTCTGTAACCAAAGTCGCCATCTCAACGAATGACAAATACCAGCCGGTTAGATGAAATTGAAAACAGACTGCGCGCCGGACTGCTACGCGGACTGGCTGGCGATAGCGTGGCGTATCGTGCGTTTCTCAAGGAACTAAGCACCCACTTGCGTAGTTACTTCCGCAAACGCCTTGCCAGCCTGCCGGATGAAGTCGAGGACTTGGTGCAGGAATCCTTGATTGCCATGCACAACCAGCGTCATACCTACGATGCCAAGCAGCCGTTGACGGCATGGATTCATGCCATTGCCAAGTACAAACTGGTCGATTTGATGCGCAGGCGCGCTCGGCACGATCTACTGCACGAACCCCTGGATGACGAGATGGAATTTGCCGTCCCGTCGGACGACGAGGCCAGCGATGCACGCAGGGATGTTGCCGAATTACTCGGCCAACTGCCCGAGCGCCAGCGACTGCCGATTGTGCATACCAAGCTGGAGGGTTTGTCGGTTGCGGAAACGGCCAAACTAACCGGTATGTCGGAGTCAGCCGTCAAGGTCGGTGTGCATCGTGGCCTCAAGGCATTGGCGGCATTGATTGGAGGAAAAAAATGAAGACCGATGATCTCGTAACCCTGCTGGCCACTGGCGACATTGCCATCCAAGCGCACACCACCGCAAAGCGCTTTTCGCTTGCACTTGGTCTTGGTGTGGGCGTGGCCTTTTTGATGATGCTCGGCTTGCTCGGTCTGCGCCCCGATTTCCCTGAAGCCATCAAATTTCCCATGTTCTGGGTCAAACTGGGCTATGCCGCCAGCCTTGCTGCCGCCGCATTGCTTGCCCTTGTACGCCTTTCTCACCCCGGTTCACGCCTGAAAAATGCACCCTTGGGTATGGCTTTGCCTATTCTGCTGATGTGGCTTCTCGCCTTGTACACACTTGTCGATGCTGACTCAGCACAACGCCAGGAGCTTTTGTTCGGCGCAACCTGGGGTAATTGCCCTCTGCTCATCACGATGCTGTCCGCCCCGATCTTTCTTGCCACACTGTGGGCCGTGCGTGGTTTGGCGCCCACCCATTTAACGCAGGCGGGCGCGGCAGTCGGCCTATTATCCGGGGCGTTGGGTGCCGTGGTATACAGCCTGCACTGCCCGGAAATGGGTGCGCCATTTATCGGCACCTGGTATCTGCTCGGCATGTTGATTCCGACCCTGATCGGCGCCGCGCTTGGCCGAACCCTGTTGCGCTGGTAAAGCGCTGCTTCAAGCCGGTTTGAAATTTCATTCCGCATAAAAAAACCACCGCAAAGGTACGTCATGGTCGAGCCATGAGTGACCTGTGAGGTGGCTTTTAATGCCGAAATGCGACTTCCAGTGAGTTTCGGAGCAATCGCTTACTTGGTGGCTTAAAAACTCATGAATGGGTTTTTAAGCCCTATCGGGTCCGATACATCCCAAGACTCGATAGCGATAATTCAATCACTTATGTGATCGATTTGCGTGCGGGACATGCAAGTCCCGCTGTAACAAGCTGCTGACACAGCATTTCAGCAGGCTGTTATACCTGCGCTGAAATCTGCTCCGGCACCTTCTCCGCAATTTCATCCACATCATGCTGCAAGCGCATATGGTCTAGCGTGGCAATCGGCAAGCTCAGGAACAACTTGATACGTGTATCCAGCACGCGAAACGCTTCACGGAAAGCTGCCATTTGCTTGGTTTCATCGCCTTCTACCTTGGCTGGGTCGGTCATGCCCCAATGCGCAGTCATCGGTTGGCCCGGCCACAAGGGGCACCCCTGATCGCGCGCGTCGTCACATACCGTAATTACAAAATCCATACGCGGTGCATCCGGGGTTTGAAACTCTTCCCATGACTTGCTGCGCAAACCTTCAGTTGAAAGACTGGCACGACGCAACTGCTCCAACGTCATGGGATGAATCTCGCCACGCGGATTGAATCCGGCGCTGTAGGCCTTGAAACGTCCCTTGCTCCAGTGGTTCATCAATGCTTCAGCCATAATGCTGCGCGCCGAATTCCCGGTACATGAAAACAATACGTTATAAACTTCGCTCATCATCCACCTGCCTGATTGTTTGAAAAAACGCAGAAAATAATCCGAGCACTGCTCTGGATCATTCATGAATGATAGGAATCTATTTAATAATTAAATGAACGGTTTGATGAATTTTTTGTGATGATTCAAAGAAGAAGGGAATTACGCAAAAGTACTCCAGTCAGGCAAAGCTTTGATGCCAGTACCACTCAGTGCTGCGAGGCGCTTGAACGTCGCTGGGGCGGTTTTGCATGATTCCTAGTTTGCACAACCCCCAAGCAAGGCTAACCTAGACACATGGACAGCCACAGCACGATCAAAACCCATGACATTCGCTTGCGCGGGCCACACCCTGGCTTGGGCGAAGATGATCGTGCCTGGCTAGCAAGTTTGTCAGGAGTCCTCGATATACAAACACCAAGCCCCACGCGCATAACGATCAGCTACGACCTACAGCGCATCTGCCTGCGCGGCATTTTGCAACTCCTGGCTTGGCGCGGACTGCATCTCGATGCCAGTTTATGGAGCAAACTCAGCTACGCCCTGATCGAATATAGCGAAAATGCGCAGCGTGAAGACTTGCACATCCCCATCGGTACCCACGAAGCGCTACGCACACTCGCCAATCTGCGCGATCAATCCAAGCACAGCACCACCCTCCCGGACGATCCCAAGCACACCACCCCCAATAATGCGTGGAATCGTTATCTTTGAAACCCAGCAGTCTGTTGGACTTTAGGAATCGAAGCGAAAATCTGCACTCATCCAGACGGATTTGCAGCCGATTCCCCTAAAATCCGACAGGCTGCCAGCATCCAAACCTGGCGACCTACTCCGTAAGCTCGGTGTCCTCTGTGGCAAACAACATGAACGACCAACAACTCCAGCGCTACAGCCGTCAAATCCTCATGCCGCAAATCGACTTTGACGGCCAACAAAAACTGCTGCAAAGCCACGCCCTCATTATTGGCCTTGGCGGCCTTGGCTCACCCGCGAGCCTCTACCTTGCCTCTGCCGGCGTAGGGCATCTGACTCTCGTGGACTTCGACACGGTTGAGCTCTCCAATCTCCAACGCCAAATTATCCACCGCACAGCAGATCTTGGCCGCCCCAAGATTGAGTCCGCCCGCGACAATCTGCACGCCATCAATCCGGACACTCGCATCGACACCCTGCCCGGCCCGCTTGAGGATGACACTTTGCTTGCCGCCGTACAGCGCGCCGACATCATTCTCGACTGCACCGACAACTTCGCTGCCCGCCACGCCATCAACCGCGCCTGCATCGCCGCCCTCAAACCGCTCGTCTCCGCCGCCGCCATCCGCTTTGAAGGCCAGCTCGCTGTATTCGACCCGCGTGACGCAAGCAGCCCTTGCTACCACTGCCTCTACCCCGAAACAGCAGAAACCGAGCAGGAGACCTGCACCCAAAACGGCATCCTATCTCCCGTAGTCGGCAGCATGGGTACATTGCAAGCGCTTGAAGCCATCAAGGTACTGCTAAATCTGGGCGAACCTTTACGCGGGCGTCTCATGCTTTTCGATGCCTTGAGCTTCGATATCCGTATTCTCAAGCTCAAACGTGACCCGCATTGCGCCGTGTGTGGAGCGCGCCACTAACCCATGCAAACCCTGCTCGACGTCCTCAGCTTTAAAACCTTTATCACCCCCAGCATCCTGATCGTGTGCTATTACCTCGGCGCGCTCGGCGTACCGCTATTCATGATCGGCATGTTCATCTGGGCGCGGCGCGAAGCGGGAAAACTGGGCTACGCGCGCGAAAATTACAGCCTGTGGCAACGCTGGGCCACGCACCGAAACCAACTCATCGTGTTAGTCATGTTCATTGGCATGTTTATCTGCATGGAAATCGGCTGGCGCATGATGTTCGAGTTTATGCTTGCCTATTTCCAGATGCGTGATGCCCTTGCGCAAGGTTAGGTTTGAAAAATTTTTTACACTTGTTGTACTTTGCTAGCCGAACTAGACTGCATTGCAATTGCATTGCAAGGAATCAACCATGAAAACGGCTACCCTGCCCTCGCTGCGCGTTAATGATGATCTTCGTGCCGCTGCCCAATCACTGTTGCGCGACGGCGAAACGCTTTCGGGCTTCATGCTTGAGGCCGTCAAGTTGCACATTGAGCGCCGCGAAGCACAACATGCTTTTATCGCCAAGGGGTTGCGTGCGCGTGAATCTGCGCATACTTGCGGCGAGTTCGTCTCTGCAAACGTGATGTTAGAGCGCTTGGATAATGTCCTGGCTCATGCTCGTCATGACTCAAAAAGCGCGGCGAAGTGAGCTACACCGTTCGTCTCGCCCCCGATGCTGCCGAAGATTTGGAGCGCCTGTTTACTTATTTGGCCGAGCGCGAATTGCCAAGCGCCGAGCAGGCACGTGATGCCATTGCCAAAGCGTTTGAATTTTTGCATAGCTTTCCCTTTGCCTGTCGGAAGGCATCATCCGAGCACGTTTTTCTGCGCGAAATGCTGATCGAGTTTGGTCACGCGGGTTATGTTGCGCTCTACGAAATCGAAGCGGATAAAATCGTAACCATTCTGGCCGTACGCCATCAACGCGAAGACGATTACCACTAAGCACTCACATGAATCTACCCGACCTAAGCCACCACACCCCCATGATGCAACAATTTCTTCGCATCAAGTCCGAGTTTCCCGGCAGCGTGCTGTTCTATCGCATGGGCGATTTTTACGAGATGTTTTTCGAGGATGCGCGGCGCGTGGCCACCATGCTGGATCTGACCCTGACCCATCGTGGTCAGTCGGCGGGCGAGCCGATTCCAATGGCGGGCGTGCCCTACCATGCCGCCGAGGGCTATCTGGCGCGGCTGGTGAAAATGGGCGAGTCAGTGGCGATTTGCGAACAGATCGGCGACCCAGCCACCAGCAAGGGGCCGGTCGAGCGGCAGGTGTTGCGCATTATCACGCCCGGCACGCTGACCGACGAAGCTCTGTTGGAAGACAAGCGCGATAACCTGCTGGCAGCTGTGCTAACCACCAAACAAGGTTGGGGTTTGGCTTGGGTCGAGCTGGCCAGCGGACGCTTTCGCGCCATGGAGCTGGACGATGACGAAAGCCTGAGCGCCGAACTGGCGCGGCTTGCGCCCGCCGAACTGCTCTATCCCGAGAATGCCGCCCTGCCTGCGGGGATGGGCGAAATCAGTGGTAGCCGCCCGCGTCCTGTCTGGCATTTTGGCGTCGATAGCGGCGAGCGCGCCCTGTGCGCCCAATTCGGTGTACACGACCTGAGCGGCTTTGGCCTGGTCGGGCATACGCGAGCCACTGGCGCAGCGGGCGCCTTGCTGGCCTATCTGAACGACACCCAGCGCGCCGCCCTGCCGCATCTGAGCGGTATCGGGCTGGAGCGGCGCGAAGACGGCCTGCTGTTGGATGCCGTGGCGCGGCGCAATCTGGAACTGGACAGTTCCACCTCCGGCGAGCGTCGTCATAGCCTGCTCGGAGTGCTTGACCGCACGGTGACTGCCCTGGGGGCACGTGAACTGCGCCGCTGGCTGCATCGCCCGTTGCGTGATCGCAGCGTGTTATTCGCCCGCCAGGAGGCCATCAACGCGCTGATCGACACCCGCGCCATGCAGCCGCTGCACGATCTTTTGCGCGAAACCGCCGATGTCGAACGCATCCTCGCGCGCATTGCCCTGCGCAGCGCGCGCCCGCGTGACCTCTCCGCCTTGCGTCAAACGCTGGGGCAACTCCCCGGCTTGCACGCCAGTCTTGCCGCGCTGCAACGTGATGCCCTGCTCGACCTGCAAAGCCAGCTTGAAGCGCAACCTGAGCTGCACCATCTGTTGGTCAGCGCGATTGCTGAACCGCCCGCCGCCCTGTTGCGCGAGGGGGGCGTGATTGCCGCCGGTTTTGATGCCGAACTGGATGAATTGCGCAGCCTTTCGGCCAATGCCGATGGTTTTCTGCTGGCTTTGGAGCAGCGCGAACGCGAGCGCACCGGCATTGCCACGCTCAAAGTCGCCTACAACCGCGTGCATGGTTTTTTTATCGAACTCACGCGCACGCAGGCCGAAAAAGCCCCTGCCGACTATATCCGCCGCCAGACGCTCAAGGGCGCAGAGCGTTACATCACCCCGGAGCTGAAAAGCTACGAAGACAAAGTGCTTTCCGCGCGCGAACGCTCCCTGGCGCGTGAGAAATGGCTGTTTGAAAACCTGCTCGATACGCTGATCGAACATCACGGTGCACTCGCCCGTATCGCGCAAGGTCTCGCCTCGCTGGATGTACTCTGCACCCTGGCCGAACGCGCCCTGACACTGGACTGGTGCCGTCCCGTGCTTGGCGATGAACCCGGCATTGACATCCAGGGCGGACGGCACCCCGTGGTCGAAGCCATGCTGGACAGCCCTTTTATCGCCAATGACGCCCAGCTCTCGCCCGAACAAAGCCTGTTGTTGATTACCGGGCCGAACATGGGCGGTAAATCGACCTACATGCGCCAAACGGCATTGATCGTGCTGCTGGCACATATCGGCAGCCATGTTCCGGCAAGCGCGGCGCGTATCGGCCCGATCGACCGCATCTTTACCCGCATCGGAGCCTCGGATGATCTGGCCACCGGGCGCTCCACCTTCATGGTCGAGATGACTGAAACCGCCAATATCCTGCATCACGCCACGGCGCAGAGCCTGATCCTGATGGACGAAATCGGACGCGGCACCAGCACCTTCGACGGTCTTGCACTCGCATGGTCTGTAGCTGAAAAGCTCGCAGAAATAAATTCTTACACGTTGTTTGCAACCCATTACTTTGAGTTGACCCGCCTGCCCGAAACCCTTGCCAACGCACGCAACGCCCACCTGGCCGCCGTGGAACATGGCGAGCGCATCGTGTTTTTGCACGCGGTGCAAGACGGCCCAGCCAGCCAGAGCTACGGCCTGCAAGTCGCCCAACTGGCCGGTGTGCCGAAAAAAGTGATCCAGAACGCGCGCAAGCATCTGCGCCAACTGGAAAACGAATCCGCCGCCGCGCCCGTACCGCAACTCGACCTGTTTTACGCCCCGCATGTGGAAATCGCAGAACCCGAGCCTGCGCTGGAAGCCCTGCGCGAGATCAAGCCGGACGAACTCAGCCCGCGCGAGGCTTTGGATGTGCTGTATCGACTCAAAGCGATGATGTAATTCAGGTTTTGGATAGATTGGCAGAGGCCGGATTTTCTCCCTCTCCCGCAAGCGGGGAGAGCGTAGCGAGGGGGGCGCAGCCGTCGGGGTGAGGGGATGGCCTTAGCGTCAGCCCATGTTTTAGCCGTGGTCGTCGCCCCTCACCCCAGCCCTCTCCCCGGAGGGGCGAGGGGGTTAAATTAAAGATTTGCGTAAGTCCTAAAATACAGTCACTCAAGCCAAAGAACAGCCCATCCGCTAAGTGTGGGATGGGGCTGTTTGTGGTGTGGGACTTCATTGAAAAGATCAAGGAGCGTGTTGGGACACTCCGCCATGAACGATGCCTCGCCTGGGTCGCCGAGTGCTGCCGGAACATCATCCCGCGGCCAGATCCGCACGCTTTTGCTATGCATTCTCAGGAGGGATGAAACCGCCTGAGATCGACCGCCTTCGTTCATGCCATCCAGCTGCTCAACCTCGGATCGAGTAAGTGAAACAGAGACCGGTTGCTTGAGCTCATTCGACATGCGGGGGCGACCGGCGTTTTCACGCCGCCCACCGCGTTTGGTCGGTGTGTTGGACTTCACTCTGTGCTCTCGTCAAGCACATCCCCTCCTCCCACTGGGTCGGCGACACCCTCAAGCGCTGCGATATAACGCACAACATGCTCGGACCAGCCATTGATATGCGTCCAGCCTTGCTCATAACCGACGCCGTTCTGAAAAGAGGCGACGTTAATCATGTAGGCATTGGCTGCCTTCGGCGCCCCCACCTGATCTTGCGATTGCTCATCGGTGATAACAATCAATCGGTCGGACACCTTGCCCTTGCGATTGATTTCTTTCACTGCCTTGCCAAGATAGGTCGCGTTATGCGCTTGAGAATTGTGCATGGCATCACGCAATGCAAACCCACGTCGCGGCGGCACCTCGACAATGTTATCGCTGAAGGTCATCACGCGAACCTGTTCGCAAACCTCGCGCGCCATGATGGCGAGTCCATAGGCTGCATCCACTCGCTTCATGTCACTTCGAACTGAGAGAGTCGAACCCATCGAACTGGAAATATCGACCAGAATGACCGTCATGCCCGGCAACTTTGCCACGCCATTGAGGGACGTAAACATTCCAGCTTCCAGTTCAGGCTCAAATTGCGGTGCATAGCGTGCGGCGGCAAGAAAACGGAACGGCAGCACCCGCTCGGTCTTCATGCTGACCAGCCCCTGACGGATGATCTCTTCAGGCACCTCCGCCGCAATCATGCCGCGCAGGTTACGCAGCATCGCCAACGCACCGAGCTTGCGCTCCTGAATCATGCGTTCGAAGGTTTCACGCTTATCCTTGCCGGATGACAGAGCCACCTCCCAGGTATCCGGTACGGACAAACCCGGCGCCATGTTTTCGAAGCCGTAACGCTCTACAACCTGTGCGGGAATGGTTTCCTTGTTCACCAGCTTGGCGATGTTTTCAGCCAGTACGCGGTTATCGCCAGCACGCACGTGGGTCAGAAACACCACGTCACGCAGGCGCACGCTCGCGTTGCGATCGTATTTCGCCAGTTGGTAGGCATCGAATTTGCGGAAGGCGCGCGCCAGGCCAACTTTAAGTTGCTTGGCCAGCGGCGCGTCTGGCTTCTCCTGCCAATACAACGCCATCAGCTCGCCCATTTCATCCGGGCGCTGGATGACACGCTCAATAAGGTCGCCCATCTTGCGGCCGCCGTAATGACGCAGCCCTTCGCGCACCAGCAACAGCGGCACATGACGCAACTTCATGCTCTCACGGGCTTCGATGACCAGCTCAGCCAGAACATCAAAGCCCACTTTCGGCACCAGACGCGCAATACGAGCCGCAATGTCCTCGCCGCTTTCATAGAACTGGTTCTCCCACAGCAGGCAGGACAGCACGGAGCGGCGCAATTCTTCTGCGGGGGAGATGGGGGATGCCACGGCACCTTCATGGGTGCGCGGGCCAATAGCACGAGTATTCAGTTTCATATCAAGGTCTCTTGCTCAAAGCTCTCTAGGCTCAAAGCTCTCTGGCTCAAAAGAAGCCCCTGATGCCTGCGACAACCGCCACTCAGCAGATGACAAACGCCTGATCACAGGCGATGCAGCTGAAACCTGCGGCACGCAAAATCATGAGGGAACAAAGCGAATGCGGGGAGTTTCTTGGCAAGAAGTAACCGCATTCAACACCACTCAAAATCATTCATGCGAGAACAAACGCACACCGAACGTTAAGCGCTCTACCACTGAGCTATACGACCGCACATGGCGCTCGCAACGGGACTCGAACCCATGACCTCTCGATTAGCAGTCGAAGTAACGGTGCGCTACACTACGCATGTTTGATACATTATTAATTATTCAACAACAAGTCAAGCCTGTTTATTCTGAGTCGCCTTCATTGAGCAACGCAGAAACACTCATGCGAGAACATACGCACACCGCGGGGCTCTACCAACTGAGCTACACAACTTCACAAAGAAGCCGCGATGGGGCTCGAACCCATGACAACCGAAGTAACGGTGTGCTTCACTACGCATGTTTGAAATAATATTAATTATTCATGTTCAAGTCAAGCATGAACATGCTTCATCAGATTCAGAACCTGGATAGGGGGAGTTGGAGTACCCAACAAAACAGAAGCAGCCTCATCCAGCCCTTTTCCACAGCGCCATCCACTGAAAGTGTGGATAAGCCGCTCAGTCCTTGGCACTAATCATGACGACCTCCCGTCATCTCAATTACCCGTTACCCCCTGCTGTATTACGCTTGGCCCGACATTCTGGAAGGGGCCTAGCGGGTATTTGTCATGGCTGTATTCAAGAATATTGGGTTGGCCGCTCCACAGCTTGTAAATCACCCGGTTATCCAAAAGCAGAATCAGCACGCTCAGGCTCCAGCCCTTGCTTTCCTGCTTGCGTGAAAAATTGAAAAAATCAAGGAAGAAGTTGCCATAACGCTGCCTTTCCATCTTTTTCAGGTCGTACTGGATTACTTGGCAAGCCTGTTGAGCCTCAATACATTGCAGAATGCCATCCTCAAGATCTTCGCGCGCAATGACCGGGCTGGGAATAAAGCGCGTAATGACATCGGTATAGTTCAACAGGGTCACGTTGATGCCACTCGTCGCATCAAAACCGAGCACTTTCAGCTCGTCTGTCGTGGTCTTCATCGGTTCAATCTTGTCAAACGCCGCTCGTGCATCGGCATACTCTGCCCACGGCGAGGCTGTTACGGATGTGCCTCTAGGCAACAGACTGGTGCAGGCGAATGCCAGCAGCGCGAGAAGCAGCACGAGAACAAGGGTACAAGCAACTTTTAACGGACTCATGGGATATCTCTTTGTTCCAGAACTAATGGCTAGATTATCGCTCCAGTTTAGACAATGCGCTCGACCATCCTCAGGTTATGATGCGCACAAATTTCAAGCGAACAGGAAACACGCATGGCCTTCGTCGTTACCGACAACTGCATTCAATGCAAATACACCGACTGCGTGGAAGTCTGCCCGGTCGATTGCTTCCATGAGGGGCCGAACTTCCTGGTGATCGACCCCGACGAGTGCATCGACTGCGCACTTTGCGTACCCGAATGTCCGGCGCAAGCAATTTTCGCCGAAGATGACCTTCCCGCCAGCGAACTTAAGTTCATCCAGCTCAATAGCGATCTGGCACAAAAATGGCCTGTCATCACGCACAAAAAAGATGCCCTGCCCGATGCCGCCGAATGGGATGGCAAGCCGAATAAACTGCCACACCTCAAGCGTTAACTCGGCGTGGCATAATGCGCGGTACTTTTTAATCTAAATTATCGCTATCGCATGAGTCACTCCCACAACGCCCCCGCCCCTGCCGTCCACTTCATTCGTACCCTCGTCGAAGCCGACAACGCCGCTGCCAAATGGAATGGTCGTGTCGAAACCCGCTTCCCGCCCGAACCCAATGGCTATCTGCACTTCGGCCACGCCAAAAGCATCTTCCTCAACTTCGGCCTTGCCGCCGAATTTGGTGGCGTGTGCCACATGCGTTTCGACGACACCAACCCCACCAAGGAAGAGCAGGAATACGTCGATGCCATCCTTGAAGACGTGCATTGGCTCGGCTTTGACACCTCCGCGCACCTCTACTTCACCTCGGATTATTTCGAACAGCTCTACACCTTCGCCGAAAGCCTGATCCAGGGCGGTCACGCCTTTGTCGATTCACAAAACGCCGAAGAGATGCGCGCCACGCGCGGCACACTGACCCAGGTCGGCACGGACAGCCCCTACCGCACGCGCAGCATCGAAGAAAACCTCGACCTGTTCCGCCGCATGAAAGCGGGCGAATTCGCCGACGGCGCGCACATCCTGCGCGCCAAAATCGACATGACCTCGCCCAATATCAACCTGCGCGACCCGGCTATTTACCGCATCCGCCACGCGCACCACCACCGCAGCGGCGATGCCTGGTGCATCTACCCGATGTACGACTACGCGCATTGCGTGTCCGATGCGCTGGAAAACATCACCCATTCGCTGTGTACGCTTGAATTTGAATCGCACCGCCCGCTGTACGACTGGTTCCTCGAACGCCTGGCCGATGCCGGACATTTCACCCGCCCGCTGCCGCAGCAAATCGAATTCTCGCGCCTCAACCTGACCTACACCGTGCTTTCCAAGCGCAAACTCATCCAATTGGTGCAGGAAAATCATGTTGATGGCTGGGACGACCCGCGTATGCCCACCCTCAAGGGCGCACGCCGTCGCGGCTTCACCCCGCAAGGCTTCAAACTGTTCACCGACCGCATCGGCATCTCCAAATCAGACAGCCTGATCGACATGAGCGTGCTGGAAGACTGTATGCGCGACGACCTCAACGAACGCGCCGAACGCCGCATCGCCGTGCTCGACCCGCTCAAACTGGTGCTCACCAACGTCGCCGCCGAGCATATCGAAGAATGCTACGCCCCCAACCACCCGCAAAAACCCGAGCTGGGCAAGCGCATGGTGCCGCTCACCCGCGAGCTGTGGATCGAGCGCGAAGACTTTATGGAAACCCCGCCCAAGGGCTATTTCCGCCTGCGCCCGGACGGCGAAGTGCGCCTGCGCTACGGCTTTATCATCAAATGCACCGGCTTCGACAAAGATGCAGAAGGCAAGGTGACTTGCGTGTACGCCGAAGTCGATTTCGACACCAAATCCGGCACCCCCGGCTCGGAATCACGCAAGGTCAAGGGCAATATTCATTGGCTGTCCGCCGCCCACGCCGTCGCAGCCGAAGTGCGTTTGTACGACCGCCTGTTCGCCGTAGCCGCCCCTGGTTCTCGTCACGAAGGCGACCCCGCCGAACTTGAACGCAACTTTCTCGACGACATCAACCCGAACTCCAAAGCCTCCACCCGCGTCATGCTGGAATCCAGCCTGGCCGAAGCCGCGCCGGAATCCAGCTATCAATTTGAACGGCATGGGTATTTCGTCGCCGATATTAAAGACCACAGCGCGGAAAATCCGGTGTATAACCGCACGGTGACGTTGAGGGATGCTTGGAGTAAGTAGTGTGATTCAGAACGCCGCACTTGTTGCTCGGCACTGGTGCCATGACAGCCAAAGCTCCTTGCTAAATCAAGGTGGTAGCTTGTCGTCAATCTTGTTACACGGCGTTTACTTATTGTTTTATATGGCAAAAACAACATATAAAACACGTTGGGGCGCACTACCCATTACACGGTGACACCCATGAAGACTTGCATTTACACAAAGAATGAATATGCAACGGCTGATGGTGAGCACGTTCTGCAAAATTTTCTTGGCGCGAGGTGGGTATCGAACGACATCTCCTGCAACGAGGTTCAGGCTCTATTTGGTGAAACGATTGACTCGGCGCTTGAACAGGGGCTACGGCAATTCCGCAATCTTCTTGGAACGAAGGGAGGGCGCGGTGGTGACGGACCTGACTTAAAGAACGTAGAGGACTCTCAAGGGAACAAGTACCACATACAACCTGGCGGTGTTCCCTATCTCGCCCAGCCGATAATCAGCACGAACCAACTTGAAGATGGTTCGCATGTGGTACACGCAAAGCTCGGGGACATGAAACAGCTAGGCTGGGCTATTGCGAAGCTAAGGGAGCAATTCCCGAACGCGTCCTGGAATATTGAGGAATTGAAAGGCCAACTCACGTCAGAGCAGCAATATCTCAACGAAAAAATTCATCTGAGAGCCGGAATTGGAGGGCGGGAGTATTTCCGCGGCCTTCTCAAAGCTGCATTCAACTTACTCGGGGTGAATGACGCACGCATCGCACTGCAACCATGTTTTGATGCCGTGCGTACATTTGTCTTGGAAGGAACGGGGGAGGACAGGAACCACATACGATGGCTTGCAACCGCCGATAGATTGAATATTCCAAACCTCGGTCCGTTCGACCACTTTGTCGGAATATATTCACGAGGTAATACCGTCGACGGCATTGTTCAATTCTTTGGCGGAATCAGCCATCTAATACGCCTGACAGACAACTACTCTGGACCAGAGTTTCGATTTGGCTATCAAGTAAATCCGCTGCGGGATAGCGATCCAGCGGAAACGAGAACACCCCACTTTGATTCTCAGCAACTACCGCGATTCGAGAGCGGGCATGAAAAGCCAGGACCGGATGCTTGGCCAATCTATAGAGCCATATTTTCACGACTCTTGGAAAGCTATTACGATATGGCAAGCAAACGGGAGATATCGACGATCGTAGATGACGTACTTATCCCGCATGAGGGCAAGATATTGTCGGAAGAAGTAGTTGAGGAACTCGTCGAGAGAATGTCAAAGTTCATCGTATCCAGGGTTCAGCGAGATTGAATCCGCGCAGCCCAACCCATCATTCCACCGGACCTGCGCAAAAAGACGCGCAGGCCAGTGAATTCAAACGCTAGGCATCTGATGACGAGCGCTACTGACCAGTGGGAGCGATTCCTTGATCCTGATGTAGTCAGGCCGTCGCTTTTCCTGGCGACGATGTTTATCACCACGTTCGAAATCCTCAAGGACTCCATCATGGACGACGTTCGCGGCTTTTACACGGACGGGTTTGATGAGCATGGGCTCACTGTCGGGGCTGAGTACCAATCCCAGGTCTTATCCAAGAACAAGAGTCCGCTCTATGCGTCTCTTCAATGGCTACGCGAGAACGATGCCATTGACGACGCAGACTTGATCACTTTTGAAAGGCTGAAGAACACCCGTAATCAACTGGCTCACCAGCTCTTCGCCGTGGTGACTGGGCAAGTCGAGTCGGCTCACGAATCTCAGTTCACTGACCTAGTGACGCTGTTGCGCAAGATTGGCGTATGGTGGGTAGTGAACGTAGAAATCCAGACCAATCCAGGCTTCGATGGGCAGGAGATAGATGAAGCGGGCATCGTTCCCGGTGCGTTGCTCTCGCTGCAAATGCTCATTGAGGTGGCATCAGGGAACACTGAACTTCTAGAGCGGTGGCGCAAGGAGCGCGCGAAGGGGCGAGCAAATGTCTAACCCCTCCATCGACGACCAGACATGCCCCGGCAAGCCGGGTCATGCCGCCCATGTCGAACGTTAGCCTACGCAAAACGCACTAGTTCGGTATGTCGGCAATTACTCTTTTCAGCCCGAAGGACACATCAATGAAAATTAGCGGAACATTCAAAACCAAGGATTTCAAGCCAGGCATTCTTGCGCCTTCACCGGAGATTCAGACCGGATTGCCTACAGGCGTGGCCACCATGGAGAAACTGTATTCCGGAGACATTGAAGGTCGTTCCGCAACATTGTTCAGCGCGGCCTTTAACCCGGCGACGGCAAAGGGCGCCTACTGCGCGATGGAATCCTTCGAGGGCTCATTAAAAGGCAGGCATGGCACGTTCAATTTCATCCATTCCGCTGCAACGAGCGGAATGGACAGACTCAACGAATTCTTTTCCATTGTGGAAGGCAGTGGCACGGACGATCTCCACAACATTTCCGGCAGCGGCGGTATGCGTGTCGATCCTGACGGCACGCATCACATTTGGTTTGATGTCGTCGGCCTTTCGTAATCAGTGCGCAATCGACCCGCTGAGCTCAAAAGTAAACCTGCGCCAGGCGCATGAGATATGCCGTGCCTAATCACAATTTTTTGACGCCCCCAGCATGAACAACGCCCTAAGCGACAGCACCATCCGCGAACAAGCCCTCGACCCGCGCCTATGCTGCGTGGTGCAAGCACCCGCAGGTTCAGGCAAGACCGAGCTTTTGATTCAGCGCATTCTGGTGCTGCTGGCCGAAGTTGAGCGCCCGGAAGAAATCCTCGCCATTACCTTCACCAAAAAGGCCGCTGGCGAGATGCGCACGCGGGTTTTGCATGCATTGCGTGCCGCTGAACAGCCTTTGGCGCAGGATGCCAGCGCGCATCTGGTGTTGCAGCGTGAGCGCGCCCGCGCGGCACTGGCGCGCGACCGCGAGCGCGGCTGGAATCTGTTGCAGCAACCGGCGCGGCTGGGGATTCAGACGATTGACAGCCTATGCGCTTCGCTGGCGGCGCGTTTGCCGCTGACGGCGGGGTTTGGCGCGCCGAGTGCGATTCATAACACGCCGCAGGTGTTGTATCTCGAAGCGGCGACGCAGGTGCTGGAGCGCATCCAAAGCGTGGACGAGGATGCCGATGTGCAGGCGCTGGAAACACTCCTGCCGCATCTTGGCAACGATCTGGCGCGGGTGCGTGATTTGTTCGCGGGCATGTTGGCCAAGCGCGATCAATGGTTGCGGCATATTCAACATGCCGATCAGGATGTGCTGGAAAGCGCATTGCGCCGCCTGGTTGAGGACGAATTACACACGTTGCAAAACCTTTTCCCGCCAGCTTTGCGCGGCGAAACCGCAGGCTTGATGGCGACGCTGTGCGCGAATCTTGAAATGATGGACGTTGATGACAGCGACCCGCGTATGACTTGGCAAGTCCCCGGCTGGCCGAGCTGCGATATTGGTGAGCTCTCGCGTTGGCAGGGTTTGGCCGAGCTGTTGCTGACCCAAGGCGGCACGTGGCGCAAGAGCGTGACCGCCAAAAACGGTGTGCCTGCACTCAGCGAAAAAGGTATCGACAAGGACACCAAGGCTGAACGCAGCGCGCTCAAAACCCGCCTGAGCGAACTTCTGGCTGCGCTTGGCGAGCATCCCGAACTTGAAGCGGCACTTGATGCCTGCCGCAGCATTCCGCAGCCGCAGTATTCCGCACGCGACTGGGATGTATTGGCGGCCTTGTTGCGCCTGTTGAAGCTCGCCGTGGCGGAGCTGCACTATATTTTTGCCCAACGCGGTGCGGTGGATTATGTCGAAAACGCCCTCGCCGCCCTGCGCACCCTGGGCGACACTGACGAGGGCATCAGCGACATCCAACTCGCGCTGGATTACCGCCTGCGTCATATCCTGATCGACGAATTTCAGGACACCTCCACCACCCAGTTTGAATTGCTTAAGCGCCTGATTAGCGGTTGGTATCCGGGTGAACAGGCGTTTAGCGAAGCCGAGGGGCGCAGCCTGTTTTTGGTCGGCGACCCGATGCAGTCGATCTACCGTTTCCGTGAAGCCGATGTGGGGCTTTTCTTGCTGGCGCAACACGAGGGCGTCGGCGGTTTGGCACTGCAATCGCTGGAGCTTTCGACCAATTTCCGGTCGCAGGCCGGCATTGTGGATTGGGTGAACCGGGTCTTCCCCGCCGTGCTCGCGCCGCAAGACAACCTGAGCGAAGGCGCGGTGCGCTATGCCGAACCCGCCGCCGTAGCCTTTCATGCCGAGGCCGATGGGCGCGCCGTGCAATTGCATTTACTGGAAAAAGCCAAGCCCGCGGATGAAGACGGCGACAGCGGCCCGGAACGCGGCAAGGCCGAGGCGGCGCATGTGGTCAGACTGGTGCAAAACGCTCTCGCAAGCCTTGCAAGCGATGGTGAGCATCTGAAGGATGCCGACCGCAGCATTGCCATTCTGGTACGTTCGCGCAGCCATCTGGTACAGATTATCCCGGCGCTGCGTGCGGCCAGTATCCCTTTTCAGGCGGTCGAAATCGAGCAACTGGCCGACCAGCCGATGGTGCATGACCTGATGGCGCTCACCCGCGCCCTGCTGCACCCCGCCGACCGCATTGCCTGGCTGGCCGTACTGCGCGCGCCGTGGTGCGGTCTGGGGCTGGCCGATATGCTTCTGCTTGCCGAAGGGGAATCGCAGGCGACCGTGTGGCAGTTGATGCAAGACGATCAGCGACTACAAAAACTCTCGCCGGATGCGCAAACCCGCCTGCTCGCCCTGCGCCCCATTCTTGCCAGCGGTTTGGCCGAGAGTGGACGCATCAGCCTGCGCCGCCAGGTCGAAGGCGTATGGCTGGCCTTGGGCGGCGCAAGCTGCGCCCGTCATGCGCAAGAACTGAATGAAGCCGAGATCTTTTTTGACCTGCTCGACAGCCTGCACAGCGAACAAGGCGGCGTGATTGAAGCGTTTGATTTGGAAAACAAACTCAAAACCCTGTACGCCCCGCCGGATAGCTGCGCGCACGTGCAGCTCATGACCATCCATAAATCCAAGGGGCTGCAATTCCACACGGTCATTCTGCCCGGACTGGCACGCACTCCGCGCAACAGCGACAGCCCCATGCTCATTTGGCGCGAGCGCGAAACCAGCGATATGTCACGCGGCGCGCCGGATTTACTGCTCGCCCCGATCAAAGCCGCAGGCGAAAACAGGAAGAAAATCGCGCCCACGCTCTACACCTGGCTGCAAGGCATGGAAGCCACCCGCGAACGCCACGAAAGCAGCCGCCTGCTCTATGTCGCCACCACCCGCGCCATCCAGCGCTTGCACCTGCTGGCCGAAGTGGGGCAAGACAAGGATGGCGCATGGAATCCGCCCAGCAGCTCGCTGCTCAAACGGCTGTGGGCTGGGGTTGAATTTATGCTCGACGATGCCAGTCATTGCGCCAGCAACGACGAGCTCTTGGCCACCGCCAGAGCGGCTTCCATTGAAAAATCACTCAATTTCCCCTCCTTTGAAAAAGCGCTCAATCTACCCCCCTTTGAAAAAGGGGGGCAGGGGGGATTTAAAGGCTTGCGCCGCCTAACCCAAGTCGGCACACCCCCGCAAACCCCAGACGCGCTGCCTCTCGCCACACGCAGTACCAAGCCCCTGCTCCCCTCAAGCCACGTCAGCACGGGAGCCAGTACAGCACCATGGAGCACCAGCGACGAAACCCCGCGCTTCGTCGGCACCCTGTTGCACCGCCTGTTCGAGCGTATCGCCCTCGACAACGCGCATGACGAAGCGGAGGTGTGGAATGCCGCCAGGATTCAGACGCTACAACCCGCCTTGCGCCGCGAACTCCAGCACCTCGGCGTGATCGCCAGCAGGTTGGATGCAGCCCTCGCGCAAGTGACCCACGCCCTGCACACCACCCTCAACGACCCGCGTGGGCGCTGGATACTGGCCAAACACGACGACGCACAATGCGAGTGGGCACTCAGCGGCGTGCTGGATGGCACAGCGGTCAATGCTGTCATCGACCGTAGCTTTAGCGAGCACGGCATCCGCTGGATTATCGACTACAAAACCGCTGCCCCCGATACTGCCAACGGTGAAAGCGCGAATGATTTCCTCGACCGCCAACAAAACCAATACCGAGCCCAACTTGAAAGCTACGCTGCCTTGCTGCGCATTCAAGATTGCAGCCTGGATATTCGACTTGGCTTGTATTTCCCGCTGGTTGCGGAGTGGCGCGAGTGGGACGTACCGGCCTAACAGCTAATCCAACGCCATCTCCAAAGCAAACGTCTCACCCGCCTGCTCATGAATGCGGCACAACATGGTGAGCGGGCAGTACGCGCAGACACTTGGCTTGCGCGGATCAACCTCGGCGCGACCCGTGCGGAAACCTTCAGCCAAACCCTCCAGCACACGCCGATATTCGGCCAACACCTCGCTCCAGTCCTGTTGCGCCACTGCAAGATCGGTGTCCACCGACTTTGCATCGGCCAGGCCCACAAAATCCAAATCACCCGCGCGCACTTGCGCAAAAGCCAGCGCGTGGATGTTTTCAAGGCTTACCGCATACAAAGGCAGTTGCGGCGCTTCCGGGCGCTCGCCTGCCCATTGTGCGGGTTTGGCTGTGCCGGTTTTGTAATCCATGACTAATCGTTCGGCTGGCCGCCCGCCATCCTCACCCGCAATGCGGTCGATGCGGTCAATTTTGACATTGAGATGCAAGCCGCCAATCTCAATTGACTGCTTCAGCTCTCGCGCCTCGACCGTAAATGGCGGCCGCTCGCTCTCAATGACCAGCCATGCCAGCACCAGCTCGCTCAAGCGCGCCACTTCCAAAGCCTGTAAACGCGCAGGCCACAACGAGGCATGTCGGCGTGCCAGTTCATCAACCGCCGTTTGCACATGTCGCAGCACGCAGGCCTGTAACGCCGCCTCATCCAGCTCCAGCAACGCGGCCTGATCGCCCAACTCACCCCACAAGGCTTCCATCACCTTGTGCAACAGGTTTCCGCGTTCACGCGCATCCGGTCCCAAGCCGGGCTCCTCCATGGCTTCTGCCGCCAAACGCAATTCCGCAAACGCCCGAAAGGCACAGGCCGATTGCAACTCCAGCACCCGCGCACCGCCGCGCACCTGCGTTCCCCACGCCAAGGACGGCACAGCTGCGTCAGTTACCCACTCCATAGCTTGCGGCGCACACCAGTAAGCAGGCAGCGGCACGCTGGATTGCACCAGCTCGCTCAATTCAATCAGCGCTAAATGCTCAAACAGTGGGCTCGGCTCCAGCTCGCGCCCATCGGCTTGCAACGCATAACTCACGATGACCTGACCACCCTCGCCCGCCAAGGCCAAAAGCTTGGTGCTGATGCGACGTGCATAGTCCAGCTCGCGCGCCGGAGATGCGTGCGGCATGGCCAAACGCGCTTGCAGGCGCATCGGCAAAAAGGGATTCGGCCTGGCCTGTGAGGGCCATTGTTCATGTTGCATACCCAGCAGCCATACGCCATCAAAAGCCAGCCCCAAGGCCTCCAGTGGTCCCAGAACCTGCACCGGCGCATCGGCCACCGCTTCGGGCTGAAACAAGGTTTCTGCCGCCAGCGAACGCAGGTGCGCAAGCAGTTCGGAGCGGCGCATTTTGGCCTGAACAAGCTCCAGTCGAGCCAGCGCTTGCAGCGACTCCAAAAAGGTCTGGCGCAACTGAAAATCACTGCTTGTCAGCGTCGCATCACCCGGCCAGCCAGCGATTTTCAACTCCTCGCGCAAAACATTCACCCATTCACCCGGTGATAAACGTGCCGCCTGCGCCTTCCTTACCTTGACCAGGCCTGCCACGCTGCGCGCAAACAGCGGGCAGCCATGCTCAACGGCCAGCTTGCGCACATAGGTTTCACTGAGCTGCAACTCACCTTGCTGGCGTAGGCGCACATCCAGCATGGCGCGCGCCTCACGTTCGAGAGCATACCCACCCAAAAATGGACTGCGCAAAGCCTGGCCCAGCAGCACCAAATCCAGGCGCGTATCACCTATGGCAAACACCGATAACGCCGCTTGCACCATGCCGTGTTCACTCAGCGCCGCACCAAGCGACATATTCCACGGACTGGCTGCATCCGCATCCATAGCCGAGGCGGCGGGCAGCAAACGCTGCGGTGCAAGCTGGGCATCCAGCAGGCGTGCCAAACGCGCCCGCCGCTCGCGCAAATCCGGCGCGATAATCGCCAATCGTGCTGTCGGGGTGTGCTGCAAAACTGCGCGAACCCAACGCACCGCCGCCTCGTCTTCCTGAGCGGCATCGGCCAGAGCAACACGCACCGGCTGTGCGGATTCAGCCCTTGTTCGGGCATGATCACCCTCATCGGCAATCACCACATCCACCCCGCGCGCGCGCAATCCATCCAGCAACGCACGCTGCGCCGGAGTCCAATCCTCAAAGCCCAAAAACATAACTCGGGTAGGCAAGCTGCCAAGGCCATGTTGCCAGGCCGCCAACAGATTTGACGACAACCGTGCCTCGTCCAGCCAATTTTTCTTGCGGCATTCCGCGGCAAACTGCTCGGCCCAATGCTGGAAATGCAACACATCGTCACTGCATTCCAAGGATTCAAACGGCAGAGATAATTTCCAATCATGCAGCAAAATCCACGCTTCTTGCGCCAAACGCGCACTGGCTCGACTTTGCAGCAAAGGCGACCCATGCCCCTTGTCAACTTCGCGCTCAATGATGCTTTGCCACAACAACGCCGACTGCGCGGGCTCCAGCAACAAGGGTGCAGCCGGATCGAGCCAACTCGCGTCAGCCCACATCTGCCGCAACCACGCCCCCCAAGGCACGATCTGCGCGGTCGGCCACAGCGCCGCATCCTGCGCCGCCGTATTGGCAAAGGCCGCACGCCAATGCCGGGCAAGGCGGTTATTCACCGTCACCAACACCGCCCCTGTGCGCAGAGCCGCAAATATCTCGTGCGTATTCAGATTCATCCGCGCCTCCACCAGCCGGTCAGACTCAAACGCTCATGTTGCGCCAGCAAAACTTCATGCGGAAAGCGCTCGGCCAAAAATGCCACGAACGTCCCGGCACGCGGCTCGACACGAGCCAGCACATGCGACTCATCTTCGGGATCATAAATCTGCAAAACCCCGCCATGTTCAGGCCGCCAATCCGGGTTCAAATACAGCAGAATCGTCACCATACGCGCCGAACGTCCCTGGGGATTGTCGTGATGTTTCTGGTAGCCTCCACCCGCTGGATAAAGCGCGAAGTGGCATTCCAGCTCACGCGCGCCAAGATATAACTCACGATTCAGCACATCACGCAATGAGTCCATTGCCTGCCAAAATGCCTGCAAACTCTCCCCGCCTTCGCCCCATTCCAGCCAGTCGATGCTATCGCCACGCACCGCCTGCGCCCGCACCGCCTGATTACCAATACCGGCAGGACGAAATTGCTCGCGCTGTGCCAAAGCCTCCGCACGCAACCCATCCAGCAAGGCGGGCGGAAACGCATTCTCCAGCACGGCGTAGCCTGATTCGGCCAAACCCGCGATCAATGGATGACACCATGCTTCATTGCTCATGACTTATTCACACCAGTTTTCAACCTGCAAACCATCCACGCGCCTGAATTCGCGCTCATTATTGGTCACCAAAACCCACTCTTCCGCACGCGCATGGGCGGCAATCCATAAATCGTTGTTACCAATGGGTAAGCCAGTCTTCTGCAAACTGGCGCGTATCTGCCCGTAATGTTCACCCACTGCCTCGGTTAATGGCGCAACTTGGATCAAGGATTGAAGTTGATTGATAACGGCTAGAGTGCGTTCCTGAGATTGGCTTTTCTCAGCCCCAAATCGCAGTTCCCCCAGCGTAATCACCGACATCACCAATTCATCCGCCGTATGTTGAGCAAAGCGCGCGCGCACGGCAGCTGGATTGTGCTTGGCAATGTAGATGCAGATATTGGTATCCAGCAAATAGCGTGTCGCCATTAAAAATCCTCGCGCACTTGCGGAACATCATCGTGCCGCCATTGCGCGATGTCCTCGGGCAATTGGTTCAGCGTATCAAAAATGGCCAAGGCATCCGTTGGGCGCTCACGCAACACAACTTCGTTCCCGCGCCGAAAAATTTCGACTTGCTGCGCGTTAAAGCGAAACTCCTTCGGCAGACGAACCGCCTGGCTGTTACCCGACTGAAAAACACGCGCGTAATCCATGACCGCCCCCACAAAAAAATATCTACATTGAGTATATACACTCTCGGAAATATCGTGAACCTAATCCTTGCAGTACCCTATGCCTCAATCCACTGACATGAAAAAACACCCATGCCCACCGAAACCATCCTCCACCCGCGCTGGATCATCCCCATCGTCCCTCATGCCCAGGTTCTGGAGCAGCACAGCCTGGTCATCAACGACGGCATTATCAGCGCCATCCTGCCCACGCTTGAAGCTCGCCAGCGCGCCCACCAAAGTCACGCGCGCGAAATCGAATTGCCGCAGCACGCCCTCATGCCCGGCCTGGTCAATGTGCACACCCACGTTGCCATGAACCTGCTGCGCGGCGTGGCCGACGACCTGCCCTTGATGACCTGGTTACAGGAACACATCTGGCCGCTGGAAAACCAGCTTTTGAGCGATGCATTTGTATTTGATGGCAGCCAACTGGCCTGTGCCGAACTGATCCGCAGCGGTGTGACCAGTTTCAACGACATGTACTTCTTCCCCGCCGCCACCCTGCGCGCCGCCGAGGAAGCTGGTTTGCGCGCCTCGATCGGCCTGACCGTGATCGACTTCCCTACCGCATGGGGACAGGATGCCGACGACTACCTGCGCAAAGGCCAAGCGCTGCATGAAGAATGGCACATCCGCTACAGCGAACGCAGCGCCCTGGCGCGTAGCCTGCGCGCCGAACTCAACCTGCTGGATGAATGGCATGGCAACCCGCGCATGTCATTCATGCTCGCCCCGCACGCGCCCTACACTGTCAGCGACGCGCCGCTTGAGCGCATCCGCGAACTGGCCGACACGCTGAATCTCGGCATTCACATGCACGTGCATGAAACCGCACAGGAAGTGGCCGATGCCGAACGCCAATACGGCGAGCGCCCGCTAGCGCGCCTCGACCGCCTCGGCCTGTTGAATGAGCGCTTTCTCGCCGTACACATGACCCAGCTCAACGACGCCGAAATCGACATGCTGGCTGCACGCGGCGTGCATATCGCCCACTGCCCGGAATCCAACCTCAAACTGGCCTCCGGCATTGCCCCGCTCGCCAGGCTACGCGCCCACGGCATCAATGTCGGCATCGGCACCGACGGCGCAGCCAGCAACAACGACCTTGACCTGCTCGGCGAAACCCGCACCGCCGCCCTGCTCGCCAAAGGCTTTTCCGGAGACGCTGCCGCCGTGCCTGCCTTTGATGCGCTCTACATGGCCACCCTGGGCGGCGCACGCGCACTGGGTCTGGACGCACGTATCGGCTCACTCGAACCCGGCAAGGCCGCCGACCTGATCGCCATCGACCTCGGCCAGATCGAAACCCAGCCACTGTTCGACCCCATCGCACAAATCATCTACGCCGCCGGACGCGCGCAAATCACTCACCTGTGGGTCGCCGGACGCATGTTGATGAACGAGCGCCGCCTCATGACCCTTAATGAAGACGACCTGCTCGCCAAAGCCCAACACTGGCAGGATACAATCCGCTCGCTTTGAACCCGCGCATGACACATCAGGACAGCCAACATGAATGAAAACCCAAGCATCGACTGCATTGTTTACCGCAGCCGCATCAAAGACGGCATGTATCTCTACCTCGCCGCCAACCACCCCTACGCCGAACTGCCGGAAAACG
Source organism: Halothiobacillus sp. (assembly GCA_020061705.1). Taxonomy (GTDB): domain Bacteria; phylum Pseudomonadota; class Gammaproteobacteria; order Halothiobacillales; family Halothiobacillaceae; genus Thiofaba. Next base: position 32,682 of record JAGUXT010000059.1, on the reverse strand, counting down.
TGCTACAAGGCATGGGACGCGACCCCGAAGAAGCCATGCGCCTTACGCTCACACCGGAACGCAAACTCGCCCGCGTGGATATTGCCCAGGTCATGGAGAATCTGCGCGAACGCGGCTTTCACCTGCAAATGCCGCCGCGCGCGGAATATCTGGCGACGTGGGATAACGATAAGTTGGGGTTCAGGGGACAGAAAGCAGAGCCACAATAATAAATTGGGGGCATAATCAATGATTTTTTCAATATTAATTTTGATTTTAATATATCTGCTTTTCGGTTTATTTTTCGCATTTACTTATGCGGAAGACCATGAATGGCTTGAACAAAATAGTTTTTTTAATGACTTTGAAATAAGCTCAGGATTTTCTTATCGCTGGAAGGTCTTGTTTGTCTTCTACGCATTTAATATACCATTAATTTTGTTCGTTTTTGGATGGGTGGTTATGTTAATACTCACGTTCGATTTTGAGGGCTTTATAAGTTATGGCCTGAAGCACGCTTGGCTGCTCTTATCCCTTTTAATACTTGCAGCGGCTGGTCGGTATATTCGCTCGAAGATACTTCCTGAATGGTGGCAGCGACGACTGATTTAGAATCCAAAAAACACCTGGTAAGTCATGCACGGCCTATGGCCGGTTTCACGTCAAGCCCGAATAACGACCCATCATCCTGAATATCAGGATACTGATAAAAGTATTTCATTCGCCAGATAAAACACCACCAACCACATACCGCAAAACACCTGAAGAAAATCAATGGAAATGTATTGGTTGCTTTATTTATTCCTTTTTTTGTTAACGCCTGTTTCCATGGCTATTTGGCCAACCAGAGGCTTTTGGAATGATTTTGAAAGGGCAGCAACCATTTCTTATCGCCTGCTTGTCATGCTTGTCTTTTTGGTACTCATCTTGCCTTTGGCAATATTTACCATTGGCTGGGTACTGGCCTCCGTATTCCCCCCAAAAATTGAGACATTTGTGAATTACGGAATGCAATATGGCTGGGTGTTCATGCTTCTTTTAGGGCCAGCTATCTTTGGGTGGCATTTGCGCACGAACATTCTTCCGAGATGGTGGCAACGCAGACGGTATTAGGCGTTCAACAAAACATCTAACAGGATGCTGAAAGAAGTATTTCAGCAGGCTGCTGAAAGTTCAGGCGAATTTAGCTAGCGCACTCCAAGTGTGGCACATACCCTGCCCAATCGACCGCTTCATCAGTAAATACCAGAAACTCAGGATTCAGCAGGGAATCCTTGGTGTTGTAACGCAATCGCTGACCCTGAGTATCAGTGAAGCGCCCACCTGCTTCTTCAACCACGCATTGCGCCGCTGCCGTATCCCATTCGGAGGTCAGTCCCAGACGCGGATACACATCCACCGTCCCCTCAGCCACCAAGCAAGACTTGAGCGCACTGCCCATACGCACACAGTCTGCACGGCCATGTGCCGCTTCCAACGCATCCAGATAAGCCTGCATTCGCGCACTCCCATGCGAACGACTCAGAGCGACACGCAACGGTGAGCCAACCACGGCCTTAGCCTGAATACGCACAGGACGATCATCCTCCCCTGTCCACTTCCAGGCTCCGGCGCCACGCCATGCGGCATAGGTCACGCCCAGCGCGGGGGCATGCACTACTCCAAGCACCACCTCATGCCCATCCACCAAGGCGATATTCACGCTGAACTCGCCATTGCGCTTCACAAATTCGCGCGTGCCATCCAGCGGGTCGACCAACCAATAGCGCGACCACCCTTGTCGCGTGGCGAATGGCACGTCCGCGCCTTCTTCGGACAGTACCGGCCAGTCAGGGCAAAGTGCAAGCAAACCCTGCTCAATCAGCCGGTGCGCCGCCAAATCTGCCTCGGTCAGCGGGGTTAAATCATCCTTGGCCGTGACTGCAAACTCACCGGCATACACGCGCATGATCGCGTCCCCGGCTTGCAGCGCTAATGCACGCACCGCATCAAACAATTTATTGTTAATTATCATAATGTTGCATTCGCTTCTTCAATAATATATTCGCGCGCCATAAACATGGCTGCCAAGGTGCGTGCCTCGCTGCACTCAGGCATAACAATCAGCTCAGCCAAACGCGTCAGCGGCCAAGGTTGTAATTCCAATGGCTCCGGCTCGTCGCCCGGCAAGGGCGCGGGGTACAAATCGCGTGCCAACACGACATGCGTGCGCTGGCTGCTGTAACCCGGTGCCAGGGTCAACTCTCCCAAAACATCCAAACGCCGTGCCGCAAAGCCCGTTTCCTCACGCAGCTCACGCAAGCCCGCCTGCTCGGGCGTTTCACCCGCCTCCATGCCGCCCTTGGGCAGCCCCAGCTCATAGCGATGCAGCCCCACGGCGTATTCACGCACCAGCAAGACCTCATCCATGTCATTCAGCGCCACCAATAGCACGGCACCATGCGGATTGCCGAGCAACCGTTCATAACGCATTTCTACGCCATTGCTAAAACGTAAATGCACCTCTTCCACCGCAAACAAACGTGTTTGTGCAATCAGGGTGCTCGATAGGATGGTTGGCTTTTTATGTGTCATGCACGCATGATAAATCACTGCCTCAAAACATTCTCAACACCATTCGCTCATGAACTTGCCCAAGCACACCGCAACACCGCCACCAGACAAAAAATCATGGCGCTCTCGCCTTATCCGCTGGAGCCTTGAAATTTCACTGGTGCTTGCCGTGATTTTTCTTATTCGCGCATGGAATGCTCCCAGCCTCCCGGATACAGTCCTGCCAACCATCGTCGGCCAAACGCTTGACGGAATAATCATCGACAGCCGCGACACCCAAGGCCGCCCTCTTATCGTCCATATCTGGGCCGAATGGTGCCCCGTCTGCCGGCTTGAACTTGCAGGTATGGCCGAATTGGCACGCGACACCCCCGTGATGAGCATTGCCTGGAAATCGGGTGACGATGCCGCCATGCGCCGTTTTTTAGCCAATGAAAAAATCGCCCTATCGGTCATCAACGCCCCGAGCGGACAGCTCCTTGCTCCACTCGGCATCAAGGCCGTACCGCTGCATCTGGTTGTCGATGCCGCTGGCCGTATCCACTTCGTCGAAACCGGCTACACCACGCCTTGGGGGCTACGCGCTCGTGTGTGGTGGGTGGAGCATTTTGGTGGTGCGCAAACCGTGAGCGAACACTAAATAATGCGACTGCGCGGCACGATTTTCTTCTGGACGCTTCTCGCCACCGGTTTGCCCTTGTTGGCGCTGACTTTTGTGCTGTTGAATTGGGGCGAACAGCGCCACCTGCATGAAATGGATACCGACATGGGGCGGCGTCTGAACGCGTTGGCCAGCGAAATTGACAACCGCCTGAATTACGAACGCGAAATGATTCGCGGTATTGCCCAATCCAGCGCCATGCAGGATTTTCTGCCCGTGGCACGCGCGGCCAACGAAGGGAGCCGCCACCCGGATTACGCCTCTCTGAAAAATCAGCTCACCCAGTTCCTGCTTAATCTGCAACGAACTATTCCCAGTCTTGGCAGCCTGCGCGTGCTCGACGGCGCGGGAAATACGCTCATTAAAGTCAGCGAAGGACGCGCCCGTCCGGCCATATACCCCAGCCTGGGTAATGTCGAATACGCCGAAGAAGACTTGCATTCCCCCGGCTTTGCCCGCGCCATGCGTAACTGGACGAATGGCGAAATCAACTTTATGCCTCTGCCACAAAGCCGCTGGGATTTGCCCACCGGGCAAACACTGACCATGCTCACGGCGCTCGTGCCTCTGGGTGAAAGTGGTCATCCTGATGCGGTATTGGCGGTAAATACCTTTGGAGAGTACCTGGATCGCATTTTGCGCCTCGTACCTCGCCCCAGCGGTACCGAGTTATTGATCGCCGAGCGCAACCTTGACGACCCGCAACGTAACGGACTCTTGCTTTACCACGACCGCCTCGACACTCGCTTCAGTGCACCCAAACCGCACGAAGTCAAACTACAAAGTCTCGATGGAGGCGAACTCTGGCAAAACATTCAGCAACGTCCTTACGGACAATTCAGCAGCGCCGACGGCAACTGGCGTGTGTATTACCAGGAGTTCCACCCCTACCCCAACCAGCTTACGAGCTGGATCTTGGCCTTTGCCGTGCCCTACAGCACGCTCGACGCGCCCTACGCCGGCTTGCGCCAATCGCTATGGCTGTTGGTCTTGCTGGTGTTTACGGCCTCGGCTCTGCTCGCCGTGCTCGGTGCACGCCACATTGCCCGTCCCATTCTGCAACTGCGCGAAGCGCTGCATGATTTTGCCAGTGATGCGACCCGTCGCGTCGCGGTGAGCAGCCATACCCGTGAAATACGCGAACTGGAAAACGACTTCAACGACATGGCCGAACGCCTGCGTGCTGCCGAAGCCGAGCGCCTGCGTAGTGAACGCAAAATGCTGCAACAGGCCAAACTCGCCAGCATTGGCCAAATGGCGGCGGGCATCGGGCATGAAATCAATAACCCCCTGAACAATATACTTTCGTATGCCAAGCTGATCGAACGAGGCTTGCCCGCGGCGAGCGCACGCCTGCATGACGACATTCAAGAGCTACGCGAAGAAACCCAACGCGCAGGGCGCATCGTGCGTGGCGTGATGAATTTTGCTCGTCAACTGCCTCCAGAACATCGTCCGTTCAAAGTCTGCCCCTGGATCAAACATACGCTGGAACTCATCGAACCCGAAGCCATGGCAAGGGACGTGATGTTTGCCGTGCAATCCTGCGATCCTGAATGCCAGGCAGATGCAGATGCCGACCAACTGCAACAAGTGCTGCTCAATCTTTTGCGCAATGCCCTGCACGCTACGCCGGAACACGGTCAAATCGAACTTCATGCGGCCTGCGAAAACCAGCGTTTGTGTGTGAGCGTGCGTGATCATGGGCACGGACTTTCCAACGACGTTTTGGAACACCTGTTTGACCCATTCTTCACCACCAAAACCGTCGGCGAAGGCACAGGGCTAGGACTCTCCATCAGTCTGGGCATCATCCAGTATCATGGCGGCGAGTTAAGCATCCGCAATCACCCCGAAGGCGGTGTCGATGCGCGTTTTGAAGTCCCGCTCACTCCAGCCGCGCCGCGTATTCCGCTATAACCTTACCTGCCTAAATGTATGAGCACCCAAAGACAACGCATCATTTTTATCGACGACGACCCCCGCGCAGGTGAACTCTTTAGCCGTTTCTCACGGGACGAGGCCTTTGATGTGGACGTGTTTCGCTCACCACAAGCGGCGCTCGCCGTCATCAAGCAAACCCCTACCCCGGCGCTGGTAATCTCCGACTTAAAAATGCCTGGCATGAGTGGCATCGAACTATTGCAAACGGTACGCTCACTTCAGCCCAAATTGCCGTTTATCCTGATTACCGGCTACTCCACCATGGACGATGCAATTGAGGCTCTACGCCTTGGAGCAACTGACTTCATCAAAAAACCCTTCGACATGGATGAATTGCTGGCCTTGGTACGCGAGCACCTTGACCGCTCACCCAAGCTAAACCAACACACACCACGCTACGGTGGCATGTTAGGCAACTCGCCGCTCATTCGCGCGGTCTACAAAGTCATCGAAAAAATCCACGACGTGCGCGTCAATGTGATGATTGAAGGCGAATCGGGTACCGGCAAAGAGCTCGCCGCCCGTGCAGTGCACAACCTTTCCGACTTTTCCGACAAACCTTTTGTCGTCATCGACTGCGGTGCGATTACCGGCTCACTGCTCGAAAGCGAGCTTTTCGGCCACGAAAAAGGCGCATTCACCGGCGCACACCAAACCAAACGCGGCCTGCTTGAAGTTGCCACGGGCGGCACCCTGTTTCTGGACGAAATCGGCAATATCTCCGATGCGATGCAAACCAAATTGCTGCGGGTAGTACAAGAACAGCAAGTGACCCGTGTCGGCGGCATCACGCCCATCAACATAGACGTGCGCTTCGTGGTGGCCAGTAACCGCGAGCTGAGTGCATTGGTGGAGCAAGGCCAATTCCGCCATGACCTCTACCACCGCCTCAACGTCGTCAAGTTGCGTATGCCTGCCCTGCGCGAACGCCGCGAAGACATACCTGACCTGGTGCAGCATTTTTTGCACGAATTTGCCGAACGCTACCACCGTGATGTCGTTGGTTTTGATGACGAAAGCATGCAGCGCCTCGTCGACGCAGCGTGGCCCGGCAATGTACGCGAGCTGAAAAACCTGATTGAACGTCATGTCGCACTCGCTGAACAACCGCTGCTGCATATCGACCCGATCGCCAATCCGGGCATCCAGCGCAGCACACAATCCACCCCCGCTACGACGGGAGTGTTTGAGCCAAGCACGCAACAAACCACCCCTAGCGACCCCCTTTCTGAGCCAGGCATAGACGCAGATGAGCCGACGCTAGAAGAGCTTGAGCGCCGCTACATTTTAAAAACCCTGCAACGTTTTGAAGGCAATCGTGAACAAACTGCCCGCACTTTAGGCATAAATAAATCAACCTTATGGCGCAAATTGCAAGGTTTTGAGATTGAATAGTGCAAAATGCAACGTCAGGAAAATGCAAGTTGCAATCAACCACCAAGTCAGCGTGATGCTTAATCTCATTTAATCCATACAAATCAAGGGATGACCCAAGTAGTTCCAGATTGGCACAGGCCGTGCATTCTCTGTAGGCGTGTTCAACACACACAACTCGAAACATGAGGAGATCAACATGCAGAGCAATCGTCGTGTATTTTTGAAAGGCAGCCTGGCTGCCAGCGCAGTAGGTATCGCTGTAGGCGCGGGTCTTCTGACCCCACGTGCTGTTTTCGCCGCGTGGCCAGAAGCCGCGTTCAAGGCCAAGAGCGTTGCTGACGCTTTGACCGCGGTCATGGGCTCAGGCGCAACAACTGAAAGCGCTGACGTTACCGTCAAGGCTCCTGACATCGCTGAAAACGGCGCTGTTGTACCTGTTACCGTTGAAGGCAAGGGCGCTGCTGAAGCGATTGCAATCCTGGTAGAAGGCAACGACATGCCATTGGTATGCAACTTCGTAATGACCGGCGCAACTGCGTATGTCGCAACCCGTATCAAAATGGGCAAGACCTCTAACGTCATCGGCGTTGTCAAGACTGGCGGCAAGCTGTTGTCAGCCAAGAAGGAAGTTAAGGTCACCATCGGTGGTTGCGGCGGTTAATCGCCTACCCCTTTGACTTTTGTATTCTGACTAACTCAATAGGAGATATTTCAATGGCTGGTAGCATCAAAATTCGCGCCTCCCTCGCTGGCGACCTGGCTGAAGTCAAGTGCCTGATTACCCACCCAATGGAACCCGGTAACCGCAAGGACAAGACCACCGGCGCTGACATCACTCCCAAGTTCATCACTGAAATTTCAGCTGATGTTGCTGGTAAGACTGTTATCGCTGGCAACATGTCTGCCGCTGTATCCAAGAACCCATACCTGTCCTTCAAGGCTCCGGCCAAAGCAGGCGACATGGTTAAAGTGACCTGGAAAGACACCACTGGTGAAACTGACTCTGCAGAAGTTGCGATTGCTTAATTTTTAAGCACGTTGCCAGATTGGTTGTTCGCAGCCAATCTTCTTCAAAGACAATAAAAAACGGCTCCCTTGTGAGCCGTTTTTTTGTGTGTGTTTAATAGAGCGGATTAAGCACGCCGCCAGCGCGTAACCCGTGCGCTATCCTCCAATACAACACCGTGCTGCAACAAGGCATCACGAATCTCATCCGATTTGGCAAAGTCCCTCGCGGCACGCGCCGCCAAACGCTCATCGACCATCGCTTGAATCGCTGCATCCTCCAGACCGCCTTGACCAGCTTCGCCACGCAAATAATCTTCAGGTGACATTTGCATCAATCCAAGTACCCCGGCAAGGTATTTCAAGGTTGAGGCTGCCGAGTCTCGTGCGTCACCAGTATGACGATGAATCTCACTCACTAAATCAAACAACACCGCTATGGCAATGGGAGTATTGAAATCATCATCCATTGCTGCGAAAAAACGCGACTCAAACTCAGCCAAATGGGGTGCGTTATTATCCCCAGCATCACGCAAGGCTGTATATAAACGCGTTAAACCCTGGCGTGCTGCCAACAACTGCGCATCGGCATAATTAAGCGGGCTGCGGTAGTGGCTATTCAGTATGAAAAATCTTATTTCTTCGGCTCGAAAATCCTTCAAAACCTCGCGCACAGTGAAGAAGTTATTCAATGACTTCGACATTTTTTCTTCATTGATACGCACAAATCCGTTGTGCATCCAGTAATTCACATAATGGCAACCCGTCGCTGCTTCACTTTGCGCAATTTCATTTTCATGGTGCGGAAACTGCAAATCCATACCGCCGCCATGAATATCAAAACTATGCCCCAAACAGGTGGTGGACATGGCCGAACATTCGATATGCCAGCCAGGACGACCCGCACCCCATTGCGTATCCCAGGCGGGTTCACCCGGTTTGGCGGCCTTCCACAACACGAAATCCAAAGGGTCATGCTTGGCTTCACCAATTTCGACACGGGCTCCGGAGCGTAAATCTTCCAGGTTTTTACCTGAAAGGCGACCGTAGCCCTCAAACTGACTCACGTCGTAATACACATCGCCATTATCTGCACGATAGGCAAAACCCTTTTCAATCAGGGTGTTAATCATCGCAACCATTTCAGGAATAGCTTCAGTTGCGCGCGGTTCATGATCCGGACGTAAGCACCCAAGCGCATCGGCATCCTCATGCATGGCATCAATAAAACGCTGGGTTAATGTTTGAATAGATTCGCCGTTTTCAGCGGCACGTTTGATGATTTTGTCGTCAATGTCCGTGATATTGCGCACATATGTCGTATCAAACCCAAGATGGCGCAAATAGCGGTACACCATATCAAACACCACCATGACCCGCGCATGACCCAAGTGACAATAGTCGTACACGGTCATGCCGCATACATACATGCGTACCTTGCCGGCTTCGATGGGGACAAAAAGTCGTTTTTCACGCGATTCAGTGGAGTAAATATGGAGCATGGCGGCCTTGAAGCAATAGAAATAAAAAAGCCACACGTTAAGGCATGGCTTTATACAAAATATTCAAGTCATTAGATTAACTAACAACTTATTTCCAATTCATCACTAAAACACGTTACCCCGCATAACGGAGCAACGGCAGAAGCAGTGATATTAGAAACGGCGTGGCGGACGAGAGTCGAAACCACCGCCATCACGGCGTGGTGGACGCGCTTCGCGCGGCTGAGCTTCGTTCACACGCAGTGTGCGTCCGCCCATGTCCTGACCATCCAGCGCCTTGATCGCTGCCATGCCTTCTTCCTTGTTTGGCATTTCAACAAAGCCAAAACCCTTAGAACGGCCGGTGTCACGATCCATGACAACTTTAGCGGAAGCAATTTCGCCAAAGCTCTCAAAAGTTTGACGAAGTTCTTCGTCATCAGTGCGGAAGGACAGGTTGCCTACATAAATATTGATCATAAAAACTCAATCTAAAACGTGCGCCATGGAAAACAGCACCAATAACTAACCATGACGCGACGTAGCTACTGATGCGACCCGAAGGTCTTGTATACATGCGTTTAATTCTAAACGCGTGCCTATCGTAAGCCGGAACTCTTGGGAAGCGAAGCCTTTTTTACACATGGACTCATTTATTTACCCATCACGGACACGTTATCATGCCAGCCCGTGAATTATCTTGAGCTTTAACTCCATGTCCTCCCAACCACGTATCCAAATCTCCACCCGTCTTGGCAACATCATCGTTGAACTTGATCCCGCTGCCGCCCCAAAAACCGTGGCCAACATCCTGAGCTATGTGGATGAAGGATTTTACGCAGGAACACTGTTCCACCGCGTCATTCCGGGGTTCATGATCCAGGGCGGCGGACTGACCCCCGACATGGCCAACAAGCCCAACCATGCCCCTATCGAAAACGAGGCGGCCAATGGTCTGAAAAATGATCGTGGCACCCTAGCCATGGCGCGCACCTCCATTCCACATTCAGCCACCAGTCAGTTTTTCATCAACCTCAAGGACAACGACTTTCTGAATTTCAGCAGCCCAAGCCCGCAAGGCTTCGGTTATTGCGTATTTGGCAAGGTGGTTGAAGGTATGGACGTGGTGGATACCATTGCCAAGCAACCCACTGGCAACCGCGCAGGGCATGGCGATGTTCCGCGCGAAGACATCCTGATTGACAGCGTGACCCGCGTCGAAGCCTGAGTCTGGCTGACACCTCGCATGTCTGAAATCATCATCCTCGCCGACCTGCATTTGCGCGAGGATGCGCCACACATCACACAACAGCTACTCGCCCTTGAAGCGCGTCTGCTCAAAGCAGATGCGCTTTATATTTTGGGCGATTTTGTCGAAGTCTGGGTGGGTGACGACGCACCCATCCCACCCCCTATTCAGCCCGCGCTCGATCTGCTCAAAAGACTTTCCAGCGCGGGCATCCCCCTGCTTTTTCAGCATGGCAACCGCGATTTCATGATTGGACAGGCGCTTGCCAAGCGCCTCGGCTTCAACCTGCTGCCGGATGTTTATGTCACCGAGCTGTACGGCCATCCTGTCGCGCTGCTTCATGGCGATACCCTTTGCACCGACGATGCACCCTACCAGGCCATGCGCCGCAAACTGCGCCATCCATTCATAAAGTTTGTCCTGAGCCATCTGCCCTTGAAAACACGCATGAAACTTGCCTCCAGGCTACGCGAGCGCAGCAAGCAGGCCACCGGGCAAAAATCCAACCTCATCATGGATGTCAACACGCAAGCCGTGAGCGACGCCATGCAGCGCCATGGTGTTAACGTCCTTATCCACGGTCACACGCATCGCCCTGCCATTCATCAGGAAACTCATGGCCTGCGAGCGGTGCTCGGTGATTGGGAAGATGGCGCCGTTCTACTCAGCATCCAGCCCACCGGGTTAAGCCTGGAACGCATTCATGCAGAACGCACCCAGCAGCTTGCCACTGCGCCTTGGCCTTATTCGGAAATCAACCACCCAGCACCCGCTTGACCGGTGCAAAGCTCCGCCGATGCTCCGGACATGCGCCATGCGCCACCAGCGCCGCCATGTGCTCCGCCGTCGGATAACCCTTGTGCCGATCAAAACCATACTGCGGATAGCGTGCGTGCAACTCCAGCAAAGTACGATCCCGCGCCACCTTGGCCAAAATCGACGCCGCGCTGATACATGGCTCCAGTGCATCGCCGCCGATAATCGCCCGTGCCGGACATGCGAACGCGGGCGCACGATTCCCGTCCACTAAAACCTCCGTCGGCACCCTGGACAATCCCGCGACTGCGCGTTGCATGGCCAATAGGCTAGCCTGCAAGATATTGATGGCATCAATCTCTGCCGCGCTCGCCTCGGCAATACTCCAGGCTCGCGCCTTGGCCTGAATCTCGACAAACAAGGCTTCACGCCGCTTTTCGCTCAATTTCTTTGAGTCATTCAGTCCAGCAATCGGCCGCTCAGGATCAAGAATGACCGCCGCCGCAAACACCGCTCCGGCCAAAGGGCCACGTCCGGCTTCGTCCACACCGGCCACCCAAACCTCAGTCGCCGCACTCTCAGCAAACAAGTCATAAGAATCTGCACGCATAGCCTATAATCCCGTCCTTAATTCAGACATTTCAAAAAAATGCAGCACAGGATAAGGCATGTCTAAACTCAAATGCGCCGTCATCGGCACAGGCTACCTCGGCAAGTTTCATGCGGATAAATATGCCGCCCTGCCCGAGTGCGAACTGATCGCCATTGTTGATACCCATGCCAAAGCTGCCGAGGCTGTTGCCGCCAAGCACGGTTGCCAGGCATTGAGTGATTACCGCGACCTGCTCGGCAAGGTTGATGCCGTCAGCATTGCCGTACCTACCAGCCTGCATTTCGCCATTGCACGCGATTTTCTTCAGGCCGGGAGACATGTTCTGGTTGAAAAACCCATTACCACCACGGTTGCAGAGGCCGACGAACTGATTCGACTTGCCCACGAACAGCAGCGCGTGCTCATGGTCGGTCATCTGGAGCGCTTCAATCCCGCCATCCTTGCGCTCGAAGGCGTGCTCAACGCGCCGCGGTTCATTGAATCCACCCGACTGGCTCCGTTCAAGCCACGCGCCACCGATGTCAGCGTGGTGCTTGACTTAATGATTCACGACATCGACATCATCCTCGACATGGTGGACTCGGAGATTGTCGGCATCGAAGCGTCCGGTGCCGCCGTTCTGACCAACGACACCGACATTGCCAATGCACGCCTGACTTTTGCCAACGGCTGCGTCGCCAACGTCACGGCCAGCCGCATCAGCCTGAAAAGCGAGCGCAAGATGCGCCTGTTCCAGAAAGATGCCTACCTCTCGGTGGATTTCCAGAACCGTATCCTGTCAAGCTACCAACGCGGCGAAGGCGAAATGTTCCCCGGCGTACCCAACTTCATTCCCAATGAACAAAGCTTTGAGAGCAGCGATGCCTTGCTGGAGGAAATTCGCCACTTTGCTGATTGCTGTATCCACGGCAAAACACCGCGTGTTTCCGGCGAGGCTGGCCGTCGCGCCCTTGCTGCCGCAGAAGCGATTAGCGCCAAACTTAAAACCGTTTAACTTTTAGCCACAGAGGTCACAGAGGGCTCTGAGAATTAGTGCTTTCACAACTCTTTCAGCCGAATAGGCTTACATCAAATCGGGGTTATTGCATCGAAGACTCTCAATTCGACATCTAACACTTATTTGAGCATACCCCCGGATTTCATCTCAGTGAACTCTGTGCCCTCTGTGGCTAAAATTTCTTTCCACATTCATCTACCGAGACCCGCCATGTCCATTCCAATGGTTGACCTGACCGCCCAATACCAGGCTCTGAAAAGTGAAATCGACGCAGGCTTGCTGCACACGCTGGAAACCGCGCAATTCATTCTCGGCCCGAATGTGCGCGCCTTTGAAGAGGAAGCCGCAGCCCACCTTGGCGTTAAACATGCCGTAACCTGCGCCAACGGCACCGATGCACTACATCTCGCCCTGCTGGCAGCGGGCATTGGTGCAGGCGATGAAGTCATCACCACCCCCTTCACCTTTATCGCCACCGCCGAAGCCATTTGCTACGTCGGCGCCCGCCCGGTGTTTATCGATATCGACCCGCAAAGCTTCAATATCGACGTGAATCAGATCGAAGCGGCCATCACGCCCAAAACCCGCGCCATCATGCCGGTGCATCTGTTCGGCCAGCCCGCCGACATGGCCGCAATTCGCGCCCTTGCCATCAGGCACCAGCTCAAAATCATCGAAGATTGCGCGCAATCATTCGGCGCGGATATCGAAGGCCACATGACCGGCGGCATGGGCGATGTGGGCGCCTTCAGCTTCTTTCCCAGCAAGAACCTCGGCTGCTTCGGCGACGGCGGCATGGTCAGCACAAACGATGATGGGCTGGCCGAAACCCTGCGCCAGTTGCGCAACCACGGCAGCAAAGTGCGCTACTACCACGACATCATCGGCTACAACAGCCGCCTGGATGAAATGCAGGCTGTCATCCTGCGCGCCAAACTCAAGCACATTGCCAGCTATAACAGCGAACGCCGCCGCGTGGCGCACCGCTACAATGCTGGTCTTGCCGGCCTGCCCGTCACTACACCGCATGAGGACGGCATCGGCACGCATGTATTCCACCAATACACACTCCTGACTGACCACCGCGAAAGCATCCAGCAGGCATTGCAGGCCGAAAAAATCGCCTCGGCGATCTACTACCCCATCCCGCTGCACCAGCAAAACGTGCTCAAGCCCGACTACCCTGGCCTGAGCCTGCCCAATGCGGAAAACGTGGCGCAACGCTGCCTCAGCCTGCCGATCTATCCTGAGCTAAGCGACGTGTCCATCGACCAGATCTGCGCTGTTATCCGTCGTGCCATCGGCTAATTCTGCTCCCACCGTCATGTTCTCAGCCGGCGAAGCCTCCGGCGACAAACATGCGGCAGCCGTGTTCCGCGCCATGCGCGAGCGCCTTCCAAACCTTTGCGGCACAGGCATGGGAAGCCGGGCCATGGCGGAGGCGGGCATCGAATTGAACGTGGATTCAAGCGGCATTGGTGTAGTCGGTCTGGGTGAGGTTCTGCGCCATTACGGCGCGATTCGCCGGGCGCTCACCACCATGCAGGATGCCGTCTGCACCCAGCGCCCCGACCTTTTGATCTGCGTCGATTACAAGGAATTCAACCTCAAACTCGCCCGCCACGCCAAAGCCTGCGGCATCAAGGTGCTGTTTTACGTCAGTCCGCAAGTCTGGGCCTGGCGACCAGGACGGGTGAAAAAATACGGTGCCGCCATCGACATGATGGCCGTCATCTTCCCGTTTGAAACCCGCTTTTACGAAGCACACAACATCCCCGTGCGCTATGTCGGCCGCCCGCTCGTCGGGCGCGTGCAGGCAAGCAGATCGCGTGAAGTGTTGATGCAGGAATTCGGCCTGAGCGCCACACACCCGGTCATCGGCCTGCTGCCCGGCAGCCGCAAGGCCGAAGTGCAACGCCTGCTGCCCGTCATGCTGCACAGCGCCGCGCTGTTGCGGCAAACCCAGCCCGATCTGCAATTCATCCTGCCACAGGCTGCCACCATTCCGGATGATTTGCTCGACCCCCTGCTTGCCGCTTCAAACGTGCCCGTGCGGCGCGTGCATGAACGCAGCTACGACGTACTGGCCTGCTGCGATGCCGCCCTGGTCGCCTCCGGCACCGCCACGCTGGAAACCGCGCTGATGGGCGTGCCCATGGCCGTGGTTTACAAGGTCTCCCCGCTCACCTACACCCTGCTCAAACCACTGATCCGCATCCCCGACATTGCCCTGGTCAATATCGTCGCCGAGCGCCGCATCGTGCAGGAGTTCGTGCAAAACGCCGCCGAGCCGCAGGCGATTGCACTTGAAATGCAGCGCATTCTGCGTGATGCCGATTACCGCACGCAGATTCGGCACGACCTTACTGAAGTTCAAACTCGACTGGGCACGGCAGATGGCGTCAATACCATGGCCCAACTTGCCTGTGAGATGCTGACGGGTCAAGACTTATAGCGTCACTCCATTATTGAACAAGGCTTCCTATTAACTGAACCTACTCTAGCCTTATCCGCCAATGGCGGATAAGATTTGACGTATGGAATTCATTGAGACCCCAACCTTCACCCGCTTACTGGTCGATCTAATGACGGATGACGAGTACACAGTGCTTCAGCATGCCTTGGTCGAGAACCCCGAACGGGGCGAAATCATCCAAGGGGGCGGAGGAATCCGAAAATTGCGCCACGCACTGCCCGGACGTGGCAAGAGTGGTGGCGTACGCGTGATCTATTACTGGCTGCGTCATGATGACCAAGTTTACATGCTGCTCATCTACCCGAAGTCAAAGAAAGATACGTTAACAGACCGGGAAACCGCCTTATTGCGCGAACTTGTAAAGGAGCTATGACAATGGAACAACCCCTGTTCGATGACCTTCTGCAAAGCTTGAAAGAAGCCAAAGCGATTGCCCACTGTGAAATGCCTGCTTCTCGCAGATTTACGGTGAACACGCCAGACGTCAAAGTCTTACGTGAGCAACTTGGCTTGTCCCAAAGTGAGTTTGCGCAGTTAATGCGAGTCAGCACCAAGACTCTGCAAAATTGGGAGCAACACCGCCGCAACCCGACCGGTCCGGCTGCCGCATTGCTCAAGATTGTTTTGACCGAGCCCGATGTGGCGCTACGAGTGCTGCACGCCTGAAACCCGAAGCCACGGGAGTTCGTGCAAAACGCCGCCGAACCGCAGGCGATTGCCCATGAAATGCAGCGCATTCTGCGTGATGCTGACTATGCTCAAAAGATCAAGAACGACTTGGCTGAAGTTCAAACTCGACTGGGCACGGCAGACGGCGTCAATACCATGGCTCAACTTGCCTGTGAGATGCTGAGTCCTGTCTGAGAGCCTGCTCTCGCTTCGTTACGGAAAAGCCGCATGAAACACACCGCCCTATTCCTGCTCGCCCTGCTCCTGTCACCGCTGCATGCCGCAGACCACCCGCCCGCTGCCGCCATTGCTTCCGCCCATCCGCTCGCCACCGAAGCGGGTTTTGAGGTACTCCATGCAGGTGGCAATGCCTTTGATGCCGCCGTGGCGGTCAGCGCTGCGCTGGCGGTGGTCGAACCCTACAGCTCCGGCATTGGCGGCGGTGGCTTCTGGTTGCTGCACATCGCCGAACAGGATCGGCAAGTGATGATCGACGGGCGTGAACGCGCACCGCTGGCGGCGCAGCGTGACATGTATCTGGACGCGCAAGGCGAAGTCATCCCCAAGGCCTCCATGGACGGCGCACTTGCTGCCGCGATTCCCGGCGTGCCTGCCGCGCTGGATCATCTGACGCAGCATTATGGGCGCGTGCCACTGTCCGTAGCGCTCGCCCCGGCCATCCGCCTGGCGCGCGACGGCTTTCCAGTCACCGAGCACTATCGCCGCATGGCCAGCTTCCGACTGGCGGCACTGAACCAGGACAAGGACGCCGCCCGGCTATTCCTGCGTCAGGGTCAGGCTCCAGCCTTGGGTGAGATGATCCGCCAGCCCGAGCTGGCAGACGTGCTGGAGCGCATGGCCAACGACGGTGCGGATGGCTTCTATCATGGCGAAGTGGCCGCAAGGCTGGTAGACGGCGTGCGCAAGGCGGGCGGCATCTGGACGGCAAAAGATCTGGCCGACTATCGCGTCGTAGAACGCGAGCCGATACGCGGGCGCTATCGCAGCTTCGAAATCATCTCCGCCGCGCCGCCATCCTCCGGCGGTATTGCCTTGGTCACCATGCTCAACATCCTCTCCGGCTTTGACCTCAAGGCGCTGGACGAAAGCACGCGGCTGCACCTGATCGTCGAAGCCATGCGCCGCGCCTACCGCGACCGGGCGGAGTTTCTGGGCGACCCGGATAGCGTCGCCATACCCAGCGAGCGCCTGCTGCATCCCTACTACGCCGACGGCCTGCGCGCCTCCATGCGCAAGGACAAGGCCACGCCCAGCGCCAACCTGCCCGGCGCAGTCCGCACGGATGGCGGCAACGACACCACCCATTTTTCCATCCTCGACCAGGACGGCAACGCTGTCTCCGCCACCCTGAGCATCAACTACCCCTTCGGCGCCGCCTTCGTGCCACCCGGCACCGGCGTGTTGCTCAACGACGAAATGGACGACTTCTCGCTCAAACCCGGCGTACCCAATGCCTACGGACTGGTCGGCGCAGAAGCGAATGCCATCGCCCCCGGCAAGCGCATGCTCTCCAGCATGACCCCCACCTTCGTGCGCAACGAGCAACGCCTGGCCATCCTCGGCTCTCCCGGCGGCAGCCGCATCATCACCATGGTCTTGCTCGGCACCCTCGCAGCCGTCGATGGCAAACCGCCGCTGGCCTGGGTCAGCCGCCCGCGCATCCACCACCAATACCTGCCGGATGTCATCCAGCACGAACCCAATGCACTGGACACCACCACGCGCCAAGCGCTACAGGCACGCGGCCACACCCTGAACGAACAGCAGCCTTGGGGCAATATGCAAGCCGTGGTATGGGACAAGGCAACGGATCGTGTTGAAGCGGCGAGTGACCCTCGGGTGGAGGGCATGGCGCGGGTATACAGCACTCGCTGAGCGATATTCAACTAAGCCTGCCCTGCACCATCCATCAACCGTCATCAAGCTAGGGCTGGTAATGGTAACGACAGGCGATGATGACCAGCGAGCGACCTTCGACGCAGTAAACCAGACGATGCGTGTCATCAATGCGCCGCGACCACAAACCCGAAAGGTTTTCCCTGAGCGACTCAGGCTTGCCCAGGCCACCAAAGGGCTCACGCAGGCAATCTTTAATCAGGGTGTTGATACGCTTGAGGGTTTTCCTGTCCTGGCCTTGCCAATACTCATAATCAGCCCAAGCGGCCAGCGTCCAAGTCAAGGTGAGAAGCTTCGGCTCACTCGGCATCAACCAAGTCCCGATGCGCAAGCTGCCCTTGATGAAACTGCTCCATCGAGCGCGCCAAATGCGCGGCATTCGCAGGCGAACGCAAAAGATGAACGGTTTCCATCAAGCCATTAAAGGTTTCCAGCGACATCACCACGGCATCCGGCGCATCACGGCGCGCAATCACCGTAAAATCGGCATCGTCGATGACCTGATCGATCACTTTTTTGAGGCTATTGCGCGCCTCGGAGAAATTCACCACACGCATGTCGAGCCCCACCCGATTTGTACTGTTTACAGCACAACTTTAGGGCGCTGTGGACTTGATTTCAAGCGATGTATTGCGCGCCGCGCCATGCCGGAAGGCGAAGGCTTTGCAAGGAAGCGCCGGAGAATGGCAATACGCGGCTTTTGAAACCCGCCATGCGTCGGGTCATGCGCTTATTGGGTGCGTTTAGGGCAAAAGAGCGTCATAACCTTAACTACTGCCTCCGATAACCGTTAGGCAGCATCCATTCGGCGGGTTGCAACACGCCCTAGAGTAGCGATTGTGGGCTACGCGGACTACGTGGGCTAACACCCGAGTTAAACGGCGACCATAAGAAGCATGGGCGTCCTCGTTAATCACCGGTTAAATTAAAACCTCTGGCATATTTCTTGAGAGATTTCGAGGTGGGTGAATTCCAAGGCTTTTGCCTGTAACCCAGCTTTCATAATTCGACAGAACATCGTCACTTGACAATCGTAAAATAATGTCTTCAAGACTTGTGGTATTAATGTTTCCGAGAGGTATATTTGGCGGTGCCAGAGATACATCTCCGAAATGGTTTATGCTAACCCCAAGTGGATTTTCCATGGAAAAATCAGAAAAGTATGATCTCGCACAATTTGCCATTGTTTTACCATCGCAAGATTCTACGTCAGATCGAATGTCAAAGATGTATATGTCTTGGTAATATTCACCGAAAGGGGTGAATTGCGAGCTGAGATTTGTAACTTCGCTACTAAATTCCAAATCGGTTAATGACATTTCATTAGCATAGCGCTCACCCCTGCCGCTTGGTGTGAATTTTATGCAATTGAAGTAACTGGCGCCAAGACGAGCAGCTAGCTTCGCTGTATCAAGAGCATACCCGAGATTGTCTTTGCAGCTCACATAGTTTACGCCCCATAGTATTTTCCCAAAATCCGAAAGCTGGTACATTCCAAATAATGTTTTTGTGAAACTGTGAGCCCCTCTTATGGGGGTATTTACCTCTTCCGAAGGGCCGTCCAAGCTTACTGATAGGTTGTACCTTAGACCGGCGTTGTATAACGATTCAAGCCGTTCGTTTGATAATACGTGACCGTTTGTGGAAATGCTTGGCAAGACCCCTATCTTGAACATGTGGCCTACCAATTCTTCAAGGCCTGCGTGTAGGAATGGCTCTCCACCCCCAAGGAAAATTTGTTTGACCCCATGTTGCCGAAGTGTACTCACAATCTCAATAAGACGAACAGTGCTCAGATATGCTTCAAGCTTCGGCCCTGAGTTAGAGTAACAATGCTTGCAGGCAATGGTACATTTTCCGGTTAGAGATAATGCGCCTGAAACCAGTGAAATGGAATTCATACTGTTACTCCTTACTAATCGTGGCTTGACCTACTACGTCAGTCAGCATCCATTTCAGCACGAATTCCATCTTCAGATTGTCCTGCCGAAAAAGGGTAAGGTGCGGATCTGCTGCGTGAGCCAGGATCCATTCCGACACGTATTCCATCTTCAGGCTGACCTGACGGTTGGATGCTGCAAACTGTCAAGGAACGGTTATTGTATTTGAGATCCTCTGCCTTAAGCACGTCGTTCGCTGGGCGAACAATCATTAACCGCAGACCAGACTCTTTGTCTTCGAGCACAACCCCTAGTTGTGTAATTTTGCTTGTCATATGATTTCTCCATAAGTTGGATAGGTGATAAAAACCAGTTAATTACATTCAGTATTCGATTGTCTCATCTAAGAGAACTGTGCTGCGATACCTAGCGTTAACTATGGGACAAATGTCGGCGCATAAGTATTATCGGACATGCTGGATAAGAAGCGTAAATATGCTAACACATTACCTTTTCATGGCCGTTATATCCAATAAAACCGCTCCTCTCTTTCGAGACACCGATTATTATTGAAATTTACCTGCCAATAGCTGTTGTCTTCCAAAACTGAAGATAGAGTATCTTCCATTTTTTGCAAAATTGTTTCACGTTCAGAAAGGAAATTTTTCAAGGCTTGTCCAACCGTTACAGCCGCAACCAGCCAAGTCCCCGGTTACCCCAAGCAAAACTGCACTGGTCGTGTAACTCAGGATGCAACCCATACAGCCATAAAACCTTCGCCCAAAGAAAAAGGGGCTTAGCCATTCCTAGCTAACCCCTTGATTTATATGGTCGGGACGACAGGATTTGAACCTGCTACCACTAGTCCCCCAGTTAAGTTTTACATCCTCCAACAAGGCTTTAATACGTCCAGAGCAACATCTCAACTAATTGATATTTATGTAAATTAGGTTTTTTATCGTCCAGCACTGTATCATAAGAACCAAGTACAAGTGGGTACGTGAGTGGGTACGTGGAGACGAGGCATGGCGGTTACAGCCAAACAAATTGAATCAATCAAACCAGGTGACAAAGAAATTTTGTTGGATATAGGTGAAGGATTGCGACTGCGCATCTTTCCTTCAGGTGTGCGGTCATGGGTGCTCCGTTACCAGTTAAAGGGTAAGCGCAAAGTCATGGCGCTGGGTAAATATGAACACGTCAGCCTAAAGGAAGCGCGAGCCAAAGCAGCCGAAGCCCGCAAGTTGATTAATGAGGGGACATGTCCAATCGACCATGCGAAGGAAGAAGAGGAGAAGCTGCAACGCCAGGCCGAAGCCGAACGCCTTGCCCGTGAAAGCATTCGAACCGTTCACCAAGTCATCCAAGACTGGCTAAGGCTAGAAATTGACACATGCCGCAAGGATGGTGGTGTTGAAGTGCGCAGAATGTTGGCCAAGGATGTGCTTCCCTTTGTCGGCCACAAGGAACTGGGAAACGTTACCAAGGCTAATGTATTAGATATTCTCGACCGTGTAAAGATGCGCGGTTCACGCATTCAGGCCAACCACGTCTTTGCTGATATGCGCCAATTCTTTAATTGGTGTTTGCGCCGTGAGTTGATCGACAAGTCACCCATGACTGGACTCTCCAAAGAAAAGGATGCAGGCGGCAAAGTGACAGAGCGCGAGCGCGTACTGAGTAATGAGGAACTCAAGCTTTTACGCGACCAACTGCCCGCTGCAAAGATGGAACGGCAAAACGAACTTGCTTTGTGGATTCAACTTTCAACCATCGTCCGCATTGGTGAACTCTTGCAAGCCCGCTGGGAACATATCGACTTCAATGCCGGGACATGGACGATTCCCGACACCAAGAACGGCAAGACGCATACCGTCTATATGAGTGCGTTTGCGCATCGACATTTTAAAGAACTGCGCACACTGACAGGCTGGAGCGCGTGGTGTTATCCGACAACGCGCACCACGGACAAGCACGTTTGCCTCAAAACCATTACGCGCCAAGTGGATGACAGGCAGCGTGAAACAGCCATGCAGGGGCGCAGCAAATCTACAGGCAGCCTGACCCTACCCGGCGGTAAATGGACTCCGCATGACCTGCGCAGGACTGGCGCAACTCTTATGGGAGAGCTCGGCATATTGTCTGAGGTCATCGAGCGTTGCATGAACCACGACGAAGCCAACAGGATTAAACGCATTTATCAGCGCTATGACCTAAAGGCCGAGCGCATGGACGCATGGGGGCGATTGGGTGAGCATCTTGATAGGATTCTGTACATCAATAGCCTTAATGAACAACCTAATTAATCATCAAATTTCAGGCATAAGCCCCGCTATTCATGCTAATCCCGCGAATCTTCGCGGGATTAGCATTTTTGCGGCCATGACTTGCTGTTTTTCTACACTACGTGACCGACACACGACACCCCCCTCATTTTTCCTTTCAATTTCTTTTTTGAAATCTGTGTTGGCCACATATGAACTTACTTCGTCACGGAAGGTTGAGCATTAGTAGTTCCTTAGCGAATCAAGCTTACATATAAATTTGATAGACGATGAATGAATTGAATTACACCAGCTTTATTCAAGTGAACGACAAGGCAATACCCTACACAATGTTTAATGATATGAATTATCGCGCATAATTAAACCAACACTTAATAGCGATAAAAACAAAACTTTAAAAGCAAAAAACACCAAATCATAAACAAAGCAATACAAATAATTAAAAAATATCGAAACGTGAATTTTGGTTATTTATATTATTTATAATTCATATTAATAAACATTAAGTACAATAAACAAAATCATTGAGTAGACATGACTTTATATTGATAATCCAATTATTCACCCATAACACAACCACCCAAATTAATTTTTAAAGCATTCACCTTTAAATGAACACCACAATGAACACCGATACTTCTGTCATACCTACCGTCACGCATATATTCATCAAGCACTTCGTCGAGGTTTGTCAGTGTTATGACAAACCTGTCTTCGTATTCAACAGTTCCAAAGGAATCTTGGTCGCGAACAAAGGAAATGAACCCATCTCGTCATACCTTCAGGTCATGAATTACATGAGAGGTCTTTATTCACCCCGTGAGTTTTATGCCCCTCAAGTCGCTGTGTTCTTTGAAGCCTGTATAGATATGGCATGGCCATATCCGATATTCCCTGACCCAAACGTCATCCTCTCTGAGGGCGACCTACTCGGTGAACACTTCAATGCGCTTGTTGTGAAAATCAGAGAAATAACATCAACCACCCAATACAAAGAAAAGATGCGAAAGATGCTTTTGAACCTGGAGCGTCAACGTCAAAGTGCATTCCTGTTGGTTGATTCGCTCTTTGAGACGCATAGCCGTCTGTTGGTGCTACGGGTCGATTTGTTCTACCGAGGGTTCACCGCTGAAAGGTCTGTCAGTTCAGACCTAAAGCGTTTTCTACGTCGTGTCGATGATGATCCACGCTTTCATAGCCTACTGGGCTACATTGCGAAGCTGGAGTTTGGCGAAACAAGGGGATTGCACGCCCATCTCATGGTCTTTCTGGATGGTTCAAAATCCCGCAAGGGCGGTCATCTGGCGCAGCAATTGATCAACCTCTGGATGGAGGTCATTGGCGATGGCGCACATGGATACAACTGCAATGCCAAGGCTGACAGCTACAGTGAGTCTGGAATCAACATGGTCGATCATTGGGATACCACCAAGCGCGGTCATTTACTGACTGCTTTAAGGTATTTCTTCAAAAATGACCAACAAGTTCTGGTGAAGAGCAAGGAAAAAGATCGAACCCTGTTCATGAGCCGAGTCAAGCGTATTCAAGGTGTGCGCCCCGGAAGGCCCAGGATGCGATCAGCAATGCCACGTGCATCCATTCATGAAAATAAGGCATGTCCTTAAAAGGAATTGCCAGTTTTTATGAATGATGCAGGGATAGAACGCTAGGCAACGAACTGATTTTTTCAGCTCCAATACAAGCTTTTGGTTAAAGCGTTTGGGGCAAGCCACTGTGCGTAGCTGAACTGATTTCCGAACAGTCTTGCTCGACATCCATTCCAGAATGTTTCGATCACATATCACTGATGTGACCTTCGTTGTCGGCTCCCCCCTAAGCCCTTCATCGAAGGTCATGGCCGTTGGCCATTATTCAACTCATTCAGTGGAGATTTTGTGATGATGATTCGTTGCCCTCGTTGTAATTCAAGCGCCCTCACCTCGCTGGAGCGTGGTCGCAAGGCCGGTTCTTTGATTGGTGCCGTTGGCGGGGCTGCGCATGGTGCGCGTAGTGCCATGGATGGAGCCAAGATTGGTGCAGGTCTTGGACTTATCGCTGGCCCTGCGGGTAGTGCTGTCGGTGGCCTTGCCGGTGCACTGTTGGGTGGATTGTTCGGCAGTGCCGTCGGTGGCATGGCCGGTGCCCATGCGGGCGAGACCCTAGACCGTAATGTGCTTGATAACGTCCAGTGCTTGGAATGCGGACTGACCTTCAGACATCGGAAAGAGGATAGCTAGTCGGCAAATAAGGGGATGGTCATCGATTGGCCATCCCCTCTTTCCGCTCATAACAGCTATTCACATTCTGGATTTCTATCCCTTTTTCTTGGTGAATCACATCGTTTACTTGAATAACGATACAGATTTCATCTTTTCCAGGAGACCAACTATGGCTCATCTTATTGAAAATATGGCTTATACCGGCGCTGCACCCTGGCATGGCTTGGGGCAGCGCCTTCCACAAGGTCAATCCATTGAACGCTGGCAAGCTGCGGCGGGGATGGATTGGACGATTGAATCCTCGCCTGTGCAGTATCTGGATGCTGCTAACCAGCAACTCTCACGCTTGCGTGAGTTTTCCGAGCACAAGGTGTTGTTTCGTTCTGATACCAAGGATGCCTTGTCCGTGGTGTCGCAGCGCTATCAGGTGGTGCAACCGCGTGATGTGCTGGAGTTTTACCGTGATCTGACCGAGGTTTCTGGTTATGAGCTGGAAACTGCCGGTGTGCTCAAGGGTGGACGCAAGTTCTGGGCTTTGGCACGTACCAATCAAAGCGCCAATCTGAAGGGCAACGATCAGGTGAATGGCTATCTTTTGCTGGCAACGTCGTGTGATGGCACCTTGGCGACAACGGCCACGCCAACCTTGGTGCGCGTGGTGTGTAACAACACCCTGAGCATAGCCCTCAACGGTGCGCCGCAGGCGATCAAGGTTCCGCATAGCACACGCTTTGATGCCGTGACGGTCAAGCGTCAACTGGGCATTGCGGTATCGGAGTGGGATGCCTTTATGGCGCGTTTGCGCAAAATGGCGGATCGTAAAATCCAGCCACATGAAGCAACCAACTTTTTCCTGCATGTGCTCTGCGATGTGCAGCCCAATGCAGCTTTACCTGACAACCTGCCCAATGAGCGTGCCTTGCTACGTGTGCAAAGCCTGTATGAGGGCAAGGGTCGCGGTGCGGAATTGGATGCTGCCAAAGGGACGGCCTGGGGCTTGCTGAATTCCGTCACGGAATATGTCGATCATGAACGGCGTGCCAGAAATGTTGAATACCGCATGGATTCAGCATGGTTCGGCCAGGGTGCGCTGATTAAACAGCGTGCGCTGGATACAGCGCTCAAACTTGCGGCCTGAAGTGCCCACGCGATTGTTCTTCGTGTTTTAACTGTTCTGACTGTGGGGCTTATGCCCTGTCGATCTTCAAGGCGTTTGCCCTGTCGATGTTTTGATTCAAACCCACCTACAAACGCCCGGTCTGCTATTGGCAGACCGGGCGTTCTCATTTTTGGAGGAAGCCTAAAATGCAATCTCAAGCTCATGTACAAGCTCAATCTCATGTTCAATCTTTGCCGGTGCTGCCTGCACCTTTGTCACCTTCTCAACACCCACAACACACCAGGACACGCCCTGCCCTGCGCCTGGTCAAGACCAAGGACATGCCGCGTGAGGAATGGCTCACTATCCGGCGTAAGGGCATTGGCAGTTCGGATGCCGCCGCTGCGGTGGGACTGAATCCTTACAAGTCGGCACTGGAGCTATGGATGGAGAAAACCGGGCGTGACGTGGCGCTTGCCCGTGACGATGTGGATGACGAATCCACACCGGCCTATTGGGGCAACATCCTTGAACCGATTGTGGCGCTGCATTACGCCCGTCGCAGCGGCCATCGTGTGCGTCGCATCAATGCGGTGCTGCAACATCCTGATCCCAAGCTTGACTGGATGCTGGCCAATATCGACCGTGAAGTGATCGGCTCCAATGAGGTGCAGATTCTTGAGTGCAAGACGGCGGGCATTAACGGGGTGCGCCTTTGGAAGGGTGGCGTGCCGGAATATGTACGCATTCAGGTGATGCACCAGTTGGCGGTCACAGGCAAGCAGGCCGCCGATGTGGCGGTCTTGCTTGGCGGACAGAATCTTGAGATTCATCGCATTGAACGTGATGAGGCTGAAATTCAAGACTTGATCGAAAAGGAACGTCAGTTCTGGCAACACGTGGTCATGGATACCCCGCCACCTGCCGATGGTTCGCCATCATCCGATCGTGCCCTGCGTACCCTGCATCCCGAGGATGACGGTCAGCGTCTGGATTTTCGTCACGATGCACAGCTCTCGGCCACCTTTCAGCAGTTACTTGAAGTGCGTGAGGTGATTGCCGCACAGGAAAAGCGTGAGTCCACGCTGAAGCAAACCCTGCAACAGGCCATGGGCGATGCCAGTTTCGCCATGTTTGAGCTGGGTTCGGTCAGTTGGAAGAAGAGCAAGGACAGCCTGGGTTTGGACATCAAGGCTTTGCTCAAGGACATGCCCAAGCTTGAACAGCTCTATGCCATGGTCAAGCCCGGTTCACGTCGCTTTCTGATTGAGTGAAGCAAGCCAAATTCATAAACCCATCTAACCAGCCACCGTTTCGACGGTGGCTTTTTTCATTTCAAACATTGGAGAAGCATCATGATAAAAGGTCTAGCCATTACACCGCCCGTGCTGGGGCGGATTTCGATTGGTAAAGTCGTGGAACGCAATGGCAAGCGTCTCCCGGAAAAGGATGACCAGTTCACCATCACCTCGCAGGTGCAAACCCGTGAGGGTTGGCTGGTGCATCCGTTTGATGAGGGGCTGCGCAAGGCTCAGGGCGGCAAGATACGCAGCATTCCGATTCGTTTGCTGTTCAACGATCCTGATCTGAACTTTCGGGCGGAGTACAGCCTGTTTGACCGCGATACCGGACGACCTATGTGCGTCGGCAATGGCGAGAGCTGCAAGCGTTACACCGAGAGCGGTATTCAAACCCTGCCTTGCCCCTCGCCGGAGGCCTGTCCGCTGGCACGCGGCATGGCCTGTAAGCCCTATGGACGGCTGAACGTGGCGATTGGGGATGACGACCCGCTCGGCACCTTTATCTTCCGCACCACCGGCTACAACAGTATCCGAACCCTGGCGGCACGGATGCACTATCTGCAAGCCATTTCCGGCAACCGTCTGGCCTGTTTGCCACTGGAACTGCGGATTCGTGGCAAATCCACCCGGCAAAGCATGGGCACGCCGATCTTCTATGTGGATATTGCCATCCGTGAAGGCATCAGCATGGAAGAATCCCTGCAACAGGCCAAGGCTCTGGATGAGCAACGCTTGAATGCAGGCTTCAATCAGGACGCCCTGGATGCTTCGGCACGCTTAGGCTTGAGCAACGGTGCGTTTGAAGACAACGAGGAAGAAGGCGGCGGGATTGTGGAGGAGTTTTTTCCAGTACCTGAGCAGGCTCAGGCAGCGGAACAACGCCCTCATGCAGCTTGATTGAATTGATGGCAGGCTGGCGTGTGGCATCACACATCCAGCTTGCTATTTTTTTGCTTATATTATGGTACGAAACACCACAGGACGGGGTAAACACATGAACCAACACATTTTGCATGTCCGCGTGTGCCGGCCAGCTTGATCCGTGATGACGCGTCGAGTCGTAGAGTGCGTCAAGCGCACCATTGCGCCCATTCGTGTGCGTCCATGGGTACGCATGGTGCCCCCTACGACGTCATGGATTAATCGTGCCGGGACAATAGTGATCCGGCACGAGTTAAACGGAAACAAGCCTTGAGCACCGTTAATGAGCCATGAGCACCTTTCGTGCTGAGCCCATAAAAGCACAACACTTCGACAGGCTAAAAGCGAACAGACTTACGCACCAAGCTTGCCGCATCCATAGACCCGTTGACCCGCCAAGGCCAGCACATGGCCTGAACCAGCTAGGTCAAGCAGGTCTGCTTGAGGCGATGTGAGCATGGCAAATTTTTTGTAAGAAAACCATTAAAAACACCTGGTATTGTTTGATAAGTGTGACTAAAGACCACTTATCAGGACTTGCGCAAAGACGGCCCAGCGGTGTTCAAGCACTTCAACGAATTCGTTGTAATGACTTCGTAGCTTTGTCATGTGGGAACAGTTTTATGTAAGAGCTTTTTTAAAGTCCTTACAATCCAGTCTGACACCATTGATTGCGATCATGTAGATACATACACCACCAAAGAAAGGGCTCTAACCATGAATAATTTAAAGAATATCGCCTTTATTGTATTGGCCGCATCAACAGCAACTGGCTGTGCTGCACTAAAAACAAACGATGTTGTAATACCTAGTGAGGTGACTCTCGAAAATGCCTTATATGAGGTAGGGAGCGGGTTGAAGAAAATGTACGATGCTGAACAAGGTTTGAAGGTTGGCTTAATACCCGCGGAGATTGAGGTTAAATTCAACCTTGCGGCATCAGCAAAAGACAACGGAAAACTGACAATTGATATGTCTCAGTCTGTTCCTGACCCAGTCAAGAAAGAAACAAATATTGGTGGGTCAATTGAGCAAAGCTCAGAGGGGCAGCGCAGCAATACCATAACCATTAAGTTTATTAATATTCTTATGATTCCGAAAGACAGCTTAGCTCAAGTAAAGTCCCCAGCGGATGTCGATAGCCTAATAAATATATGGAAAGATAACAAATTTGAAACTATGGGAAAAATTCAAAATCAACAAGGCCAATGAAAATAGTATTTGTCACGAATCATAAGGGCAATACTCAATTACATCAAGTTAAGCCACAACCATTGATAGTCACTCCATTAATTAATTCTCTAGAAATAAAACAAGGTGATTCATGTACTTTCAAGTCCCCGACGATGAGCGTTATCATATTGACACCTCAATGGATGACAGAGTGGTCATTACAGGTATTAATGTTCGAATATCACAGAATCAGGTCATACAAGATAAAGGTAAAACTAAAGCTTTGATCGTTCGTGCTACTGTCGTGGAAGTTGATGGACACTTAAGACTTCCAAGTGGACTATTAGAAATATTTGCTCGGCGAGTAATTGCTCATTCAGATGCCGTATTGGATGTAAGCGGTGAAGTTGGTTCACCAGATTACAGCGATCGTGCGCCTGCACTTTCAGGCTCTGGACCAGGTGAACCAGGTAAACCAGGTGATAATGGGGGCAATGGCAGTAATGGTGGCAAAATTTCTATATTCGCTGAGACTATAGAAGGTTCAATTCAACTTCTCGCTAAAGGTGGCAACGGTGGAGCTGCCCAGAGCGGTGGTAACGGAATAAAGGGCACAAAAGGTAATGACCATGATAGATGCACCCCACCCACCCGCGGTGGCCCGGGTGGTTCAGCTGGTTCAGCAGGTATCCCAGGCAAAGGTGGCGATGGTGGCGATATCTCTCTCGTGGTTTTATCTCCATTAAAGTCCGAGCTCATTCACGCACATGTTGACCCAGGTACACCTGGCAATCCAGGTCAACATGGTAATGCTGGTGAAGGGGGAGATGGTGGCAAAGGGGGTATAGTCTATTCAGAGCGTGAACCGTGCGTACCCAATCTTTTTAATCGTAAGCCTATGCTAATTTGCCCCCCACGCCCCCCCAGAAAACTTTGCGAATTGGGTAACGCTTCTGAAGGACCGCCCGGTGCAAGTTTTTCTAACCGTCCTAGTATAAGCGAAGCTGGAAACATAGGACACTTAACAATTGTTAATGGGCAAGGCGATGATATACGTGAGGATATAGAAGCTAAATTAGCCTGCGCTGCTAGTCTTTTGTACCTTGAGCTTGCATTAAGGGAAGCTGAAACACTCTATGCCAATTCAGATGAGAGCAACGCGTTAGATCAACTCATTTGGCTGGGTCGGCTACTCGTCAAACGTACAGTTCGTCGCTCACTACGTGAAATGGTTTATGACGCTGGATTGCCCAACGAAATATCAGTAAATTCTGATGAATTCGAAGCATTACGAACTAAAACATTTCTGCTGATAAGACGACTTTCACTCGGATTGGACTATTGGGGTAATCAACGAAATTTTGTTCCACTTGTCAGCTATGAGTTCTACTCACAGGCATTGGCCTATTTATTGGATCATGCAAGAATAATAGAAACAAACTATATTAAATACCGCGACTCCCTAAATGACTGGAAAGAAGCAAAAGTACATTTTGAATTAGGTATTGCCAAGCAAGAGGGATTAATAGCATATCTTGAAGATAGTCTCCGAAACATCGGGACACTAGAAAATGCCCTTGTTCGCGAGATTGAGCTCCTAACATGTGCATATGAAGCATCTTGGCTTCGCGTAAAGTCTACGGCCGAAGATTTCAAGAACGCCGTCAGCCGTCAGAGCAGTTGTGCATTTAATGATGTTGCATTTGCAGTGGGTACGATTGCTGTCGCCATCGGCACTGCCGGGACAGGTGCCGCAACAGCTATGGCAGCTTGGCAAGCTTATAATGATTTTGATAAGAAAAATCATGACCCTAATGACTTTTTTGGTGACCTTGCGGAGCCAAAATACAAGATAGAGAAAATCATAGAAATTGGGAATGGTATTCAAGGCGTTTCGAAAGGTTTGTCCGAAATACGGGATATGCTTAATCCTAAAGGAATATTACCACCTGAATTACCTAATGACGCAGGGAAACTGCTAATGCAACGCAAAGATATTCAGGCAACGGTTGAACCGTTCCGACACTTGCCTGAGGCAAAGGCTTATCTAGCAGAGATTGATAATTTTATAGAATTAGTAACCACACGCAACAGCAAACTCATCGAATATAATATACTTAGCAACAGTAGAACGGAGTTGCTTAGCGATATATCAAAATCATCAAGTGAAATTGGAAGGCTTCGACAGCAGGTTAACAGACCAAATGTTCAGCATCTTCCAGAGTTTGTGAGCTTTATGTCACGTGCAAATATGCTCAATAAGCGCGTT
Organism: Halothiobacillus sp.; assembly: GCA_020061705.1. Lineage (GTDB taxonomy): Bacteria > Pseudomonadota > Gammaproteobacteria > Halothiobacillales > Halothiobacillaceae > Thiofaba. Next base: position 1,858 of record JAGUXT010000059.1, on the reverse strand, counting down.
CTTATGCAGCTACTATATCAAGAACATCGCGCACTAGAATACTGGGCGGGCAAGCGCTACCCATTAACAATATCAAGGGACAGCATCGACCATTTGGCAACAATCCATGCACAAACGTACTTAAAGCTAGTCGACTCTATCGAGAATAGAGGGCGTGAAGTACAAACATTCAAGTTTTCAGACAGGCTTGCCCATTTCTCTTTCAAGAATGAAATCGGATTGATATGCCTTAATGATTTTAAGAATAATGGGCAGGCTGTATTCAGCATTCCCTATTTACCGTTCACTCAAATGTCAATGGTAAGGGTTACGACTGTACGCATCTCTTTACCCGGGATTGCTATAGCTGATAGAGGACTTGCAACCAGCCCATTTGGATTGCGCCTCACCCATCTCGGAACTGCCCTGTTGCGGACGGTGGAGGGTGAAGTTATTGAATTCAGTCATGAACCACGAATTACTCATATTTTTTATCAGATTGAAGATAGCGTCACGCGTGGGTTTAGCCTCGGGGGTTCTGAGACGTATGTAAAACTTACTCCTGAGGGACCTTGGTGTCTTGAAATTCAAAAGCAGGACAAAGAACGTGTAAATTTATCTGGCATTGACGACATAATTATTGAGTTTGAAGGTGAGTTTCTACCCGAGCGCTAACTTTCGCTTGAACCGGGACGGCCAAAATGCCCAAAGATCACGTAAAAATTCTACTCAGGGAAATCCCAAAAGAAAATTGGGGCATTCGGGGTGGTCAGGCTGGCTGTGAAGTTGAATTGGGCTTCAAGGTGGAGGTTTAATTGCGCTCTAACATTTCAGTCCACACGGACGCTGCGCGATAAAGCTGCGCAGTGCCGGTGTCTTCTACGTTAGGCTTCATATAATAATTCAGCATTTTAGTAGAAAAAAGTTCATTTACCGAAGGCAATTATGGGAGTGAAAATGTCGTACTTAGAGTTGATACATGAATTTGAAAAAAAAAATCCCATTAGATACACCCTCATTCTATGATCATGCGAATTTCCTAGCAGAAGAGCAGAAAGATAATGAATATCTAAACAAATACTCTGCCTTTATTGCGTTGAAACCTTATTCAAATGAGTATTTGAGAAACGCAAGAGGCAAAATAACAAGAATTGTAAATTTATTGCACAGTCATTTATTGCTATGCAAACGACAAGGAGCTTGCTTAGACATATCTTCAATTTTGGTTAGAGTTCTTGAACTGCAAGGAATTTGGTGTGCATGCTTAAAGGGAGGCTGCGCTATAACATTCCCAGACTCTAGCAAAGAAGGCGATACCCACTTTTACTCTGTTACCAAGAAGCAACTCAGCACTCCTGGTCATTTTTGGGTTTATGCGCCACCGTTTAAAATAATTGATCTATCCATAAAAGAACAAGCATATGATGGAAACAAAAGAAGCTATATTCCAGAGTTCGTTATGACGGAAGATACGCAAATTTCAACAACGGAACCCGAAGACATTATTAGCCCTGATGTAGCCCATGATTTAATACATATTTATAATATCCCAAAGAGAAAGCATCTCGATTACATATGCCCTTCAATGCATCAAGTGCAGCGTCACTTTCCCGCTCAAATCGTTGAAGGAATAAATGGGGCTAAAATAAAATATGTCCCCACCGGAACACATGCTTCAGTTGAAAAGCTAGAAGGTTTTGGCAATATTGACTTTAACGGGCTTTCACCTTCTGAGCTTTACAAAGGGGTAATAGAACCAGCCTTAAGACAAGCCTAACCCCGACGTCCCCCCAATTTGAGTAGCACCTGAACTTAGAGTCCAATCCCACCCATGAAGGAGATTGGACATGAAGAAGCGATTCAGCGAAGAACAGATTAT
>JAGUXT010000010.1 GCA_020061705.1 Halothiobacillus sp. | reverse complement strand
GACACACGCCCATGAATGTAGCTGAAAATTACGCCGCCCGCTGTCACTCACGCCATCTGTCTGGCCCGCAAGGTATTCCACATCAGCATTGCCACCGTCATCGGCCCCACCCCACCCGGCACGGGTGTAATCCAGCCTGCACGTTCAACGGCGGTCTCAAACACCACATCACCCGCCAGCGAACCATCGGCCAGACGATTAATGCCGACATCAATCACCACCGCCCCCGGCTTGACCCATTCGCCACGCACCAAGCCAGGCTTACCCGCCGCGACCACCAGCAAATCAGCCCGCGCCACATGCGCCGCCAGGTCTTGCGTAAAGCGGTGTGTCACGGTGACGGTTGCACCCGCAAGCAGCAGCTCCAGCGCCATGGGCCGCCCCACGATATTGGACGCGCCCACGATCACCGCCTCCATGCCCATGGGTTCAATGGCATAGGTTTCCAGCAAGCGCATCACCCCAAATGGCGTACAAGGGCGCAAGCCGGGCAAACGCTGCGCCAAGCGCCCAATGTTGTACGGGTGAAAGCCATCGACATCTTTATGCGGCGCAATACGTTCAATCACCGCCGCACTGTCCAAGCCCTGCGGCAAGGGAAGCTGCACCAAAATCCCATCAATCGAGTCATCGGCATTGAGGCTATCAATCAACGCAAGCAAGTCGTCCATGCTTGTGGTGGCAGGCAGATCAAACGCGGTCGAAACAATACCAGTGCGCTCGCAGGCGCGACGTTTATTGCCCACATACACCCTGGAAGCCGGGTCATCACCAACCTGAATCACCGCCAAGCCCGGTGCGCGCATCCCTTGATCCTTGAGCTGTCCAACACCTGCTCGCACGCCAGCCAGAACCTCCTCCGCCACCCGCTTGCCATCCATCAATTGAGCCGACATGCAAAACTCCCGTACTTGAATTTGTTACTAAATTAGCCAAAAAGGACACAGATCTCTCAGAGGAAAGCCACACACGGAAAATTGCTCAGTCATTCACCAGAGCACGCCCATCCCCCCCAAAAAAAAACGGACATGACAACTCCCCCATTGCCAGAAATATCCACCGTCCCAATCTCCACGCTCTCTGTGGCCAAAAAGTTATTTATCACCCCAAGCCACACACAAATGGCTTGGGAGCCAAACCTTCGGCAATCTCCCGAATCAGCCCCGGCCCCTGATAAATAAAACCGGTATAAATCTGCACCAAACTCGCCCCTGCGTCGATTTTGGCCTGCGCATCCGCCGCCGACATAATGCCCCCCACCGCAATAATCGGCAGTTCTCCTGCCAAAGCCCGACTGAATTGGCGTACCACCTCAGTTGAACGCACCATTAGTGGCGCACCAGATAGCCCACCCTTCTCCTCGGCATAAGGCAAACCCTCAACACCCTCGCGGCTAAGCGTAGTGTTAGTGGCAATCAGGCCATCAATGCCTTGACGACGCAAGGTATCGGCAATCGAAAGCACCTCATCCTCATTCAAGTCCGGCGCAACCTTCACCGCCAGCGGCACATAGCGCCCATGTATCTCAGACAAGCGCTGCTGCTCTGATTTCAAACGCAGCAATAAATCCTCAAACATTTCACCATGCTGCAATCCGCGTAAACCCGCCGTATTCGGCGATGAAATATTCACCGCCACATACGAGGCATGGGCATACACCCGGCGCAGGCAAAAAATATAATCTTCAGCAGCCTTCTCCAGCGGGGTATCAAAATTCTTGCCGATATTCAGCCCAAGAATACCGCCCTGCTCACGGAAACGGCTGTGCGCAACATTGGCAATAAACTGCTCCACGCCCAAATTATTAAAACCCATACGATTAATAATTGCGCGCGCCTTGGGCAGGCGAAACAGGCGCGGTGTCGGGTTGCCCGGTTGTGGGCGCGGCGTGACGGTCCCCACCTCAACCGAGCCAAAGCCCAGGCTGCCCAAGGCATCAATGTAACGTGCATTCTTATCCATCCCCGCAGCCAAGCCGACCGGATTGGAGAACAGCAACCCCATCACCTCACGCGGGCTGTCCACAACGCGCGCGCGCATGATGCGCGCCAAGCCATCACGTAACGCCAGCCGCATCATCTCAAGCGATAATTCGTGCGCCGTTTCCGGTGGCAACATAAACAAACCCTGACGCGCCAAACCGTATAACCAACTCATAACACTGCCTTCTGCAATTTTTTGCTATCGTAACACCGCCACAAACAATCCATGCCGCATGAACACCACTACCCGCCGTCAGTTTTTCGAACGCTTGCGCGCCCTCAATCCTCGGCCAGTCACTGAACTGCATTACAACTCGGTCTTTGAACTGCTGGTGGCCGTGGTGCTTTCCGCCCAAGCCACCGACAAAGGCGTGAATTTAGCCACGGCTCGCCTCTTTCCCGTCGCCAACACCCCGCAAGCCATCGTTGACCTTGGCGAAGCACGCCTGCGCGAATTCATTCAAACCATCGGCCTGTATCAGACCAAAGCCAAAAACGTGATCGGCCTGTGCCGCCTGCTACTCGAAAAACACCACGGCGACGTGCCACAGACGCGCGCCGAACTTGAAGAACTCCCCGGCGTGGGGCGCAAAACGGCCAATGTGGTACTCAATACTGCCTTCGGTCAACCCACCATGGCCGTCGATACGCATATTTTCCGCGTTGCTAACCGCACCGGCCTCGCGCCCGGCAAAACGGTGCGCGCCGTCGAAGACAAACTTATCAAAGTCATTCCCAAAGAGTTCATCCTCGATGCGCACCACTGGCTCATCCTGCATGGCCGCTACACCTGCACCGCCCGCAGCCCCAAATGTGCCGAATGCCCGGTGTGCGATTTATGCGATTTCAAACAAAAAACCGCGCCCTGCGCAGGAATCATTGCCCCATGATTTTCTCCAACGACCGCAACAAACTGCGGCTAATGTATGTTCACGCCTGGCACAAGCGCTGCCAAAACCTGCCCATGGACGCACTCGAGCACATGATTGCCGACGTGATTGCCATGCACCCCGAATACCATGCGCTGCTCAGCGATGAAGATCAGTCATTGGCTTTTGAGGAATCCAGCGAACAAGGCACCAGCAACCCCTTCCTGCACTTGGGGATGCACCTCGGCCTGCGCGAGCAAATCAGCACCGACCGCCCTGCCGGCATCCGCGCTGCCTACACTAAACTCGTACAACGCAGTGGTGATGTAATGGAAAGCGAACACCGCATGATCGCCTGCCTGCTGCGCACCCTGCAGGACGCAGCGGGAAACGAACCGGATGAACAAGCCTATCTTGAGTGCATTCACCGCATTGCTTAAAAAAACTTCATGGATAACCGTAAGACTTCTGCAATAAATAGAGCTCACTATGCCTGCGTAAAAACCTTTAATTCATAAGTGAATTATCAACGGATATTTATGAGGAGTAAGCACCATGCAGCTAGCCCATCAAGCCGACGAGTTCCCTGTCCTTCTAAAAATCAATCCCCACGGCCTGCCTCATCCACTTCCCGTCAATAACCCCGTTCAATGGGATCCGGACGTGCTCGCGGCACTCAATCACGGACTGCATCACCACGCCTCCCGCATGGCCAAGGCTGTTGACCTTGGTGATCTGCACAGCGTCGAGTTCCATTTGGATACAGGTGAAGTCATTGCACAGCACCGAAGTGATTGCGGCGACTTGTGGGTTAGGAGCACACCCTAAAAGCAAGGCTAAACACCCACGCGGCACAGTTCAGATTCAAATCCAAACCCCGGTACAGCGTTAGCGGGGTTTTGTGTATATTGCTCTGGGCAGCCTGTCGGACTTGAGACAACCTGGCTGCAAAAGCCGCTCAAGTCCGACAGGCTGCTAGGTTCATGGTGAGCATCAATTATCGTTGAGCAAATACGCAATGCCGTCCCTAATCAATCTTCATGGAATTCCCAACTGCACCACGGTCAAAAAGGCGCGCGCATGGTTGGCTCAGCATCGCTATGAAGTCGACTTCCACGACTACAAAAAAAAGCCTCTCACACCAGAGCAAATCAGTGCGTGGGAAGCCAATGTAGGCTGGGAAACCCTGCTCAAAAAAACCGGCACCACTTGGCGCGCCCTGCCAGATGAACTCAAGACAGAGTTATCGCGTGATAAAGTGCTGCACCTTTTACACGAACACCCCAACCTGATTCGCCGTCCAATTGCCGAGCTATCCGATGGACGAATTTTGGCGGGCTTTGTGGAAAGCCAGTATCTCGCCGCCTTTCAACCCAAGGATTAAGCCATGTCTGACGTATTTAAACTTGCGAGTGAATTGATCGCCCGTCGCTCGCTCACCCCGGACGATGCCGGCTGCCAGGCCTTGTTGGCGGAGCGCCTCGAAAGACATGGTTTTACCCTTGAATGGATGCAGCACGGCGACGTGCTTAACCTCTGGGCACGACGCGGCATGCACGCCCCCCTGCTCTGTTTTGCAGGACACACCGACGTGGTGCCCACGGGACTGGAAAGCGCCTGGACATCACCACCGTTCACACCCAGCGTACGCGATGGCATGCTTTACGGACGCGGCGCGGCGGACATGAAAGGCGGTGTGGCTGCCATGACCGTGGCTGCCGAACGGTTTGTGCAGGCGCATCCCGATCACCTCGGTTCAATTGCCTTTTTGTTGACCTCGGACGAAGAAGGCGTTGCCGTGAATGGCACGGTCAAGGTTGTCGAGACACTGGAAGCGCGGGGCGAAAAAATCCAGTACGCCATTGTCGGCGAGCCTTCCAGTCGCGTGGTGCTGGGTGATGAATTCAAGATTGGCCGACGCGGTTCACTCACCGGGCGCTTGCTGGTGCAAGGGGTGCAGGGTCATGTCGCTTACCCGCATTTGGCTGACAACCCCGTGCACCGGGCTGCTCCCGCCCTGGCAGAACTCGCCGTAACCGAATGGGATCGGGGTAACGAACACTTCCCGCCTTCCAGCTTGCAAATTGCCAATATCAATGCGGGCACGGGCGCAAACAACGTCATCCCCGGCGAGTTGTCGGTGGAGTTCAATATCCGCTTCAACACCGAATGGACAGTCGAAAACCTGAAAGCGGCGATTGAGGCAATTTTCATCCGCCACCACCTCAAATATAGCCTCGATTGGAACCTTTCCGGTTTACCCTTCCTCACGCCCTCCGACGGCGTGCTGGTAGATGCCGTGCATGAGGCCATTCGGGATGTTCTGGGGGTGGAAACCAGGCCTTCGACCTCCGGCGGCACCTCGGATGCACGTTTTATCGCCCCCACCGGCGCGGAAGTGATCGAACTCGGCCCGCTCAACGCCACCATTCACAAGGTTAACGAATGCGTTGGCGTGGACGACCTCGATCGCCTTGCAGCCGTATATGAACGCATCCTCGATTTGCTTTTGCTGGATGAGGAATAGATTGAATTGAGCATTTAGCCACTGGAACTCAGAGGGCTAAATGTAGGTGCGAATTCATTCGTACTCTGCCAGTTCCATGTGCGTATTTGTCGCACCTACATAAACCGAGACATTAATGGACATTTGGATGTTATTGAAAGCCGCCATTCTGGGTTTACTGGAAGGCGCGACCGAGTTTTTGCCCATTTCTTCCACCGGGCATCTCATCATTGCGCAAGACCTGCTGCATTACGACTCGGATGCGGCCAAGGTGTTCACCATCGCCATCCAGCTCGGCGCCATTCTGGCGATTTGCTGGCACTACCGTGACAAAATTTTCTGCGTTTTCAAAGGCTTGCCTAGTGAGTCAAGCGCCCAGCGCTTCGCCGCCAACCTGGTTATCGCCTTCATCCCGGCCATGGTCTTCGGGTTACTGTTTCACAAACTAATCAAGGAATATCTGTTCAGCCCGCTGACTGTCGCCGGGGCGCTGATTGTTGGCGGCTTCATCATCTTGTTGGTCGAGCGCTTCAAACCCGCCCCACGCATCCATAGTGTGGACGACATGCGCTGGGGTGATGCAATCAAGATTGGTCTGGCGCAAAGCGTGGCGCTGTTTCCCGGCACCTCGCGCTCCGGCGCAACCATCATGGGCGGCATGGTTTTCGGCCTATCGCGCACGGCGGCCACCGAGTTCTCCTTTTTCCTCGCCATTCCCACCATGTTCGCCGCAGTTGCCTACGATTTGTACAAAAATGCCGGACACCTCCACACCGAAGACATGGGCATGATTGCGGTCGGCTTTGTCATGGCCTTTATCTCCGGCCTCGCCGCCGTACGCTTCCTGCTGCGCTATGTGTCCAGCCACAGCTTTGTCGGCTTTGCCTGGTATCGCATTGTGTTTGGCTCGCTGGTTCTCATGTATTTTCTGTAACGCATGTCTGCCATTGCCCTCACGCCTTTTGAAAAACGCTGGCTTGCCGAAACGCTGCGCCTGCATGAGGCCGAGCATGGCGCATTCGACGATACGGCCTTCTTGCCTGCGCTACAACACGCGTCCTCCGACGAGGAAAACCGCATCCTCCTACGTGCCGAACACGTGGTGCAAGCTCAGCGCCCAAGCTGGATTGACGACATGCGCGCCTGGCAAACTCAAGCGCGTGTTCTGCTTGGCGTATTAGCTGCGTTGGCTGTACTGAGCGGGTTTCTCTCCGCTGTCGGACTGCTCAACAGCGGAGTTTATGGCAGCGAAGGACGTGTGGTAAATGTGGTGTGGGCGCTTGGCGCGCTGCTTTTTCTGCCTGTGTTGAGCCTGTTGGTCTGGCTACTCCTGATCATCTTGCCCGGTAACCATGGGCAAACACTGCTTGGTCAATTCAGTTTTTGGTTGCAGCGCCAACTGCCCGGCCAATCGCCGGCACGGCTGCTTATCGGTCATGCACTATTTAATTTGTTAAACCACCATCGCCTGCTGCGCTGGGCCATGGGTAGCCTGAGCCATCTACTCTGGCTACTAGCCTTAAGCAGCGCCTTGCTTGGCTTGCTACTGATATTTGCCACCCAGCGCCATATTTTTGTTTGGGAAACCACCATTCTGCCCGACGCAATGTTTGTGGACTTTGTCACGCAGGTTGGCGTTTTACCCGCCTACCTGGGCCTTGCCACCCCCAGCCCGGAAATGATCCTTGCCAGTGGAAGCAGCCACACAATGCAATCCGATGCAGCACGTCATGCCTGGGCTGCGTGGCTGATCGGCTGTGTCATCGTATATGGCATTTTGCCGCGTCTGCTCGCCTTCCTGCTTACCTTTTGGCAATGGAAACATGGTGTTGCAAAACTTAAACTCGATTTAAGGCAACCCGGCTTTGCCATGCTGCGCGCACGCCTGCATGTAGACATGCAAAACATCGGCATCATTGACCCTGCCCCCGCTGCACTGCACGCCTCCAGTTTTCACCCATGGCCAGCATATGAGCAAATTCAAGGCTCACGTCCGGCTCTTGTTGGGCTGGAGCTCGGTGCCGACATTGCCTGGCCACCCGCTGGCTCGGACAAATTCATGGTGTACCCGCGCATTGAAAGCCGTGCAGAACGCCAGCGCCTGCTTGCCTCGCTGCAAACAACACCTCCCGCCAGCCTGCTGATTGCCGTGGACACCCGCCTTTCGCCCGATCGCGGCAGTTTGCATACCATCAATCAATGGGCGCAACATAGCGCAACACCGCTGGTTTGGCTGATGCAGGCCTCCGGCGCTCAGAACGAACGCCGCACGGTGTGGCGCGATAGCCTGCTTGAGTCGGGCTGGCCGCAAGAAGCCCTCCTGGACGATGCCGCCGCGCAAATCTGGTTGCAGGGACACAGCTCATGAACCCACTGCAACTGGCCGTGGTCGGCCACACTAACACCGGCAAAACCTCGCTGTTACGCACGCTCACCCGTGACGTGAGCTTTGGCGAGGTTTCCGCACGACCCAGCACCACCCGCCATGTCGAAGGCGCGCGTTTGTTCGCGGGCGACGAAGTGGTCGTAGAGCTTTACGACACACCGGGCCTGGAAGATGCGTTAAGCCTGCTCGACGCGATAGACGCGCTGCTCGCGCCTGGCGAGCGCCTGGATGGCCCGGCTCGCATTGCCCGTTTTCTTGATAGCCCCGACGCCCACAGCCGTTTTGAACAAGAAGCCAAAGTGCTGCGCCAAGTGCTGGCTTCCGATGCCGGACTGGTGGTGATCGACGTGCGCGACCCAGTGCTGACCAAATACCGCGACGAACTCAGCATCCTCGCCGACTGCGGCAAACCCTTGCTGCCCGTACTCAATTTTGTGCACACTCCGGGCAATCACGCAGAGGTGTGGCGCGAAGCCTTGGCGCGCGTCGGCCTGCACTCGGTCATCAGCTTCGACACCGTAACCCCGGAAATCGACGGTGAACAACGCTTGTTTGCCAAACTAGCCTTGCTACTGGAGGGCTTTGCACCCGCCCTGCAACGCCTGATGCTGGCTCGGCAAAACGAAGCCGACGCACGCCTGCAAACCGCCACACAACTTATCGCTAGTTTACTGATTGATGTCGCCGCCTACCGCGTCACCGTGCCAAATGCCGATGAAAGTGCGCTACAAGTGCCTATCCAACAACTGCGCGAAAAAATCCGCCAGCACGAAGCGTCCTGCGTGCACGAGCTGCTCAAACTCTACCGCTTTCGCCGCGACGATGTGACGTTAAGTGGTCTACCGATACTCGACGGGCGCTGGGAAGATGATCTTTTCAGTCGAGAAGCCCTTGGTGTCATGGGCATACGCCTCAGCCAAGGCCTCGTCGCCGGAGCTGTCGCGGGGATAAGCATCGACCTCATCGTCGGAGGTCTCACCCTGGGCGCGGCCACCGTTGCCGGTGCGCTCGCCGGTGGCTTATGGCAGTTGGGCAACACTTACGGCGAGCGCGTACTGGGCAAATTGCGCGGCTATCGCAGCCTGACCGTGGATGACAGCATCTTGCGCCTGCTTGCCTTGCGTCAGTTATGGCTCGTTAACGCCCTGCAACAACGTGGCCACGCTGCCATGCACACGATTGAACCGAATGCACAACTCGACAACCCGCAAACCAAACGCTGGCGCGAAGGCGCATTGCCCGCTGAGCTGAAAAAAGCGCGCAGCCATGCTGAATGGTCGGCCATGAGCCCTGATTTTTCTGCTACTGTGACGAGAGATGAAGTCATTCAGAACTTGGCGGCCTCTTTTTCGCTAGCCACGTAGCCCGGATGAAGTGTAGATGAATCGGGAGCACCCATTGTAAAAATTGCCCCGGTTTACCACTTGGGCTACATGAGCTTTTTTAATTCCGCGAGAACGTCGAAACGCGCAAGTGCAGTAGCAACACCTCAGTGTCCACGTTGCAAGCGACTGTATTCCTTTTCTGCGCGACGTTGATCTGCCCGCGCCAGCTCGATACTTGTTTTGTATTGATCGCGCAGATTGCTGATTTCCGAGGATAAAGTCTTGCGCGATGCAGCCCCGGCCTGATCTTGTCTTGCCTGTGCAAGCTCCAATCGCAGCGCGGCAATACGCTGATCGCGCTCATGCAGCAGCCGAGCAATCGTCTCGTCTGCATCGGCAATGCGCCGTTGCAAAACCAATAGGCCATAATCGCGATCAATACCTTTCGACATCGCTTCAAGTGATTGTTGCGTTTGTTGCTGATCGCGTACCGATTGCGCTGACGGTTCGTAGAGCGTCGGATTCACCAATACTGCGTTCGGCGCGCATGGTGCTTGGCTAAACACCGTTTTCCCCTCGTTGACGCATTTATAAATCTCCGCATGACACAGCGGTGCGGAGAGATATAAAGCCACGGTGAATAGCCATCGCATCATGTTCAAAGCCCGCGTTAATTGTTGCCCACCACCACGCTCTCACCCGGCAAGCGCCCATAACGCATCACAGCCTGCCGCAAATGCAAGGCAAGCTCGCCCGTCCATTGCTCGTCTGCATAACGCCACGTCCAATTACCTTCGGTGGTACCCGGGGTATTCATACGCGCGTCGCTACCCAGTTCGAGTAAATCCTGCAACGGAATCACGGCAAGTTGCGCCACCGATTCCAGGGCAACGCAGATCAAGCGCCACGGCATTGACTTAGGCAGGGGCTCGCTTGCACCATCCAGGTATTCGAGCACCGTGTCTCGCGCATCATCGTCCAAACCCTGCCACCAGCCCAAGGTCGTGTCGTTATCATGCGTACCGGTATAGACCACGCTATCCGGCGTATGGTTATGCGGCAAATACGGATTATCGGCGCTGCCATCGAAGGCAAATTGCAGAATACGCATCCCAGGCAGACCGTGTTTTTGGCGCAAGGCGGTCACTTCCTCGGTGATGATACCGAGGTCTTCCGCGACCACCGGCAAGCTGCCGAAAGACTCGCGCAACGCGTTTAACAAGGCATCGCCGGGGGCTTTGACCCACTCACCCTCCATGGCCGTCGGGCAGTCCGCAGGAATCGACCAATACGCTTCCAAGCCACGGAAATGGTCAATGCGAACCAGGTCGAACAGCTTGAGGTGAGTCGCAAAGCGCGCCTTCCACCAAGTGAAATCATCGGCCTCGTGCCGTTCCCAACGGTAGAGCGGGTTGCCCCAGCGCTGTCCGGTGGCCGAAAAATAATCCGGTGGCACACCAGCCACTGCTTCGGCCTGACCGTGAGCATCGACACTGAACAGCTCAGGCTGCGCCCAAACTTCAGCACTATCGTGTGCCACATAAATCGGCATATCACCAAAGAGCAACACACCACGCGCCGCAGCGTATTCACGAAGAGCCTGCCATTGGCGGAAGAAAACGAATTGTTCAAAGCGAATCTGCTGCAGACGCTCATGCAATTGCTCGCGCGCCTGTAGCATGGCCATGGGCTCTCGCTCGCGCAGGGCTTGTGGCCATGCGAACCAAGCCTGTTTACCCTGTTGCTCACGCAAAGCGACAAACAGTGCGTAATCGTCGAGCCAGATGGATTCTTCGTCCACAAAACTCGCAAAATCCGCCAGTTCATTTGCGTTGGCAGCGCTCACAAAACATTGCCATGCACCTTCCAGGCTCGTGCTGTGCTCAGCAAGCCAGCCTTGAGCACGCAAGGCATCAAGATCAATCAAACCTGGGCTACCCGCATGGGATGACAAGCATTGATACGGAGAGCCATCGCTATGCGTCGACCCCAAGGGCAGCATTTGCCACACCGTAATTCCTCCCGCCGCCAGTTGGTCAACAAAGCGGAAGGCCGCTGCACCCAAACCACAGCTGCCCGGCAAGGAGGTGGGGTGCAGCAATACGCCAGCACGGCGTACACGCAATACTTCAGGTAGATCAGTTTCCAAATGAACGTTTTGTGTTGATTTTAACGTGCTCAAGTTTGCGCTCCAGTGCGCATCACGCCACCCGCAGCCGGATCTCCCGCGCCCACTGCCATAACTGTTGATAACACGGCAGGCGGCGCTTCACCCAATAACTCATACAGGCGCGCCAATTGCAAACGGAAAAGGCGCTCGAAATCACGCACAGCTTCCGCCGAGTTGTAATCGCCAAACCACCAAAACCAGTCCGAACCCTCGCAAATCGCCAGTTGCAACAACACCGCCTGCTCCTGTTCAGGGCTAAGCGTCTTGGCGGCCAAAACACCGTCGCACACACGCTTGGCCGCGATGAGGTAGTCCCACGCGCGGTTTTTATCCTTTTCACCGATCCAGGTGGAGAAGGTGCCGTACACCCAGCTGCCTGCCACCAGTTTGGGTAGCGTCGTCACCACAGGATCATCCTTGAGAAGCTCTTGATAAGTCGTCAGGTTCAGGCGCGGGTGCACCGACAAACGCTTGTACAAAGCATCAAGGAAGTAATAGCCGTTCTCCGGGTAGTATTCCCATGCGTTCTCACCGTCCATGATGATGGAGGCCACGTGATGCCCGTCATGACACGCATCGGCGATATGCACCAAATGGTTAATCAGATCACCCACCGCATCATCTGCATGCCAAGTGGAATACTTGAAGCCAATCAAATCTGACAAACCATCATCGCGGAATACCAGCTTGGGCAAGGGACTTGCGTCCATGGAATAAAAACGATGTGGACACGCCTTGTATTTCCCGGCTATTCCGCTGGCATGCAGGCTGTTATGCAACACTTGGCTACCTGTCGCAGCCCAGGTAAAACCCGCCTCAGCCAGCAAGGGCAGGGTCGCCTCGCTCAAACTGCCTTCAGACGGCCAACACCCCACAGGGCTGACCTCAAACACACGCTCAAACACACGCCGCCCTTCAGTCAAATGCCAGCGAACGCGCTCTTTCCCGCCTGGATACTCGGCGACCGTCGCACCCTCCTGCGGCAACACCACATCCGGCCAGGCTTCACGAGCCGAGGAAACATCCAGCAAGAGCGGCATGATGGGATGTGCATACGGCGTCATGGTCAACTCAACCTGACCACTCAGCGCCAAAGCACGGTAACGTGGAATCAAGCCGGTTAAAAGCTCGGCTATGACTTCCAGCAATATCCGGCGGTCGTGCGCATCAAAACCACAAGCCTTGTTCATCAGCGCGATAATGCGCGCGTCGGTACGACGCACCGTTTCAGCCATCCAGGCCAAGTGATACCAGACGCACAAGTCGGTAAAAAAGGCGTGACCGAGATAACGCAGGTGCAATGGGTTCTTGATGAAATCGCGCGCCATCTTGACAAGGTCGGCATAGACGGGGAAGCGTTGAATCAGACGCTGCTCATTGGCGCGCAAGCACGATTCAATCAACTCAATCCGCTCGGCTTCATCCTGTGGAGCACTATCCGCTGCCAATGCCGTCAACAGTGGATCAGGCAACAGGGCATGTCGATTGAGCAAATGCGCCTGCAAGGTTTCGGCGTAATTTTCGATTTGCTCCAGCAACACCGGCACAAAATTCACCACCGCCCGCGCGTGCGGGTGTGCTTCAATGTGCGCGGCCATATCGACATAATCCTTAATCGCATGCAAGTACGTCCAAGGACGTTGAAACTGCCCACTAAACGGGTCGCGGTATTCCGGCTGATGCATATGCCACATCAGCACGACATTCAGGCGCGCAGCAGGCGTTGTGGGTGTGGTCAAAGGCTCATCCTCTTCAATTGGCTTAACGGACATGGTGCAGTTGTTGATTCAGCATTTCCGGTGTCACCAGGACGACACCACCTTCGCTGACTTCAAACCGCTCGCTATCCAACGCAAGATCCTCGCCAATCACCATACCAGCAGGAATTTCACAGCCCTTATCCAGGATCGCCTTGTGGACCCGCGCACCTTCGCCAATGTTCACGTTTGGCAGAACCACACTATCCGTCACCGTTGCACCATCATTCACCACCACGTTGGAGAACAGTAACGAATGGCGCACCGTGGCACCGGAAATAATGCAACCACCGGAGACCATTGAATCTACTGCCATGCCACGACGATCTTCATCGTCAAATACAAATTTTGCCGGCGGCAGTTGCTCCTGGTGCGTCCAGATCGGCCACTCGCGGTCATACAAATTCAGATCCGGCGTGACACCAATCAGCTCAAGATTGGATGACCAGTAGGAGTCGATCGTCCCCACATCGCGCCAATAGCTTTGCTTGCCGCTCTGCACATCCTTGAATGGGTAGGCGAACACACGGTACTTCTCAATCACTGAGGGAATAATATCCTTGCCGAAGTCGTGTGAGGACTTGGGATCATCTGCATCACGAATCAATTGTTCGTAAAGGAATTTGGTGTTGAACACATAAATCCCCATCGAAGCCAGCGCCGTGCCTGGCAATCCGGGAATCGAATCAGGATCATTCGGCTTTTCACGGAAACGCAGGATGCGCCCGCTTTCTTCGATCCCCATCACACCAAATGCCTTGGCTTCATCCACCGGTACCTGAATACACCCGATGGTCATATCCGCTTGTTTTTCAACGTGGTAAGCCAGCATCAAGCCATAATCCATTTTGTAAATATGGTCGCCAGCCAGAATCAACACGTATTCGGGATTGTGCGAACGGATGATGTCAATATTCTGATACACCGCATCCGCCGTGCCCGCGTACCACGAATTTTCGTCAATCCGCTGTTGTGCAGGCAACAGCTCAATGAACTCACCCATGGCCGGGTTGGAGTTGCTCCAGCCGAGTTGAATGTGGCGAATCAGGGAGTGAGCCTTGTACTGCGTCAACACGCCGATGCGTCGAATGCCGGAGTTTACGCAGTTGGAAAGCGGGAAGTCGATGATGCGGAATTTGCCACCAAACGGCACGCCGGGCTTGGCGCGCCAATCAGTGAGCTGTTTGAGACGCGAACCGCGCCCTCCTGCCAGAACCAATGCCAATGTGCCACGGGTAATACGACTAACGAGACGTTGCGGCTGTTCGATCTTCATGACGGCGTGTCCTCACACAGGTTTGAATCGGTTCTTGGGCTTATACTATGCCCGAAGAGTGTTAAAAAACCACTGCAAAAAAGCGTATTTGTAAAATGCCGATTTGAATGGCCTAATTCAGTCGTGATTCGTATTATTCGGGGCTTACGCAAAAGTGTTCCAGCAAGGCGAGGTGCTTGAGCGCAGCTGGGGCGTTTTTGCGAAAGTTCTATTATTTTCAGCGCGCACGCCGGCGCACAAGCAGGAAGACATGCCATGCTCCAAGCTATTGATCCGTCACTTGAACGCCTGTTTGCAGGCTGCCACCACGACCCGTTCAGCCTGCTGGGTCGTCACCCCGTTGAGGGTGGTCGCGTCGTGGCTCGTGCATTTTTGCCAGCCATGCGCGCCGTGCGTTTTGCACACAACAACATGGCTTTGACCCAGGTTGACCCTCGTGGCCTTTGGCAGATCGAAGCCGAGGCAAACACCATCCCGGCGCATTACAGCTTGGTCTGCACTGGCGAAGACGGGCATGAATTCAGCATTATTGACCCCTACACCTTCCAGCCCCTGCTTGGTGAACTTGACCTGCACCTGTTTGGTGAAGGCAGCCATTGGTATGCCTATCGCATGTTGGGTGCGCATGCGCAACGCGTCGACGATATTGATGGTGTGCGTTTTGCGGTTTGGGCACCGAGCGCCGAGCGCGTCAGCGTAGTCGGCAACTTCAACCAGTGGGATGGCCGCCGCCACATGATGCGCGTGCGCGGCTCAAGTGGCGTGTGGGAGCTTTTCATCCCCGGCCTGTGCCTAGGTGATTTGTACAAATTTGAAATCCGCAACCGCGATAGCGGCGCGATTTTGGTCAAAATCGACCCCTATGCGGCGCAGTTTGAATCCCGCCCCGGTACGGCTGCGATGATTGCCGCCAACACACACCACGACTGGAACGACGGCGCGTGGATGCAACAACGCGGTGGCGAAGGCTGGATCAACCGCCCGATGTCAATCTACGAATTGCACCTTGGTTCATGGCGGCGCGAGGAGGGCAACAGCTTCCTCAATTACCACGAACTCGCACATCAGTTGGTGGATTATCTCAAGCCACTCGGCTTCACCCATATCGAACTTTTGCCCATTACCGAGCATCCGCTCGACGATTCCTGGGGCTATCAAACCACCGGTTATTTTGCACCCACCGCCCGCCACGGCACGCCGGACGACTTCCGCTACTTCGTTGATTATTGCCACCAAAACAACTTCGGCATCATCCTCGACTGGGCGCCCGGCCACTTTCCCAAAGACGATTGGGCCATTGCCCGCTTTGATGGCAGTGCCCTGTACGAACACGAAGATCCGCGCCGAGGCGAGCACCGCGACTGGGGCACACTGATTTTCAACTATGACCGCAACGAAGTGCGCAATTTCCTGCTCGCATCCGCCGTGAACTGGCTGGAGGAATACCACCTCGACGGTCTGCGCGTCGATGCCGTGGCCTCCATGTTGTACCTCGATTATTCGCGCGACCCACATGACTGGCTCCCCAATCAATACGGCGGCAAGGAAAACATCGGCGCGATTGATTTCCTGCGCGAACTCAACTGCGTGGTGCATGACCAGTTCCCCGGTGCCAGCGTGATTGCCGAAGAATCCACCGCATGGCCAGGCGTGACCCGCCCGACCGATCATGGCGGTCTGGGTTTCACCATGAAATGGAACATGGGCTGGATGCACGACACGCTCAGCTACATGAAAAATGAACCGATTCACCGCCAATATCAGCACAATCAACTCACGTTTGGCCTGCTTTATGCCTTTACCGAGAACTTTGTCCTGCCGTTCTCGCACGACGAAGTAGTGCATGGCAAAGGTTCGATGCTCGGCAAAATGCCCGGCGACGAGTGGCAACGCTTCGCTAATCTGCGCCTGCTCTACGCCATGATGTGGAGCTACCCCGGCAAGAAGCTCCTGTTCATGGGTGGAGAATTCGGTCAGGTTTCTGAGTGGAAATTCTCTGGCCAACTCGAATGGTGGGTGACGCAATTCCCCTTGCACGCCGGGATGTTACGTCTCGTGGGAGACTTGAACAGCCTGTATGTCGGCGAAAATGCCCTGCACGCCCGCGACTTCGATTGGGACGGTTTCCACTGGCTGGACTGCACCGACGCCAGCCGCTCGATTCTCAGCTACATCCGTCAAAACGGCGAAGACAGCGTTATCGTGGCTCTCAATTTCACCCCAGTCGTACGCGACGGCTACCGCCTCGGCGTGCCGCAAGAAGGACGCTACCGCGTGCTGCTCAATTCCGATGCCGAAGTCTATGGCGGCAGCAATGTCGGCTTGATCGAAGCCCAGTCGGAAAATGTGCCGTGGATGGGCATGGAGCAGTCGATTGTGCTCACCCTGCCACCACTTGGAGCACTGTATTTGCAGCGTGTTGATTAAATACACGGAAAGCGGATTTAGCCACAGAGAGCATGGAGACGTTTTTGTGATGGACTTTCTAACTCTTTGTCCTCTGTGTCCTCCGTGGCAAAAGTAAATTCACGCCTCCCAGGAAACTCCCCATGCGCGTTCTGTTTGCAACCTCTGAAATCCATCCACTGATGAAAACCGGCGGACTGGCGGACGTATCTGCCAGCCTGCCGCATGCCTTGTTTGAACTCGGCGTGGACATTCGCCTGGTGATGCCGGCGTACGCCGACACCCTCAGCCGCCTCAAGGCATGGCAGGTTGTGAGCGAACTCAACCTCGGGATTTTTGGCAGCGCCCGCCTGTTGCGCAGCCAAATGCCAGGCAGTCGTGTACCGCTGTTCTTAATTGAACACCCAAGTTTCAGCACCCGCACAGGCAACCCCTACAACGACACCACCGGCCACGCGTGGCCGGATAATGCCGAACGCTTCACCCTGTTCAGCCGCGCTTGCGAAATGCTGGCGCTCGATCAGGCCATGCTCGATTGGCAGCCTGACATCGTGCATGGCAACGACTGGCAGACCGGCATTCTGCTTTCGCTGTTGCGCGATAATCCGCAGGCGCCGCCCAGCCTCATCACCATCCACAACCTGGCCTATCAAGGTGTGTTTGATCGCGCCACCTTTGAGCAACTTGGCCTGCCTGCACGTCTATGGCGACCGGATGCTCTCGAACACTGGGGCGAAATGAATTGCCTCAAGGCCGGCCTGAATGCCGCGCGCAAAATTGCCACCGTCAGCCCAAGCTATGCGCGTGAAATTCAAACCCCCGCCTTTGGGCAGGGGCTGGACGGCATGTTGCGCCAGCGCCAAGCCGATGTGCTCGGCATGATTAACGGCATCGACATGGACGAGTGGAATCCAGCAGCAGATGCTCATCTTGCCGCCGCCTATACGCTCAACAGCCTGGAAAACAAGGCGCTCAATAAAGTGGCCTTGCAGCGCGAAATGGGTCTGGACATGGATGCCGAAGCCATGCTCATCGGCATGGTGGGTCGCATGACCGAGCAAAAAGGTTTGGACGTGGTACTGGCCGCTGCCGAGCAAATCATGCAGCGCCCGGTACAACTCGCCATGCTAGGCGGCGGCGATGCCACACTGGAAGCCGCGTTCCAGGCGCTGATGCTACGCCATCCCGGTCGTGTCAGCGTGCGCCTGGGCTACAACGAGGGTCTTGCACACCGCATCGAAGCTGGCAGTGATGTATTTCTTATGCCATCGCGTTTCGAACCATGTGGACTGAACCAGCTTTACAGCCTGCGCTATGGCACGCCGCCGATAGTGCATGGGGTCGGCGGACTGAACGACACCGTGATTGACACTTACGAAGCCACGCTGGCCAATGGCAGCGCCAACGGCTTTGTGATGCGCAACCTCGACGTTCCCGCCATTCTTTGGGGCGTGAGTCGTGCCCTGGAGTTTTTCCAGCAACCGAAAGTGTGGGCAATCCTGCAAACCCACGGTATGGCGCAAGACTTTGGCTGGACTGCCAGCGCACAACGCTATCTTGAACTTTATCAAGAACTTACCCAAAAGCCTTCTGACTCAAGTGCTGCGACCACGACCCCAATCGCACCCATCCCGGAAGTCAAACTCCCATCTTCTAAACCAACCCGATCACACGCCGCCAGCAAAGCATGAGCCTGCCTATCCTTAACGAACGTTCGCAACACCTGCTAAAGGCTCTGGTCGAGCGTTACATCGACGAAGGCGTGCCGATCGGCTCACGCACCCTTGCCGAAAGTCTGGCTCATAGCTCAGCACTAAGCCTAAGTGCCGCCAGTGTGCGCAATGTCATGGCTGATCTCGAAGATTTGGGGCTGATTCACGCACCGCACACCTCCGCCGGGCGTGTACCAACGATCCAGGGCTATCGCCTGTTCATCAACCAGCTTTTGACCATGCGCCCCATTGAGGCTACCGAGCTGCAGCGCCTGCACAACGAATTACACCAATCGCAAGGCTCGCGCCAAAACCTCGTTGCCACGGCCTCGCAAATGCTTTCGCAACTCACTGGCTTCACCGGCCTGGTCACCTTGCCCAAGCGTGAACAAGCCCGCCTGCTGCAAATTGAGTTTATCCCTCTCTCCGCCCAACAGGTGCTGGCCATTTTGGTGATGAGCGATGGCGAAGTACAAAACCGCATTCTGCCTGTCACTCGCCAGTACAGCGCACAAGAATTGCATCAACTTGCCGCCCAATTGACCGAACGCCTGGTTGGTCACGATCCAGGCCGTATACGTGAACATTTGCTATGTGAAATGGATAGCCTGCGCAGTGACCTCAACAGCCTGATGCACGATGCCATCCGCCTGACAGAGCAAACCTTGAGCAACACCCCTCCCGCACCAGACCTGGTGATCAGCGGACAGTCAAACCTCATTGCACTGGACGAAATCAGCAACCGCAGCCGCATGAAAAGCCTGTTTGCCGCTTTTGAAAGCAAACGTGAACTTCTGCATTTTTTCGAGCACAGTCAACGTGCTGACGGTGTGCAAATCTTTATTGGCAGTGAATCCGGCTATGCGCCGCTGCAGGAATGCAGCCTCATAACCACTCCATACCGTGAAGGCGGGCAGGAAGAGGGGCGCATCATTGGCTATCTGGGCATCATCGGCCCAACGCGCATGCCCTACGACCAGATCATCCCACGCGTGGACATCACAGCACGCCTGCTAGGCATGGCCTTGAATCCATCCAACCCGCCCGCAGTTTAAAACCGAATTTTTACAGCGCATTCCGCCACACATCCCGGCCATACACTTTTGGAGAAGCATGATGACCCAAAACAACACAGCGACCACTCCCGACAACGACGCGATGGATCAAGGCAGCCAGACAAGTACGACAGAAACAACCGCCAACACGACGACCGCACCAGACACCGCAGCAGCTAGCGATGCCGAGCCAACGGTTCATATG
Source organism: Halothiobacillus sp. (assembly GCA_020061705.1). Taxonomy (GTDB): domain Bacteria; phylum Pseudomonadota; class Gammaproteobacteria; order Halothiobacillales; family Halothiobacillaceae; genus Thiofaba. Next base: position 21,109 of record JAGUXT010000010.1, on the reverse strand, counting down.
TTGCTCGAAGATGCCCGCAGCAAGGCTGACGAGCACTGGGACGAAGTGCTGCGCCTGCGCGCCGAAATGGACAACCTGCGCAAGCGCACGGAGCGTGATATCGACAATGCACGCAAATACGCACTCGAACGCTTTGTAGACTCCCTTCTCGGCGTGGCCGACAGCCTTGACCTTGGCCTCAAAGCCTGCATGGATGCCAGCGAAGTCGAGCCGCTGCAAAAAGGCACCGAGATCATGTACAACCAATTTTTCCAAACCCTTGAGCGCTTTGGCGTGAAAGCCATCGACCCGCAGGGGCAGACATTCAACCCCGACCTGCACCAGGCGATCTCCATGGTTCCAGGCGAAGGCGAAGCCAACACCGTGCTGCAAGTGCTACAAAAGGGCTACCAACTCAACGAGCGCATTTTGCGCCCGGCACTGGTGATTGTTTCACAATAAAAAATTCTGAATGAATCCTTCCATGGATTCATTCAGACTCGATCAGCCCGGTACACGCCCGGACTATCTCGCGCATTTCGATGACTGCATTTCGATGACTAATGTCATTGATGCGACGGGGCATCCATGCCCCGGAATGAAAGCTCTGATTAAATTCAGAGCTTTCATAAATACCATTCCGTGCGCCTTGAAATGGGCGCATTTGCCAACAACATTAGTTGCAACAAACACACTCAACTCATTTCGGAGCATTTCCCATGGCTAAAATTATCGGTATTGACCTCGGCACCACCAACTCCTGCGTCGCTATTCTTGAAGGCGGCCAGCCCAAGGTCATCGAAAACAGCGAAGGCGCACGCACTACGCCGTCTGTAGTGGCGTTTACCAAGGACGGCGAGGTCATCGTGGGTCAACCTGCCAAGCGCCAGGCAGTCACCAACCCAACCAATACCCTGTACGCGGTCAAGCGCCTGATCGGCCGCCGCTTCCAGGAAGATGCCGTACAAAAAGACATCAAGTTGATGCCGTTCACCATTCTCAAGGCCGACAACGGCGATGCCTGGGTGGAAGCCGTGGGCAAGAAGATGGCACCGCCGGAAGTGTCTGCGCGTGTGCTGATGAAAATCAAAAAGGATGTCGAAGCCTATCTGGGCGAAGAAATCACCGAAGCGGTCATCACTGTGCCCGCTTACTTCAACGACAGCCAGCGTCAGGCCACCAAGGATGCCGGTCGCATTGCCGGCCTGGATGTCAAGCGCATCATTAACGAACCCACCGCAGCGGCCTTGGCGTATGGCCTGGACAAAGTTCAGTCCAAGGATATGAAAATCGCCGTGTACGATTTGGGCGGTGGTACGTTTGACGTCTCCATCATCGAAATCGCCGACATCGACGGTGAAAAGCAGTTTGAAGTGCTGTCCACCAACGGTGACACCTTCCTCGGCGGCGAAGACTTCGACAATCGCTTGATCGACTTCCTCGTGGATGAGTTCAAAAGCGAACAAGGCGTGGATTTGCGCAAGGATCCGCTCGCCATGCAGCGCGTGAAAGAAGCCGCCGAAAAGGCCAAAATCGAGCTGTCATCCACCGAGCAGACTGATGTGAATCTGCCGTATGTGACTGCCGATGCCACAGGCCCGAAGCACATGAACATCAAGATCACCCGTGCCAAGCTTGAAGCTCTGGTGGATGATTTCATTACCCGCACCATTGAGCCGTGCCGCATTGCGTTGAAGGATGCGGGTGTGACCACCGCGCAAATCGACGAAGTGATCCTGGTGGGTGGTCAAACCCGTATGCCCAAAGTACGCGAGGCGGTGAAAGCCTTCTTCGGCAAAGAGCCACGCAAGGACGTGAACCCGGACGAAGCCGTGGCCGTAGGCGCGGCGATTCAAGGCGCGGTACTGAGTGGCGAGCGCAAGGATGTGCTGTTGCTCGACGTGACCCCGCTCTCCCTGGGCATCGAAACCATGGGCGGCGTGATGACCAAGCTGATCGAAAAGAACACCACCATTCCGACCAAGGCCAGCCAGACTTTCTCCACCGCCGACGACAACCAGACCGCCGTCACCGTGCATGTGCTGCAAGGCGAGCGCGAAATGGCCAGCGGCAACAAGTCGCTCGGGCGCTTTGACCTGAATGACATCCCGCCCGCTCCACGCGGCATGCCGCAAATCGAAGTGTCCTTTGACATCGATGCCAACGGTATTCTGCATGTGTCCGCCAAGGACAAGGCTACCAACAAGGAACAATCCATTCGCATCACCGCCTCCAGCGGCCTGAGCGAAGCCGAAATCCAGCGCATGGTGGACGATGCCGAGGCGCACAAGGAAGAAGACCACAAAATGCGTCTGCTGATTGATGCGCGCAATCAGGCCGACGGCATGATTCACGCCACTGAAAAGTCACTCAAGGATCTGGACGGCAAGGTGGATGTCAACGAGAAGCAGGCCGCCGAAGCAGCGATTGCCGACCTGAAGGAAGCCATCAAGGGTGACGACAAGGACGCGATTGAAGCCAAAACCGAAGCCCTGGCGAAAATCTCTGGCGAAATCGCGCAAAAAGCCTACGCTCAAGCGGCACAGAGCGAGGGCGGTGCGCAGGCTGGTGCAGGCGCAAACAAAGGCGACGACGATGTGGTCGATGCCGAGTTTGAAGAAGTGAAAGACAAGTAAGTCACGGCTTTTATACCTTTAGCCACAGAGCGCGCGGAGCGGGTAAAACCTAACTCTGCGTGCTCTGTGGCTTCAATATTTGTTCGGAACACCTCATGGCAAAGAAAGACCTTTACGAAATCCTTGGTGTAAGCAAAAACGCCAGTGAAGACGAGCTGAAAAAAGCCTATCGCCGCTTGGCGATGAAATACCATCCTGACCGTAACCCGGACGACAAGGATGCCGAGGCCAAATTCAAGGAAGCCAAGGAAGCCTATGAAATTTTGACCGACGCGCAAAAGCGCGCCGCCTACGACCAGTTCGGCCATGCCGCGTTTGAAGGAGGCATGGGTGGCGGTGCGGGCGCAGCGGGTGGTTATGGCGGCGCGGGATTCTCCGATATTTTTGGCGATGTGTTCGGCGATATTTTTGGTGGTGCTCGCGGCCAAGCGGGTGGACGTGGCGGTTCACGTGCCTATCGCGGCTCGGACTTGCAATACAACCTCGAAATCAGCCTGGAAGAAGCGGTGTCCGGCACCACCGTCACCATCAAAATCCCCTCCAGCGACCCCTGTACCGCGTGCGATGGCACGGGTGCGAAAAGAGGCAGCAAACCCAAAACCTGCCCCACCTGCGGTGGTGCGGGTGCAGTACGCATTCAGCAAGGCATCTTTGCGGTACAACAAACCTGCCCCACCTGTCAGGGGCGCGGCGAAATCATCGAAGACCCCTGCCCGGTCTGTCACGGTCAAGGCCGCGTGAAAACGCAAAAGTCGCTCTCGGTCAAAATCCCGGCGGGTGTGGATACCGGGGATCGCATTCGTCTTTCCGGTGAAGGCGAGCCCGGCGGGCTTGGTGGACCACATGGTGATTTGTTCGTCGTGGTACATGTCAAGGCGCATCCGATTTTTACCCGTCAGGATGCCGACCTGTATTGCGAAGTACCGGTAAGCTTCACCACTGCAGCACTTGGCGGTGAGGTTGATGTACCAACGCTGAGCGGTAGCGTGCGCCTGAAGATCCCGCACGAAACCCAAAGCGGCAAGTTGTTCCGCCTGCGTGGCAAGGGCGTGGCACCCGTGCGTGGTGGCGCCACCGGCGACTTGATTTGCAAGGTCACCATCGAAACCCCGGTCAAACTAAGCGAAGAGCAAAAGGAATTACTACGCCGCTTTGAAGAATCCCTGAGCGGCAATCACCACCGCCCACAGGAACATTCATGGCTGGATCGCGTGAAAAAGTTCGTGGATGATTTGCGTAGTTAATCTATCCAATTAAAATCCTTTAGCCACAGTGGGCACGGAGATTTTGAGTGGTTGCATCAACCCTCAATTAACTCTGTGATCTCTGTGGCTAATTTTTTGGAAGTCATCACCCCATGAATACTCCTTGGTGGAACCACCTCCCGCTGAACGAACTCAGCCCCAGCCAATGGGAAAGCCTGTGTGATGGCTGCGGCAAGTGCTGCCTGCACAAACTTGAAGATGAAGACGACGGCATGGTTTACACCACCGCCATCGCCTGTGAACTGCTCGACTGCGCGACAGCACAATGCCAGGACTACCCCCATCGGCAAGCGCATGTGCCCGACTGCATGGTGCTGCGTCCCCAGGACGTGGATGCCTACACCTGGCTACCGCATAGCTGCGCCTACCGCTTGCGGGCACAACATCTGCCACTCCCCGATTGGCATCCACTGGTCACTGGTGACAAGCTCTCGACCCGCACACAAGGTCACTCCGTGGCGGGGCGCTGCATTTCCGCACGCCAGGTTCCGCCCGATGATTATCAAGACAATGTGATTGAGTGGTACTAACCGCCGTCTTTTTTGGAGACTGAACACAGGGATACGTTTTGCAGGGTGGATAAGTGCAGCGCATCCACCCTGCCAAGGACAACAACCGTGGACAGTCACTAACCCCGACGCGGAAAAAGCATCATCACCACAAATAATGCAGCCGCCGCCACTACCATGGACGGCCCGGCGGGCGTATCCCACAGCATCGACACCGCCAGCCCAAGCCCTGTCGCCAGCACCCCCACCAGCACCGCGCCCACGGCCATCTGCAAGGGTGTACGCGCCAAACGCCGTGCTGCCGCTGCCGGGATAATCAGCATCGACACCGTCAGCAAAATGCCCACCAGCTTCATGGCCAGCGCCACAAACACTGCCAGCACCAACATGAAACCAAGACGCAAGGCCATCACCCTGCGCCCCTCCACCGCCGCCAGCGACTCATGCACGGTCATCGCCAGCAAGCCCTGCCACATGCTGACCAGAAGCAGCAGCCCCAACACATCAGCCAAGCCGATCCACATCAATTCCGACGCGCTCAGCGCCAGAATATCGCCAAACAGATAGGCGAACAGATCGACGCGCACATCCTCCATGAAGGCCAGCAGCACCAGCCCCAGCGCCAGACTGCTATGCGCCAGCAAACCGAGCAAGGTGTCCTCGGCCAAGCCCTCCGCCGGGTGACGGCGCGCCAGAATCACCGCAATCACCGCCCCCATCGCCGCCACGCCGATCATCGGCTCGACATGCAGCAGCAAGCCCAACCCCACCCCAAGAAAAGCCGAATGCGTTAGCGTTTCGCCGAAATAGGCCATGCGCCGCCACACTACAAAACACCCCAAAGGCCCGGCCAGCAAGGCGATACCCATGCCACCCAATACGGCACGCAGCAAAAAATCCGGCATACCCAACACCTGCGCCAAAGACTCAAGCATGGTTGCAGCCCCCCGTGGATGCGCAGGACGACGATGTTGACACCACATTGCCATGCAAATCATGCACATGGTCATGATGGTGTTGATAGAGCGCAAAACCACGCAAATCTGTGCCGAAAAGTCGCAAATATTCAGGATGTTGACTGATCGCCTCGGGTGTCCCCACACAGCACACATGCTGCTCCAGACACACCACCTGATCGGTCGCCGCCATCACCAGATGCAAATCATGCGACACCATCAACACCCCACAACCGCTTTCGTCGCGCAGCTCCGCAATCAGGCGGTACAACTCCTGCTGCCCATGCACATCCAGCCCCTGCGCGGGCTCATCGAGCACCAACAACTGGGGAGTGCGCAACAACGCCCGCGCCAGCAACACCCGCTGCAACTCGCCGCCGGAGAGCGTATGCAACGCTGCGCCCTGCAAATCCGGCACATCCAAACGTCGCAAAACCGCGCGCCGCTCCGCCAAGCTGCTCTTTCCCGCCAGACGCAAAAAACCGTCCACATCCATCGGCAAACTCGGCGGCACGGCAAAACGCTGCGGCACATAACCGATCACCAGACCTTCGCGGCGCTCCACCTGCCCTTCATCCGCCGCAATCAAACCCAACAACACCTGCACCAGCGTGGTTTTACCGGCACCATTGGGGCCCACCAGAGTCACAATCTGCCCCGCACGCAGACTCAAACTCACCGCATTCAACAAGTTCTTGCCACCTCGCCGCACACTTACCGCATCAGCTCGCAGCAAAAAAGAAGCATCCACGCCCGCACCCCAGCCCAAGTTTGTTATAGAGTAACCGCATTCTCGCACACGACAGGAAATATCATGCAGCACATCACACGCAGCACACTCGCCCTTATCGCCATCCTCTTCAGCGCCCAGCTTGGCGCCGCACCGAACGTCGTCACCAGCATCAAACCGGTCAACGACCTCGTCGCCGCCGTCATGGAAGGCGTAGGCGAACCCACCCGCCTGATCCCCCCCGGCAGCTCGCCGCACACCTACGCCCTCAAACCCTCCGAACGCCAGGCGGCAGAACACGCCGATGTCCTGTTCTGGATCGGCCCGGATGTTGAAACCTCACTGGAAAAAGTCAGCCGCTCCCTGCCCAAAGGCGCACGTATCATCACCATCTCCGCCCTGCCGGATATGGACAGACTGCAAGCCCGCACAGGCAGCGACTGGGAAAGAAAACGCCCGATGGCGCAACAAGCGCACAACCACGGCGACCACCAGCACCGCAGCACACTGGACGGCCACATGTGGCTATCCCCGGCCAATGCCAGCATGATCGTGCGCGCCGCCGCCAGCACCCTCAGCGAAATCGACCCGGCGCACGCCACGCGCTACCAGAGCAACGCCGAAAAAGCCATCGACCGCCTGACCGTGCTGGACGACATCATCCGCAGCCAGCTCGCCCCGGTACAAAACAAACCCTTCATCGTCTTCCACGATGCCTACCAATACTTCGAACACGCCTACGACCTCAAAGCCGCAGGCTCCATCCTGGTCAACCCCGAAGCCATGGCCAGCGCCAAGCGCGTCAACGACATGCGCAACAAAATCAAGACCCTAGGCGCAACCTGCGTCTTCAGCGAACCACAATTCGAACCCAAACTGGTGCAAACCCTGATCGAAGGCACCCCAGCCCGCACCGGCACACTCGACCCACTGGGCGCAAGCCTGCCCGGCGGCATGGATGGCTATGAGCAACTCATACAAAACCTTGCAAACAACCTGCTGCAATGCCTTCAGTAGGATTGATCGAAACCCCTTGGGGGTTTCGAGAAACCTGAATATGGAATAGCGGCCAAGGGGAATGAAGACTCCATCGAGCCTGCGCCCAATACCACGCCGACAAAGGATTTCCAATTCCAACACGCGCCTATGATCTGCTTGGACGCCCCCCGTCCAGCGCCCCAATACCGAATTAAAACCCTCATGCACACCATCAACGACAGATTGGAGTCGGAACTAAAAACCGCTCTGTACGCCCTGCGAATGATGACTTGGCTTTTGTGAAAACCTAAACTCAATATAGTGGTGGATCCGGATTAATTTTACTATCGTCAGATCGATTGAGGCTATGTTATGCCAATAGAGGTGTTTTGCCATCAGATGTCCCCGGGGAGTGGAGTAAACAAGACATGGATATGCTTCCATGAAAACATCAAAATCACCGCTATTAATTCGGGAATTTGACCAAAATGGTCTCATCAAGTCAGAACACTTTGAATTAGATGGGGTAAAACACGGCGATTCGCGAATGTACTATGAAGATGGTTCTTTATTTTGTGAGTGCACCTATGTTTACTGAAAAATCAACGGGTTATGCAGGATGTGGACAGAGTCCGGCGTTTGCTACATTGAGGAAAATTGTGTTTATGGTGTTTTGCATGGCGAATACATAAGCCGATGGAATAGTGGAGCTCTAAAAGAGCATGGGTTTTATCTCAACGGAAAGCGCCAACCCGGTTACAAGTATTATCGAGAGGATGGCAGTGTGTGGTGTGAAAGCCCACCAAGTTTAGATTCTTCGGAATAGCTCTCGCATCCCGCACGATCATAAACCCGCGTAGCCTTTACCCCAGATTCAAGGCGAGTCACAACCCGCCGACTGCACACCGATAACTTACGAACTGAGGCGAACACATCCTCTGCCCCGCAAGCATCAGCCCGCCATGGCGCGCCCTAAACGACTTGAAACCAATGGGAGTCAAACTCGTTTGAGAGCAGGAGGAGATACTTATGCGCTGGACGTACCGGAACGGCTGGTTAAGTAACCATAAACCCCAGTTGCACCAAGAATGAGCAGCGCAACCAACACTCCTGCAAGCAACTGCCCGGGTAGTTCAAACCAGTTCACCGCTTGATAGCGCACAACGTTAATGGTCTGAAGCATAACAAACGCCAGATAAGCAAAACTTGCGACGTGGATGCGTGCATAGTCGTTTTCTCTCGCCGCTGCCAGCAGGCTTACTCCGAAGGCAAGATAAAAACTCCCAATCATGCGCGCCGTCAACGGGGTCAATGGCCAGGGCCAAACAAGCTCAGTGGTTTCCGGCATTACAAACATCAACGCGCCCATCGCCAGCATCAGCACACCCAGTAGCCGCAGGCCGATACGCATCCACGCTGGAAGCGTCGCTTGCGGTGGTGCTATGGAAGTTGTCTGTTTTTGTTGTGTCCAAAGCGCAATAATCAGCCCGGGCACGAGGATGATATAAAGAATCAACCAACTCCACGCCCAAAACTCAGCGCTCCAGGCCGCGTTGTGCAAATGAAATTTGTCGATATGCAATAGCGTCGCCGCGAGAATGGAAAGGAGCCCCGTCGCTACGACTGCAACACCCACGCGCACCTGCGTCCAGTCTGTCTGCCTTAGCGCAAGTACCAACGCAGTGGTGACGGCCAAATATCCGCCGCCAAGGAAAGCGGCCGTGACAGGGGGCTTGATCGTCCAGGCAAAGTAAATATGAGTTGCTTCACTCAGGAAAAAAAGGGACACCCCAGCGCTGGCAACAAATACGGCTGCGGCCCGCATAAACAGCCGGACAGCGGGGCTGACAGGGGAAGTGGGGAGCGAATAAGTAGGGTTCATTTTATGCTCTCAACTGGATGGAACAGGCTCCAACATGCTGCTTAGTCACACCTGTCCAAGCTCAGCAACGTCCAAGCTGAAGTTAGCTTAGGTTGAGATACCTGTCCTCTCAGATTTCAACAGGGCGCTATCTGGAGACAGGCCACGCCTGATTAGTCATGTTGGCCACCAAACCTGCTATCGATCTCCACCCCCACGCCCGCCCAGATTTGAGCCGCCACGACCAAAATCACTATGCCCGCCCCGATTACCACCACTCATTCCTGGCTGGTTGAACTGCCCTCGCCCACCACTGGAGTCTCCCGCATTATTTGAGGGCGAATAAGCATTGCGTTGTTGGGGCTGGGGCTGCATGGATCCACCTTGTTGTGGCATTGCCGGGGCTGGTGCAATCGGGTGTCCACGATGTTGATATTGGGGCAAGGTTCCGCCAGGATTTTCCTGCGGAGAACGAGGACGCATCCCGCCTGAATTATTCGAACCTGGATATGCATGGTGCGGCGTGTGCTGCACGGCTCCGCCCTGCTCCACTGCATGCGGTGGAGATATTGGCTGGCCGCGATTCTGATACTGAGGGGGTGTCACTTGCTGGTCGCCTTGAACTGGACGGCCGCCCTGATGGGGGTACGACCCTGGTGACGGCTGAAAACCCTGCTGCCTGCCATGAGGCTCAGTCGGGTATGTTGAGCCCTGTGGGGCTCCGCGCTGCGGCGGACGGTAAGTTCCCGACCCATCATGGTTAGGTGCAAGACCTGTAGGCGACGAATGCGGAGGCTGATGAGGCATCGCTCCAGGTGTTTGTCGACCGCCTCGGTCACCATTTCGATTGCCATTGGAATCACTATTAAGCGAGTTTCGGCCATCATTACCACGAAAATCACCCCGAAAATCTTCATGCGGATGATTTACACGATTATTCGGATAACTGCCGTGCGGCCTGGAGTTGTAATCTCCACGGTAATCGACACCACGACGATGACTCGGATTATGGTGCCATGATCCATTATTGATGGTTGTGCGGTTGTAGCGGTTATAGCGATTGACGTTGATATTGACATCATGGCGTCGCCAGTTAAAACCACCCCAAATGGCGGCACCCACAGCGACGCCCGTGATAAAACCTATACCCGATGGATAAACATAAGCAGGCGGGTAAATGTAATAAGGTGGCGACGCATACCACCATGAGCCATACACCACAGTTGGGTTATAGCTAGGAATATAAATCACGTCAGGCTGCGGTGATTCGATAATAACCACATTGCCCTGAGAGCTGATTTCTCGCTTGACCACAAGGTTAGCGTTTGAGCTCAGACTCCCGGCCGCCAGCGCTCTGTTGCGCAAGGCCTGAATCGTATTCATCACATCTTGTTGCTGCTGCAGAAAAGCGTCACCCAGCATCCTCGTCCACTGCAGATTTTCATTCATTTGCTGCAAAACCTGCGGCACGGCTGTCAGAGATTTAACCGATGGATCCCACGGCTTTTGCAGCATCGCACTCTCAATATCTTCTGGCCGCAAATGTGCATTGGCCTGCGACCAACGTGCAGCCTCCACTACGTCAAGCGGGTAAGTGGATGCCATCAATACCTGCGCCAGCAAATCATCCTGGTACAAGGCTATCGGTGCCAACAATCGATCCAGCTCCTCAGCGGAGTAATAATCCCCCGTCCCATCCTGTTCATCCATAGCCGTAATAAAATCGGTCACGTCGTCCGCACGCGCGGTCGCATCGAAAACCCCCAAAAATGGCAGTGTGGCCATCAAGGCAACAAGGAGCGGTTTCATTTTGTATCTCAAATAATTAACTCAGAGACTCAGTCTCGATTAACCACTAAAAACAAGTCAAGATTCATTTTTTTCGCTCCTCACGGAACTAAAACCTTGATGCACAAAGCACCCTTTTTTATTCCGAACGATTACTCCAGACACAAAAAAACCCCGCACAGACGGGCGGGGTTTTTTTCACTTGATACCTAGAACTTAGGCGTTGTGGTAGTCCATAACCTTTTGCACTTCATTCTTCGAGCCAAGAATGACCGGAACGCGCTGGTGCAGTTTGCTTGGCTTGATGGACATGATGTGTTCGGTCCCGGTGATGGCCATGCCGCCTGCTTGCTCGACCAGCATCGCCATTGGGTTGGCTTCGTACATCAGGCGCAGCTTGCCGCCTTGTGCCTTGATCTTGCTGTCGATCGGGTACATGAAGATACCGCCACGGGTCAGGATGCGGTGTACGTCGGCGACCATGGAGGCAATCCAGCGCATGTTGTAGCGCTTGCCCAACGGGCCTGTTTCGCCAGCAATGCAGTCCGCCACGTAGTTTTGGACAGGTGCTTCCCAGAAGCGCTGGTTGGACATGTTGATGGCAAATTCAGCGGTGTCGGCCGGGATCTGGATGTTTTCATGGGTCAACATGAATTCGCCAATGTTCTGGTCCAGGGTAAACATATTCACACCCTGACCGGTGGTCAGTACCATCATGGTGGATGGGCCGTAAATGCAATAGCCTGCGCAAACCTGCTCGGTGCCAGGCTGCATGAAATCTGACTCTTGCGGATCTATTACATCTTCCGGCGCGCGCAACACGGAAAAGATAGTGCCAACACTGACGTTGACATCAATATTAGATGAACCATCCAGCGGGTCATACACGACCAAATACTTGCCGCGACGTGCGTTGGCAGGCAGATGATAGACCTCGTCCATTTCTTCGGAGGCCAGACCTGCAACTTGGCCACCACGCATCAGAGTGTGGGTGAATACATCGTTGGTAATAATGTCGAGTTTCTTCTGGGTTTCGCCCTGGATGTTTTCGCTTTCCGCACTGCCCAGTACTCCGATCAGATCACCCTTGTTCACATAGTTGGAGATCACCTTGCAGGCACTCAAAATATCGTTCATCAGCAAGGTGAACTCACCGGTTGCACCCGCGTGAGCGCGTTGGCTTTCGATCAAAAAATGGGTCAAGCTGGTGCCAAGTTGCATGGTAAAGTCCTCTCTATAGTAAAAAGCGCAATCGTTTAGTCATATGACTTGATCATGATAGACCCGCCGTCGCAATGCGACAATCCAATCACATAGCTCCCAATGAGGTTTATGGCATGGCGCACAATATTCTCTACGCTCAATCCGGCGGTGTGACCGCAGTCATCAACGCCAGCGCCTGTGGCGTAATCGAAACCGCGCGCCGCTTCCCTGAAAAATACGGCAAGGTGTTTGCGGCGCAGGAAGGCATTCTCGGTGTATTGCGCGAGCAGCTGTACGACCTATCCCACGAAGACCCGGCGCAGATCGCCATGTTGCGTCACACTCCCGGCGGTGCGTTTGGCTCATGTCGCATGGATATCGGCTCGCCCGAAACCCACCCTGAGCAATATTCGCGCCTTGTGGAAGTATTCAAGGCACATGACATTGGCACATTTTTCTACAATGGCGGCGGCGGCTCGATGCTCACTGCAGCTAAAGTGGCACGTTTTGCCCGTGCGCATGGCTTGGACCTGACCGTCATTGGCGTACCGAAAACCATCGACAACGATCTGCCCTTGACCGACACCAGTCCTGGTTTCGGCTCGGTCGCAAAATACATTGCGACCAGCGTACGTGAAGTTTCACTGGATTTGGCAGCCATGTCCGGCACGTCCACCAAGGTATTTATTCTCGAAGTCATGGGGCGCCATGCCGGGTGGCTGGCCGCCGCCGCCGGTTTGGCATTTGAAGAAGACGACTCTCCCTTGCTGATCCTACTGGCGGAAATTGACTTTGAACCGCAGCGCTTCATCGCCGCCCTGCATGCCAAAGTCGCCCAACATGGCTGGTGCATTGTGGTCGCTGCTGAAGGCTTGATGTGCAAGGGTCAATTTTGCACGCAAGCGGCAGAGAGTGAGATTTTCGGCCACGAGCAACTCGGCGGCCTCGCACCCATGCTCGCCAAGCTCACGCGCGAACAGGGCTACAAAACCCACTGGGCGGTGTCCGATTATTTTCAACGTTCGGCACGCCACTTGGGATCGCGAGTCGATGTAGAGCAGGCTTATGCCTGCGGTGCGGCGGCTGTGAGCTTTGCCCATGAAGGCAAAACCGATGTCATGATCGCCATTCGCCGCACGTCCGATGTGCCATATCTGTGGACGCTGGACGCAGTGCATCTCGATCAGGTGGCTGACATTGAATTGCCTGTACCGCCGGAATATATCCGCGAAGACGGTTACGGCATCACCCAGGCGGCACGTCACTACATGCTGCCACTGATTCAGGGTGAAGACGCTCCACCCTTCCGTGATGGCTTGCCTGTGTTTGCCAAGCTCAAGCTGCAACATACCCCTGCCAAATTGCCACCATTCACGATTTAATGTCCAAGCATTAAATCTGCAAGGGCATCAACACGCTGAATAAGCAATACGTTTGAGGATGGGCTAGCCTCATAGCCAAAGTAAACCCACCTCGCGCCCAGGAGTCTTGTCATGCACGATTTATCTACTTACACCACAGTTACCGGTCAAAGCCTGTGGCTCGACAACCTCTCTCGGGCGCATGTACTGGAAGGGCGACTCAAGCATGCAATGACGCATCTGGGCATACGCGGCGTGACCTCCAACCCATCCATTCTGGACAAAGCCCTGCGCGAATCCCACGCGTATTACCGTGCTGATTTGCGCAATTTGCGACTGGATTACACCGACCTCGAAACGATTTACGAGCATTTGATTGCGCGTGACGTACAAATGGCCTGTGATCTTCTTGCGCCCTTGTGGGAAGAAAGTCTGGGTATTGATGGTTATGTGAGCTGGGAAGTATCCCCTGCACTGGCGCACGATGCCGATGCGACCCTGGCAGCGGCCGCACGTTTGCGCCTGCTTGCCGGGCGCGACAATTTGATGATTAAAGTCCCCGCCACGGAGGCGGGTGTGCATGCTTTCGAAGAGTTGACCGCACGTGGTTACAAGGTCAATGTCACCCTGATTTTCGGTCTGGAGCAATTACGTGCCGTATTCGAGGCGCATGTGCGCGGACTGCGCCGCTGGATGGCTCATAGTCATGACCCACTGGCCGTGCGCAGTGTAGCCAGCGTGTTCCTGAGCCGTGTGGATACGCTTGTCGACAATCAGCTCAACGCTCTGGCAAGCACCGCTGGTGCCGATCAGGTTGCCATCATGGCCTTGCGCGGCAAGGCCGCTCTGGCTCTCGCTGCGCAGGCTTATGCCCTGTATCAGTCGATCTACCACGGCGAGGCGTTTGCCGACCTGCTTGAACTTGGCGCGCGCCCACAAAACCTGTTGTGGGCCAGCACTGCAACCAAAAACCCGGCCTACAGCGACCTGCTCTATGTCGAAGATGTCATGCTGCCCGAAACAATCAACACGCTACCGGATGCCACCTTGAGTGCTCTGGCCGACCACGCGGAGATCAAGCCACGCCACGCCCCCGCCCTGGATGCGGCACAAGCACATTTTGCCGCGCTTGCTGCCTTGGGTATCGAAATGGACGGTGCTGTGGCCAATGGCCTGCAAAGTGATGGCTTGAGTCTTTTCCAGCAAGGTTTCGACGCGCTGCTCAAACAGGTTAATAGCTAGGCAAGTCAATCAATAACTGTCTTCACTCATAGGCCGCCGGAGCTTGGCTTCGGCGGCCTTTTTTTTTGGGGTTTCCACCCGTCCATACCGAGCAGGCGCATTATTCAGCACAGATTATCCACAGCTTTTCAGGTGTATTGCAAACACAACGATACACAGCATGTAGTGCTTGACGACTAACCAAGACACTATATGATGTGATTCACCGACCCTTGGAGACGATGCGATGAGCCTAGCTACTGCCGACGTGATCACAGCAACCCCTATTCCCACCATGCTTGACGACAACACCCTCAGCGCCAGCGTGCGCACCCCAGGTGAGTTCCGTGTCACGCGCCGCAATGGCAAGGCCACGACCTTCGACCCCAGCAAAATCACCGTTGCCATCACCAAAGCCTTCCTCGCCGTCGAAGGCGGCACCGCTGCCGCCTCGCCACGCATTCATGAAACCGTGGCAGCACTGACCGATTCCGTGGTTGCATCGCTCAAGCGCCGCACCCCCGGCGGTGGTTCGTTCTACATCGAAGACATCCAGGATCAGGTCGAACTTGCGCTGATGCGCGAAGGCCACCACAAGGTCGCCCGCGCCTACGTGCTCTACCGCGAAGCGCGCGCACGTGAGCGCTCCGACGAATTGGCGCAAACCGAAGAAGCTGCTCCCGCGCGTAGCATGAACGTCACCATGCTGGATGGCACAGTGCAGCCGCTGGATGTAGCGCGTCTGCGCACCCTGTGCGACGAAGCCTGCGCCGGACTGGAAGGCACCGATGCGCTCACGGTTCATAACGAAACACTGCGCAATCTGTACGACGGCCTCTCTGAAAAGGAACTCAGCGCCTCGCTGGTGATGAGTGCGCGCACCCTGATCGAAACCGAACCCAACTATTCCTACGTGGCCGCACGCTTGTTGATGGATCAGTTGCGCACCGAAACCTTGAGCTACCTGCAACTCAGCCCCAATCACGCCACCCAGGCCGAAATCAGCACGCGATATAGCGATGCCTTCCGCGCCTGCATCCTCAAGGGCGTGGAATGCGAGCTGATCGATCCCACCCTGCGCAACTATGATCTTGCCCGTCTCGGCGCGGCACTGGATGCCAACCGCGACCTGCAATTCACCTACCTTGGCCTGCAAACCCTTTACGACCGCTACTTTATTCATCACAAGGGGCACCGCATCGAGCTGCCGCAGGTATTCTTCATGCGCGTCGCCATGGGTCTGGCGATCAATGAAATCGACCGCGAAACGCGTGCCATCGAGTTTTATCAACTCCTGTCCTCCTTCGACTTCATGAGCAGCACGCCCACGCTGTTCAACTCCGGCACCCTGCGTCCGCAGCTTTCCAGCTGCTACCTGACCACCGTACCCGACGATTTGGACGGCATTTTCAGCGCCATCAAAGACAACGCCCTGCTCTCCAAATTTGCCGGCGGCCTCGGCAATGACTGGTCACGCGTGCGTGCCATGGGTTCACACATCAAAGGCACCAACGGTCAATCACAAGGCGTGGTTCCCTTCCTCAAGGTCGCCAACGACACCGCTGTGGCCGTGAATCAGGGCGGCAAGCGCAAGGGCGCGATGTGCGCCTACCTCGAAACCTGGCACATGGACGTGGAGGAATTCCTCGACCTGCGCAAAAACACCGGTGACGACCGCCGCCGTACCCACGACATGAACACCGCCAACTGGATTCCCGACCTGTTCATGCAGCGTGTGATGGAAGAAAAGGACTGGACACTGTTCTCGCCTGCCGAAACTCCCGACCTGCACGATTTGACCGGGCAGGCCTTCGCCGCGCGCTACACCGAATACGAAAGCATGGCCGACCAGGGCCGCATCAAGCTGTTCAAGCGTCTGCCTGCGGTACAACTGTGGCGCAAGATGCTCGGCATGTTGTTTGAAACCGGCCACCCGTGGATCACCTTTAAAGACCCCTGCAACCTGCGCTACACCAACCAGCATGTCGGCGTGGTGCATTCCTCCAACCTGTGCACCGAAATCACCCTGCACACCAACGACCACGAAATCGCCGTGTGCAACCTCGGCTCAATCAACCTGGCGCAGCATGTGGACGAAGACGGCCTGAACATGGAAAAGCTTGAGCGCACCACCAAGACCGCCATGCGGATGCTCGATAACGTGATCGACTACAACTTCTACGCTGTGCCGCAAGCGCGCAACTCCAACCTGCGCCATCGTCCGGTCGGCTTGGGCATCATGGGCTTCCAGGATGCGCTGTACAAAGTCCAGCTACCGTACTCCTCACAAGATGCGGTTGAATTTGCCGACACCTCGATGGAAGCCGTGAGCTATTTCTCCATCCAGGCTTCCTGCGAACTGGCTGAAGAGCGTGGCAAGTACAGCAGCTACGAAGGCTCGCTGTGGAGTAAGGGCATCCTGCCGCTCGACTCCATCGACCTGCTCGAACAAGGACGCGGCGGCTATCTGGAACAGGATCGCAGCCAGACCCTCGACTGGGCAGGTTTGCGCCAGCGTGTGAAAAAACACGGTATGCGCAACTCCAACGTGATGGCCATTGCCCCCACCGCCACCATCTCCAACATCTGCGGCGTGGCACAGTCGATTGAACCGACTTACCAGAACCTGTTCGTCAAATCGAACCTGTCCGGCGACTTTACCGTGGTCAACCCCTACCTCGCCGCCGACCTGAAAAAACTCGGCCTGTGGGACGAAGTGATGGTCAATGACCTCAAATACTTCGACGGCAGCGTGCAGCCGATTGACCGCGTACCCGACAACCTCAAGGCGCTGTACGCCACCGCGTTTGAAATCGACCCGCGCTGGCTGATCGAAGCCGGTTCACGTCGCCAGAAATGGATCGACCAGGCGCAGTCTCTCAACCTGTACATGGCGGAACCCTCCGGCCAAAAACTCGACAACCTGTACAAGATGGCTTGGCTACGTGGCCTGAAAACCACTTACTACCTGCGCGCCATGGGCAAGACCCACATCGAAAAGACCACCCTCACCAAGCTGGACGGCAAGCTGCGCGGCGTGGACGCAAGTAGTCACGATGCCGCCGCTATGGCCGCCGCCCCGCAAATTGATGCCAGCGGCTTGGCCATGCCCAAAGCCTGCTCAATTCTCGACCCGACCTGCGAAGCCTGCCAATAAATCAAATCCCCCCTAACCCCCCTTTTTCAAAGGGGGGAATGAATGCACTCATGAGGATACCGCCATGTTGAACTGGAACGACCCCATTACCGCCACCGGCAAAAGCGCCGCCCACTCTAGTGTTATCGACAGCACCATCAACCAATTCGCAAGCACGCCAGCCAGCGCCAGCGCCAGCGAAGAACACGACAACAAAAGCGGCCTGGACGGCATCGAAACCGGCGCCGGTCGCGTGAATGTCTCCGAAAAGCGCATCATCAACGCCACCGCCGACGTCAACCAGATCATGCCGATGAAATACACCTGGGCGTGGGAAAAATACCTCGCGGCCTGCAACAACCACTGGATGCCGACCGAAGTCTCCATGCAAGCCGACATCGCCATGTGGAAAAGCCGCGACGGCCTGACCGCCGATGAGCGCGCCATGGTACTGCGCAACCTTGGCTTCTTCGCCACCGCCGAAAGCCTGGTCGCCAACAACATCGTGCTGGCGATCTACAAAAACATCACCAACCCGGAATGCCGCCAATACCTGTTGCGTCAGGCGTTTGAAGAAGCCATCCATACCCACACCTTCCAGTACATCGTCGACAGCCTCGGCCTGTCCGAAGGCGAAGTGTTCAACATGTACCGCGAAGTGCCGTCGATTACCGACAAGGATGCCTGGGCGCTCAAATACACCAAGGGTCTGATGGACGGCCAGTTTGACACCAGCACCACCGAAGGCGCGCAAAGCTTCCTGCGCGACCTGGTCGCCTTCTACGTGGTATTTGAAGGTATGTGGTTCTACACCGGCTTCGCGCAAATCCTCAGCCTCGGTCGCCGCAACAAGCTGACCGGCATTGCCGAGCAATACCAGTACATCATGCGCGACGAGTCGATTCACCTGAACTTCGGCATCGACGTGATCAACACCATCCGCATCGAAAACCCGCACCTGTGGACGGCTGAATTCCAAAACGAAGTGCTCACCATGCTACGCGAAGCCTGCGAGCTTGAAGTCACCTACGCCCGCGACACCATGCCCAACGGCCTGCTCGGACTGAATGTCGAGATGTGCACCGAATACATGCACTTCATCACCAACCGCCGCTGCGACCAACTCGGCTTGCCAGAGCTATACGCCGGAGCGGGCAACCCCTTCCCGTGGATGAGCGAAGTCATCGACCTGAAGAAGGAGAAGAACTTCTTTGAGACGCGGGTGACGGAGTATCAGACCGGGGGGGCGTTGAGCTGGGATTGATGTGAAATGAAACAGACCGGGGAAACCCGGTCAAGTTTTTTGATTTCCTGGCATGCAGATCCCCTACAACAACTTTTGGAGGTAGCACGATTTGGAAAGCGCGTGGTCATTTCTATTGGGCAAAGTATCGACATTTCAACTGGATAACTTATCTTCATTTCTATTAGGCAGTTTAGTAACAGCAATCTGCGCGGGCATCCCTTATTGGCTGTCTTCACGTCAACTACTGAAAGAAGCTAACCGACTGGCAAAAATAAGCAACCTAGTCACACGTGGCATGGAGGAGGCAGGAATCCCAAAATTTAACCGTGATGCTTCCGGTCAAGCAATCGGTCTGATCATCGAATTAGAAATTAACGATACTGCAACCAGTAGCTCAAGTTGCGAGACAAACAACAAAGCATTTTGATCGTTCCCACGCTCCAGCGTGGGAATGCCGCCCCAGACGCTCCAGCGTCACGAGCGTAGGCACAGCCAAGACGCGCCGCTAGAGCGGTACAGAATTCGTTACCACGCTGGAGCGTGGTAACGATCAAAAAAACTGAAGTAAGGTGCAATATGTCTGACAATTTAAAAATCCGTCAACCACAAGACCCTAAGCAGATCAATGTGCATCAGTCTTGGGAGTTGGGATATTGGTCGAAAGAATTTGGAGTCACAAAAGAGCAGCTTGTCAAAGCAGTGAATCAGGTCGGTAAACACGTCGAAGATGTCCGTCGCCATTTCGCAGATTGATCGTTCCCACGCTGGAGCGTGGGAATGCCGCCCCAGACGCTCCAGCGTCACGAGCGAGATAGAAGCTTGTACCACTTGCCAAGACGCACCGCTGGAGCGGCTCAGAATGCGTTCCCACGCTGGAGCGTGGGAACGATCACGGTCACCCGGCTATGATCAACTCACCAACTCGCTTGACTCAAAACCACGGGTCAATCTCTATCAGCCCAGGCTGCCCAAGATAATTCCGCGCACTTGAATAGCGCCAATGTTCGGGCAGTTCTACGTAGCCGCGCTTGACCGGATTCTGGTGGATATAGTCAAGTTTTTGCCGCATCACGGCTTCGCTGAAGATCATTTCGGCATGGGAACCTTCCTGCCAGAACTGATATTCCCGGTCGTGTTTGTGTGCCCGTTTGGCAAATCGCAGCCGTGCGAGCAAATGTTCGGCCTTGCGCGCTTCCAACAGTTCGATGAGCCGGGCAGCAGTGTAGGATTTGAAGCTGCTCAAGCACTTGTCCAAGCGCGGAGCCTGCGCCACGAAATGCAGATGGTTTTCCAGAATCACGTAGCCAAAGAGCTTTAGGCCGTCGTGCTCGCGTTGATGCACCCAGCTATCGAGGATGATCTGAACGGCATCCGGGCGGGTAAACACGGGCAGCCATTCGACGACGGTGCAGGTCAGGAAGTGGGGCTTATCCGCCTCTTGGATAACATATCGGCTTCGGCTCATGGGTTTACCTGCTTCTCGACGCTGGAGCGTCCGAGGCGGCGTTCCCACGCTGGAGCATGGGAACGATTCGATGTTGTTGATATTGGGTTGCTAAACACCAGTGATAGCGCAATTTACAGTCTATGCTCGTGAACATGAGCGCGTCATCATCAGCAGGATGCTGAAAACCGGAGATGCCGCTCTGTAAACATCCCCTCCCAGGAGGATCGTCCATGCGCAACCACCAGGTAGAAACCCCCTCTTCCGGCCATGCCGGACACCACGCTCACATGGTGGAGGACTTCCGGCGCCGGTTCTGGTTCTCTCTGGTGCTGACCCTGCCCATTCTCGCCCTCTCTGCCGACTTCTGGCATCTGTTCGGACGCTCTCCCCTGCTGACCTTCACGGGAGATCACCTGGTTCTGTCCGCGCTCGCCACTGTGGTCTATCTCTACGGCGGCTGGCCGTTCCTGAAGGGGCTGGCCGAAGAGGTCGCCGGACGCCGGCCTGGCATGATGACCCTGATCGGCGTCGCCATCACCACGGCCTGGCTCTATTCAAGCGCCGTGGTCTTCGGTCTTGAAGGCATGGGTTTTTACTGGGAGCTGGCGACCCTGATCGACATCATGCTGCTCGGCCACTGGATCGAGATGCGCTCGGTGATGGGCGCCTCGGGCGCGCTGGAGGCACTGGTGCGGCGGCTGCCCGCTGTGGCTCATCGGCTGCGGGACGATGGCAGGAGCGAGGATGTGCCGCTCGGCGAGTTACGGCCGGGCGACCGGGTGCTGGAGATCGG
>JAGUXT010000016.1 GCA_020061705.1 Halothiobacillus sp. | reverse complement strand
GCATCCACCATGGCCGGCACGGTGGATGCGCTACGCTTATCCACCCTACACGATCAGGTCGGCAAAATACGCGCAACCACGGCTTTCAGATAATCCGTTTCCGGAATCGCCGGATGCACCGGATGGTCGGCGGACTGATGACCAAATTCCAGAATCTGCATGGAGCGATCCACATGACGCGCGGCCGCCCACATCAGCTCGGGCAATTTTTCACGCTGAAGATGATGCGAGCATGAACATGAAACCAGAATGCCGTCACGCGCCATCACCTGCATCGCCATCTGGTTAACGCGACGATAGGCTTCCAGCCCCGGTGTCACGTCCTTGCGTCGTTTGATGAACGCAGGCGGATCGCAGATCACCACATCAAAGCGCTCGCGTTCTTCACGCAGATTCTTGAGCACCTCGAATACATCGCCCTCAAGCGTTTTCAAG
Organism: Halothiobacillus sp.; assembly: GCA_020061705.1. GTDB lineage: Bacteria > Pseudomonadota > Gammaproteobacteria > Halothiobacillales > Halothiobacillaceae > Thiofaba. The sequence goes on along the minus strand of JAGUXT010000016.1, from coordinate 62,946 downwards.
CCCTCGCCTACCCCGTTCAAATCCGCATTCACACGGCATTGCGCCAAGGCCAGCTTGGATGCATCAACACACACCGCCTCACTCGCGCCATGTCGCAAGGCCTGCACACCCCATCCGCCCATGTAGCTGAACAAATCCAGCACACGCTTGCCCTGTACATAGCGCGGCAGGCGGGCGCGGTTATCGGCCTGATCGTAAAACCAGCCTGTCTTCTGCCCATCCCATGGGCGCACCAAGAATCGCGCTCCATTCTCCAGCAGCTCGACATCCTGCGGAACCTCGCCATAAGCCAGCTCAATGCCGCGCTCCAGACCCTCAAGCTCACGGCTGGAACTGTCATTACGCAGCAAAACACCCTGCGGTTTAAACACCTTGACCAGTGCTTCAACCAGCGCTTCGCGCACGGCATCCATGCCCGCCGTGGTGATCTGCGCCACCAAAATATCCCCGTAACGATCCACCACCAGGCCGGGCAGGCCGTCGGCCTCGCCATGCACCACGCGGTAATGTGGTGTGGCAAACAGGCGCTCACGCAGGGATAGCGCAATGTTCAAACGGTGAATCAGCAACGAGCGATCAAGCGGGAGTTCATCACGATGGAACACCCGCGCAGCAATCAGCGAATGCGGATTGACATACGCCATGCCCAACACCTTGCCGCCGTGGGCCACCACTTGCACCTGTTGTCCCGGCGTGAACGCAGTCAACGGCGTGGCCGTGGTATCGACCTCGTTGCTGTAAATCCAGGGGTGACCGAGACGCAAACGGCGGTCTTCATTCTTTTTTAGTTGCAGTATGGACAAGGGCTAACTCTCAAAAATTGGCTCAGCAAAAATGGCTTGCATCATACCCTAGCGGAGCGCCTCTCGGCTGCGCAGTCATAAAGCTTTCATCAAGATGAAATCTCAAAGCAATACTTGCCCCCTAGGATGCGAAAAATTACTTACCCTAGTGTCACCTATGCTTACAACGATCCTGCAAGCCAATGACTGCCGTTACCGCGTTCAACTTGCCCTCACCCCTGAGGATGTACAACGCAGCCAACGCCTGCGTCATCAGGTTTTCGTGCAGGAAATGGGCGCACAAGCACAAGTCGATGAACACGGACTTGAGCACGATCATTACGATACCTTTTGCCAACATCTTTTGGTCATTGACCAGCAAAACGAGCAACTCGTCGCCAGCACGCGCATCCTAACGCGCGCTGCGGCGCAAGCGGCGGGTGGTTTTTACTCTGAAAATGAATTTGATCTCGCCATGCTTGCACAACTGCATGGCGACGTGATGGAAATTGGCCGCACCTGCGTCCACCCTGAGCATCGCAACGGCTCGACCATCGGCATGCTTTGGCAAGGCTTGGCGGATTTCATGACGCAAAACCGCATCAGTTTCCTCTTTGGTAGCGCCAGTATCCCCATGCACGATGGCGGCCTTGCCGCACGCAGCATCATGCAGGAGCTGCGCAGCGATTTCATGAGCAAAGACGAGTTGCGCGTAACTCCAAAGCTCGCCCTGCCAGAGCCCGAGGCGGCGCTCCCAAGCGGTAAAAAAACGCGTATGCCTCCCCTGCTCAAGGCTTATATGCGTCTGGGCGCACAAATCTGCGGCGAGCCGTGCTGGGATCCAGCCTTTGGCTGTGCTGATATTTTCATTCTGCTCGACGTACAACATTTGCAAGCGCGCTATCATCGCCACTTCATTCAACGTCAAATGCCCGCCACTGCAGCCGAAATTCATGCCGACAACGCAAACACCGTCCAAATCGCAAACACAACCACTCAGCGCATGGCTCAAACAGCTTAATCTGGCGCTGCGCGTCCTTATCGGCCTGATCCAAACCCCTTTTTATGGCTCCCCATTTGCGCCACGCGGTACGCACGCCATTCGCCACTGGCATGGCAGGGTGTGCCATGCTCTCAAGGTAGACATTAAAACGCAGGGCGCGGTGCAGCCTGGTGTGCTCTACATTTGCAATCATATTTCCTGGCTCGACATTCCCGTATTGGGAAGTCAACTTCCGGGCGTGCGGTTTCTGGCCAAATCAGAGGTGCGCACATGGCCATTTATTGGCTGGTTGGCCACCCGCGCCGGCAGCCTGTTCATTCAACGCGGCCAAGCTCAAGACACCGTGCAGCACATTGCCACGGCACTGGCACAAGGCCACAGCGTGCTGATCTTCCCCGAAGGCACGACCACCAACGGCCTCAGCCTGCGTCGCTTTCATCCCCGCCTGCTCCAGGCCGCGCATGAGGCCAATGCAGCGATACAGCCCATTGCCCTGCGCTATCTTGATGCTCACGGCACGCCAAATCCGCGTGCGGCCTATATTGACGACGATAGCTTTAACGACACCCTGCAACGCATCGTACAGGAAACCAGTCTGCACGCCGAGTTGCACTTCCTGCCGCTCATTCACCCCGAAGCGATACCGCGCAGTCAACTTGCGGCAATAGCGCATGCAAGGATTAGTGCGGCATTGCCGCATATATCACCACCCACACCCCCCACTGCCGACTAACAGCCTGTGATAAAGTTACACGCATTCAATTCCGCGTTACTCAAGGTTGTCCCCCATGTCATCAACACCGTCCCGCCGCCGTTTCATGCAATCCGTGCCTGCCCTGGGCACACTTATGGGCACGCTCTTTGGCCTAAGCGCCGCTCAGGCTACTGAGCCTGCCAAGCCTGCAGCGGCGGCCGCGCCCGCCAAAAAGGAGCGCTTTCCAGGCGACCCACCCGAACACCACATTGTTTACCAAATCAACCATGCCGAATGGGAATACATTGAGCATATTCTCAACTCCATCAGTGCCATGTTGACCAAGTACGAAGACAACGTAGGTATTGCCGTAGTGGTCTTTGGTGCGGGCATTCACCTGCTGGCCAAAAATCCCAAGCGCGATATACCCGAGCTTTTGCGCCAGCGCGTCAAGGCTCAGGCCAAGGATTACGGTGTGAAATACATCGCCTGCGGCAACACCATGAAAACCGTCGGCTGGGAGAAAAAGGACATGGTCGATTTCGCCCAAGTCGAAGAAGTCGGCGCGGCGGCGATTATGGAGCTCCAAGAAAAAGGCTATGCCTACCTTGCCTGGTAATTCAGCCATGTCTATGCAAATCAGCCTCACCCGCCCCGACGATTGGCACATCCACCTGCGTGATAACGCCATGCTCAAGGCCGTGATACCGGATGTTGCGCGAGAGTTTGCCCGCGCCATCGTCATGCCGAACCTGGTTCCACCGGTACTCAGCACCGATGATGCGCGCGACTACCGTGAGCGAATTTTATCTGCTGTGCCTGAAGGAGTGCGCTTTGAGCCACTCATGACCTTGTACCTCACCGGCCAAACCGCGCCGTCTGAAATCACGCGAGCCAAGGCTAGCGGCCTCGTTCACGCAGTCAAACTCTATCCGGCCGGCGCAACCACCAATTCAGACCGAGGTGTAACCGATATACGCGCGGTCTACCCGGTCTTCGAGGCCATGCAAAAAGAAGGCATGGTGTTGTGCGTGCATGGCGAAGTTGTCGATGCTGAGATTGACATTTTCGACCGTGAAAAAGTCTTTATCGAGCGCGTGCTTTCCCCTCTGTTAAAAGACTTTCCTGAGCTTAAAGTGGTCATGGAGCACATCACGACCCGCGATGCTGCCGAATTTGTCACCGCTGCACCCGCCAATGTGGGTGCAACGATTACGGCACATCATCTGCTCTACAACCGCAACGCCATGCTGGTGGGAGGCATTCGCCCGCACTTCTACTGCCTGCCGATTCTCAAGCGCGAAACTCACCGTCAAGCACTGGTCGCAGCAGCCACCAGCGGCAACCCGAAGTTTTTCCTTGGCACGGATAGCGCACCGCACCCAAAAGGTGCGAAGGAGTCGAGCTGTGGTTGCGCAGGCTGCTACACCGCCCATGCAGCGATTGAGTTTTATGCCGAAGCCTTTGAACAGGCTGGAGCGCTGGACAAACTCGAAGGCTTCTCCAGCCATTTTGGTGCCGATTTCTACGGCCTGGCACGCAATACCGACCGCATTTCCTTGCTGAAGGAAGACTGGACTGCGCCTGCCTTGATCGAAGTTGAAGCGGATGTGGATGTCGTTCCACTGCGTGCCGGTGAAGCCATACGTTGGCGATTGCTGTGAGCGAAGCTATAAGCGAGACCGCAACGAAGTCCAAAAGCCTCATGGCCAGCCGCTTCCGGGGGTTCCTGCCCGTGGTAGTGGACATGGAAATGGGCGGATTTGAGTGCACGACCGATGCCGTGCTGGAGATCGGCGCGGTGATTTTGGGCTTCGATGAGGCTGGAAATTTGGGCACTGGCGAGCGCATCGGCGTGCATGTCGCAGCCTTTCCCGGCGCACGCATTCTAGAAGAGGCCCTAAAGGTCAATAAAATTGACCCCGACAACCCATTACGCCATGCAGTGGAGGAACGCGAGGCTTTGGACTTGGTCTTCGCGCCGATTCGCCGCGCAATGAAAGACACCGGCTGCAAACGCGCTGTGCTGGTCGGGCACAATGCGCATTTCGATTTGGGCTTTTTGAATGCCATGGTCACGCGCACCGGGCACAAGAAAAACCCGTTCCATCCGTTTACCGTGTTCGACACCGCCACCCTCGGCAGCCTCGCCTATGGGCAAACCGTACTTGCCAAAGCCTGCAAGGAAGCCGGACTGGACTTTGATGGCAAGCAGGCGCACGGCGCTCTGTACGATGCGGAAATGACCGCACTGCTGTTTTGCAGCATTGTGAACACATGGAGCCAACAGATTCGTCCGGCGCAGGAGTTCATGGAAGCATCCAATACGACTCAGGCTTAACCGAGCCAATAAACTCACCCCTACAAGGCGCGGCTCATCAACACAGCGTCTTCACGCCCCCCGCTCGCGGGATAGTATCCTTTGCGCACTCCATCCTGCTGAAAGCCCAGCGCACGGTACAAACCAAGCGCCGGGATATTCGAAGCGCGCACCTCCAACAGCATGCGCTGCATTTCTCGGGCAGCGCATTGCTGCATCACCCAGTGCAACATCCCGCGCCCTATCCCTTGCCCTTGCCAAGCAGGCGCGACACATACATTCAACAAATGCGCCTCATCAAGCACCGCCTGCACCACGGCATAGGCCGCGATTTCACCACGCGAGCTAGCCACCCAACCCCAATGCCCGGCTTCCAGACAATCGCGCAGAATGCTTGCCGACCAGGGATAGGGGTAGGCTTGCTGCTCGATTTCCGCCATAGGCGCAATATCGTCTTCGCGCCAGGCTCGCAACTTGAGTTGTGAAAATGCAATCACGGCAACCGCGCCACAATATCCTGCAAGGCCAGCCACAGCAGGCGCTTGGATGAAGGCTGCGCCAGCATAGTGGCGGGACTGGGGAAACTCACATCATCCAGACGCAAAAGCGCGTGGGCAGACGGCGGCTGCGCATCCAGGGCATATTGCTCGATATGCAAGCCCGCACGCAAGCCATGCACCGCCTGAATGATGCGCGCCAATTGCTCGACCTCAGCCTCGGAATGGGTATCGGCCAAGAGCACAAGATCAGCTGCCGCATCCATAACCAGCGCAACAGACGCATCGACAGCAACCGCCTCTGATTCAGCGTTTACGGAGTCCTCCTCATCGACATTCTGCAAACCTGCCCCCGGAAACGCCTGTCCAGGACGTGCGCGCCACGCCACGATGCCTAGCTCGCTTAATAGTGCGACCTGTGCAGCCGTAATCACGGTTTACACATCCGCACCAAGCTGCGGATGCTGGCGCTGCTCAGGCTGACGCAGGCGATTGAGCGCATTCAAATACGCTTTGGCCGAAGCGATTACAATATCAGTATCCGCGCCCTGACCGTTGATAATGCGTCCATCCTTTTCCACACGCACCGTTACTTCGCCCTGCGCATCTGTACCGCCAGTAATGTTATTCACCGAGTACAAGGTCAACGCAGCCTCGCTCTTCACGATCAGCTCAATACCCTTAAACACCGCATCCACCGGCCCGCCTCCGAGCGCATCCACCGTGTGCTCAACACCATCGACACTCAATACAACAGACGCGTGTGGCGTTTCGCCAGTTTCAGAACAGACTTTCAGTGCGACCAATCGCAGGGTTTCCTCAGCCTCTTCGACCACGCCCGACACCAGGGCCTGCAAGTCTTCATCAAAAATCTCGCGTTTCTTGTCCGCAAGCTCCTTGAATTTAGCGAAGGTGGCGTTGAGCACTTCTTCACTTTCAAGCTGAATTCCCAACTCCTGCAAGCGCGTACGGAACGCATTGCGTCCGGAAAGCTTGCCCAAAGTGAGCTTGTTCGCGCCCCAACCCACATCCTCGGCGCGCATGATTTCGTAAGTTTCGCGGTGCTTGAGCACACCGTCCTGATGGATGCCTGATTCGTGCGCAAAAGCATTCGCACCCACAATCGCCTTGTTCGGCTGCACCGGGTAGCCGGTAATGCTGGATACCAATTTGGACGTCGGCACCAACTGTGTGGCATCAATTCTCGTGTCCAAGGGGTAAGCATCACGTCGCGTGCGCACCGCCATTACCACCTCTTCCAGCGAGGCATTGCCTGCACGCTCGCCCAAGCCGTTAATTGTGCATTCAACCTGACGTGCGCCATTCGACACGGCGGCCAAAGAGTTGGCCACCGCCATGCCCAAATCGTTATGGCAATGCGTAGACCAAATCACCTTGTCGCTGTTCGGCACGCGTTCAATCAACTCGCGGAAGCGCGCCCCCCACTGCTCGGGAACGGCATAACCGACGGTATCGGGCACGTTGAGCGTGGTCGCCCCGGCTTTAATCACTTCATCAAAAATATGGCAGAGAAAATCCATTTCTGAACGGACTGCGTCTTCAGCTGAAAACTCCACATCGTCAGTGTATTCGCGTGCCATTTTCACTGCACGCACAGCTGCCTCGACCACCTGATCGGGACTCATACGCAGCTTCTTTTCCATGTGAATCGGGCTGGTGGCGATAAAGGTATGAATACGCCTCCGTGCCGCCGGGCGAATCGCCTCGCCTGCTGCACGAATATCCTTTTCGCTGGCGCGCGCCAAGGAGCACACGGTCGACTCTTTAACCGTTTCAGCAATGGCCTTAATCGACTCAAAATCACCCATACTTGCTGCTGCAAAACCGGCCTCGATCACATCAACCTTCATGCGTTCCAACGCACGCGCGATGCGAATTTTTTCATCACGAGTCATGGATGCGCCCGGGCTTTGTTCGCCATCGCGCAAGGTAGTGTCAAAAATAATAAGTTGGCTGTTGCTCATAACTTCATTCCTCAATGTTCGGCATAACAACCCGCCCCATAGGACTTAATGGGCGGGTTATGAAATGGGGTGAAAACGTATTTTGAGGCCTCGCCAGGCGCCAGAAGTTATATGCCGCAAGGCAGCAGCAGTCGCAGGGCTAGTCGATAGCCTTGGCAGAAAAAATCGGCGAACTGACGTGATTGAGCGTTCATGTGACGAATATAAAGGCAATGCCCGTCATTTATCAAGCTGACTTGACACGCTGCATACGGCGCAGCAATAAATACAACGGTGCCGACAAGGCATACAACAAAAAAACACCCCACAAGGTCAAGGCAAAATCACGTGCCGCCAGAGCAAACACCACAATCACCAGCGGCACACTCAAATACGACACGCGCTTGCGCAGATCAAAACTTTTGAAGCTGTAAAACGGCAAGCTGCTCACCATCAACAAGCCCGCGCTCACTGTCACCACCCACGCCCAACCCGCGAAAGCCGCGCTACCCAAACCATGTTCCTCGCCAACCCAGACCATACCCATGACTAATGCCGCAGCTGCAGGGCTGGCCAATCCAACAAAGAAATTTTTGTCCGTGGTATCCACCTGCACATTGAAGCGAGCCAAACGAATTGCAGCGCCAGCAACATATACAAAAGCGCCAATCCAACCCCAGCGGCCTTCTATCCCCGACAAAGCCCACAAATACACCACCAGCGCAGGCGCGACACCAAAGGCAATCACATCGGATAAGGAGTCATATTGCACACCAAAATCGCTCTGGGTATTGGTCATGCGCGCAACGCGACCATCAAGCGCATCAAACACCATGGCCAAAAACACCGCCATCGCGGCCTGCTCAAACTTGCCTTGGGTGGCAGCGATAATGGCGTAAAAGCCACAAAACAGACCTGCGGTTGTCAATAAATTGGGCAGCAGGTAAATCGCCTTACTGCGTGGATGATTGGGATGCTCATGGTCTTCACTATCAAGTTTATGTTCGACTTCATCATTCATTGGACTATTCATGGGTATCTGCATCTGTAAAAACTATTGGAAGTCTAAGGCCTAGTTGGTTTAACAGCCACAAAAAAGGCCGCACATGGCGGCCTTTGTGTCAATCAAGACAACAATCAGTTCTTGGTCTGATCGACGATTTTGTTTTTAGTAATCCACGGCATCATTTCGCGCAACTTGCCACCGGTAACTTCGATAGGATGGGCTGCGTTTTGACGACGGCGAGCTGTCATGGATGGGTAGTTCAAGCGACCCTCCTGAATGAACATCTTGGCGTATTCACCGTTTTGGACGCGCTTGAGCGCATTGCGCATGGCGGCGCGTGATTGCTCGTTGATAACCTCAGGGCCGGTCACATACTCGCCATACTCCGCATTGTTGGAGATGGAGTAATTCATGTTGGCAATACCGCCTTCGTACATCAAATCAACAATCAGCTTCAGCTCGTGCAGGCACTCGAAATAGGCCATTTCTGGCGCATAGCCCGCTTCGGTCAGGGTTTCAAAGCCCATTTTGACCAACTCAACCGCGCCGCCACACAGCACGGCCTGCTCGCCGAACAGATCGGTTTCGGTTTCATCCTTGAAAGTGGTTTCGATAATGCCGGTGCGACCACCGCCCACGCCGGAAGCGTAGGACATCGCCGTGGCGCGTGCCATACCCGAAGCGTCCTGATGCACTGCAATCAAATCAGGCACGCCGCCGCCACGAACAAATTCGGAACGCACGGTGTGACCGGGTGCTTTTGGCGCAACCATAATTACGTCCAAATCCTTACGCGGAACAATTTGGTTGTACAGAATGCTGAAACCGTGGGCAAATGCCAAGGTCGCGCCTTGCTTCAAATGGGGTTCGATATCGCAGGTATAAATGGCAGACTGAAACTCATCCGGGGTCAGCATCATGACCACATCCGCAGCGGCAACCGCAGCGGGAACGTTCATCACGCTCAAACCTTCGTTTTGCGCCTTGATTGCTGAGGAAGAACCTTCGCGCAGGCCCACAATCACCTTCACGCCCGAGTCACGCAGATTCAGCGCGTGGGCATGACCTTGTGAGCCATAGCCAATGATGGCCACGGTTTTGGCGCGGATGATAGAAAGATCACAGTCTTTGTCGTAATACATTTGCATGAAAAAAACTCCTATAAAAATTGAAACCGCTGTAGGAGCGAAAAACTACGCACTGAAGCCTTCGCGGGCAAGCCCGCTCCTACAAAAAAATTAAACCGACATGCCACACGAACCACGCGACAGACCCAGCGCGCCGGTGCGTGCCATTTCGATCACGGGAATACTGCCGACCGCATCAATAAAGGCATCCAGACGAGCGCCTGGGCCGGTGATTTGCACCACGTAGCTTGTGTCGGTCACGTCGAGAATCTGACCACGGAAAATTTCCGCCAAACGAAACACCTCATCACGCTGCTCTCCCGTGGCTTGAAGCTTGATCAGCATCAGTTCGCGCTCGATATGCGGTGCATCCTGAATATCCTGCACTTTGACCACATCAATCAGCTTGTTCAACTGCTTGATTATCTGCTCGATAATCTGGTCATCGCCGCGCGTCACGATGGTCATGCGCGACAAGGTCGCATCATTGGTCGGTGCAACGGTTAGCGATTCGATATTGTAACCGCGTGCAGAAAATAAGCCCGCCACACGCGACAGCGCGCCAGCTTCGTTTTCCATCAGTAAGGAGATGATATGCCGCATGTTTTACACCAAAATCATTTCGTTAAGACCCGCACCAGCCGGGACCATCGGATAGACGTTCTCGCTTGGTTCGGTACGGAAGTCCATAAACACGAGGCGATCCTTGAGTTTGAAGGCTTCACGTAACGCACCTTCGACATCCGCCGGTTTGTCGATCAGCATACCGACATGTCCATAAGCTTCGGCAAGCTTGACGAAATCAGGCAAGGCTTCCATGTAGCTCATGGCATAACGACCGGCGTAAAAGAACTCCTGCCACTGACGCACCATGCCGAGATAGCGATTATTGAGACTAATCACTTTAACGGGCAAATGGTATTGCAGTGCGGTCGACAGCTCCTGAATATTCATCTGAATGCTGCCATCACCCGTCACACAGGCCACTTCGGCATCAGGAAACGCCGCCTTGACTCCCAGCGCGGCAGGCAGGCCAAAGCCCATCGTGCCCAAGCCGCCCGAGTTAATCCAACGGTTGGGTTTGTCAAACGGGTAATACTGCGCCGCCCACATTTGATGCTGGCCGACATCGGTGGTGACATACGCATCACCGCCCGTCACCTCCCAAAGCTTTTGCACCACATACTGCGGCTTGATGGTTTCATCACTCCAACCATATTTCATGCACTCAAGGCCGCGCCATTCTTCGATCTGCGCCCACCACGCATCAATCGCGGCGGCATCGGGCTTACGACCTTCGTGCTCCATAATCTGCATCATGGCATTCAGCACATCGCCCACTTGGCCAACGATAGGCACATCGACTTTGACATTTTTGGAAATCGAGGCCGGGTCGATATCCACATGCACGATCTTCGCCGTCGGGCAAAACTTGGCCAAATTACCGGTCACCCGGTCATCAAAGCGCGAACCAATCGCAATCAAAACATCGCAATGGTGCATGCCCATGTTCGCTTCGTACGTGCCGTGCATACCCAACATGCCCACAAACTGGCGATCACTGGCTGGGTACGCCCCAAGCCCCATCAAAGTATTGGTAATCGGATAGTTGAGCATGCGCGTGAAGCGCGTGAGCTGTTCAGATGCCCCACCAAGCACAACACCGCCGCCGGTATAGAGCATTGGGCGTTTGGCCGACAAAATAAGATCAACCGCTTGCTTGATTTGCCCCTCATCGCCCTTCAACACTGGATTGTACGAGCGAAGCGCAACATCCTTCGGGTATTCAAAAGGAATCTTGATTTTCGGATCAGTAATATCCTTGGGAATATCCACCAAAACGGGGCCGGGGCGACCAGTACTGGCGATATAAAAAGCCTTTTTAATCGTCGCCGCAATGTCGCGCACGTCCTTAATCAAAAAGTTGTGTTTCACACACGGACGCGTAATGCCCACGTTATCGACTTCCTGGAAGGCATCGTTCCCAATCATGTGTGTGGGCACTTGACCGGTAAAAACCACCATTGGAATCGAATCCATATTCGCCGTGGCAATGCCCGTCACAGCGTTCGTTGCACCTGGTCCCGAGGTCACCAACACCACACCGACTTTACCCGTGGCGCGAGCGTAACCGTCCGCCATATGTGTCGCGCCCTGTTCGTGGCGGACAAGGATATGTTTTACCTTCTCCTGTTGAAACAAGGCATCATAAATATGCAGTACCGCACCGCCGGGATACCCAAAGACGAGTTCAACGCCTTCTTCCTGCAAGCAACGGACAAAAATTTCTCCACCGGACAATAATTCCACGAACGGCGACTCCCTCAAAAAAAGCAGATCGACGCGTATTTACGCCGCCCGCCCATGCCAGACCGCAATCTGGGCACAAAATAAACGAAAAAGAGGGTGTATTTTACGCATCCGCCCGCGAACTACCAGCTTTGCAGTGCTGTGGAACTGAAAAGCCGCATCAACAAAAGGGGAACGACACCTCAAAGTCCCCATATTTATACAACTTTAACAGGCTGCTGAAATATGTATTTCAGCAGCCTGTTAAAGCGGGACATGGATGCCCCGCACGCAAATCAATCACTTGCGTGATTGATTTGTCGCTACCGAGCCCGGGCGTGAACGCGGACTTCGTCAGCTTCGCGCTAAGCTGGCGTAAGCCCACCGGGCTCGGTAGGGCTGAAAAACTCATGAATGAGTTTTTCAGCCCCCTGTTACTGAGCAGACTTGGGAGCGACAACGCCTGTTAGAACCTCACCAATAGCATCCGGCGAGGCTTGCAGCTTGAAGAAGCTAGGACCGTCACCCAACATGGGCAACTGCGGAAAATGCAAGGCAGCACGGTAACGCATGTGCAAAGCCTCAACCTTGTTATTACTCACTAAAATCTCATAGGGCAAATAGCCTAGGCGATTTTTATCCCCCTGATCCAGCACGCCCATGATAAAGCTGTCGTCAGCATCCTTATTACTGTTTTTGGTGTTTAAAAGCACGCCATAAACTACCTGACTCTTACCTGGAACATCGACGCGATAAACCTTTTTCACCCCTGACTTGTTCGATTCCAGCCCTGCTTCGACCGCCTTTTTCGCATCATCAAAGCTCGCGAACTCACCCAAGGCATAAACATCGTCGAGATACTCCATGCCAATCGCATAGTGGTAACCGGCAACATCAGCCGCAGTCATCTCGCCCGCGCCAAACGGCTCATTGCAACCCACCGCCGATTCCAGAGCTTTCCTTGTTTCCGCCACATTGTTGCCCATGTGGTAAGCCGCAGAGAAATATTCTGGATTAGTGCAGCTCACACTGATCTTGCCATCCCTCTCGGCCAGTGAAACGCGCATGGCTACGCCATAAGCACTGCGCTCGCCTTTGGCGGCAGATTTTTTCAGAGCATCATTTGTCACTGCAAGGACGCGCGACTTCCCTGTGGGTGCAAAGTCACCAACTATGACAAAACCTGCATCTTTAAGCTTGTCCTTCATTTGCTCACTCACATCCTTGATTCCGCCTGCTTGCGCAGGTGCGGCGAGAAATGGCTTAAGGCTATCGGCTGCGAAAACGGGAAGCGCTGCCCAAAGACCTGAGCCAACAACTAACCCCATAACCAACTTAGATACTTTCATTATTTTTCTCCAGAAACATCGGGAATAAAAAAAGAGCGGAATAATCCGCTCTTAACTTGATTCAGGCAAAACTCAACACATCAAAATGCTCAGTGCCAAGATGTTGCTGCCGCTAGATGTCTATACATCAAGCGGCAGAGCCACTCACTTAGAAGCTGTAGGCATAGTTCAAGCGCCACAAAGTCTGGCTATGCGACATCTCAATGGGCGGAGCCATTGGATTGGTCATGGTTTGCGTGACTTCAGGCGCATAGGTAAAGGCAATTGCCAAGCTGTTGGCCTTGTCAATCTGCCAGCCTGCACCGAAGGTGAAGTGGCTTTCGGTAATCGCCGGGAACAGTGGGTTCAGCGTGTTATCGGGCACTGGGTTTTTGCCATAGTTGTAGCCAATACGCAGAGCTACTGCCGGGTCAATCTTGTATTGCGCACCAATCGAATACACAGTCTGGTTATCCCAGTTTTGCGGCATGGACTGAGTTTGCGCGCCCATCCCTGGGATGTCCGTGGTCAGAGTGAAATCCGCCATGGTTTGTGACCACATCAACTGCTTGATGTCGGCTGCAAGCAGAAGCTCAGGTGTCACATTCCACGCCATACCGACGCCCCAGGTTGCCGGCCATTGGAAGTCGACAACCGTATAATTGGCGGGAAACGCGCCCGGTGTCATACCACCCATAAACGGCGTGATTGTGCCGCTGCCCGTAAGATCATCCAGGTTCGACTCACTGTGGTAGGTCGCACCCACAGAAAATTCCTTGTTGAACTGATAAACCGCACCCAACTTGAACGCAAAGCCATCACCCGTCATTTGCCCGGTGAAGTCACTGTCATCTTTAACATTGACGTAGCCACCATTGCCCATGGGATCCATTTGCAGCATTTGCAGATCCATGCTCGCCCAGATGTAATCAATCTGTGCAGCAACACTCAGTTCCTTAGTCGCCTGGTAGGCCACGGGGAACATCAAACGACCGAAGCCGACCTGTGACATTTGCGGCAAGCCAGTTCCACCCGACAGGAAGCTGGTTCCAGGATAATCGGTACCCATACCACCCTGCGCGAAGACACCCACACCGTAGGTAAAATCACCATCCTTACGGATAAAAGAAATGGACGGCATCAAATACGAGGTTCCCTCAGAATCCGAGCTCATGCCGTAGGCTGGAATGCTCGCATTCACATCAGGCTGAAGCACGGTGACACCAAGACCGAAGTTATTGCCTTGCTTGCGCAATCCCAAGGTCGCCGGGTTACCCATCATGCCGGAGTTGCCGACGTCATACGCCATGGATGTTCCACCCATCGCGGCAGATTTCGCACCATAACCTTCCAGACTCATGCCGTTGGTTGCATAAGCAGGGCTTGCCAGAATGGCTGCGATGCCCATAGAAATCATTGAACGCTTCATAACTACCATCATGCCGTGTACTCCTTGGGGACAATATGCCCATTAGTTTTATCAATCATCAATTTTTTTCTCCATTACAGAGAACCCCTATTCGGGGAAGCGCTGAGGATTTTGCGCGCTTGGTGTAAAAAGTCAAAATCAAGCATTCGCATAAATACAACACAGGTCGCATAAAAACCATCAAAATCGACTTTATTTATTCGGTCATCAATATCTTGATAGCCCAAAGATTAAACATCAAGCTATTGATTTTTAAGAAATTAAGCTTAAATATGAGTTATCATAAAACCCACCGGATATATCTAAAACCATCAAACGTATCCGAGCAAGCGGGCTTCAAACCAATAAATACTCACGGACGGCTTTGAAAATTTTGGTCGAACATAAAAAAAAACGTGATTTTACAAAGTAAATCGCGCAGCAATTCATGCAGAAGAATTATGAAATGGTTGCTGGTATAGCATTCCTCAGCAGCCTGCCAGATCACAACAACTCTGGAAAATGGGTGCAAATGTCTTCAAGCGTGTGCTTCGTAAGGTCTTTGTCAATCTCCTTGACGACCTTCGCTTGCACCGCCTTGTCCAAGTCCTTACGTAACAAGCCAAGGAAATGTGGCGCAGCAATCAAGTACAAACGCTCGTAATCAGCAAGGCCAGCCTGCAAGGCTTCGGCGACCTGTTTGGCAAAACGGATCGCCTCTTCCTCTTTGGGAGAGACAATCTCCTCCATACCGAATTTACTCGGCATTCCCTTGACGCTACTCATGCCCGGCGCATCACTCGCCATCTCGCTCGCGTGCTGTAACGAGGCTGGATGACTCAGATCCATAACCTCCGCAATCGCCTTCGTTTTTCCATCAACTTCAAACACGCGCGCACGCGCCGCATCAGCAACAACGACCCAAGTTTTCATGATCCTACCTCCTTCGTTCAAGTGCGTCTTTAGCCTACTCCAAGATTCACCCCAATGCGAAACACATAAAAAAACCCCGCTCAAAGCGGGGCTAAAATTACATCAAGGGCACATCAGGATAGGCAATCTATCCGAGCGGCATTACATCATGCCGCCCATACCACCCATGTCACCGCCCGCTGGGGCAGGTGCATTCTTGCTTGGCAGCTCAGCAACCATGCACTCTGTGGTCAGCAACAAGCCGGCCACCGATGCCGCGTTTTGCAGCGCAGAACGGGTCACCTTGGTCGGATCGAGAATACCCATCTCAATCATGTCGCCGTATTCGCCGGTCGCGGCGTTGTAACCAAAGTTACCGCCGCCTTCTGAAACCTTGTTCAGAATGACTGAAGGCTCATCACCCGCGTTGGCAACGATAATGCGCAGCGGCTCTTCCATCGCACGCAGGGCAATTTCGATGCCGACGTTTTGATCGTGGTTGCTGCCATTGATATCTTTAATGACATTGCGCGCACGCACCAGCGCTACGCCGCCACCAGGAACCACGCCTTCTTCAACCGCTGCACGGGTCGCGTGCAGGGCATCGTCCACGCGATCCTTCTTCTCTTTCATTTCCACTTCAGTGGCTGCGCCAACCTTAATCACCGCAACACCGCCAGCCAGCTTGGCCACGCGCTCTTGCAGTTTTTCCTTGTCGTAGTCTGAAGTCGTGGTTTCGATTTGCGCACGAATCTGCGCCACGCGGCCTTCGATTTCTTCCTTCGCGCCCGCACCATCAACCACCGTGGTGTGATCCTTGGTCACGACAACCTTCTTGGCTTGCCCCAACTCGTTCAGAGTGACTTTTTCCAGGGTCAGGCCGACTTCTTCAGAAATCACCATACCGCCGGTCAATACCGCCAAGTCTTGCAGCATCGCCTTGCGACGGTCGCCAAAACCTGGAGCCTTGACTGCAGTCACTTTCAAAATGCCGCGCATATTGTTGATGACCAAGGTCGCCAACGCTTCGCCTTCGATGTCTTCAGCCACAATCAACAGCGGACGACCGGTTTTCGCCACAGCTTCCAGTGCTGGCAGCAAATCACGGATATTGGAAATTTTCTTGTCGCACAGCAGGATGAACGGGTTGTCCAGAGCGGCCTGCATGTTTTGCTGGTCGTTGACGAAGTACGGTGACAAGTAGCCACGGTCGAATTGCATACCTTCAACCACATCCAGCTCGTTTTCCAGGCCAGAACCTTCTTCGACGGTAATCACGCCTTCGGTGGTTACGCGCTTCATGGCATCGGCAATGATGTTGCCGATCGCATCATCGGAGTTGGCAGAAATGGTCGCAACCTGAGCAATCGCCTTGTCATCGGTGCAGGGCACAGACACGGCCTTCAATTCGGCCACGGCAGCAATCACTGCCTTGTCGATACCACGCTTCAAATCCATTGGATTCATGCCTGCGGCTACGGCTTTCATGCCTTCACGCACAATAGCTTGCGCCAGCACGGTGGCGGTGGTGGTGCCGTCACCGGCGATGTCTGCGGTTTGTGAAGCCACTTCCTTCACCATCTGCGCGCCCATGTTCTCGAACTTGTCTTCCAGTTCGATTTCTTTGGCCACGGACACACCGTCCTTGGTGACGGTTGGTGCGCCGTAGGATTTTTCCAGCACCACGTTACGGCCTTTCGGGCCGAGGGTGACTTTCACTGCGTTGGCAAGAATATTGATGCCGTTAACCATCTTGATGCGTGCATCAGCACCGAAACGAACGTCTTTAGCTCCCATGGGGAATCTCCTGAATGTGGTAATGAAGTGTGTTAATGGATTGGGTTGAAATTATTCGATGACAGCAAGAATGTCGTCTTCACCCATCATCAGCAGCTCTTCGCCGTCAACTTTGACCTTGGTGCCAGCGTACTGACCAAACAGCACCTGCTCGCCTACTTTGACGCCGATCGGGCGAATTTCGCCCTTTTCATTTGACTTGCCAGGGCCGGCCGCAATGATTTCGCCACGGTTGGGCTTTTCAGCCGCACTGCCGGGCAGAACGATGCCGCTGGCGGTGGTCAATTCTTCTTCAACGCGCTTGATCAGCACGCGGTCATGCAAAGGACGAATCTTCATGAGTTCAACTCCACTTAAAAAATTATGGGGACGTAATGCACCAAGAATTAGCACTCAGCACATTCGAGTGCTAAGCATAGGGCGACAAAAATGAATTTCAAGCCCCAGAACTACATCATCCCTTTTTGAGCGCAGGATTTTTAACCCGAATGTTTCATGAATTCGCGCGATGATCGCGCAGGATATTGTTCGTACAAGGGGTTTTCCGAAGAAGCGCCGTATCGGGCTATAAGGTCGACTGAGGAAAATTCCTTGTACGGACAAGAGACCAGCGAGGGCGGGTGTAATTTATGAAACATTCGGGTTGAGAGCTTGTTTGCCATCCCGCCGGTTTCATCTCCCCTTTGAGAATTAGGGAGGGGTATCGTACAGATTTTTAAGCCGGAACAGCGGCGCTATCACGCTCAAGCATTCGCAAGGCGCGGCCAAAGAGGTGATCGAAATCGCTATCGTGCACCGCATCAAAAGCTGCCGTCCCCACGCCAACACTGAGCGGCATACCAAAGGGCTTCTGGCCACTCAAAACACGGCGGTAACGCTCTCCAACACCGGGGGCATCCACTGCGGCACAGTATGGCAAAGCAACAGCAAAACGCGCATCGCCGACTCTCGCCACGATGTCACTGGAACGCGCCACTTGGCGCATGGCGCGGGCGCAATCGCTCAATACCTCATCTCCCGCGTCACTGCCGTATTGCGCCACCACCTCATCCACGCCACGCATTTCGACCAATACCAGACTAAACACACCCTTGGTGCGCCGTGCCGTGGCAAGGTATTTTTCACTCATATTAAACAACATGCGTCGATTGCACACACCGGTTAGAGCATCGCTCGACTCCAGCATTTTGATGCGTGCATGTTGCGCTTCCACCCGGATGGCCAGGCGGTTGGCAATAATCAAATTACGTGTGCGCACGATCAGCTCCTCTTCGAGCACCGGCTTGACCACATAATCATTCACGCCCAAACGGAACAGCTCGCGTCGGCGCGAACGCTCATCAAATCCAGTCATCGCCAAAATCGGTAGCGCGTACTCACTGTACCCGGACTGGCGCAAGTGGCTCACCAAGGCCACACCACTCATTTCACCATCAAGCACTAGATCGGTAATCAGTAGATCGTATTTTTTATGCTTCAGACTTTCCAGACCATCTTCCGCGCTACGTTCCCAATCAACCATCAAGCCGTGCTCCAGCAGGGTTTTACGCACCACAAAAGCCACCGTAGTCGAGTCCTCAACCAACAGCACCTGCTTGCCATAAATATGCTGACCATGCGGGCCGACCCGTTCCGTATCCCGGTTGATGAGGTAGTTCGTCAAAATCTCCGGTGCCGTCGGCGCAAACACCTCGGTCACGCCACATAAAAACAATGACTCGACTTGCTGTGGTATGTCGCTCATTGCCGACATCATCAAAATCGGCGCGCCATCAATCAGCGCCTCGCGCAGCTCCTTAATCAACTGACATAGGCCGGAATTGGTCGCTGAAGCGGCAATACAGCACACGGTAACCCCAACCTCACCCGCCATCGCCACCGCGTCGGCAAAATTGGGGCAATCCAGCGATTGATAACCCGCTTGACGACACGCAGTACGCATCACGTCACGCGCAGCACGATCAAGCGAAACTAATAAAGCAAATTGTTGATTGCTCGCCGCAGGCATATTCAAACCGACCACCAAATCTTGAGATGCTGACACTTGGAAACTCCGGCTGTTTTTATTTTGCTAAACCACGCTGGCAAGCATCGTACATTTTTCGCTCGTCCGAAATACACCGCAGGAAAAAAATTTCCATGTTTTGACGCATTGACGCAACACCACACACAAGCTACGGTTCACGGCGTTGCACGTTACCGGACACGTCTTTGAAGCTGCATTACGAAACCATGGGGCAAGGGGAACCGCTCATTATCCTGCACGGCCTGTTTGGCTCCTCGGCCAACTGGCGCTCAATCGCTGCGAACCTGGCAAACCCCAACAACACTGTTCATGGGCGCTGGCAAGTCATTTTGCCTGATTTGCGCAACCATGGTGCCTCGCCGCATAGCCCATCGCATCATTATGCCGATATGGTCAACGACACTCTGGGATTGATGGATCAGCTCAAACTTGAGCAAGCCCACATCCTTGGCCACTCGCTTGGCGGAAAAACAGCCATGCTGCTGGCCAGCCGTGCCTCTGATCGCGTGCAAAGCCTTACCGTGGTGGATATTGCCCCGCGTGCTTACGCGCCGTTACATCATGAGCTTTTTTCCGCCATGAATAACTTGCCGCTCCATAGTTTGCGCTCGCGCGCAGAAGCCAGCGCATGGATGAGCCAGCGTCTGCCTAATCCTGAAGTACGCGATTTTTTGCTCACCAACCTTACGCGCGATGGCTCGGGTCAATTGCACTGGCGCATCAACCTGCCGACCCTGGAAATGGCTTACGACGATCTCAACGCCATGCCCTTTCTCGACCGCCTCTACGCGGGACCCGCGCTATTCATTCGCGGTGGGCACTCCGACTATGTGCGCGATGCCGATCTTGGCCTGATCCGCAAAAGTTTCCCGCACGCCTGTGTCCTTAGTCTGCCGCTGGCACACCACTGGCCGCACATTGAAACACCCGATGCTTTCCTCAAGGCGCTGCGGAATTTTTTGCACAATCGCCACGAACAACTGCCTTGTGAAGTCTGAGTTCATCGAACTGCCGATTCTTGCGCAGCGTGCGCTCGGAGCCTTCACGCAAATCAGTCTGCGTTGGCCAAAGACACACCCTGCCCCCCTGCCCGGCGAACTTTTGCGACTGCATGACGGCAGCCTGCTCTACCCCATGCTGCACACGCATTCGGGGCAGCTTGAAGCTCTAAGCTCGTGCGTTCAAGCCGAATCCAGCCTCAAGCTCGCTGGCAGCACGGGCGAACGCATCAACCTTGTACCCAGTCAGCCCGCCCTCATCCTTGCCGACGGAATCGCGCTTGCGACCCTTATCCATCTTTGCTCCACGCGGCGACAGACCCCGGCAAGCACTCTCGCGCTCTATCAATTGACGGAGCCGCTACCTTTCCGCCCCCAACCCTCGCGCTTTTTACTCGACGGTATGCCGGATGGCGTGATTGCCGCTATCCCACTGTTAGAAGATTGGGGTATTCCCTCGCGCCTCTGCCACAGCCAAGACCAAGCGGGATGCTTTGAAGGTTCGCTGGATGAGCTTGTCTCCCTGCTCCCTCACCCGCCGGAATGCCAAATAATCTGCCTGACGAATGGGCAATAAAAAAGGTCGCATCACGCGACCTTAATTTCAAAAGACCCGACGAAAGGGCACCTCGAAAAATTACGCCGTCAACATGGAATAAAGCTCATCCTTCAGTGCCAAACGCTGCTTCTTCAGCTCTTCCAGGGTTTCATCCGCGACTGGAGACTCGTTATTTTCCAGCACTTCAATTTCATTATTCACAACGTGATAAGCATCAAACTGCTTGGCAAAGTGCGCGTTTTCCATCTTCATATGATGAATGCGTTCCTTGTGCTCAGGAAATTCGTGGGCAAGATCGTGATGATCAACTGTCATGGTGGACTCCTTCTGTTTTGTTTATCAACTTAAAGCGGGCAGGCCGCGCACAGTACACCGCCTGCGTTTGGCTTTCAATCTGCAGGCAGCCAGATCGTCTCAGGTCCGTCAGGCTGCCAAACTGCGTTCCACAACTTCGCGCAGTTCGGAAGACAAGTTGGAGCGAGCCGCCAGATCGCGTAACGTCGTCTCCATCAAGCTACGACGGTGCGCTTCAAAACGTCGCCACTGCTGGAATGCGCCCGCCATGCGCGAAGCAACCTGAGGATTAAGCGCGTCGAGTGCCAGCACTTGTTCAGCCACAAAGCGATAGCCCGAGCCATCCACCGCATGAAAATTCACCGGGTTGCCGCGCGCAAAACCACCAATCAGTGCACGCGCCTTGTTGGGATTGGTCAGGCTGAACGCCGGATGCTTCAATAACGCGCGCACCTCATCCAGGGTTCCGGGCAACGGACTGCTGGCCTGGGTGCTAAACCACTTATCCATCACCAGCGGCTCGTGCGACCAGCGTTGCTCGAACGCCTGCAACACCTCGCGACGGTCGGCACAGTCGGTATGCGCCAGACTCAACAGGGCAGCGAGCACATCGGTCATATTGTTGCCGACACGGAACTGATGCGTGGCCAAAGCATGGTGCGCACTGTTGTCCAGCGTCATCAAAAAGCCCAAGCAGAGGTTTTTCAGGCGACGCGCGCCGATGGCCGTTGAGGTCACCTGGTACTCGCCACTCTCCTGCTGGCTGCTGTACACCGCCAGCAAGCTTTCCTCCCAGGCGTCCGCCAGGGCGCCACGCAAAAAGCGGCGCGCATCGTGAATGGCCTGCGGATCAACCTCCTGCATCTGCTCCGCCAGCCATGCCTCGCTGGGCACGGTCAACAGATCCGCCTTCATGCGCGCACTCAGGGTTTTGTCATGCAGCGCATGACCAAATGCCGTGCTTAGCCCCTCATCCAGCACAAGCTCGTTCTCGGACTGCACATCCGCCACCAGACGCAACAGCACCGTGGTCATCAAACGCTGCCCGGCCTCCCAACGATTAAAGTCGTCGCCATCGTGCGCCATCAAAAACGCCAGCTCGGCATCGCTGTAAGCAAATTCAAGCCGCACCGGTGCCGAAAAACCGCGCAGCAGGGAAGGCACCGGCTTCTCGACAATGCCTTCAAAAACAAACACCTGCTCCTCCTGATTGAGCTCCAGAACTTGCGCGGCCATCTCCGTCCCATTGGACGCGAGCAAGGCCATGTCCAGCGGAATCACCACGGGCAACTTGACCGGCTGGCCGGGCGTGGGCGGTGTGGACTGACGCAGGCGCAGGCTGTAACGCTGCAAGGCCGCATCGTATTCGCCCGAGGCTTCAATGCGCGGCGTACCCGCCTGCACATACCAGCGGCGGAACTGGCTCAAATCGCGCCCGGACGCATCTTCCATGGCGCGCACGAACTCCTCGATGGTCACCGCCTGACCATCGTGGCGGTCAAAATACACATCACTGCCCCGGCGGAACGTCGGCCAACCGAGCAGATTCTTCAACATGCGCACCACTTCCGCGCCCTTGTTGTACACCGTGCTGGTGTAGAAATTGCTGATCGCCTGATACTCCGCAGGCTGCACCGGATGCGCCAGCGGGCCGGCATCTTCGGCAAACTGCCAGGTGCGCAGACCGTTGACATCGGCAATGCGCTTGGTGGCACGCGCGCCCATATCGGCGGAAAACTCCTGATCGCGGAACACGGTAAAGCCTTCCTTGAGCGAAAGCTGGAACCAGTCGCGGCAGGTCACGCGGTCGCCGGACCAGTTATGGAAGTATTCATGCGCCACCACGCTTTCAATGCCTTCGTAATCCAGGTCAGTGGCCACCTCAGGGCGCGCCAGCACATAACTGGCGTTGAAAATGTTCAAGCCCTTGTTTTCCATCGCCCCGGCATTGAAATCATCCACCGCCACGATCATGAAGCGTTCCAGATCGTACTCGCGGCCATAGGTGTCCTCGTCCCAGCGCATGGCCTTGTGCACCGACTGCATGGCGTGCGCAAGCTTGTCCACATGACGTGGCTCGGCATAAATTTCCAGACTGACCGGCTTGCCGCTCATGGTGACAAAATCCTCGCGCACCACACCCAAACGACCTGCCACCAGTGCAAACAGATAGCTCGGCTTGGGGAAGGGATCGTGCCAGCTTGACTGCGTGCGGCCATCCTCCAGCACGCGCTCGCTGACCAGATTGCCATTCGACAACAACACGGGATACGTCGCCGCATCGGCGATCAGATGCGTGGTGTACACCGAGAGCACATCCGGGCGATCCAGGCTGTACATCATGCGGCGGAAGCCTTCCGACTCGCATTGCGTGACCAGAATCCCGCCGGAAACATACAAACCCATGCCGGTGGTATTCGCCGCCGGATTAATGCGCGTACTCAGATTCAGGGTAAACCGCGCCGGGGGAGCACGCAGGGTCAAACCCTTGTCGTGCACGGTGTAGTCGCTCTCCGCCAGTGGCGCACCGTCCAACGCAATACGCACCAGCTCAAGGCATTCCCCCTGAAGCTCCAGCGCCTGCTCGTCCTGCCCCACACGCTCAAACTGCATGACGGCATGAACATAGCTTGCATCAGGGTCAAGCTCGAACGTCAGCTCAATCTGCGCAATGCGCCATGCAGGCGGCTGATAATCCACAAGGCGGGTGGTATGAACGGAGGTACTCATGCGGCGTGACTCACAGATGGAAAAAGTGTGCGTAAGTATAAGTCGTTAATTGAGCCACAGAGAGCACAGAGCACGCGGAGGTGAAAAAACACGGCATAGGCGCAGGCGCATGGAAAACAAGATGGCGACGGCATGCCGACGCCTCGAAAAACTCTGCGCCCTCTGTGGCTAAAAATTTCAAACCACGTTTGCACCACCCGCCCCCGGCACTGATAATCGCCGCCCTTCCAAATAAATATGACAATACCGCCATGTGGTTTCGCTCACTCGCTCTCTACCCGCTGAATGCCACCTTGCCTTTTGACTTTGACGCCCTTGAAAGTGCGCTTGCCGCCAAGCCCTTTCGCCCCTGTAACACGCTGGAACTGGCCAGCCACGGCTTCGAGCCCGTGCTCGGCCACAAGGCGCAGGCTTATGTTCATGCCTGTGATGACGTATGGACGGTACGCTTTGTGCAGGAAGAAAAGAAACTGCCCGGCGGCTACGTGCGCGACCAGCTTGCCGACCAGATGCGCGAATTTGAGCAACGCGAAGGCCACACCCCCGGCTCGAAAGAAAAGAAAGAATTGCGCGAAGGCATCGAACACGCCCTGCTGCCACGCCTGATCCCGCGCCGCCGCCGCCTGTTTGCCAGCATCGACAGCCAAAGCGGCTGGGTGATTGTCGATACCGCAGCGGAAAAAAACGCCGAAGTCCTGCTCAGCGCCGTGCGTGAAGCCGTAGGCTCCCTGCCCGTCACCCGCTGGAAAACCAACACCGACTGGGCCAGCCTGATGACCCAATGGCTGGAAACCCGCCAACTACCCGACGGTTTCGAACTGGATCAAACCTGCGAACTAAGCTCCCCCGACGAGGAAGGCGGCACCGCCACCCTGCGCAAGCACGACCTCACCGCCGAAGAAGTCAAAAGCCATCTCGCCTCCGGCAAACAAGTCACCCGCCTCGGCCTGATCTGGCGCGAGCGCATGAGTTTTGTGCTCGAAGCCAAAGGCGTACTACGCAGCCTGCGCCCCACCGACACCCTGGTCGAAAGCCTGGAACAAGCCGATAACGACGACGCCATGGCGCAAATGGATCAAACCCTGGCGCTGCAAAACCTCACCCTGCGCGCCCTGATCGGCGAATTGAACAAGGCGCTTGGGGGCTTGGTGCAGCAGGGGTTGGGTGTTGCGCCCAAAATGCCGACCAGCACTGAAGCTACAGACGCGCCGTTTTAGATTTTCGTAGGGTGCGCCGTGCGCACCATTGAACCCATCGGTGCGCACGGCGCACCCTACGCGGGCTGGATTACTTCAATCGAGTCGACCCTATTGGTCCCTTGACACTGACGCTCTGACGTGGCTTGCCCATGCTCATCGCCAACTGCGTGACTATTACTCTGAGTGAGCAACTGACCAATGCGAGTTTTTATTGATTCTTCGATGCCCATTCTCAATCCTAATTAGTGTGATGCCCCACTGCTTCCGGTTGAACGAATGGTTAGACCCCCAGCTTGGCATCTCCAGACAAGACGATTGCGTCGTAGTTCGATCCAAGTTCGCACTCTCGAAACAAGGCTGTCCAATCTTCTTCTGGCATAACTCGGCGGGTTTCGTAGATGACGAATAGAAGATTCTTCCATTGCGGCGTTCGATAGCCACTTGTGTCGGCGAGGATCTCGTCTACAACCCGTTTGGCCTCCAACTTTGTAGTTACGAACTTGAATTCAATAAGCGTTTTGATCGATGGGATCCCAGTATCCGGTTCAAAATTCTTGATTGGCTTGGTCAGTGCAGGCTTGCGCTTCAAATCAGCGAAATGGCATTTCAAGATTGCCTCAACCCGGTCGTGAACGTCAGCCTCCTTAGCAGGGGGCTTTGAAAAAATGGCGGTGTCGCAAATCGCGTAAACGGACCTCCTAATCACTGATTTGAGGTCTCGTATCTCAGACACTGCTGTGTCGCCCAAGCCGTGTATGCCCGCGACTCCGTCCGCGAACATGCGGATCTTGTCGTTCCAGAATAAGTATGGCTCATCCGGTCCCATCTTGCTTTTCCCTAAGCCTTCCTTTTTCGCCAATTCGAACATTTCCGCCACCTGACGCCAGGTCTCGGTTAACTGAAGAGACTCAAGCAATATCAAGAGCTCGACAAATGATCGCTCAACATAGTACTCAGTTGCGGATTCGTCGAAGGTGTCGTCATCGGATCCGCTCCGACCGTAGCAATCTTCTGCAAAAGAGTTACTTGCCTCGCGCAAACACCTTTCAATCGAGGCTATTGCGCCTTTTACGTCGAGTGTCATGTGTGTTTCTCCAGGGGTCTAACGTTTCGGTTCAAGCGCCTGCAAAAGCGGCGCACCCAAGCTAAGACGCAACCCAAACCTGCGCCGCTTTTGCGGGTCGCTTGGAACCGATGGTTAGACAATTACATTCCCATCCCAGGGGTAGGCGGCCGTTGACCAATTTCTTCGTCCAAAGCCTCTTCAGCCTCCTCAAGGGAAGGATAGGTTCCAATCAAATTGCCGTCCGGATCGTATAACTCAAAGGATTCACTGAGCACGTTTCCATCTTCATCGGTCACCACAACCTTTTCTATGGTGTAGCCCCGCTTGCCGCCTACTGTCGTTCTAGATTCGGTGGGCATTCTTTTCTCCTTACTTAGCTTTATAAGACCAATTCCAATGACCAGATGGAGATCAATGGGCTCAGACTCGATTGATCATTGATCGTGAACAATGCCCCCACCGCATAAGCCATGCCGATACGGGTGAAGCGGCAGAAAGTGTACGTTCTCAAACAGCACGCGGCAGGTAACGCCCGGGCATTCTTCAATCGAGTCTGACCCCATTGATTCCTCTTTAGGCGTCCGCCTTATTCGCAAGTTCGGGATCGCGGTTGGCTTGAATGACTTGTGTGAGAAGGAGGTCTGAGCCGAAGATCATGCTCGTTGCAGACCAAATATCCGCAACTGTTTGTTCCGTAAAGAAAGCGCTGCGAGCGGGATCATGAACCAATTCGTGCCGCAAATCGAATAAGCGCTTTAAAGCCAGCAGATCATCGTGAGTGAAGGAGCTTTCGGTGCTTGGGCTGTCCTTTACTCGAACTTGCAGTTGGAGAACGTTGTCCCACAACCCACCTTTGCTAAGAAATTTGGAAAAGACTTTGTCGATCCGTTCGATATTTTGGAAGGACTGATATGCCGAAACGAGTTCTAGTGGGTGAACTTGATGACGGTAGACCTCCAGAAGATCTGATATGTCGTACTTCTCTGGGTAAAGTTGCTTGAGATGTGGTTCGAAGAATTTCGGCGAGCAGTAACGAAAGATGAAGTCAAGGATGTCTCGGTAATACACCTCTATTGCCGTAACTGTTGAGATAACTGCAGACCTCTCAATAAGCACAACGACCTTTGAATCTACGGATCCGCTAAGCACCAAATCACCCGCGGCAATACATTGCTGGACCATCTCAAGAAAGTTCGCAAACGGCTGTTCAATGCGAGTTCGTCTGTTTGCGCGGGCCTGCAAAACTTGCTTAATGTCCATAGAAGTCTCCGGGTAAGTAAATGCCTAACGTTTAGGGTAAGAAGATACGCTCGTTATGTTTTTCATTTCTTGAGGATTTTAAAATGAGCCATGATGCAGAATTAAATATTGATAAGGACTGCCTTGTTAATCTGTTTCATCATCTCTTTTCCCGTCTATCACTCCTTGAAACCAGGCTGGATAAACTGGACCGTCGGTTTGTGATTTCGACTGATAATCACGAAATGCAGGTAACAAATATAGAAGAATGCGAGCAGCCTCTCGACGAGACTCTAGATCTGATTCGTCGTTTGCTAATTCCTGAACAGCACCCAAGTAAACATTAAGTTTATTACCAAGACACTCTCCAATAATAGGTATAAGGATTTCAAAAATGTGGAGTGTTAACTGTGGAAATTTGTCCGCCGTAGTTTCAATTTTTATAGCCATTTTTATGATCCGTGTTTATTAACATAACGCGTAATAGACACCTCGTTAGGCATCTATATTTTTTTGAAAAGGTGTATATCTCGTCCTGAGGTGATGATTCGTATTAATTTTTAAACGAACATTAAAAAATCAAGACACATCCGGAAAACAAACTACACCACCCTACATTTCGCCAGCATGGCTCATTGGGTAACAAGCAACTCCGGCAAGCCTGAGCATAGCAGCACGCATTAGGAAAAGCCCATACGCCCCATCCTCCTGCCCCCTAACCACCTGCCGCATACGCAGCAAACGATCCGCATTCAGCGACAAGCCATCAATGCCCTGTTCCACCCAAAAGCGGGAAAACTCGGAGGCAGTTCTCGCATAATCACATTCACGCAGTATCAGGCCATCGCATCATCCGTCGGCTGAGACAGGCCGCGATGCTGTGAATGTTTTGCCTTTGCGGTGAATCCGACCCATAATCTCCGCATGAATAGCGGTGATTACAAATACATCTGGCAGGCCAGCGATTGGCCAAACTGGCGCTACGACCTGGCGGCACTGGCTGTGCCACTGGCGGAGGTCAGTCGCGCACAAGGGCTGATGATGGGGCGCCTTGCCGATGTCGGCATGGCGCTGCGCGATCAGGCCAGTCTCGCCGCGCTGACCGAGGACGTGGTCAAGACCAGTGCAATCGAGGGTGAGACGCTCAATGTTGAATCCGTGCGCTCATCCATCGCCCGCCGCCTGGGTGTGGATATCGGCGCGCTGGCGGCGGTAGACCGTCATGTCGAGGGCGTGGTTGAGATGGTGCTTGATGCCAGCGTCAACTGCCACGCGCCCCTATCGCGGGAGCGTTTGTTTGGCTGGCATGCCGCGCTTTTCCCCACCGGCTATTCCGGGCTTTCCAAGATTAACGTCGGCGCTTGGCGGGATGATGCCAGCGGTTCGATGCAGGTGGTGTCCGGTGCCATTGGTCGTCAGCGTGTGCATTTCGAGGCGCCGCCCGCAGACGCTCTGGACGCCGAAACACGCCTTTTTATCGACTGGGTCAACGATGCGCCCCACGAGCCGCCATTGATTAAGGCTGGGCTTGCTCATCTGTGGTTTGTCACCCTGCACCCATTCGACGATGGCAATGGCCGTATCGCGCGTGCCATTGGTGATTTGTTGCTGGCGCGCGCCGATGGCAGCCCGCAGCGCTTTTATAGCCTGTCGGCGCAAATCCAGCGTGAGCGCACGGCCTACTACGACATTCTGGAGCGCACGCAGAAGCAGTCGATGGATGTCACTGAGTGGCTGGCCTGGTTCTTGTACAGTCTGCACCGCGCCGTCGATCAGGCGCAGCACACGCTGGATGCCGTGTTGAGCAAAGCGCGCTTTTGGCAGCGTTGGGCTTTGATCCCGCTGAACGCGCGGCAAGTGAAACTACTCAACTGGCTGCTCGACGGCTTCGAAGGCAAGCTTACCAGCGGCAAATGGGCGGCGATTGCCAAATGCTCGCCGGATACGGCGCTGCGCGACATCAGCGATTTGCTGACGCGCGGTGTGCTGCGGAAAACGGATGCGGGCGGGCGTAGCACGAGCTATGAGCTGAACAACCCGGCAAAGCCGGATCAATAGCTACCAACACGAGCATTTAAAGATGGATACACCCGCCAGCACCACACAAATCAGCATCATCATTCCGACGCTCAATGAAGCAGCTTATTTGACCATTCTGCTCGACTCGCTCAAGGCGCAGACTTTTCGCGACTTTGAAATCATCGTGGCGGATGCCAACTCGACGGATCGCACCTGCGAGATTGCGCAGGACTACGGCGCGCGCGTTGTCCAAGGCGGTATGCCTGCCGTTGGTCGCAACAACGGCGCACGCGAGGCGCGTGGCGAATTCCTGTTCTTCTTCGATGCCGACGTTCGTCTACCGCCCGACTTTCTGCAGCGGGCTTTTGCAGAGCTCGACGAACGCTTCATTGACCTCGCCACCTGCGAGTTTTTGCCCGACTCCGACCTCAAGCTTGATCAGATCCTGTTTCGTCTCGCCAATCTGACGGTCAAGCTGTACCAATCCGTGAGCCCGCGCGCCGCCGGTTTTTGCATCTTCATCACGCGCCGACTCTTCCGCCGCGTGGGTGGCTTCGACGAATCACTCAAGCTGGCCGAGGATCATGACCTTGTGCAGCGCGCTTCCGCGTTTCGCTCACTTGAGATTTTGAATGATGCAAGGCTGCATGTGAGCGTACGCAGGCTGGAGAAGGAGGGGCGTTTTGCGCTGGTGCAGAAGTATATGCAGGTGGAAGCGCATCTTTTCCTCAAGGGTGCCATACGCGAAGACATTGTGGATTACGATTTCGCCAGCTTCGATGAACAGAAGGATTCATCCGGCCTGCTTGATCGTATTGAATCGGCGCTCATTGAGCTGGATCGCAATCTGGAGCAGTCGCGCAAAGAGCGCGGAGAGCGACAGGGCGGCGACGAATTCATGGAGAAATGGAAGGACGGCTTCAGCTCCGTGATGATGGCTCTCTCGGAACTGACCAAGCCGAAGTAAGGACGCTCACACCCGTCTCGCAGCATCACCGTGGTATTGGTGCTGTGTCCTGCAACGGAAGAAGGTGGCCACGCGGGATCAGAAAATAATGTAGGCGTAGCCTTCCTGTTGCAGCTCGATCATGCGGGTGTAGGCGTCAAACACGATTTTGACATCGGGGAGCAGCATGTCGTGCGCCCAGCCATAGCCCCTCAAGGTGACGTTGCATACTTCCACCTTGACGCCGAGCGCATGCAAATCGTGAATGATTTTGGCATTGGTATTGACCGCGAACGGGTCACTCTGCGTCGTTTGAAAGGCCTCATCCTTCAGCGCCCAATAGGCGGTCGGCCCGTGCAAGACAATATGAATGTCCAGCTTGGACGGATCAACGCCCTGCTTTTTGTACGACTCGATCAGGCCGCGCACGTAGTAAAGCGACTTGCCTATTCCCGCCTGCCATTCATCCTTGCGCGCATCGTAAACAACCTTGATGCCTTCTTTATTCTTGATTTGAATGACAGGTCGTTGAGGTGCGTCTGCCGCGCAGGCAAGCGGAGTGAAACCTGTCCCGAGCAACGCCAGTACCAACCCGTTCACGATTAAAAACCTGTTCATGACTCGACCCTCCCCATGCTTTTGGTTCAGACACAAGCCGAGTGTAGGCCACGCACAGACTCGACGCTGACATATATCACCCAATAAAAAGGGAGTCTTTAAGACTCCCTGATCATGACGCCCCAAACACTAGTGGAGCATCAAGCTGACTTCATCACCCCACGATGTGATGCTTGCCCACCAGCTGTACCGAACTGGCTTTGGGCCCCTTGTCGCCTTCGACTTCATCAAAACGCACTTCCGCGCCCTGCGGCAGATCATCAAACTCCACATTCAACAGGCTGTTGCGGTGAAAATAAATCTCGCGTCCATCCGAAGTCAAAATTGTGCCGGAATCCGGGGTGACTTCGACCACACGACCGTGCGCAGGCACTTCATGCGCCTTCACTTCACCGCGCATTTTGCCAACATAGGTTTCCAACTGACGCTGCGCGGCGGCGAACGCATCGCGCAATGAAACATACAAATCCTCATGCGAGTGCTCGTCATGCTTGTCATGACTGACCACGATCTCCTGTCCCGGCACGGTAATATCAATATTGATGTCGTAGAGCTTGCCCTTGGTTAGGTTCTTGTGCGGCGCGGCAACCGTCACGCGCATGGATGTGATGCGGTCAAAATAACGCTCCAATTTCATGGCCTTGTCACGGATTGCCGTTTCAATAGCCTCGGATGGCGGAATGTCCCTGAAGGTAATTTGCAGTGGAAGTCTCATCATCATCTCCTCGTCATGCCCGGACATCGGGCGAAACCTGTATGAACGCCATGTGACATAGATACCACTAGACTTGACGGATGCCAAGTACCGCGCAAATACAGCAAAACAGTGCGCCCTCCCCGGATAGGAAAATGCAGCACGTTCGCGCATAATCGGGAAAGCAGCCCAGTCCGCGTGGCAAGTAACTTGCATAAGCCACTGGGCATAACCAACTTAGCCTTTGAGATGTATTTGGAGTGTTTGCCGCATGACAACGAGTTATCAGGATTTGGATCCGCAAGAATCACAAGAGTGGCTGGATGCACTGGCTGCGGTCATTGAATTCGAGGGCAGTGAAAAAGCCCAACACCTGATCGCCGCTTTGATTGACGCGGCACGCAAACACGGCATTGACACGGCTTATAGCGCCAATACACCCTACATCAACACCATCCCGAAAGAGGCTCAGCCCACCTACCCCGGCGACCTGTCGCTGGAGCAGCGTTTGCGTGCACTGATTCGCTGGAACGCCATGGCCATGGTGGTCAAGGCCAACAAATCTCACGACGGCATTGGCGGCCACATTGGTAGTTATGCCTCGTCGTCCACCTTGTACGAAGTCGGCTTCAACCATTTCTTCAAAGGCCCGGATCACCCCGAAGGCGCGGATATGGTGTTTTTCCAGGGTCATATCGCCCCCGGCATTTATGCCCGCGCCTTCCTTGAAGGACGCCTGGATGAAGAGCATTTGCTCAACTTCCGTCAGGAAGTCGATGGCAAGGGCATAGCCTCCTACCCGCATCCCTGGACGATGCGCGACTTCTGGCAATTCCCCACCGTCTCCATGGGTTTGGGGCCATTGATGGCGATTTACCAGGCGCGCTTCATGAAATACCTGGATGCGCGCGGCCTCGCACCGGCCAATAGCCGCAAGGTGTGGGCTTTTCTGGGTGACGGCGAGATGGACGAACCTGAATCACTCGGCGCCATCGGCCTCGCGGTACGCGAGGAGCTCGACAACCTTGTGTTCGTGATTAACTGCAACCTGCAACGCCTGGACGGCCCGGTACGCGGCAATGGCAAGGTGATTCAAGAGCTTGAGTCGCACTTCCGCGGTGTTGGCTGGAATGTGTACAAGGTCATCTGGGGAAGCGGCTGGGACACCCTGCTGGAAAACGACCACTCCGGCAAACTGGTGCAACTCATGATGGAAACCGTGGACGGCGAATACCAGTCGTTCAAGAGTAAAAATGGTGCGCATGTGCGCGAGCAATTTTTCGGCAAATATCCGGAAACGCTCAAGCTGGTCGAACACATGACCGACGATGAGATTTTCAACCTCACCCGTGGCGGACATAGCCCGCGCAAACTTTACGCCGCGTACAAAGCCGCCAACCAGAGCAAGGGCAAGCCGAGCGTTATTCTCGCCAAAACGGTCAAGGGCTATGGCATGGGGCCCTATGGCGAAGCCTCGATGGCGGTGCATTCACAGAAAAAACTCGATCATGACGGCCTGAAGTATTTCCGTGACCGCTTCAGCGTGCCCATTTCCGATGAGCAACTTGAGCATGAAATCCCCTTCTACCGCCCAACGGCGGACAGCGAAGTCATGCAATACATGCAGGCGCACCGCAAGGCTCTGGGTGGTTACCTGCCCAGCCGCCGCGATGCAGCGCCTTCACTGCCTGTTCCTGCATTGAGCGCCTTCGAGAGCTTGCTGCAATCCACCGGCGACCGCGAAATGTCCACCACCATGGTGTTTGGTCGTCTGCTGGCGCTGCTGCTGCGTGACAAAACGCTCGGCAAGCGCGTCGTACCGATTATCCCGGACGAAGCGCGTACCTTTGGTCTTGAAGGACTGTTCCGCCAAGTCGGTATTTACGACCCGGCAGGCCAGCTTTACGAGCCGGTCGATTCCAATCAGGTCATGTGGTACAAGCAATCAGCCAACGGCCAGGTGCTGCAGGAAGGCATCAACGAGGCTGGCTCGATGGCCAGCTGGATCGCCGCCGCCACAGCCTACGCCAACCACGGCGTCGCCATGATTCCGTTCTACATCTACTACTCGATGTTTGGCTATCAACGCATCGGCGACCTGGCTTGGGCCGCGGGCGATATTCAGGCACGCGGCTTCCTGATCGGTGCCACTGCCGGACGCACCACGCTGGCGGGTGAGGGCTTGCAGCACCAGGACGGTCACAACCTGCTGGCCTTCGGTCAGATTCCGAACTGCATCAGCTACGATCCGACCTTTGCCTATGAAATGACCGTGATTGTGCATGACGGCCTCAAGCGCATGTTCGAGAACCACGAGCATGTGTACTACTACGTCACCGCCATGAACGAAAACTATACCCACCCGGCCATGCCGGAAGGTGTGGAAGAGGGTATTCTCAAAGGCTTGTACGCCTACGCGCACAGCAGCAGCAAGCACAAGGCACGTGCACAATTGATGGGTTCCGGCACCATTTTGCGCGAAGTCATTGCCGCAGCCGCCATGCTGGAAGCCGAGTGGGATGTCGCGGTCGATATCTGGTCGGCCACCAGCTTCAATCTGCTGCAACGTGAGGGCGTGGATTGCGAGCGCTGGAACACTCGCCACCCCGAAGCCGAAGCGCGTGTGCCCTATGCCACGCAGACGCTCGCTGCAACGCAAGGCCCCATCATTGCTGCCACCGACTATGTGCGCGCTGTGCCGGAACAGATTCGTGCCTACCTGCCCGGCAAGCGCTACGTCACCCTCGGCACCGACGGCTTCGGTCGCTCGGATACCCGCGAAGCCCTGCGCCGCTTCTTTGAAGTGGATCGTTGGAACATCGTGATCACCACGCTGAAAGCGCTGGCCGATGAAGGCACCCTGCCCGCCAGCAAAGTGACCGATGCCATCAAGAAATACGGCCTGGATGCTGACAAACCCAATCCAATGACCGTCTAAAAACAGGCTCCAAACCCCCAGTTTCACGATCCCAACGAGGCGCGCTATTTATGGCTATGCAGAAATTTATCCTGCCGGATATCGGCAATCACAAAGATATTCCAGTGATTGAAATTCTGGTGAATGAGGGTGATACGGTCGAAAAGGACCAGTCGCTTCTGACCCTGGAGTCCGACAAGGCCACGATGGAAATTCCCGCACCATTTGCCGGCGTGGTGCGCAATATCCAGGTCAAACTGGAGCAAAAGATCAACCAGGGCGATTTGATTTGCGACATAGAAACCTCGGCGGACGCTGCACCCGCAGCCGCGCCTGCGGCCAAAGTCGAAACCTCTGCGCCAACACCGGTTGTCGCAGTAGCGCCTGCGGTTGCGGCTGCCGCCCCCGCTGCGAGCGCCCCTCTCGCCAGCGCGGCAAGTGAAAAACCGGTCAACGCCCCCAGCTCAGGCGCGAAATACCACGCATCGCCCTCGGTACGTGCCTATGCGCGTCAACTTGGTGTCGAACTGCAGCATGTGATCGGCACCGGCCCCAAAGGCCGTATTCAGACTAGCGATATCGAGACTTACATCAAAGCCGTGATGCAGGGTGACAAACCTGCGCCCAAGGCTCCCGCTGTCAGCGCGACGGGCTTCGGCATTCCACCGGTTCCGGTCATCGACTTCGCACCTTTCGGCGAAACCGAACAGATTGAGCTTTCGCGCATCAAGAAAATCTCCGGCAAACACCTCAGCGCCTGCTGGCTGAATATTCCGCATGTGACCCAGTTTGATGAAGCCGACATCACCGAGCTTGAAGACTTCCGTGCCAGCCTGAAAGCCCGCGCTGAAAAGGCCGGGGTCAAAATGACGCCGCTGCCCTTCGTGATGAAAGCCGTTGTGCAGGCTCTCAAGGAATTCCCTCATTTCAATGCATCCTTGAGCCCCGATGGCGGCAGTCTTGTACTGAAAAAGTACTTCAACCTCGGGGTAGCGGTCGACACGCCGAACGGCCTGGTCGTGCCGGTGGTACGCAATGTCGACCAGAAGGGCTTGTTCGAACTGGCGCGCGAACT
Organism: Halothiobacillus sp.; assembly: GCA_020061705.1. Taxonomy (GTDB): domain Bacteria; phylum Pseudomonadota; class Gammaproteobacteria; order Halothiobacillales; family Halothiobacillaceae; genus Thiofaba. The sequence continues at coordinate 27,439 of JAGUXT010000016.1, read as the reverse complement.
GGGCGAACTCAGTCAGCGCGCGCGTGATGGCAAGCTCTCACCCACCGACATGTCCGGCGGCTGCTTCAGCATCTCCAGCCTCGGCGGCATTGGCGGCACGCAGTTCACCCCAATTGTGAACGCGCCTGAGGTCGCCATCCTCGGACTGTCCAAAGCCAAAATAACGCCGGTATGGAACGGTACGAGCTTTGAGCCACGTCTGATGCTGCCGTTCTCGGTATCGTATGACCACCGCGTGATCGACGGCGCGCAAGGTGTGCGCTTCTCTACACGTTTGAGCCAATTACTGCGCGATTTGCGCGAAATGTTGATTTAAGGGAGCACGATCATGGCCTCAATTGAAACCATCCTGCTGCCCAATGTCGGCAATTTCAAGCAGATTCCGGTGATTGAAATCCTCGCCCAACCGGGCGATATGATAGACAAGGATCAGTCCTTGCTCACGCTGGAAACCGACAAGGCCACCATGGAAATTCCCGCGCCCATGGCGGGTGTTTTAGTGGAATGGCTGGTCAAGCTGGGCGACATGGTCAGCAAGGACACGCCGATTGCCAGGTTTGAACTTGCGGCTGCAAGCGCAGAAGGTACATCTACCCAAGCGACTGAAAAAGTCGCCCCTCCCGCGCCTGAAGAAAAGGTTGCCGTGACGAGCGCAGTTACCCACTCGGCGAGCGAAACCACGCTGCCCGCCGCCGACATGACCTGCGAGGTGCTCGTGCTCGGTGCAGGTCCCGGCGGCTATACCGCAGCCTTCCGTGCCGCCGATCTGGGCAAGAAGGTGATTCTGATCGAAAAGGAACCCGTGCTGGGCGGCGTATGCCTGAATGTGGGTTGCATCCCCTCCAAGGCCTTGCTGCATGTGTCGCAAGTGATGAACGAAACGAGAGAGATGTCCGCGCATGGTGTGACTTTTGCCGAGCCTGCTGTGGATCTCGACAAACTGCGTGGCTTCAAAAACAGCGTGATCAAAAAGCTGACCGGCGGCCTGGTGCAACTGGCCAAGCAACGCAAGGTGCAGGTCGTGACGGGCGAAGGCCGTTTCACCTCGCCGCATAGCGTGGCCGTAACCACTGCGGATGGCATCAAAACCATCGCCTTTGAACACGCCATTATCGCCGCCGGTTCGCGTCCGGTGCATCTGCCCTTCATTCCGCATGACGATCCTCGTGTGATCGACTCCACCGGCGCGCTGGAACTGAGCGACATTCCCAAGCGGATGCTGGTGATCGGCGGCGGTATTATCGGTCTGGAAATGGCGCAGGTGTACGATGCGCTGGGCACGAAAATCACCATCGTTGAACTGGCGGACAACATCGTCCCCGGTGCCGACAAGGATATTGTGATGCCGCTGCTTAAGCGCATCAAAAAGCGTTACGAAAACATTTTCCTCGGTGCAAAAGTCACCGCGGTCAAAGCCACAGCCGAAGGCTTGGTGGTTAATTTTGAGGGTAAAGGTGCTCCCGAATCCGACACCTTCGACAAGGTGCTGGTCGCGGTCGGCCGCATCCCCAATGGCAAGCTGATTGACGCCGACAAGGCGGGTGTGACAGTTAACGAACGCGGCTTTATCCTCGCCGATGCGCGCCTGCGCACCAATGTGGCGCATATTCATGCCATTGGCGACATCATTGGCCAGCCCATGTTGGCGCACAAGGCGGTGCATGAAGGCAAGGTGGCGGCTGAAGTCATCAGCGGCATGGCCTCCGCCTTCACGCCGATCAGTATCCCCGGCGTAGCCTACACCGATCCCGAAATCGCCTGGGTGGGCAAAACTGAAGACGAACTCAAGCGCGATGGTGTGGCCTATGAAAAAGGCGCGTTCCCATGGGCGGCCTCCGGGCGCTCGCTCTCCATCGGGCGTGACGAGGGCATGACCAAAGCGCTGTTCTGTGCGGAAACCCACCGTCTGCTCGGCGCAGGCATTGTCGGCACCAATGCGGGTGAACTGATTGCCGAAGCCACCCTGGCGCTGGAAATGGGCGCGGACATGGCCGACATCGGCTTGACCATTCACCCGCACCCCACGCTGTCCGAAACCCTGGGTCTGGCGGCGGAAATGGCTGAAGGCACGATTACCGACCTGCTGCCGCCGAAAAAGCGAGGCTAATCCACGCCCATGGATCTTCTCGCCCTAGGAACCTACGCCCTGCTCGGTGTGTTTGCTGGTTTGATGGCAGGCATGTTGGGCATTGGCGGCGGGTTGATTATCGTGCCGATTTTGCTCTGGCTCTTCACACTGCAAGGCAATGTCCCCGCAGACATCATGATGCAGGTCGCCGTCGGCACCTCACTGGCCACCATTATCCTCACCTCCATCGGCTCCATTTGGACCCATCATCTAAAAGGTGCTGTGGACTGGGGTATTGTGCGTCTCATGCTGTTTGGCTTGCTGATCGGCTCGGTTGCCGGTTCCTATTTTGCGCACCACATACCAAGTGACGTGTTGAAAAAGATTTTTGGCGCGCTGGAAGTTCTTATAGCCCTCAATATGGCTTTTGGCCGTCCGCCCGCCGCTTCGCGTCAACTCCCCGGCCTACCGGGCATGACGTTTGCGGGGGTTTCTGTAGGCGCCATCAGTTCGCTGATGGGCATGGGTGGCGGCGCAGTGTCTACACCTTTCTTCGTGTGGTGCAACGTCGCCATGCATCGCGCCATTGCAACCTCGGCGGCGATCGGCTTGCCCGCAGCCATCGCGGGAACGGCAGCTTATATTTTTACGGGGCTCAGCATACCGAACCTGCCAGCAATGAGCCTTGGTTATGTGTATCTTCCCGCTTGGCTGAGCATCGGTGTGATGAGCATTGTATTTGCCGTGTTTGGAGCAAAGTTAACGCATATCCTGCCCGTGGCTATCCTGAAAAAAATATTTGCGGTGCTTTTGATGATTCTCGGCATCAAAATGCTCTTCTTTTAATGCTTTTCAGGACTTACGCAAAACTGTTCCAGCAAGGCAAAGTGACGAAGACAGTACACTTAGTACGGCAAGGCACTTGAACGCCGCTGGGGCGGTTTTGCGTTAATCCTACTTTTAACTTTGGCTTTTTTATTTACACATTCACCATGCGCGAAAGCATTTTTTTAGTTGGCCCGATGGGCGCTGGCAAGTCCACCAGTGGGCGATTACTCGCGCGCACCTTGGGCATGCGCTTTATCGACAGCGATAAAATCATCGAACAACGCACCGGTGCCAGTATTCCGCTGATCTTTGAAGTAGAGGGCGAAGCCGGGTTTCGCCAACGCGAGAAAGCCGTGATTGACGAGCTCAGCCAACTGCACGGCATCGTGCTCGCCACAGGTGGTGGTTCGGTTTTAATGCCCGAAAACCGCGAAGCACTGCATAATCGGGGCATTGTGGTTTATCTTTTCGCTTCAGTAGATCACCAAATGGAACGCACGGCGCACGACCAAAATCGCCCGTTGTTGCAAACCGCTGATCGGCGTGGCACTTTGCAAAATCTGATGCAGATTCGTGACCCGCTTTATCGACAAACAGCCCATCTGGTGGTTGAGACCGATCGACTCATTCCCAAGTTTGTCGTGCAACGCATTTTGCGTGGCCTGCATATGGATACGCACCCGAACCGATGAACGTGGCCGATGATCCAAGTCGCTGACGCAAAAAAACATCAATGCCATTGATATAAAAGGATATTTATGCAAACCCTGCACGTTGACCTTGGCGATCGTAGCTACCCAATTCACATTGGCCAGGGCTTACTCGACCAAAGCGAGCTGTTGCGCACCGCCATTACCGGCAGTAGCGCACTGGTGGTCACCAATACGACGGTCGCGCCGCTGTATCGCCAGCGCCTTGATGCAGCCCTGATCGGGCTGAAAACAAGCACGGTCATCCTGCCCGATGGCGAAGCCTACAAATCCATCGAAAGCCTGCAAAAAATCTGGGACGCGTTGATTGAAGGGCGCTTTGACCGCAACACCACCCTGATTGCCCTCGGCGGTGGCGTCATTGGCGACATTACCGGCTTTGCTGCCGCCAGCTACCAACGCGGCGTAAATTTCATCCAGATTCCCACTACCCTGCTCTCGCAGGTGGACTCTTCCGTGGGCGGCAAAACCGGCATCAACCACCCTGGCGGTAAAAACATGCTCGGCGCGTTCTGGCAGCCGCAAGTAGTGATTGCCGACACCGACACACTCAACACCCTGCCTGACCGCGAACTTTCTGCCGGCCTCGCCGAAGTCATTAAATATGGTTTGATTTACGATGAAGCGTTTCTAAGCTGGATCGAAGCGAATATCGACGCCTTGCGTGCCCGCGAGCCGCAAGCCCTCGCCTACGCCATCCGCCGTTCCTGCGAAATCAAGGCCGAAGTCGTCAGCCAGGACGAACGCGAAACCGGTCTACGTGCCATTTTGAATCTCGGCCACACCTTTGGCCACGCGATTGAAAATGCGCAAGGCTACGGCAACTGGCTCCATGGCGAGGCCGTTGGCGCAGGCATGTGCATGGCGGCGCGTCTGTCTGAACTTGAGGGCTACATCAGCACTGCCGACGTGGCCCGCACCCGCCACATCATTCAGCGCGCGGGATTACCAACCTACGCCCCGGCCAATATGAGCCTGGAACAGTTCACGCATCTTATGGGCATCGACAAAAAAGTACTGGATGGAAAGCTGCGCCTCATCCTGCTTAACCGACTTGGCGAAGCCGCTGTGCGCACGGATTTTTCTGCCGATCATCTACACCAATGCCTTGCCGAATTCACAACTCAACCTACACTTGCTGCGACTCAAGCTGCGGAGAACTTGTAAATGTCCACCCAGGATACCCACGCGACTGACACTCTTGATCCACTGATGGACGCCACTTTCAATGAGCCCTCCATGCAGGAGCGGGTTGAGCTGATTATTCACCTGCTTCGCCACAGTGATCGTGTATTCACCATCATGAGTGACGATGCCAACGTATTGAGCGGTTTTAGTCACAAACTTACGCACCACGATACGCAAGGACTGCACTACGCCGAGGTTTACCCCAGTGCCGGCATGGATGCCGAAGACATCGTCATGCACCTTGCGCGCGGATGGGGTGTTGATGTTGATTTCGGCGAAACAGCCATGAACGCCCTGTTCCAGCGTCTACCCACGCTCCTGACCGACCCGCGCCGTGCGGTAGCGATTATCCACTTCGCGGACACCCTGCCGCCGATGATTTTGGACGGGTTGATCGGTTTTATGCAGCGCCTTGATCAACTCCTCGACGGGAGGGTGCGTCTGATACTCACTGGCTCAGCGCTGCTTACACAACGCATTGCCCCCATGCAAACCCTGGCTGAAGCAGGTCAGGTCTATGCCCTGCATCTGCAACCAATTGCACCCTCGCCCGCGACGCATGGCTTTGTAAGCGCAGCAGCGGCCGAGGTTTTAGACCCAAACGAACCTGCACCCAGTGTAGAACGCAAATCAGCCAATAACGCAGGCAACACCAACAATGCTCGCGGCCTGCTTCTCGGTGGCTTGGGGGTGTCATTGATCCTGGCTGTCGTGGTCGCCATGCTGCTGCGCCCCGATGCGCCTGAGGCTCCCAAGGACACCACGGTCAGCATTCCACTGACTCCGCCCGAGGCACCCTCCGTGGCTCCATCGTCACCTCCGGCATCGGAAGCTGAAACACCATCCGAGCCAGTGCCCGCTAGCGTAGAAGCTGTGGCGCAAACATCAGTACCCACGTCGACTGCTGAAGCCGTGGCTACGCCCCCAACATCGACAATGCCACCACCAGCGGTTCAGACGCCACTCCCCCAAAACGCTCATTCCGGCACTCAGCCAAGCGTCTACGCGCCCGTCCCGCTCAAGGCGGCTGAGCCAGCTGCCCCAGTAACTGATGCAGTTGCCGCTGCAAGCACGATTGCCCCCTCCCCCAAGCCGACGGCCCCACAAGCCAAAGCTGAAACAAAAGCCAAACCCTTGGCGCAAACAGGCGAACGATTTTCGACCAGCAATTCATCCCAATACGTTGTGCAAATCATCACACTTGGTAGCGCCAAGGCGGTGAGCGCCTTCATCAAAACCCACCATCTGGAGGACTGCCATAGCTTCCGACAGCAAAGAGATGGCAAAGAGCTTTTCAGCCTGACCTGCGGACTTTACCCCAACCGTGAAGCAGCTCTCGCAGCGCAAAACCAACTACCGAGTAGCGTGAGCGTAGCCAAGCCCTATCCACGTCAAATCGCCGATATTCGCAAAGTGATGTTGCCGTAAAGGGCTGCTGAAAAACTGTCTCCTTGCCGTTTTTCAGTTTGACCCGCGCGGCAAGACTCAAGCCAAGGCAAAACACATTCAGGTCTCCCGGTCTTGTTCAACACCTGACGGGGGGCTAAAATGCCCGCCCTTTTGCATTTTTGCCTGGGTCCAGCAGATGCCAAGCCATTGATTTACCTCCTGGGTCGAATCGGCACGAAAACTGCTCATGAACTATAGAACGCCCCGCACAGACCAATCACCCACTTACGAATCCACGAACCGATAAGCCATGAACATGCACCCTACCCCACCGACTGAAGGCTTGTACTCTCCAACATTTGAGCGCGACAACTGTGGCTTTGGTCTGATTGCGCAAATGGATAACCAGCCGAGTCACTGGCTGGTGCAAACCGCCATTGAGTCGCTGGCACGCATGACTCATCGGGGCGGGATTTCAGCCGACGGAAAATCGGGGGATGGTTGTGGCCTGCTACTCAAAAAACCCGACGCATTCATGCGCGCTGAAGCGGCCAAACTTGGGTTTGTTCTCAACGCGCTGTATGCCGTAGGCGTGGTGTTCATGAGCCAAGACGAAGCACAGGCTGCACACGCCCGCGCCATGCTTGAACATGAAGTGCGCGCTCAAGGTCTGGATTTCGTCGGCTGGCGCGTCCTGCCCACCGATCCCACCCAGCTGGGCAGTCAGTCTCTCGCCAAACTGCCCGTGATTGAACACGCTTTCGTCAACGCCCCAGACGACATGGATGCGCGCGTATTCGACACCAAGCTTTACATTGCGCGCCGTCGCACCGAAAAGCAGCTTGAAAATGATGGCGTGTTCTACATCCCCACCCTGTCCAGCCAGGTATTGTCGTACAAGGGCTTGATGATGCCGGAGGATCTCGCGGGCTTCTATCTTGATCTGCAAGACGAAAGCCTCGCCTCCTCGCAATGCGTCTTCCATCAGCGCTTTTCCACCAACACCTTCCCCGAATGGCGCTTGGCGCAGCCCTTCCGCTACCTCGCCCATAACGGCGAGATCAACACCATCCACGCCAACCGCAACTGGGCACGCGCGCGCGCCTACACCTTTGAGACACCGTTGATTCCAAACATGGATGACGTGCGTCCACTGGTCACGGAGAGCGGCTCGGACTCCATGAGCATGGACAACATGCTCGAAGCACTGATCGCAGGTGGCATGGAGATGCTTCGCGCCATGCGCTTGATGGTGCCACCCGCCTGGCAGAACGTCGAGCACATGGATGCCGACCTGCGCGCTTTTTACGCCTACCACTCCATGCACATGGAGCCATGGGATGGACCCGCGGGTATGGTCATGACCGACGGGCGTTTTGTCGCCTGCGGCATGGATCGCAACGGCCTTCGTCCGGCGCGCTGGGTCGTCACCAAAGACCGCCACATCACCCTCGCCTCCGAAATTGGCGTGTGGGATTACGCCCCGGAAGACGTGCTACGCAAAGGCCGCGTCAAGCCGGGGCAGGTTATCGCAGTGGATACCTCGACTGGCGAATTGATGATGCCGGAAGATGTTGACGCCATGCTCAAAACCCGTCAACCCTACGGCCAGTGGCTCAAGCAACACGCTCGCCGCCTGCAATCCGGCCTTGAAGACGAAGTCTTGGCCGCCACCCCGATGAACGATGCGCAACTGGCCATCTTTGAAAAGATGTTCCAGGTCACCTTTGAAGAGCGTGACCAGATTTTGCGTGTGCTGGCCGAGTCCGGCCAGGAAGCCATCGGTTCGATGGGCGACGACACACCGATGGCGGTCCTGTCAAAAATCGAACGTTCACCCTATGACTACTTCCGCCAGCAATTCGCCCAGGTCACCAACCCGCCGATCGACCCGCTGCGCGAAACCATCGTCATGTCGCTGGAAACCAGCATCGGGCAAGAGCGCAATCTGTTTGACGAATCGCCCGAACATGCCCACCGCCTGCTGCTCGAATCGCCTGTACTTACCGAAGGCAAATTTGCTGCCCTGCTAAGCGTCAAGGATGCAGCGTTTGCACACCATGTCATTCCACTCAACCGTGATGCCGCGCAATCGCTCGACAAAGCCATTTGCGCCATTTGCGATGAAGCCGTGGCCGCTGTCCAGGCGGGCAAGGTCGTGATTGTGCTCAGCGACCGCTGTATTGCCCAGAGCCAGCTCCCGGTACATGCCCTGCTCGCCACCGGCGCGGTGCACCATCGCCTGATTAAGGAAGGTATCCGTTGCAATGCCAACCTGGTCATCGAAACCGCAACCACTCGCGACCCACATCATTTTGCCTGCCTCATCGGCTACGGCGCGACGGCGGTTTATCCCTATCTGGCCTTTGAAAGCATCGCAGGTTTGCAGCGCACTGGCGAAATAAAAGACGGCATGACCTCGGCCAAAATGGCAGGCAATTTCGTCAAGGGTATCGACAAGGGCTTGATGAAAATCCTGTCCAAAATGGGTATTTCCACCATTGCCAGCTACCGTGGCTCGCAGTTGTTCGAAATTATCGGTCTCGCCGATGCCGTGGTGGACTTGTGCTTCAAAGCCACCACCAGCCGCCTCAAAGGTGCGGACTTCGACGATTTGCAAGCTGATCAGGCCAGCCTTGCCGCCGAAGCGTGGAACCCGCGCAAGCAACCGCGTCAGGGTGGCCTGCTCAAGTTTATCCACGGTGGCGAATACCACGCCTACAACCCGGACGTGGTGCAAACCCTGCAACAAGCTGTCAACAGCGGCAACTACGCCACCTGGAAACTCTACGCCGACCATGTGGACAGCCGCCCGGTCGCCACCCTGCGCGACCTGTTCAAACTGCGCGATACCATCTCCATTCCTCTGGATGATGTCGAGCCGCTGGAAACCATCGTCAAACGCTTCGACTCGGCGGGCATGTCACTCGGTGCGCTGTCACCCGAAGCGCACGAAACGCTTGCCGAAGCCATGAACCGTCTCGGCGGTCGCTCCAACTCGGGCGAAGGCGGGGAAGACCCGGCACGCTACGGCACCATTAAAACATCGAAAATCAAGCAAATTGCGTCGGGACGCTTCGGCGTGACCCCGCATTACTTGGTGAATGCCGAAGTACTGCAAATCAAGGTTGCCCAAGGCGCCAAGCCGGGCGAAGGCGGGCAGCTCCCCGGCGACAAGGTGAACGAATACATCGGCAAGTTGCGCTACGCCCGTCCCGGCGTGGCTCTGATTTCGCCTCCGCCACACCACGATATTTATTCGATTGAAGATTTGGCGCAGTTGATTTTCGACCTCAAGCAAGTCAATCCGCAGGCCTTGGTCTCGGTCAAGCTGGTCGCAGAGCCCGGCGTGGGTACCATTGCCGCAGGCGTGGCCAAAGCCTATGCCGATCTGATTACCATTTCCGGCTACGACGGCGGCACAGGCGCATCCCCACTCACCTCGGTCAAATACGCCGGCTCACCGTTCGAACTGGGGCTGTCCGAAGCGCATCAAACCCTGCGCGCCAACGATTTGCGCGACAAGGTACGCTTGCAAGGCGACGGCGGCATGAAAACCGGCCTGGATGTGATTAAAGCGGCGATTATGGGTGCGGAAAGCTTCGGCTTCGGCACCGGCCCGATGATTGCCATGGGCTGCAAATTCCTGCGCATCTGTCACCTGAACAACTGCGCCACCGGTGTAGCCACACAGAACAACGTGTTACGCATGCAGCACTTCAAGGGCGACGTCGAAAAGGTCATGAACTACTTCAAGTTCATTGCCATGGAAGTGCGCGAGTACCTCGCCCTGCTTGGCCTTACGCGCATGGAAGACTTGATTGGTCGCACCGACCTGTTGGAAATCCTGCCCGGCGAAACCTCCAAGCAACAAAAGCTTGATCTCACGCCCATTTTGTCCGATGGCGGCCTCGCAGATACCAAACCACTGTGCTGCGCCATGCCGCACAACGACCCCTACGACAAGGGTTTGCTGGCCGAACGCATGGTTGATGCAACCTTGACTGCGATTGAAAACAAATCAGGCGGCGTATTCAGCTTTGACGTACGCAACACCGACCGTTCGATTGGCGCACGCCTCTCCGGCGAAATCGCCAAGCGCCACGGCAATTTGGGCATGGACGACACGCCGATCACTCTCAAACTGCGCGGCACCATTGGCCAGAGCTTCGGTGTCTGGAATGCAGGCGGCCTGCACATGGATCTGGAAGGCGATGCCAACGACTACGTCGGCAAGGGCATGGCGGGCGGAAAGCTCACCTTGCGCCAGCCGCTGGCCTCCAACCTTCCCACGCATGAGACCCCGATCATCGGCAACACCTGCCTGTATGGAGCCACCGGCGGCAAGCTGTTCGCGGCCGGCACGGCAGGCGAGCGTTTCGCGGTGCGCAACTCCGGTGCCTTCGCGGTCATCGAGGGCTGCGGCGACCACGGCTGCGAATACATGACCGGCGGCACCGTTACCATTCTGGGACGTACTGGCGTGAACTTCGGTGCAGGCATGACTGGCGGCTTTGCTTATGTCATTGACGAAGACAATGATTTTGTTGATCGCTACAACCATGAGTTGATCGACATTCACCGCCTGATTCCTTCGCAAATGGAAGCGCATCGCCAGCACTTGCTCGGTATTCTTGAAGCGCATGTCGCAGAAACCGGCAGCCCGCGTGCCCGCGCAATGCTTGATAACTTTGATGTTTGGCTCGGCAAATTCTGGCTGGTCAAACCCAAGGCGGCAGACATCAGCCAGTTGCTCACCACGCTGGCAGCGGCTGCCTAAACTGCTTTTTTAGACACCTCAAGGCTCTGCATCGCGGAGCCTTATTTTTTGGAGCCAAACTCCCAACACCATGTCCCGTATTCCCCAGTCCTTCATCGACGATCTTGTAACCCGCGCCGACATTGTTGACGTGGTGGGCAGTCGCGTGCCGTTGAAGAAGAAGGGCAAGGAATACACGGCCTGCTGCCCGTTTCATCACGAAAAATCCCCCTCATTTTTCGTCAGCCCGGAAAAGCAGTTCTATCACTGCTTTGGCTGTGGCGCGCACGGCACGGTGCTTGGCTTTTTGATGGCGCATGATCGCTTGGATTTTGTTGAAGCCATCGAAACCCTGGCGGGACAAATGGGCATGGAAGTTCCCCGCGAGGGCAACAACACCACGCAAGAGAACCCCCATGCGCCCCTGCTCGGGCTACTCGACGAATGCAGCAAGTATTATCAAGGCGAACTCAAGCGCACCCCCAAGGCCATTGATTACCTTAAACAACGCGGGGTAAGTGGCGAGATCGCCGTGACCTTCGGCTTAGGCTACGCGCCTGGCGGTTACGACACACTCGAACGGACGTTCAACGCCAATGATGCCACCCGCGACCAACTCAAGCGTGCGGGCATGTTGAGTGAAGGCGAGCAAGGTCGCCTTTATGATCGTTTTCGTGAACGCATCATGTTCCCGATTCACGATCGACGCGGGCGTGTGATTGCCTTCGGTGGCCGCGTACTCAACGATGACAAACCCAAGTACCTGAACTCACCCGAAACCCCACTTTTCCACAAGGGCGCGGGGCTGTATGGCATGTATGAAGCACGCAAGGCGCTGGGACGACCCGAGCGTCTGATCGTAGTGGAAGGCTACATGGACGTGGTGATGCTGGCACAGCACGGCGTGCGCGAAGCCGTCGCAACGCTGGGCACGGCTGTCACGCGTGAGCAAGTGGACTTGATGTACCGCACCACAACACAGGTGGTGTTTTGCTTTGATGGTGACGAAGCCGGGCAACGCGCCGCTTGGCGGGCGCTGGAATCCACCCTGCCTCAACTTCGCGATGGACTCGATGCACGTTTCATGTTCCTGCCCGACGGTGAAGACCCCGATAGCCTCGTGCGCCAGGAAGGCGCAGACGCGTTTCGTGCGCGCATTCAGGCCGAAGCGGTCAGCTTTGATCGCTTTCTACTCAATGAGCTGGATCGACAAACCGAACAGGACGGCAGTCCGGCAGCGCGCGCCAAACTTAAATCGCTCGCCATGCCCCTCTTCCAGCTCATGCCAGAAGGCACATTGAAAGATTTGGTATTCGACACGCTTGCCAAACACATCGGCACCAGTGTTACCCGCCTACAAAACACCGGGCGTGCCTCAAAACCTAGCGAATCGAGCCGCCCCCCCTCCACCAATACCCCAAGCAGCACGCGTCAAAGCGCGATACGCAAAGCCATTCTGTATTTGCTTTACCACCCCGAACTCGCGAGCGAATATGAGCTCGATCCTGCATGGGCGCAAAGTACAATTCCCGGCTTTGCCCTCTTGTCCGAATTGATCAACACATTGCGCGTACACCCAATGCCACTCGGCGTACTACTTGAACATTACCGGGACAGCCCCCAGCTTAAAACCCTGGATGCACTTGCCTGCTTACCAGCCCCGCAGGATAGCGATGATGAACAAGTACGCCAAAGTATGTGGCAAGACATGCTAAACCACCTTGCGACGGCCTACTCGCGTGAGCGCCTGCGTGAACTCACTGCCCAGCCGTTTGACCAGTTACAAGCCCATGAACGCCATGAACTTCTTCGCCTAAGTTCAACCAAAAACACACCGTGAAAAAATTGCTTTCACTTGCTATAATCCCAAGTCCACCTATTTGAAGCCGCGCCATGTCTGACGATCCCAAGTCCAGCATTAAAGACCTTATTGCACGAGGCAAAGAACAGGGTTACCTGACTTACGCCGAGATTAATGACACCCTGCCTGAAGGCATGGTCGAAGCCGACCAGATGGAAGACATCATCGGCATGATTAACGATATGGGCATTCGCGTATTCGAAACCGCCCCCGATGCCGATGAGCTCACCCTCTCTGACAACGCCCCCGCCCCGGATGAAGATGCCGCCGAAGAAGCTGCGGCCGCACTAACATCAACTGTGGATGACGTCGTCGGTCGCACCACAGACCCCGTGCACATGTACATGCGCGAAATGGGTACTGTGGATCTGCTGACCCGTGAAGGCGAAATTGTCATTGCCAAGCGCATTGAAGCTGGCTTGCGCGAAATGCTCTGTGCGCTCGCCATGCACCCGCCCGCCATCACCGAGCTGCTTGGCGATTTCGATCGTTTTGAAGCTGGCGAAGCGCGAATTGTGGATGTTGTGGTCGGATTCGCCCCACCGGAAGAAGAAATCCCAATCGAAGTCGCCGTGGTCAGCGAAGACCTCGAAACAGAAGATGTCATCGAAGATGTGGTTGACGAGGTTGAAGACGAGGTTGATGTCGAGCCTGCCGGCTTGGATATTGAAGCTGTACGCCTGCATATGGCCGCCCTGCGCGAGCTACATACGCGCAGGCTTGCGGGTGAAAACGTCAAGGATGAACTTGAAGCAAGCCTGCTCGGCCTCAAACTCAATCCCCTATTGACCGAGCGCCTTGTAAAAAATTTGCGTGGTGCCGTCGAGCGTGTGCGCAAACTTGAGCGCGACGTGCTTGAGGTCTGCGTTCACCAAGGCGGAATGCCGCGCGAACACTTCATCAAAGCCTTCCCCGGCAATGAAACCAACGCCGCTTGGTTGAGCGAAGCCTGCGCAAACAAAACTTTTGGCGCAAGCATCCAGGCGTTAAGCGCCGACATTGAGCGCCTGCAAAAGCGCCTCAGCTACCTTGAACGCGACAACAGCCTAAGCGTGCGCCAACTTAAAGACATCAACCGTCATATGCTGGTCGGCGAAGCCAAGGCACGCCGCGCGAAGAAGGACATGGTCGAAGCCAACCTGCGCCTCGTAATCTCGATTGCCAAAAAATACACCAACCGTGGCCTGCAATTCCTGGATTTGATTCAGGAGGGGAACATCGGCCTGATGAAAGCCGTGGACAAGTTTGAATACCGTCGCGGTTACAAATTCTCTACCTACGCCACATGGTGGATTCGTCAGGCCATCACGCGCTCAATCGCGGATCAGGCGCGCACCATCCGCATTCCGGTGCACATGATTGAGACCATCAACAAACTCAACCGTGTTTCCCGTCAGATGCTCCAGGAAATGGGACGTGATCCCACGCCCGAAGAGCTGGCCGAACGCATGGCCATGCCTGAAGACAAGGTGCGCAAGGTGATGAAAATCGCCAAGGAGCCCATCTCCATGGAAACCCCGATTGGTGATGATGAAGATTCCCACTTGGGCGATTTCATCGAAGACACCAGTGCAATTTCCCCGCTGGATGCCGCTACTAACGAAGGTTTGGCTGAAGCCGTGCGCGACGTTATGGCCAGCCTCACCCCGCGTGAAGCCAAGGTGCTACGCATGCGCTTCGGCATCGACATGAACACCGACCACACCCTTGAGGAAGTCGGCAAGCAGTTTGATGTCACCCGTGAGCGTATCCGCCAGATTGAGGCCAAGGCGTTGCGCAAACTTCGTCATCCATCGCGCTCCGAACTGCTACGCAGCTTCCTCGAAGCCGAACGCTAGCCCACCAAGAACCCGGAAATAGCTTTCGGGCCCATAGCACAACGGTTAGTGCAGAGGACTCATAATCCTTTGGTTGCAGGTTCGAATCCCGCTGGGCCCACCATTTTTCTATCTAGCCCACTCAGTTGAGTGGGCTTTTTTATTACTGAATCCCACCGCCGATTAAGGCATCACATCCGCTTCATGCGCACCGATGACCATCACGCCATCGGCTTCAACACGCGCAGCGCGAGGCAGGCTGGCAACGCCGACGGCAGCGCGTGCGGGATAGGGCATATCGAAGTACTCAGCCATAATGCTGTTCACAGCGGCGAAGTTGGCCAAGTCCGTCAAATATACATTCAGCTTGGCCACATCATTCAAAGAGCCACCCGCCGCTTCGCACACGGCGCGCAGGTTTTGAAACACCTGGTGGATTTCGGACTCAATCGTCTCCTGCACCATCTGCATGGTCGCAGGCTCAAGTGCAATCTGCCCGGACAGGTACACGGTATCGCCCACACGCACGGCTTGTGAGTAGGTGCCAATCGCCTGCGGAGCCTGGGTGGTTTGAATGGTGCTGCGTGTCATGTTCAGTGTCTCCTGGAGTTAACAATGCGTTTTCGGATTATTGGATGCTTGAGCATGTCTCGCGCTGCAATTAGGTTCGCCAAACCTTGAGCACACCTTGCTCGCGCTTTAAGCGGCGTATGATTTGGGCAAGTTGCAGACGGTTGCTCACGCGCAACAGGAAGGTGATAACGGTCACGTTTTGATCGCGGTCGTCAAAGCTGACGTTATCAATGTCTGCACCAGTTTCAGCGATTGTGCCCGCCATACGCGCCAGTCCGCCGCGCAGGTTCTTGGCGTTGAGTGAAATTTCTGCCTGGTAATCGCCAGCGACATCACTCGCCCACTCGACGGGCATCAGATTCTCTGGCCGCGAGGCGAGTTCAACGGCATTGCCACACTGTCGCCGATGCACTACCACGCCGCGCCCTGTGCTGACAAAGCCGATAATCGGGTCGCCCGGAATCGGATGACAACACTTGGCAAAGCTCACCACCAAACCCTCGGAGCCTCGCAGGATCAGTGGTGCGCCACTTAGACCACCTGCAACCTGCCCGCCCCCGTCAACCTCGCCCATTTTGGCAGTCAGGCACAAGGCAACCAGCGTTGCCATGCGGTTACCCAAGCCAATTTCACGCAGCAATTCGTTCAAGTTCGTTTGATATTGATCTTGCACACAATATGTCACGCGCTCAGGTTCAATATCCGCCAAGGTAAGTTGATGGGATTCCAGCGCCTTATCAAGCAAACGCGCGCCCAACTGCACCGCCTCATCCTCGTGCAACCCCTTGAGGAAGGCACGAATATGCGTGCGTGCTTTGGCAGTCACAGCGAAATTCAACCAGTTCGGGCTGGGAGCCGACCCAGGAGCCGTGATGATTTCAATAGTTTGACCATTGCGTAATACGCTGGAGAGTGGAGCAAACTGGCGATCGATTTTGCACGCCACGCAACTATTGCCGACATCGGTATGCACGGCATAGGCAAAATCAATCGGCGTAGAACGACGCGGCAACTCCATGATCTCGCCCATGGGCGTGAATACATAGACCTCATCGGGGAATAAATCGCCTTTGACACTCTCCAGAAATTCCTGGGGGTTACCCGCCTGACGCTGAATATCCAGCAGTTCACGCAGCCATTCTCGCGCTCGCGCCTGGGTCGCACCCGTAGCGTCTCCCTTGGCCTTGTACAGCCAGTGCGCGGCAATTCCGCTTTCCGCAAACTGGTGCATTTCTCGGGTGCGAATCTGCACTTCCAGCGGAATACCATGCGGCCCGAACAGCAAGGTATGCAGCGATTGGTAGCCATTGGCCTTGGGGATGGCGATGTAATCCTTGAAGCGCCCAGGCAAAGGCTTGTAGAGATTGTGTGCCAAGCCCAAAAGACGGTACACATTGTCGACAGTATCGGTGACGATGCGTACCGCAAAGACATCGAACACATCCTCAAAGGACAAGCGCTTTTGCACCATCTTGCGGTAGATGCTGTACAGGCGTTTTTCCCGCGTTTGCACCTCGGCCTGCATACCCTCCTCCTGAAGGCGGGCATTGAAGGCATCCTCAATCGTGCGCATAACCTCACGCCGATTACCACGCACCTTGCGTAAAGCCTGTTCCAGCACACAGTAACGTGTTGGGTACATGGCCTGAAAACCAAGGGCTTCCAACTCATGACGCAAGCTGTTAAGGCCAAGGCGATTGGCAATTGGCGTGTAGATTTCCAGGGTTTCGCGTGCAATCCGCCGACGTTTATCCGGACGCATCACCCCAAGGGTGCGCATGTTATGCAAGCGATCTGCCAACTTGATGAGGATGACGCGCACGTCCTCGACCATCGCCATCATCATTTTGCGGAAGTTGGCCGCCTGCTGCTCGGCTTTCGATTTAAATCGAATTTGGTCGAGCTTGCTTACCCCCTCAACCAGGTGCGCCACCTCAGTACCATATTCAGCAAGAATGTACTCGTGTCCGGTCGGCGTATCTTCGATGACATCATGCAGCAAGGCCGCAATGATGGTTTTTTCATCCAGGCGCAACCCTGCCAGAATACCCGCCACAGCTACGGGATGCGTGATGTAAGGCTCACCCGAAACCCGCGTTTGACCTTCATGTGCCTGCGCCGCAAAGGCATAAGCTTGGGCGATGCGCTCAATCGTGGATTCATCGAGGTACGTCGCCAGCACCTGAGCAAGCGGAGCGAAAATAACATCCCCCGCAGCCAGCGTACTCGGTACGCCCGCTGCGGGGGATGGTAGGTCTGGCATGTCAGACGCAAGCGGCACGGCGCCCATCAAATAAGCCTCAGTCACCTTAGCCCAGGTATTGCTTAAACGTCGTCGCTACTGGCCGCGCGACGCGGCGCAGGGGCTTCGTCATCCTCACCACGGAACTCATTGAGTTCATCGCGAATTTCAAAATCCGCAATGCGCGTACGCACGGGCTGATGGATATGCACTTCGTCCAGTACAGCCTGGGTTACTTTGCCTGCGGCAATTTCGCGCAGGGCAATGACCGTGGGCTTGTCATCTTCAGGATCCACCAGCGGTTGAGCACCGGCTTCGATCTGACGAGCGCGCTTGGCAGCCATTACAACCAGTTGGAAGCGGTTGCCCACATCCTTCAGGCAATCTTCAATCGTTACGCGTGCCATATATATTCTCCAGTCGTCAATTCATTTGAACCGCGCATTGTATAGAAGATGCAGGGCATTAAGCCAGCAAGTCTTTGATTAACCTTGCGTGGCGCGCTGCAGAGCGTTCTATGCGCGCACGATTCGCACGAAAAATACACGCCAGCTCGCGCAAGGCATCTTCAAACACATCATTAATCAGCAAAAAATCGAACTCGGCATAATGCTGCATCTCAGTCGTGGCATCACGCATGCGCCGCGCAATGATTTGGCTATCATCCTGACCTCGCCCGCACAGACGAGTTTCCAGCACCTCGCGCGCTGGCGGCAGAATAAATATCCCCAATGCCTCGGGGAATGCAGCTCGTACCTGTTGCGCCCCCTGCCAGTCGATTTCCAGAATTACATCCAGCCCGGCGGCCAGATTACACTCCACCGAGCTTTTGGCCGTGCCATAAAAATTGTCGAATACCCGCGCATGCTCCAGGAACTCACCATCAGCCACCATGCGCTCAAAATAGGCATGGTCAACAAAATGATAATGCACCCCGTTCTCCTCGCCGGGACGCATGGCACGCGTGGTGTGCGACACCGACACCGCGATCCCGTTCAAATGTTCATGCAAGGCCTTAACCAAGCTGGTTTTTCCTGCACCAGAAGGTGCTGCGATAATATAAAGTTGTCCGCGCATGGTTGATCTCAAATAGCCGTAGTTGTTATTTTGTTTGATGTGGATGTAGGGCACTCGCTCATATAAACCCAACGCAATCCATCAATAAGTCACGCGGGTTGCACCATCATGCCCTTGCATTACGCGCACTCGATCTCCCGGACGAAAGGCGACATCTGCCGCCTGCACCACGGTCACGTCCGCCCCGCTATCCAAGCGTACAAACACTTCCAGCCCCATTTGCTTGGGCGAAAGCATTCCGATCATCGTTTGCGATAATCCATCCGCAGCAGCACTGCGTTCGACACTACGCCTGTATGGCTGAGCCTTGTCCACCATCGCAACTTCGCGCACGGCCTCGACCCGCCCCATGCCAATACCATTGCTCGCCTGCACTGGCACATCCTTTTTGACCACAACAGCCCCCTCACGCACCGGCGCATCCGTGGCGCAACCCGCAAGCAACGCCACACACGACAGTACGCCCGCAAGGCGCACATCACCACGTAAACCGCGCATATTCATTCACCTGGAATCAAGCTATTTGCTGAGTATATCAACCAAGCACATTGTATTTGAGAAGTGTTTTAGCGCAGAATGCGACGAATTGTGTACAGCTAGATGAACATGACGGCACTCAACGTCTTCGAACACCCCCTTAATGAACGTATGCGCGCGTTTTTTCGCGTCAGCGAGCTTTTTCGTCGTGCGCAACACTTTCTCTCAGCATCCACACAATACGACGCTGAAGCCGCCGTTTTAACCCTATTGGAATTAAGCGAAGTCACCGGACGTTTTGATTTAAAACGCGAACTGATGAAAGAGCTTGAGCGCCAAAATGCCAGCTTGAGTGCACTGCAACAAGCACCCGGCGTAGATGCGTACAAGCTTGCCGATGTACTGGACCAACAGAAAGCCCTAATTCGCCGTCTGCACGACATTAATGGCCCGATTGGTGCCGCGATTAAAAACCACGAGTTTCTCGCCGCTATTCAACAACGCAGCAAGATTTCCGGCGGACTATGCGAATTTGACCTACCCATGTTGCACTATTGGCTACGCCTTCCCGCCGATGTGCGCCGCGATATGCTCATCATCTGGTTAAGTCCTTTTGCTCTCGTCAACGAAGGCATAGACCTCATTCTCAACCTTGTACGAGAAAGCGCCGTTCCAATCGCGCAACACGCTGAAGGTGGCTTCTACCAACAAGCCCTCGCACCAAACATGCCCGCGCAAATACTGCGCGTTTTTCTACCCGAAGATGTGGGTTACTTCCCCGAGGTTAGCGCTGGGAAACAGCGTTTCTCGATCCGATTCCTTGAGTTGGAGCTTGACTCCGACGAAGGCCGAACGCGCCAAAGCAGCGAAAACATTGACTTCAAACTTGCCAGTTGCGCCCTATGAATGCTTCCCCACATCCCACAGATGACGGCGATACCGCCGCAAAAAATCACTTTGTACTCAAGCGCCGCGCGCACAACCTAATGATTTTTGAGTTGCACAATCCCAGCATTGTGCAACTCGCGTTGCGCCTGAAGGACCACATGGCGCAAGCACCCAATCTTTTCAAAAACACGCCTACTGTGCTCGATCTTGCACCGCTTGAAGACGGATTCAAAGTCATCGACTTCCCTGCCTTGGTGAGCCTTTTGGACAATCACGGCCTGACAATCGTTGGCATCAGCGGTGGTAGCGAGGCACAACGCAACGCTGCCGCACGCGCACGTCTGGCCTTATTCCCCGCAGCTAACCAGGCACCGGGCGCAGAGCCTCAGCTCGCGCCCACACAGGATGCCGCACCTGCCAAACCAGCCGAAACCACTCCGAGTGAAGCGCCAAGTGAAGTGCAAGCCGATTGCGCCAGCAATATGGTGATGCGCCAAACAGTGCGCGCCGGGCAGCAGCTATATGCACGTGGTGGCGATTTGATTATTGAGGCCTCGGTGAACGAAGGCTCGGAGGTCATTGCAGATGGTGACATCCATATTTACGGTACCCTGCGCGGACGCGCACTGGCCGGGGCTCGTGGCCGCAAGGATGCGCGTATTTGGTGCCAGAATCTTGATGCCGAACTGGTGTCAATCAACGGTATTTACCGCACCCGCGATAGCATTGAGCCTGACTTGATTGGCAAGGCTGCTGTCATCGAAATCCAGCAAGACAAGTTAATTATTCGCGCTTTCGGTTTTGTTTAATCGAAAGTGTTTTTTCACGCTCCAATGAGGATTCCAACGTGTCTAAAATTCTCGTCATAACCTCCGGCAAGGGCGGCGTGGGTAAAACCACCACAAGTGCCTCGATTGCCACCGGCCTCGCTCAGCGCGGACACAAAGTTGCCGTCATCGACTTTGATGTGGGTCTGCGCAATCTTGACCTCATCATGGGTGTCGAGCGCCGCGTGGTTTATGACTTCGTGAATGTAGTGCAAGGTGAAGCCAATTTGACGCAAGCCTTGATCAAGGACAAGCGCATTGGCAACCTGTACGTGCTGGCCGCGTCTCAAACCAAGGACAAGGATGCACTGACTGAAGAAGGTGTGAAAAAAGTGCTGGACGGTCTCAAGGATGATGGTTTCGATTTCATCGTCTGCGATTCGCCTGCAGGTATCGAAAAAGGTGCACAACTGGCAATGTACTTTGCTGATGAAGCCATTGTGGTATCGAATCCGGAAGTATCCTCGGTACGGGATGCTGACCGCATGCTCGGCCTGCTGGCCAGCAAATCGTATCGGGCAGTCAACAATATGCCCAGCATCAAACAGCATCTTTTGGTCACGCGCTACGCCCCTGCGCGCGCTGAAGCAGGTGAAATGATGAGCATTGAAGACATGATGGAAATTCTTGCCGTACCCTTGCTCGGTGTGATTCCTGAGTCGCCCGCCGTGCTTAACGCCTCCAACTCCGGGCAGCCAGTCATTCTCGATCAGGAGTCGGATGCCGGTCAGGCGTATGCTGATGCCATCGCCCGCCTACTTGGTGAAGAGCGCCCCCTGCGCTTCCTTACCGTCGAGAAAAAAGGCTTTTTCAGCCGCTTATTTGGGAATTAAATCATGGGCTTGCTCAATTTTTTCCGTGGCAAAAAAGAAAACACCGCCAAGCTCGCCAAAGAGCGTTTGCAGATCATCATTGCACATGAGCGTGCGCAAAACCGCCCCAGTCACGAATTCCTCCCCAAGCTGGAAAAGGAGTTGTTGGACGTGATTCGCCGCTATGTGCAAATTGGCGATGATGCGGTCAAGGTCAAACTCGACCGCGATGGCGACGTGGATGTGCTGGAACTCAACATTGTCCTGCCGGATCAGGTTGCCAAAGAGTAACTCCAAGTCATGATTCAACATCCAAGGCGCTGAGTATTTCAGCGCCTTTTTTGTGAACGACTTAACGCGTCAGTTAGACCCCAATGAAAGAACAATTATCCGAACTACCTCAATTCTGGCAACGCCTCGACACGTGGCTTTGGGCCGCACGCTTTTACAAAACCCGCAGCCTTGCCAAGGAGGCCATTGAAGGTGGAAAAATCAAGCTCAATGACCATGCCGCCAAGGCCGCCTCGCGCGTCAAACCCGACGACATCCTGCACATAAGCCGCGCCGGTGAAGTTTGGTGCATCCACGTCCTCGGCCTCAACGAAAAGCGCCGCCCGGCTTCTGAGGCGGAAGCACTCTACAGAGAAGACAGCACGAGCCAAGCTCGCCGGCTGCATGAGCAAGAATTGCGCAAGCTCAACACCATTGAGCACAGTCACCAACGTCCCAACAGTCACGCCCGCGAATTGTTGCGCCGCCTGAGGGGGAAATCATAAAAAAACTTAACGGTTACGCAAATTGCGCTTCATTTCTATAACCAGGTTTTCTTCGAGCCCCTCAAGGGTTTTGAGACGGGTGTCCGCCGCATTGCCCAGCCATTCAATAACCTCTGCGCGCTTCTTGGCAAAGTAGTCCAGAATAAATCGCTCTGAAATCAGCATGTATTCAATCGCTTGCCTGGGATCCGTCTGAACAAAGGGGTTACGTGCAATTTTCTTTGCTGCGGCTTCTTGTTGCTCACAAAACGCATTAAGCAAGAAGAATAGGTTGAGCCGCGCCGAGCGCAAGGTGTTTTGCCCTGCATCTGAATTGCCGTACAGACTGGCATCGACAATCACATCCAACCAGCGGATTAGTTGCGACTCAGCCATTACCCACTCCTCATTCATGACCCGTTGATACAAATCGCTAATTTGTTGGCGTAAAAAATCCTCTTTTTTGCTCGAATTCCATGGGATCAGGCGCGCCATCCAGCTACTTGGGGCCTTCACCTGTTCCTCAAGATGCGCCAGCTCCTCAAAAAGAGCTGCGCGCACCTTGTCTGCTTCGCTGATTTGCGTACGCTTCTCGGCCATATCGGCGGAAGAAACCTCAAGCTGTAAGACCAGATATTCGCCCAAACTCTGGTCGACCTTATTCGATACGCTGCGAATACCGTCCAAGGCTTGGCGAAGGCGCTCAGCAAACCCACCCGGATTCTGCAAGGCTTGGATCAGCACCACTTCTGCGCGCGCCTGACGCGCCCGCTCTGCCTGCAACTCCCGCACCTCTTCTCGCAGAGTCAACATGGATTGCGCCATGGAATGATGCGAAATTTTTTCATTTCGCCAACGATCCAAAGTGGGTTTCAGATCCTCCATACGGTGCTTCAAACGCGCAATTGCAATGTCAGCCTCATAGCCACGCGCTTTATCCATCGCCTGAAGCACGGTCGCGCCCAATGCCTGATCCATACGCTGCACTGCGCGTAATTCGGCCTGGCTGGCAGCGAAGGCCATTTTTTCCAACACTGCACGCATGGGAGCCGGGGCGTTACGAATCATCTGGGTCGGAATCGTTTCCGGCATGATATCCAGTGGCAACTTGGCCATTTCGGCAGGCGAAAGCTCCTGCACCATGGCAGTGAACTCTTCAAGGTTTAGGCGTTGACTCATGGCACAGCAAACTCAGAAAAATTAAAGACTAGTCTAGCCAATCTGACGTGCTTGTGCAGAAGAATGTTGCAGCGTAGCCGCATGTGCCAAACCGTTGCGAATGGCATCAGAAACCGACACGCCATCACGCCAGTTGGCTCGTGTCACCAAGCCAGCGAGATGCTGCGTGGCCTCATCCAAAGCAGCAATGTATTCGAGATGCCCCAGCTCATACTGCGGGATGGCGCGCGGCCAGCGCTGTACATGCGTCATCAGCGGCGCAGATCGCAGCCCAAGAATCGGTGCCAGATCAGCCAACACTCGCGCCACAATAGCTTCTTCCGTCCACTCACCCACATTCTCATGCCGTCGTCCGCCGATAAACACCGTCAGCAACACTTGTCCGTCGGGGGCACGTCCGGGGAAGAGCGTGCTGGAAAACAGCGCACCCAAGGTGGTAACGCGCTCCTTGGCCGGGATCAATACACCAAAGCCGTCCAGCGCATGTGCTACATCCTCACGCCGAAAACCCAAGGCTACCGACATGACGGGCGGGTAGGGAATCTCGCGCAGCGGCTGCACGCGCACACCTAAAAATGGCTCAAGCAAAGCAGCGCATACCTCAGCGGGCACGGCCAAAACCACATTCTGCGCCACGAACGCCCCTTGCGAAGTATTCACCTGCCAGCCGTCATGCGTGTGCTGCAAACCCTGCACCGCCGTATTCACGTGCAACGCAGCGCCCATTCGCGTGGCCAGGGCATCAATCAACTGTCCCAAACCGCGATCAAACGAGAACATATGCCCTACCGGCGTAGTCTGCACCTCTGCCTTGCGCGCCTTGAATGCTTTTTTGAGCGCCCCGACAATCAGTGAACCATGATCGCGCTCCAGTGCATACACCTTGGCCGTGGCAGCCTGCACGGACAGGCGCGCCGGATCACCGGCATATACGCCAGAGACGAAAGGATCAATCGCCCAGTCCAAAAATTCCTGCCCCAAACGACGACGCACAAATTCGGCCACACTTTCTTCGTGCTTCGCGCGTCCGATAAATGGCTCGGCAAGCAAACGGAATTTCGCGGCAGGCGAAAACAGCTTCGTGGTCAAAAACGCTGGCGGCGAACCGGGAAGCTGCACAGCCTGGCCATCACGCACCACATAACGCCGATTGGCTTCGGCATTGGCCTCGCGCACCTCGGCACGCAAGTCCAAACCATCAATCAAAGCAGCAATCGCCGGATCATTGTCCAGCAAGGTATTCGGCCCCGCTTCCAGCAGAAAACCCTCGTGCATCAAGGTTTGCACATTGCCTCCGGCTCGCCCGCTCGCCTCCAGCACCGCGACACGATGCCCCTGCTGTTGCAGGAAAAACGCGGTGCTCAAACCCGAAATACCGGCTCCAATGACCAAAGTTTGTATGTTATCCATCACGCCCATTCCCCGACTTGCTCAAAGCCAAAACCGCTTTTGTTACTGCAACAGACTAACAGCTACATTGAATGTCTGCGCAGCATTGCACCCCACTGCGCCCAAGCCAAACCGCCCAGCACCAGCAGGGTTCCCAGCATCGCTGCCAGCGACAATACCTCACCCTCAAACCACCAGCCCAACCACAAAGCCAACACCGGTGTGAGCAAAGTCACCAAACCCATCAACGATGCAGGCAAATGGCGCAGTGCAAAGAAAAACAACATAAAGCCGAACACCGAGCCAAACACGGCAAGATACACAATTGCACCCCAAGCACGCCCGCTGACCTCCTTCGGCCAATAATCACCCTCAGGCGCAAACACCAGCCAAGCCAGCAGATACAACACTGCCGAAAACCACAGAGCACCGACACTAGTCACACTACCCGAAATCGGCGCGTTGACTTTTTTCACCAGCACCGTGCTCAGCGCATGAATAAATGCGCTGCACAGCATTATCGCCACTGCCCAGGCTCCGACACCCTCCAGGCTAATCTGTTCATGAAAAATCAGCCCCAGCCCGGCAAACGCCAATAGCAAACCGCCCAACCAGTAGCCATTCAGCGTGCGCTCACCCAACACCCAGGCCGCCAACAAGCTGGTAAACAAAGGTGCCGTGCCAAACATCACCGATACCATGCCACTGGCCAAATGTTGCGCGGCCCAATACGTACCCAACATGCCGCCAAATATCGCCAGACTACCCGCTGCGTAAGCCATCAACGCACGCGGTGCAAATGACATGCGTTGCCCCAACAACCACAACACAGGCAGAGCCAGCAGCGCCCCCAACACCATACGCGCCGTCACGCCAAATAAAAAACCACCCCCTGCCCCGCTCCACTGAATCCCCAGGGGCGTAGTTGCCCAAATCAGCACCACAGCGACATAGGCAAACCCCAGGCGGGCACTGCTGGGCTGCGTCACGCCAAAATCATCCGCTTCAAGCGACCCACAGCGTCTTCACATTGGTAAACGCCCGCAAACCCTGAGCCCCAAGCTCACGCCCCAATCCAGACACCTTGCAGCCACCGAACGGCAGGCGCGGGTCGCTCTTCACCATGCCGTTCACAAACGCCGCGCCGCATTCCAACGCACGCGCCAGCGCCTCACCACGCGCCACATCGCGCGTCCACACACTAGCGCCAAGACCAAAACGGCTGGCGTTCGCCAGACGCAGGGCGTGCAGATCATCCTGTGCCACACAGATTGCCGCCACCGGCCCAAAAATCTCTTCATCAAATGCCGCCATACCGGGGCGAACATCCATCAACACACAGGCCTGCATGGCAGCAAAGCTTCCGGGTACGGCCACACCCCCCTGCACCACACGCGCCCCATCGCGCACGCTGGCCTGCACCTGTTCCAAGACCTGTTGACGCAAATCTGGCCGCGCCATTGGGCCAATCTCGGTGTCTTCATCCACTGGATCCCCCGCGCGCAAAGCCGCGACACGCAGCGCCAAACCTTGCGCAAAATCCTCGGCCAGGGATTCATGCACAATGAAACGCTTCGCCGCGATGCAGCTTTGCCCGTTATTTTGAAAGCGTGAACGCACTGCGCCGTCCAGTGCCAGTTCAAGATCAGCATCCTCCAAGACCAAAAACGCGTCCGAGCCGCCCAACTCCATCACCACCGGTTTCAATGCTGCCCCGGCCAGCGCCGCCACCCGCCGTCCGGCGGTTTCGCTACCGGTCAAGGTCACACCATGCACACGCACATCATCAATCAGCGCCGGCACGGCCTCGCTGCCCACCAGAAGTGTGCTGAACACACCCTCAGGCGCGCCCGCATCACGGAGCAGCGCATCCAGCGCCAAAGCACATTGCGGCACGTTTGACGCATGTTTAAGCAAGAATGTATTTCCAGCCATCACAATCGGTGCAACGGCACGCAGCACCTGCCAGAACGGGAAGTTCCACGGCATGATACCCAGCACCGTGCCCAGCGGTTCATAAATCACCCGACTGGAACGCGCATCCGAGGCAACGACCTCATCCGCCAGCAGCGTCGCAGCCTGCTCGGCATAAAATTCACATACCCAGGCGCACTTCAACACCTCAGCACGCCCTTCACGCATCGGCTTGCCCATTTCCAACGCCATCAAGCGGGCATACATCCCCTGACGCTCGCGCAACAAGCGTGCCACCTCAAGCAGCAACGCCGCACGCGGCGCAAACCCACCCTCACGCCAGACAGGAGCCATGCGCGCACTGCGCGACAGCGCGTACTCAATCTCCTGCGGGGTATGCCCCGCAACGTGCGCCAACACTTCGCCATTGAATGGATTGATTGAAACAAACACCATGCCCCACCCCCTTTCGCTGCGAATTCAATCGCACTGCCATGATTTCAGTACTTGTTTACGTTATTCCAATAGTAAACAAAACGCAGTTTTGTTTACTGCTTTCGCTGAAAGCGGGGGATTTGCCCCCCGTGTGGGGTCGCCGTGAACGGAGTGCCGTAGGTGAGGTAAACAGGCCATGGATGGCCTGTTTAGTCCTGTCGCAACATGGATGTTGCGTCGGGACGGCCTTG